>JAGXKN010000007.1 GCA_018335195.1 Desulfobacterales bacterium
TGGGCGGAAAACAGGTCCTTTTGAAGCTGCAGGCGGTTCTTGTCCCGGGTGGTGGTCTGGTAGATGGATTCAAACCGGTTTTCCTTCAGGGTCTGGCAGGTGTTGATGGTATCGCCCACAATGCCTTCGAACTCGACCTCGGAAACCGAAACCCCGTCTACCCGCCCCCGGATGAGGTTCAGGCTCTTGATCAGGTCTTCGGGTTCCTGTTCAACAGGGGCCTGGACCTCGGTGGTGACTGCGAATTGTTTTTTTTCAAGGGCTTCTTTGAGTTTCATGAATGCCTCCTCGAATTTGCTGGTGCCGGCAGGCGTCAGCCGGTTTTAGCCGGTGGAAAGCAGCCGGGCCACTTCCTCCTTGAGCTGGGGCAGGGGAAGGGGCTTGGAAAAGCAGGCGTCTGCACCGTTGTCCTTCATCTGCTTGAATTTTTCCTCGTCCAGGTATGCAGATAATACGATGATGCGGGTATCGCAGGTTTCCTTATTGGCCTTGATCTTCTGGCAGACCTCGTATCCCTTGATATCGGGCATCATGATATCCAGAATCAGCAGATTCGGCTTGAAGTGATTGACCTGCAGGCCCGCTTCAAAGCCGTCGGCCGCCGAGATGACCTCGTAGTCGTGCTCGTCTTCCTCCAGGGCCTGGACAATGCTTTCCACGATAATGGGATCGTCGTCTACCACCAGGATCTTTTTGCGCCCGTCTTCTTCAATTTCTGTCTCGGGAATGGGAATGCCCTGTTTGCGCATGAAGTTTTCCAGGTCCCTGCGGTTGATGCGGCGGTGTCCCCCGGGGGTGCGGTAGGCCTTGATGTGGCCGGCGTCAATCCAGTTGATGATGGTTTTGGGGGAAACGTTGCAGTGCTGGCTGGCTTTAAAAACGGTAAAAACTTCGTCCATGGCAGGTGTCCTCCTTTATAAAAAGAGGGTTGATTTTTTAGTTTTTATATTAATTGCAGATTCAAGGATGTGTCAAGAAAAAAATTAAATTTTTTATTTTTTAAGTAAGCACCTAAAATAAAAGATTAATTTTCAAGACGGGCAAAAACTGAAATAAAAATTTATAGTTATTATAATTATTATGGTTTTTTGAAGTCAGGGGGGCGTGCGCGTAAGTTTCCGGGGGAGGCCGGACACTCAGGTCCGCCTATTGGTATAGCCGATTGTCAATGTGTGCATTTTTTGTAAGGGGTAAAAAAGCAACCGGCGCCTGCCGGAAGGGGACGGCGGGCGCCGGTTGCCCGGGGGTTGCCGGTAAATAAAACCGGCGCGGGGGTCAGGGTTTTTTATTCTTTTTGTTCCCAGGAGGCAATCTGTTCGTAATCTTCCCTTGACATATTCACCTGTTCGAGCAGGGAAAGGGTCTCTCCGCCCTCGATGTGCCCGGTGAATTTAACGGTCTGGAGCTCAAAGCCGTCTTTGTCCACGGCCACCGACTTGACGGTGACGTTGTCGGTGGTCCCGTGATTGGTAACAAGCGCCCTTACGCTCAACGTGCAAGTCTGCTCGCCTTTTTCCACATAAACGGTATGAATTTTGGAAACCGCAATATCCTCTGCGGCAGCGCTTTGATACGGAAAAACTCCGCCGATAAATAACGCCATGAAAAATACAGCCCAAAAAATTCGTTTCGTCATAATACCCATATGCATTTTTTCCTGATATCTCATTATCTTACGCGTACACCTTCACACAAGCCCAAATAAATTATTAAACCGTATATTATTATCGATTGTACTTTCAGGTGTCAATGAAATTTTAATCAAATTGATCCCGTTTGTGCTTTTGAGGGCCCCGGGGCTGCGGGCATTGACTCCGGAGGTAACCGCATTTCCGGGTTGACAAAAACCTGTTTCCCGCATAGATGTTTTACTGAAAGGCAATTCTGCAAGTTATTTCCGTTGTTTTTGTCGCAGGGATGCAAAATGGCTGTAATTTCGATCTATAACAATAAGGGCGGCGTGGGAAAATCGACAATTACGGTTTTTTTGTCGGATTTTTTCTCCTCTACCCGGATAGCCGGCAAAGAGGCCCGGGTTGCCGTGGTGGACCTCGACAGCCAGTCCAGCTCTGCCACCTCACTGATGGGGATCCACGCGGTTGCCGCTGCCAAATCGGACAAGCGAAGCCTTACGCATCTGTTTAAAGATATCAACACCGGCAGAAAGGTGCGGATTGCCGACTATCTGCTCAAAAGGGAAAAGGGGCGCACGCAAAGCAGAAGAATCCCTCTGGCCGAGCTCTGGGTCATGACCCAGGAGCGCGAATCGGCCATCGACATCGAGTCGGAATGGAGCCAGCAAAAAGTGGTCCGGCTTCTGCGATCCCTGACCGGCACACTGCAGAAAAAATTTGACCTCATCTTGTTTGACACACCGGCCAATGTAGACAAGAGAAACAAGATCACCATGGCAGCCCTCCGCACCTCCGATTATATCGTGATCCCTTCGGAGTCCAGCCGCATGGGCGTCAACGGCATGACCGACACATTCAACATGATACAGTATGCCCGGGCAATCGAAAACAACCGGCACCCGGCGCCGCAGACAGCCGGAATACTGCTCAACAAAACCGATCGGCGCACCCGGCAGTACAAGCTCCACCACCGGGAACTAATCGATATCGCGGCCCGCCACGACACCACCCTTTTCAAAAATTACTTTCCCCATGCCCACACACTGTCGAGCGCCGCGGACGACAGCCTGTATTTTCCCACACTGCGGGAAAAATATAATACCTACTATGATCATGTTCGAAAGGCGGC
This sequence comes from Desulfobacterales bacterium, assembly GCA_018335195.1. Lineage (GTDB taxonomy): Bacteria > Desulfobacterota > Desulfobacteria > Desulfobacterales > Desulfosalsimonadaceae > Desulfosalsimonas. The sequence continues at coordinate 2,764 of JAGXKN010000007.1, forward strand.
CGTGGAACTGGCCGGCAGATGCGGGTACAAGGTCAGGCGTATACAGAAATAAATAGCTGTGATTATGGAACCGAAGACAGCCGAAAGCGCATCGAATCGCCTGCCGTAGTTTGGTTTTTCTATGCCTTTTGACGCGACATTTCCTGGTAGGAAAACTCCCAAAGCCCGGCATTGTCTTTTGCATGTTCAATAGTCATGCTGACGATGTTACCTTTTCCATCAACGTCTATATAGATATTTTCGCTTATTTCTTTTGTTTCCTGTACAGCTTTCTCTGTGAATTCTATGTGAGCTGTATCCGTGTCTGAAAAATATTTCACCTTCATGCCTCATTCCTCCTTAAAGGATCTATCAAATCTTCCTTAATCTGAGCGCGATCCGGTCTTTTTCTTGTATAATCAAAATATTGTGTTGTTTTCAATTGTCAAAATCCAATCAGATTATTGGTGCAACAAACGATGTCCCTATGCCGTGCGGAAAACGAGCCTCGGGCTGGGGAGCTGGTTTGGCGGACTATGGTTTTTTTATAATCGGTTTGTTTTCCAGGCTGACCAGGACATCCATCTAATCCGGGGCCACTGCGGCCACTTGCGCGCCCCGGTACCTCGCCTCGGTGAAAAAGTGCGCATCCGGGGTGCGGGTCATGGGCAGGTTGGTGCCCCAGACGAGCATGTAGGCGGCCTTGTACCAGTCCGCGCTTTCAGGCACGTCTGTCTGATCGCCCCAGATCTGCGGCGATGCCGGGGGCAGATCCGCTTACCAGTCATAAAAGCTGATCATGGACCCGCCGATCAAAGACAGAAACCGGGCGCCCGAGGCGTAGAAGACCATGGACATGGCCGGAATGGGGGTAAATCCGAACACCCGGTCCGGGCCGTATTTTTCAATGGTGTGCACCAGGGCCGCGGCCACCAGGGTGGCGGCCTCGTCCCAGGACACCCGGACAAGTCCCCCCTTGCCCCGGACCTTTTGATAGGCTTTGACCTTTTCCGGGTCATCTGCGATCGCCTGCCATGCGTAAACCGGGTCCCCGTGTTCTTCCAGGGCGCGACGCCACATGTCCACCAGGGCTGAGCGGATATAGGGGTATTTGAGCCGCACCGGGCTGTAGGTATACCAGGAAAACGTGGCGCCCCTGGGACATCCCCGGGGATCGTGGTCGGGCATGGCCGCGCCGCAGCCCGGATAATTGGTTGCCTGGACCTCCCAGACGATCATGCCGTTTTTCACGTGCACGTCCCAGGCGCATGATCCGGTGCAGTTAACCCCGTGGGTGGTGCGCACGGTTTTATCATGCTGCCAGCGGGAGCGGTAAAAATCTTCCCATTCCCGCTGGCCGCAGCGATCGGCCGCATGTCCGCCGGAAAAGGATTCCTCTTGGCATGAACCGTCTTTGGGTTTGGGGCGCAGAAACCGAAGAGAAGAAAAGGGGTTTTGCCTGGACATGAATGCCTCCGTTGAAGCGATGTCTGGCGGACTGCCGGCTTTGGGGCTGAAGGTCTGCAAGACACTTTTTTTGCAAATCCTTCAAATATGTCTTATCAAATAAACATATGGGCAATTCCGGGGCCATCAAACAATCAATGGCCCGCATGTTTGCCTTTTTTGTACCCCGGGCAATCGGCCGTTTCCTTGACTTAAGTCAAGGGGCGAAATTTGTTTGCCTGCTACGGATAAAATAAACCCCAACCCAAATAAGGAGGCGGCATCATGGCGGATATCCAGAACATTCTCTGGCCCACGGATTTTTCGGAAAACGCGGCAAGCGCCCTGCCATTTGTGACCTCGCTGGCTGAAAAATACGGGGCTGCGGTCCACATCCTGTACGTGTTAAAGGAATACGTGGAGTTCGGCGCCGCCTACGGCGACACCGACCCGGAAGCCGACTTTGAGCGCATGCGAAAGTGGGAAAAAGAGACCGCGGAAAAGCGCCTGGATGAAATCTGTGAAAATTTTTTGTCTTCCTGCCCGATGTATTTCCGGCACACCGCGGTGGGGGACCCGGCAAAGAAAATCCTGGAATTCATGGAAAACCAGGACATCGACGTGGTTGTCATGGCCAACCAGGGCCGGGAAAGCCACTTTGATTACGGCTCCGTGGCCGAGCGCGTGCTAAAATGCACCACCGTGCCCGTGCTCATGGTCCCGGCGCACAGGCGGGAATCCTGAAAGCCAACTCCTGAGCGCAGCACGTTTGCGCGAAATTTTTCGTTTGACAGGCCTGCGCCTGAATAATAGTATCTGCGTAACTGCTTAATCAGATGGAGGGTGGATTGGAAACTGCGGAAAATACTGCGCGGATATTCAAGGTTTTGTCTGTGGACACGCGCGTGCGGATGATCGAACTGCTCAAAAACCGCAGCCTGTGTGTTAATGCACTGGCCAAGTCATTGAATTTCTCGCCTGCGGCCGTGTCCCAGCATCTGCGGATACTGCGGGACGCAGACATCGTGATCGCCGAAAAGCGCGGTTATTTCGTCCACTACCGGGTCAATGAAAAAACATTGGCCAAATGGCAGAAAATCGCCAACCATCTGCTGGAACCAAACCCGGAAAAACCCTTTATCATCTCCGGGCCATTAAAAAATCCAAATTCCAACAAAGGAGGTCTGTCATGAATCAAAGCAACAATTGCTGCTGCCAGAAACCGGACTTCTTAAAAGAAGCACCTGAAAAATGCACCACCGAGCAGATCCGCATCTGCCACGGAGACGTGCAGAATCATCCCTGCACGTGCAATACCTCAAAACCGGAAAAAGATGAAAAGTAAGCTTCAGGCGCTGCTGCCATGACCATTTCTGTTGCATTATTTGCGGCCATATTTTTCATCTCCTTTCTGCTCACCATGGTGGGGCTGGGCGGCGGCCTGATATTTTCCCCCCTTTTTGTGATCCTGGGGTTTGCAAAGTCTGCCGCCGCCTCGGCCTCATTGTTTTTAAACCTGGTGGCGGCCGGATCAGCGGCGTATGCATACGCACGCAAAAGAATGGTGGATTTCTCACTTTCCATCCCCCTGATCGTATCCTCTGCCCTGGCCGCACCCGTGGGCTCCTGGCTCAACGTCCGGATCGCTATTGGACCGTTTCTTCTGGTCATGGCCGCAGTGCTGGTTACAGCCGGCCTTCGAATGCTGTTTTCTCCGCAGGGGCAAGACGAGGAAAGCCATCTTGCGTCATGGAAAAAAATGGCCGGCGGTATTGCCATCGGCGCCTGCATCGGGCTTCTGGGCGGACTTCTGGGAATCGGCGGGGGTGTGTTTGTGGTGCCGCTGTTGATCTACGTGCTCAAAACCCCCACCAAAATTGCGGCGGCATCATCGACGTTTATCGTGTGCTTTTCCTCGCTGACGGGCTTTCTGGGCTACGTGTCCATGGAAGCCATCAACTGGTGGTTTATCCTGCCCGCGGCAGTTGCCTCTTTTGCCGGGGGGCAGGCCGGGGCCAGGCTAATGAGCACCCGGATGAAGGGAAAAACCGTACGCGTTTTGTTCAGCCTGGTGCTGTTTGCCCTGTGTGCCAGGCTTTTGCACCAGTATTTCGCCTGAAAAAGCAGAACCTGAGAAAAACATTCGCATTTTAGATACAGGCAAATCCAAGTCAGATGAATCCATCCATCCTTGTTGAAAATCTTGCCAAGCGTTTTGAAAACGTGGAGGCGGTTTCCGGGATTTCATTTTCAGTTGGCAAAGGCGAACTGTTTGGCTTTCTGGGGCCCAATGGCGCGGGCAAGACCACCCCGATCAATATGCTCACCGGCCGGGCCCGCCCGGATGCACTTTTTTTACAAAACTATGGGTTGGGAAAGACAAGGCCGCCCGGTCAGATAATGCCCGCCATCAGGCAGACAGCAATGCCCAGCAGCAAAACGCCTGCGACCATCTGAACCGTATTCATGGTGACCTTGTGCATCCAGCGCTTGCCGATGATCACCCCGATAAACGCAGCCCCGGTTCCTGCGGCGATCAGGGGCCATTGTTCCGGGCTGATGGGACTTGCGGCACCTGCGGCAAAAAACAAAACCCCATAGGCAACAATACGCGCCATGTCCACCATAAAGCCGATAAAGGCATTGGTGCCCACAAACGCCTCGGTGGAGACCCCTGTCTTTAGCAGAAAGGCCGATCGCAGTGCCCCCTGATGGCCGGACAGGCCCCCGAAAAAGCCAGACAGCAGCCCGCCCCACAAAAGGTGCCGCCGGTCGATCTTCAAATTCCGAAGCAGGGGAAGCAGCTCGAACATGGCAAAAACCAGCACCAGGATTCCCATAACCAGCTTGACCGGTGTAATCACGGCGGTTTTTGCGCCGATGGAATAAGTGGCCAGGGCGTCAAAACCCGATACATAGCCAAGGGCGGCGGCTCCCGCAAATGCAGCCATGATCGCGGGAATGCCGAAACGCAGCACAAGCTCCCGGTCCGCGTGCCTGCCAACGACCAGGACCTTGAAAATATTGTTGGCCCCGTGCACCACGGCTGTTGCCGCCACGGCCACATGCACGGGGAAAAAGATTGCAAATACCGGCATCAGCAGGGTGCCAAGGCCGAAGCCCGAATAAAGGGTCAGCCCCGACACAAAAAGGGCAGCCCCGCAAACAACAAGATAAATCATTGGTCTATGACCTCCTGGTAAAGCGCTTTGATTTTTTCCCGCATGCGGTTGAGCAGCTTTCTGCCCTCAGGCGTGATCCGGTAATACTTTCGCTGTTTATGGGCCACAGTTCGGGTTTCGCAGGTCAAAAACCCGCCGGATTCCAACTTGGCCAGGATGGGATAGAGCGTTCCCGGGCTGATTTCATATCCGTGGCGGGCAAGCTCCTCCATCAGCCCGACGCCGAAAACCGCCTCCGTGTCGGCATGATAGAGAATATGGATTTTTATAAACGCCAGTTCCAAATCCCGGATCATTGCTTCTCCTTTTTTCGCATATCAATATCGATATATAATATTGAATTTCGATACTGTCAAATTTTATCGCAAATGCTGTACATTTTCTTTACGTGGGCGTGCGGGCCCGACAGCCGGCACCCCCCGTTCCTTTTCTTTGGGGAAACGCAGACCGGCGCGTAAAAATTTGCATATCCCCTGCTGAAATGATAATATATGCAAAAATTCAGGCGCTTTGCCTGGATGCCGGACAATTGACGATGAGCGCGAACAACAACCGCAAAGAGGCCGCCGCATGAATGAAGCCGAAACCCAAAACGCTATCGTTATCTATCAAGATTCAGATAAACCGGTTGAGGTTTGGCTTGATCCGCAGCGAGAAACCGTATGGCTCAGCCAACGCCAGATGGCTGAGATCTTTGACACCTCCACCGATAACATCGGGCTTCACCTCAAAAATATTTATAATATTGGGGAGTTGGAAGAATCGGCAACTACCGAGGAATCCTCGGTAGTTCGTAAGGAGGGGGCACGTAAGGTGACCCGACAAATAAAGCACTACAACCTCGACGCCATCATTTCCGTGGGCTACCGGGTCAACTCCCGGCGCGCGGTGCAGTTCCGCCAGTGGGCCACCCGGGTGCTGCGCGAACACCTGATCCAGGGCTGGACCCTGAACCAGCGCCGCTTTGAGGAAAATGCCCGGGAACTGGAGGCCGCCATGGCGCTGGTGCGAAAGGCGGCCCAAAGCCCCGAATTAGATACTGAAAGGGGGCGCGGGCTGGTAGACATTATTGCCAGTTATACACATTGATGATGAACATGCTGGCCGGAGAAAATACCGCCTGAATGAAGCCGAAACACGTGCTGAACGCATCGATCCTGCCTTGCGGCAAGTAGCTCAAAACGGACAATTTCGCATTCTTGGCTTCAATCAATACAGATGGCTTCGAAAAAGTCCAATATCTGCGTTGCGCTGCATCCCTCGGAATTTCACGTACGTCTATAGATCAGGAGGCGGTACCGCTTTTGATCACTGCCGTGGCCCGGATTTCGCACAAAAGCTCGGGCATCACCAGTTCGGTGACCCCCACCGCGGTCCAGGCCGGAAAATCTTCAGGTATAAATTTGGCCTTAATCTTTAAAAATTTGCCGATTTCCTTCATGGAGGTGTGATACGTCACCAGCTCCACGACGTCTTCCAGGCCGGCGCCGGCTTCTGCCAGAACATGCTGCAGGTTGGCAAAGGCCGCCTGCGCCTGTGCCTCGATGCCTTCCGCGACATTTCCGTTCTCGTCAATGCCGACCTGGCCCGATACCCAGACCATGCTGCCGGCGCAAACCGCCTGGGAAAACTGCATGCGCTGGTATATCTTTTCGGTTCCGGGCGGGTTGATCAGGGTTTTTTTCGATGGTTCCATAAATCGGTTTCCTTTCCACCTAAATTGAGCGTTTCAGATTTTTAAAAGCAATTTATTTTAAAGGATAACATCCATTTCTATTTTAAAAATCTGAAACCCTCCGGGATTTTCAACTTTACCGCATCTACTGCGTCAGATGCAGCCTCGCATAGCTCACTATAGCGAGTCTGCATCTTCCTTGTATATACGGCAAACTTGAAAATCGCTCAATTTAGGTTCCATTTTGCCGGCCGGGCCGGTTTTTCGTTGCATATTCAGGATAAGGGGCGCTGGTCCTGCCAGATCTCTATCCGGTGTCCTTCCGGGTCATAAAAAGCGCCCCAGGGGTGATTTTTTATATCTGCCGGTCCAATGCCGGATTTTTCCATATCCGCCCAAACCGAATCGATGTCTTTTACTTCCAGGGCCAGGGTGAAACCTTTGCCGCCGCAGCTTTTGACTGAAGCGCGGGTTTCGTCTGCAATGCTGATCCTTGAACCGCCGGTCAGGCGGAATTCCACGAACCAGTCGTTTGAAAAGTTGACCTGCAGGCCCAGCCGTTCTTTGTAGAACGCTACCGCTTGTTCCCACTGCTTGCAGTAAAGGATGGTATTTGTGGTTTTAAATCTTTGATCCATCATTGATACCAGATTTGCAAAAACGGATGATTCTGCATATTTTTATGACTGTATTTTCCTGCGATGAAGCCAGGTACTTACGAAGCATAGCACAATGGTCACGTATTACAAAATTTTGTAGACCGGTATAATATGAACATATAAATATTTATTCGATTATATAATTTATAACACCGAAAGGAAGAGGTCGTATGGCAGAAGACGGGATGTATGATTTGATCATTATAGGCGGCGGCCCGGCAGGATTGACCGCCGGGATGTATGCGATGCGGGCGGCCCTTAAGACCGTATTGATTGAACAGGGTGCTCCCGGCGGGCAGGTGGCAGTTACGGAACAGGTCGACAATTACCCGGGTTTCATCGAGATCGGCGGTTTTGAGCTTTGTGAAAAATTCCTGGAACACGCCAAGTGGTACGGGCTTGAGATTCTGGATAAGGAGGCTGTTGCAGCAGAGCCCGGAATCGAATGCCACGCGGTTCGCCTTGCCGACGGCACGCTTTTGAAATCCCACGCGGTTATTCTGGCAACCGGGGGGACCTCCAGAAAACTCGAAGTTCCCGGTGAAAATGAAAACTTCGGCAAAGGGGTTTCCTATTGCGCCACGTGTGACGGTTTCTTCTTCCGTGATAAGACCGTGGCCGTGGTGGGCGGCGGGGATACTGCGCTGGAAGACGCGCTTTATCTTTCAAAGATTGCGCGCAAGGTCTACATCATCCATCGCAGGGATGCCTTCCGGGGCAGCAAAATTCTCCAGGAGCGGGTCTTTTCAGAGCCGGGGATTGAAATTATATTCAATTCCGTTGTCACCGAAATCCGGGCCGGTCTGGGGGGTGTTGAGCGTATCGGCTTAAAGGACGCGCAAACAGGGGACGGCCGGGATCTTGATGTCGAAGGCGTCTTTATTTTCGTGGGCTTTCTGCCCAACAATGTGCTGGTTCCTGCCGGGATAAAAACGAATAAAACCGGTTATGTGGTTACAGACGAAAAATGCGAAACCGACATACCGGGAATCTTTGCTGTAGGCGATCTCCGGGAGAAATACGCCAATCAGATTGTACTTGCCGCAGCAGACGGATGCACGGCCGCCCTGGCCTCAGCACTCTATGTCGAAACCCGGAAGGCATAAACTACGGCCCCGGCTTATGAATGCGGCAAGTCAAAATGCAAAAAACAAACCCGGCTAAGTGTTCGATGACAGTCAGCAAAGAAGGAAAGGCCTTGCAGGATGGTCCGAACGGAATTTCACGTAATCCGGCAGCAGGAAAAAACGGCCGCCCGGTTTTGCATCAGTTCGAGGTTGATGACCGCCAATGCATCGCTTTTCTGGCCAAAAGCCTTTCAGGCGCCAACCGGCTGAGGATACTGCTGCTGGTCAGCAGCGGCAGGAAATCGGTATCCGCCATCGTCGAGGCGCTTGACTTGTCACAGCCCCTGGTGTCGCATCATTTGAAAGAGCTGCGGCGATCCCTTCTGGTGAGGGTGGAGTGTGAGGGCCCTTTTATTTATCATGAGCTTGCGGATCCGGGAATCCTGGATGTATTATAAGCCTTGAGCGATATGGCCGCGGATCTTTTGGCAGCGAGAAAGACGTTTTAAGGAGAGCAGTCAATGAAAATTGCAATGATCGTCTGCGAGGACAACCCGGAAGTGGTCTGGAACGCCTTCAGGCTGGCCAATATGATGCTCGAGGGCATGGATGACGTGAGCATCTTTTTAAACGGCCCGTCTGTATGCTATGAACAGTCTGCTTCCGAGCAGTTTCCGCTAACGGAACTGGCCAGGATCTTTATCCTTTCCGAAGGGCAGCTTCTGGCCTGAGGAAAGCTCATGGACCTCCACGGCGAGGAGGAAGGATACCACAAAAGGGGCACCCAGAAAAATCTCTATGACCTGATCAAAGAAAGCGACAGGGTCATCACTTTTTGAGCCGATGCCGGCAATGGGAAAACGCTTTTTAAATCGCTACCGGCCGAGACAATCCGGAAGCCGGGAGCTTGCCGAAAATCCCCGGTTTTGAGGCTAGCACGATACCAGACAAACATCTCCCCGGAATTCTGGTTATAGCCCGAAGTCCCGAGCGCCTGCAGGTCAGGGCTCCGGATTTTAAGAAAACAAAGATGATGGCTACAGCAGATTCAACCGTTATTGTTTTTCGGAATATTCTGCCGCCATCTCCACCTCGGTATAACCCGCGTAATCATCGCTCGGCCTTATGATTATGCGAACTTTGTTTTCGGCTTTTGTGGCCTCTAAATATTTTTCCTCCGGGGTTTCGGCTTTTTTCACGATTTCCCAGTTCTTGTCTTCCATTTCCGTCTTATAGAATGCCAGCACCTGATCTTTATCTGCTTTTGCCGCGTAGGATGCCGCGTGGGAGACACTGCCGTCTTTTTCTACCTTCTGATAGGCGGTGCGTACAGATCCGGGATAAATCGGTACATCTTCAGGATCGGAGCCGGAGACTTCTTCGGGCTGGTCTTTGACCTTTTCGGCTTTCTCAGGTTCGGAACGCGCGGGTTCGCCGCTTGCCTCCGCAGCATTCGATCCAGTCGTATGCCATACCGCGGCAACAGTTTCGTCATTATACCTGGTAACTGCAAGGCTCATCTTACGGCCGTTTCTGGCCAGCTCGGCAGCCCTTATTTCTTCCTCCATGTATCCGGAAACAGACTCGATCTGTTCGGGTGCCATTTCCAGGGCCGCCATTTCCTTTTCAACTTCCCAGCCCTCCTGCCTGAAATATTGAATAAACTCGTCATAGGTCTGATCTGCGGGCGCATCCGAAGTGGTGACCTTGACGGTTTTATCTCCCTGCGGCATGTCAATTTTATAGGCATTGTCCAGAAACCCGGGGGGCATGCCGGTTTCCGCCTTTGTGCCGACATGGTGTATTACCGACGAAACCTCCATGCCCAGTTTATCCGTTACAAACGGCACAACCGTGTGCCTGTTGAGGTAGCCGACCACGGCCAACACTGCCAGCAATACAATGATTATGACAAATACCAGTAGACATCCTGACAGGCAGCCCTTTTTCTCTGACCTGGATTCTTTTTTCAAAACAGCCTCCCTGAAGGGGTTTGCTCTTAAAGCAGCGACATCATGCCTTTATTCGACGGAGTCCGCGATGTCTGCAAGCGGGACATCATTTCCCATTGAAATCAGTGCATCTTCGGTGTCAAAGGAGCGGGTCTCAATGACCACGAGTATTTCCTCCTGCGGGGCGATCATCAGGTTGCTTCTGCCGCCTTTCTTGTTGAAGTCAAGAACTGCTTTATGGCCTGAAATATCGAGCGTTTTTACTTTTCTTTCCCCGGTTTCCATATTGAATTGCTGCAGGGTTTTAAACTCTCTTACGCCCGGGGCGTTCGTACCGGTGACAATGGTAAGGCGGGCATCATTTCCGCTGCCATCGGAATATTCCTGTTTCAGAGTGGACATGGACTGCCCGCTTTTCTCCATGTTCATCCCCTCGGGTTCACCCTGTTTGTCCAGCCCGCCGATACTTTCGGGTAGCAGCGGGATCCATTCCTTGTAATCAAAGGCGTTTGCCGCTGAAGATGCGAGGATAAAACCAACGACAATCAAGAAAACCGTAATGTATTTATGCATTTTGTGCCTCCTTGAAAAATGGCTTTATAGAATAAGGGGTTATGCTTGCCGATTACCTCTGGGGCAATTCTGCGACCATCTGTTTAATGGCTTTTTGAACAACCTTGGCGGTTTGCGGGGATAAGGCCTTGCCCGCAGCACCGCCGAGAACGCCGCCTGCAACGCCGCCTACAACTCTACCGGAACCACTACCGATCTGCGAGCCGCCCAAGGCTCCGAGTATTGCTCCGCCTGCAGTTGCCAATGTTTTTCCGCTGCCGCCGCCGCCGGTTCCGATCCAGAGAATTTCTGCGGTTTCTGTGTCAATCATTTTTCCGGTCACACTTACTTTTTCGCCTTCCACGTTTGCCTCAAGCATAACAACTGCGGGGACGTTCAATACTTTGCCGATCCGGGCCGCCTCGGAGCTTGTGGTGCGTTCGGAGCGCTGAAAATCCTGTTCCGCCAATACCTTGTTCACCCGGTTTCTTTCGATCATGCGATAGCCTTTTTTAAGCATCTCGGCTGTAAAGTAATCCTCGACCTGATTTTTGGGCGCATCGCCCCTGATGTCCCCGCCCACGTCAACCACTGCAATTTTTTCAGGCTGAGCTTTGTGGAAAGCCGGAGAAATGGTGCTGTCTCCTGTTGCACATCCGGTTGCACAGAGCAAAGCAACACATAAAAGGAGATTGCCAATCAATGCAGAATATTTCATCCTTTTCCTCCCGTTGTTTGAAATTGACTATTATCTTTAATACTTATTTACTACGGTTTTTATTGTGATGCAATAAAAATCAAGGAATTTGAAATTCCTGCAAAAAGCACTAAAAAGAAGAATTAGAAAAGAATCGTTTCGGATGGTGCCACAGGGGGGGGTGACAGGGTTAAGCCTTCTGCATATTTTTATATAAAGTGAAAGGAGTGCGCATGCCTTACCTGAGCCGCCATGTACGCGAATAACACGAAGCACTTGTTATTATTAAGGAATAACGGGGCCTGCCGCATCAATTATCGCCGGTTTTTTCTCCGGCAGCGGATTTACCGTTTTTCGCACTGCATACCAAACCGAGGCGGAAGCAATTGCTGCGCCCGCCCCGGTTATTTTGTCACCCCTGTTCAGCTTGCCCGGTGCCACACGGCAAGCCCCCGGGGCGGTTCCTCCGGTTTTATCCCTGCCTCTCAGGCGCGTCTTCCGGAACCCGTTCGGGGTCTGCGGAGATCTGGAGATCAACCCTGCGGTTTTGTTCCCGGCCTTCGGCGGTTTCGTTGGTGGCCACCGGCTGGGATTCACCGTATCCCCGTGCCGTCAGACTCGAAATATCGATATCCTGGGACCGGAGATATTCCGCGACCCTTGAGGCCCGCAGCTCAGAGAGCCTTTGATTGTATGCGGCCGATCCCTTGCTGTCGGTATGCCCCTCAACAATCACGATATTCTCGGGATACTCGGAAAATACCCGGGCGAGCTCATCGAGTTTTGCTTTCTCAGAAGGGCGGATGTCCGCCTTGTCGAAATCAAACAGGATGTTCATGGTCGCGTCAATTTCCTTGGTATCTTCGTTATAGGTAACATTTTCCATTCCCCGAACGGTTTCGAGCTTTTTGGCCTGCTGCTCCATGCGGTAGCCGATAAGGCCCCCGATCCCGGCGCCGGCAGCCGCACCGATGACCGCGCCGCCTTCTTTGTGGCCGGACTGGTGGCCGATAATCGCGCCGAGCAGACCTCCGGCGACCGCACCGGCTCCCGCACCCTTGGTTGTTTTGTTGGCGCCGCACCCGGCAAGAGCAATCGCCAGCGGGATTATCACCATTAAATACAGCCATTTCTTTTTCATCTGATCACCTCCGGTAGTTTACAAAAAATCCATCGCGGACACCCGCTGATATATTTTAAAAACCTACAAGAGAAATCTAACACCTGGTCTCGGAAAAAACAACGGAAATAGGGGTGGGGTTGACGTGAAAACGTTCAAGGTCCTGCAGAAAAGAAAATTTGTCCGGCGCCTCAGCCGGCCAGTTCCACCCGGTTTTTGCCGCCTTTTTTGGCCCGGTACATGGCCCGGTCCACACGGCTTAAGAGCTGGTTTTCTCCTTCGCCCGGCCGGTATTCGACCACTCCGAAGCTGCATGTGACCCTGCCGGCAACGGGGATTTTTTTCGCAGCAATCAGCCCGCGCAAGTTTTCGGCCAGGACGGCTGCGCCCTTGCCCGTTGTTTCCGGGCAGAGGACGAGAAATTCCTCGCCGCCCCAGCGGCCGAGGGTGTCGGCATTCCGGACACTTGACTGCAGAAATTCGGCCAGTTCCTGGAGAACGGTGTCTCCGGCCTGATGCCCGTATGAATCGTTGATTTCCTTGAAGCTGTCCACGTCCAGCATAATCACGGAAAAGGGTTGCCCGGTTCGCTGGACCCGTTTGATCTCGTTTAGCAGGATATCCTCGAATTTCATCCGGTTGAAGATTCCAGTGAGCGGGTCTGTAATTGAGAGCCGTTCCAGTTCCCGGCTTTTAATGGCCAGGGCCTCGTGGGCCGCGCCGAGTTTCCGGTTTAAACGGGCAAGCTTTCTGTTCCAGAAAAGAAACAGACTCAGCAAAAGGGCCGCGGCCCCGAGTATCTGCAGCAAAAGGATGGTGTCAAAACCCTTATCATATCTTACGGACAGCCATTTTCTCGTGATCCGGCTTACCTCCCGCTCGGTAAGCGACTCCAGGGCCTTGTTCATAATGGAGTTCAGGATCAGGTCATCGCTTCTGATGCCCAGGCCAAGGGACTCCTTGTAAGGTGTCTGCCCGGCGATTTTCAGATCATAGAGACCCAGTTCGTGGATTGCGTGGCTGACCCGGTGCAGAGTGCCCACGGCGGCATCGGCCTCCCCTTTGGAGACACTCTGAAGCGCCTGGTTCAGGTCGGGATAAAATTGAAGATCAATCCGGGGAAAGTGTTCTTTGAAGTAGCTTCCTGTGGGGTTGTTGTCCACGATGGCCACCTGCTTGCCTTCCAGTGCGTGCAGAGCCTGTATATATGGCTGCCCGTGTCTTACCACCATTACATTGACGGATTTGATATACGGCTTGGAGACAACAAAGCCGCGTTGTTCCGGGTTGCTCCTGGACACGCTGGACAGGAGATCGGACCTGCCGTTTTCCAGGGCCGCCAGGCTTTCCTGCCAGCTTTTCGTGGAGAGCCCCCGGATTGGAATGCCGATTCTTTCCGAGAGCAGATCCATGACGTCCGCAGCAATCCCCCTGCAGGAACCGTTTTCATCGATTTCTTCAAAGGGCAGCCAGGCGGGATGGAAAGCGATGCGGAGTTCCTGCTTTTCTTCAAGCCACTGGCGTTCCCTGGGAGACAGCAGGATTTTAGGGGTGCCGGGCTCCGGAACATCCTGATTTAGCCAGCGCCTGTAGAGCCCGGCCCGCTCCTCCCGGGTGACCTTGTCCATGGCTTTTTGCAGGATATCCCGCAGGATCGTTCTGTCCTTTTTTACCCCTATGGATACGGGCGTGTTTTCGAAATGCCGGCTGTCCATGATCGGCACGCTTTTGAGGTCCGTGAGAAAATGCTCGGTGATCAGGTAGTCGAAAACCGGCTTTTCAGACAGGGCGGCCTCCACTTTTCCGGAAGAAACCGCCTTGAGGCAGCTCAGCGTATCTTTTTCGGCTACTGCCTGCAACTCGGGATAGTACTTCCTCAGTAACTCCTGGTAGTAAAAATCCGCCGGCACAGCCACCTTCTTTCCGGCCAGGTCCTCCAGGTTGGTGAACCGTTCGTTTCCCTTGCGGACCACGATGCCGGAAAAAATGGTGAAATACGGATCCGTAAAAGCGATGGTCTTCCGCCGGTTCGGCGTTTCCACGATATCGCAGAGGCAGTCCAGGTCCCGGGTCTGCACTGAATCCATAAATTCTCCCCAGTCGGCCCCGGAGACATACGCGATTTCGATGTTCAGTTTGTCTGCCAAAAGGTTCATATAATCGACGCAAAAGCCCTTGGGCCTGCCATTTTCATGGAAGTTAAACGGCGGCCAGTTCTTCAGATTGTCCACCTTGAGCACCGGGTTTTTGCGCAAAAAGACCTTTTCCTCGGTGCTGAGTTCGGGTTTCCGGGTTTGCTCCCCGGGGATCCACTTCTGGGCCAGCTCCACCTTTTCCTTGTCCGTTAAATCATCCATGGCTTTCTGCAGGATGTCCCGGAGCAGGTGCATCTCCTGGCGCACGGCGATGTGAAGACCCTGGGGGCCCAGCTCCGGGGCCTCGGTCTCGCCGCAGATTTCCAGGCCGCCCAGAAAGCGCGTGGCCATAAGATAGGCTACGGTCCCCAGATATCCGATGTAGGCGTCCGCCTCGCCGTATGCCACGGCCTCCAGTCCCTGCAGGGCGTTTTGTACCGCAAGCACTTTGATTTCCAGATACGAGCTGTCAAGCACCTCCTTTTGCTTATATCTTTCTGCCGCCGCAACAGTCCTGCCCTCCAGGTCTTCAACCGTCTGGATGGATTGATCGTCTTTTCTGGCCACAATCACATAGGGCAGCTCCAGGTACGGCTCGGTGAAGCTCATGAACTGTTTTCGGTTCTCGGATATCCACAGGCAGGGCAGGAGGTCGATTTTCCCGTCTTTGAACAG
Organism: Desulfobacterales bacterium; assembly: GCA_018335195.1. Lineage (GTDB taxonomy): Bacteria > Desulfobacterota > Desulfobacteria > Desulfobacterales > Desulfosalsimonadaceae > Desulfosalsimonas. The sequence goes on from JAGXKN010000007.1 coordinate 17,903, forward strand.
CCCCAGCAGCTCAAACCAGGTGTAGCCGTTTACGTATTCAAAGGAAATGCCCAGGCGCTGGCCCAGGAGCTCCAGGTGCTCAATGGCATAACCCTTGGGGCGCCCGTGTTCGCTGAAGTCAAAAGGCGGCCAGTCATCCTCGTTGCCCACCCGGATAACCGGATGTTTTTCCAGAAACGCCTGCTCCTGGGGTGTCAGGTCGATTTTCCGGACAACGGATTGCGGCGGGGCGGATTGACGGTCCGAATCCGGCTGATTGTCAGGGGCGCAGAAGCACTGCAGGGGAAAAAGGGCGGCAACAAGACACGCAAACAGGAGAGACAAAGCCAGTCGGCCTGAAAATCGAATCATGTTTTTTCCGGTAAGCGGCAAACGATTTATCTCCGGAAAGCAGCCGACGCCTTGCGGAATAAAAGCGATACGGGCTGTTGATTGATTACCAATATTTGCGAGATCGGATCGGCATCAACGGTATTGTCTCGGAACACGACATCGTAGGGGCGAACCTGTGTGTTCGCCCTTTTTCTTGAGAATCAAGAAATTTATACTAAAAATCGATATGTATGTAAAGCTCCCGGAGCTACACGGAGAGTTTTTCCCAGCGCAGCACGTGGGCAATCACGATGCCGGTAAGAAAACCCGCGGCCAAGTTGCTTGCCAGGGTGATGCCCAGAATCATGGCGACCACGAAAAAGTCCTTCCGGTTTTTGAGATCCATGATGGTCAGGGCCAGCTGGGCGCCTGCAAAAATCAGCAGGATGCCCAGCACCGACATGGGCAGCAGCTTTAGGAAATCAATGATTCTGTTGCCCAGCACGATGGCCAGGCCGGCAAAAATGAGCCCGATGAACAGGTTGGAGCCCGCGGTGCGGGCGCCGAACCGGTAATGCGCAGCCAGTCCGCCCGCGCCGTGGCACAAGGGCATTCCGCCGGTGCAGAAACTGAAAAAGTTGGCCAGGGCCATACTCACACAGACTCTCCGGTTGGTTACCTTTGCTGATTTTTCCTTGAAATATTGTTTTGAAAGATCTGTATATGCCATCACTGCGTTGCCCAGAGTCATGGGAAGCTGGGGCAGCACCAGCACCAGCAGGGCAAAGGTAAAATCCGCCTGTGCCGGAAAACCGTAAGGCAGGATCCGCGGCAGATGGAATGAAAAACTGCCGGGTCCGAGCCCGGAGCCCGCCCCCAGCACAAGGCCTGCAATCAAACCGCCGCCCACCACGATCAGGCCCGCGGGAAACTTCTTGCTGTCCAGCAGCAGCAGGGTGATCAGGCCGCCGGCAACGCCGAGGATGATGCCGACGGGTATCGGGCCGACTGCCTGGAGGGTGAGATATGGCTCTGCGGCATTCTGCAGCTCCTGGAAGCGGGATGTTCCGATCACAAACCCAACCCCGCTGGCGATCAGAAGCGTGCCCGTTGAGAGCTGAACGCCGCGGATGACTGAATCGGGCGTCCATTTGCGGATGGCATCAATGGCCCCGGTCAATCCGACAACCAGGAGGACTGCGCCCATGAGCAGCGTTGCAGCCAGAATTTGGTCCGGCGTCATGGATCTTGCAATGGCATAGGCGCCAATGACCTTCATGGGCTGGACCGGCACGGTCACCCCGAAGTAGATGCCCGACAGGATGAAGAAAAGGCCCAGGCTGAAAAAAAGGCCCATGGGATTAAGGCCGTTGAAAAGAATCATGGCAATGGCAATGGGCAGCAGGGTCCCGAGATCTCCAAGCGATCCGGCCAGTTCCATGCGATTGAATCTGAAGCGTTCGGTCATGGATGCTCCTTTCCGGGGCCTGTGCCGCAGACCTTTGTCAGGCCTGCGGATGCATGCGGCAAAGCGCCGTGTCAGGATTGTGCTTGTTCGGACTCCCGGTAAACGATTGTTATGCTCAGGTTGCGTTCAATCTCGCCGTTGCGCGTGGTCATGGATTCGGACTGCAGCATGTCAACGATTTCAATACCCGGATTGGCGGCCAGCCATTGATTGATCTGGAGCTCATTGGGCGGGTTGATGTTGAGGGTGAAATAGGTGAATATCTTTGTTTTGAGCGGTTTCATGACGCCCTCCGGCCTGTTACTTGTTGAACATCTCTTGTTTACCGGAAATTCCGGAAGTGAGTGCCTGCCAGAGAAGATAGAGGATATAACCGATAACCACCGCGGCGACAATGGCTATGATGATTTTAAGGATCAGTTTCGGCCGCAAATAGGTAATAATGGCCAGTGCCGCAAGGATGGCAATGGCAATGTAGGTGTGCGTGTGAAAAAAGCTGCCGGCCAGGTGAATCAGGTTGTCTATGTTCATTGTTTTCCCGCTGCAGGTGAAGTATTCGGTAAAAAAGACTTTTCTTTTTACTTGTCGTTTTTTTCATCAAGCCTGACGGGTTGATATTATAAATGAAACCGGCGCCGGCGAAAAGTTTTAAATCTTTTTTTCGGGCTGGCGGGTCACATAAACAATAGCCAGACTGAGGTTTGAAAAAAGCACATGCCGGCGCCACACAACAGTGGCGTTTTGAATTTTCAGCAGCAAAGGGTCAGTCATGGCAGCAAAATTTCTGATTCGGATTTAACAGGCATTCATTAAAAAAACAGGCAGCGTTTTTATGATTTCTTCACCCGGACGGCAACCGAAGCTTCCATGTCTGCGATGATCTGCCGCAGAATCGGGCGCTCGCTCACGGGCCCGGAATTGTTCCATCCGGCGCGAAGCGCCTGGTCTCTTTTTTCCCGGAAAGCCGCCACGCTGTCGACCAGTGACTGCCAAGCATACAGCTTTTGCACAACGTGGCGCTCTGCAGCTGTGAGTTCGCGCTCGGTATCAATCTTTCTGCCGCCGGAAAGTGTAATGATCAAGCGAGGTCCTTTATTTAAGGCGAATACATGATAAAAACCGGATGTATATATCAATCCATAGCAAAACCCGCATTATTTTGGAACCCCCCATTTGGTAACGAGTTTATGCAATCGGGATGCCGTTTGCAAACAGCACGATGTTGGATGCATAGTGCTTCTGGTAGCCGACCCGCTCCACTTTGTACTCGAACGTGCAGAGAAAAGAAGAACAGGCCCGTCTTTCTTATAGGGCTGCAATCGCTAATATGCTTGCAAGGCCTCCGGCAATCATCGCGGAAAGCAGCATCAGGCCGCAGGCTTGCAGGATATGTGACGGGCCGGGCAAGGGGAAGGCGGCGCCGATCCAGGGTTTGTCAACGCGTTTGCCATTATAGATGCCCGGTCCGATTAGGCGTACGCCAAGGGCGCCGGCAAATGCGGCTTCCGGCCGGCCGGCGTTGGGACTTTTGTGATTCTTGCCTTCTGCCAGGGACGTTGCAAAGGCCCTGCGGCCGGTGCCAAAGAGCAGGGCGGCGGCCAGGGATATGATCGGAACCGCCAGCCGCGCCGGGATCCAGTTTGCCATATCGTCGAGCCGGGCCGCGGGTTTGCCGAAGCGCTCATAGCGTGCGGTTTTGTAACCCACCATGGAATCGAGCGTGGAGGTCATCTTGAATGCAAGGGCCCCGGGTGCGCCCAGTACGGCGACAAAGAACAGGGGCGAGAGCACCCCGTCCACGAAGTTTTCCGCCACCGTTTCCACCGCGGCCCGGGCAATACCGGCCTCATCCATCTGATCCGTATCCCGGCTCACCAGCATGGCCGTCTGTCTTCGGGCCGCATGCAGGCTGCCGCCGGCCAGGGCGGCGTGCACTTTTTCCGCCTCAGTAAAAAGGCTTTTCACGGATAGGCACGTGTAAACCAGGAGGATTTCCAGCAGGGTCCGGGCGGCCGGATGGACCCGGCCTGCCGCCCACACAGCGGCCAGGCCGAGCAGGTAGGTGCCTGCGACCAGGATGGCGGCAAAAACCAGGCCGGCGGTAAACCGAACGGCGATGCGGCTGCGCAAACCCCTTTCCAGCCGGTCTGCGGCAAATCCCATCAGGCGCACGGGGTGGGGGAAGCCTTGCGGGTCGCCGAGGACCAGGTCCATCGCGAGCGCGGCGGCAATGACGTACCACGCGGAAAGCGGTGCCATTACTTTTTCCCCGGCTTTCGGCCTGCTGCCCGATGCCGGGCGTATTCGGCGATCACCTGCGCGGCGCGTGCATTTGAATCCGGGTCTTTTAAGGATATGCGGAAATAATGTTCATCAAGCCCCCGGAAATTGCTGCAGTCCCGGATCAGGATCCTACGTGAAAGCATACGGGCGGCAATTTCCGGTGCGGTGAAAAAGGCGGCCCGCATCAGGACGAACGTCGCATGGGAAGGATACAGATCAAGTCCCGGCGTATCCGCCAGGCTTGCATACAGGTCCCTGCGCCGGGCATCCAGGGATTGCCGGGTTTTTCGGGCGTGGGCCCCGGCGGTCTCCCGGTTCTGGGCAATATATGAAATTGCCGTCTGGGCCGGGGTGCTTACGCTCCAGGGCTGACAATCTTGCCGGATCTTTTGGGCAAGCGGCGCCGGGGCCACACAGAATCCCACCCGCAGACCCGGGATGCAGTGCATTTTGGACAGCGAGTGCAGCACCACCGTGTTGGGCAGGTCAAAGCGCGCCAGGGTGTGTTTTTTCGGGCCGGCGGCAAAGGGCAGGTAGGACTCGTCGACTACAAACAGCGTCTGCGGCAGCGCGCCGGCCAGGGCGGCCAGGTCCCCGGGGGCTGTCAGGCGGCCGGTGGGATTGTTGGGGTTGCAGAAATAGACCGCATCCGCATTTCTTGCGGCCGCAGCCAGCCGGTCCGGGTCCGGGCGGAATCCGTGCTCCGGCGTGCACATAAAAAATTCGGGATCGACCCGGTTAATCTTGAGGGCGTCTGCATAATCCGCATATGCGGGCCCCACCACCAGCGCTGATTCGAGCCTTAGGGCCCGCGGCAGCAGGTAGAGAAACTCTGTGGTCCCGCCCCCCGCGATCACCTGTTCTGCGGGAAGATCCTGCCAGTCGGCGTATGCGTGCACCGCGGAGGCGGCATCCACTTCCGGCAGGCGGCAGACGTTGCCGATGCTTTCGGCCAGATGCGCCAGCAGACCGGGCATGGGGCCAAGCGGGTTGATGTTGGCGCTCATGTCCGTGATTTCTTCAAGCCGGCATCCCAGAGCGGATGCCGCGGCATAGATATTTCCTCCGTGTCCGTGGATCATTGTTTTGCCTTATAGCCCATCAGTTTCATCAGGGCGTCAATATCTGCATGTTTTTCAAAATGGGCGGTCAGCAGGTCGTATTGCCGGTCCCTTGCGGCCGGTCCGTGCAGGCCGGAAACTTCGGCGCCATGGATGCCCGCATGCGCCAGCCATTTTTCAAGGATTGCGGGCCGGTCAAACAGTCCGTGCATGTATGTGCCCATCACCCTTTCATCCCTGCTGGTGCATCCCTCGGTGAAATCGCAGGCTTGGCCGTTTTGTTCAAGTATGCGGAAAAGAGGCGCGCCGCCGGTGATCCGGGTGCGCCCCATGTGGATTTCGTAGCCGGTGCCCCGGGTGCCGTTCCACTCAAAGCGCGCCAGGGTAGTGGTTTTCGGTGATGCCAGCACGGTTTCGGCCGGCAGCAGCCCGAGTCCTTCGGTGGTGCCGGCACGGCCCTCCAGGCCGTCCGGGTCGTGCACGGCCGTGCCAAGCATCTGGTAACCGCCGCAAATTCCCAGGATATGGCCCCCGGCTGCATGAAATGACCGGAAGGCATCCGCCCATCCGGTCCGGTGCAGCCATTCCAGGTCCGCCCGGGTATTCTTGGTGCCCGGCAGAATCATAGCGGAATAAGGGGAAAGATCCCCCGGCTGTTCCATGAAGTACGCGGACACTCCGGATGCTGCGTGCAGGGGATCAAAGTCCGTGAAGTTGGAGATCCGGGGCAGGCGCACCACGGCAACCGCGGGTTTTCGTATGGCCCGGGCCGGCGGAACCGCGGCCTGTTCAATGGAGACCGCGTCCTCGGCTTCGATACGGATATGGTCGAACCACGGGATGACGCCGAAGCAGGGCTTCTTCGTTTTTTGCTCGAGCCAGGCCGGCCCGTCTGCAAACAGCGCCGGATCCCCCCGGAACCGGTTGATGACAAACCCGGCGATCCGGTCGCGGTATTTCTGCGGCAGGCAGGCCAGGGTGCCTGTGACCTGGGCGAACACGCCGCCCTTGTGGATGTCTGCCACCAGTACGCACGGGGCGTCCGCGTACTCGGCCATGGGTAGATTGACAATGTCTCGGTCCATGAGGTTGACCTCGGCGCAGGAGCCGGCGCCTTCCAAAATGACCGCATCGCAGCGGCTCCGGATGCGGTCGAGCGCGGCGGCTGCATCCGTGAACATGGCCTGTTTTTCCGTGTAATAGGCACGGGCCCGCCTGGTGCCAACGGCCCGGCCCAGCACCACCACCTGGGATCCGGATTCACCGGCGGGTTTTAGCAGCACCGGGTTCATGTCCACGTGGGGCGCCGTTTTGGCTGCTTCCGCCTGTACGATCTGGGCCCGGCCCATCTCCAGGCCCTCCGGGGTGACCCCGGAGTTGTTGGACATGTTCTGGGCCTTAAACGGCATCACCTGGATGCCCCGGTCGGCCAGGACCCGGCACATGGCCGCGGCCAGCACGCTTTTTCCCACCTCCGAGCCCGTGCCCAGAAAGGCCAGGCAGGGCGCGGGTTTTTTCTTGTCCGTCATTTTTGTTCCGCCCTCTTGAACGCGAGTTCGTATTTTTCGTCATACCCCCGCAGGGTCACCATGTGGCCGTCGTATACAAAGGTCCGGCTGTTTCCCACAAAAACCGTGGTCAGCATATCCACCCGGCCCGTGTCCAGGGCTTCCAGCGTGGTCAGCGCGATTTGTTCATTTTCCCGCATGGCCGAATTCACCAGGCCCACCGGGGAGTCGGGTTTCCGGTGCTCGAGCAGGATCTTTTGCGCGGCATCAAGCTGCCAGTGTCGCTTTTTGCTTTTCGGGTTGTAGAGGACCACCACGAAATCGGCCATAGCCGCGGCATGCAGCCGTTTTTCGATCATTTCCCAGGGGGTGAGCAGGTCGCTTAAACTGATGGCGGCAAAATCGTGCATCAGGGGCGCGCCCAGCAGGGCGGCCCCGGCGCAGAGGGCCGGAATGCCGGGGATGACTGATACGTCCAGCTCCCCGGGGCGATCCCCGATTTTGATATGGTTCTGCGCGCACACCTGAAATACCAGCCCGGCCATGGCGTATACGCCGGGATCTCCGCTGCAGACAAGGGCACAGGAGTGTCCGTGCGCAACGGTTTCAATTGCCCGGTGCACCCGGTCCACCTCTTTTGTCATGCCTGTTGCAATTATGGATTGATTTGTGACCAGGGGGCGGATCAGGTCCACATACGTGGCATACCCGCAGATCACCTCGGATCGGGTAATGGCCTGCCGGGCCATTTGCGACATGTGCTCCGGGTCCCCGGGCCCGATGCCTACGACAAAGAGGGCAGGGCCGCCACCGCCACGGTGGTGTTCCCGATCCGCTGCTTGGGCACCGTGATCGGTCCTGTTCGGGCTGCCAGGATGGCTGCTGCTTCGCATACGCTTTTGACTCCCATATGTTTTTCCACCATCGCCGAGGGGGTGGGGATGTTTTTGACAGATTCGAGTTCGGCCCGGGTGAAGCTTGTGAGCGGGCATTTCAGGTATGATGCCAGCTCCTGCATACCGGGCTCGGATATTTTCTCAGAGATCGTTGCCAAATGCCGGATACTGCCGGCAGCCAGGCCGTGACGGGCAAACACCGCGCTTACGGCGCTGCAAAGCTCGGCTCCCGAGGTGCCGCTGTTGCACCCCACGCCCACGGCCAGAGAGGCGGGCCGCAGCACCAGGACGTTTTCTGCCAGCCCGGCGGTCTCATGGTACACGTATATGCCGGGCCGGTTTTTAAAATCCGGGGTTTGTGCCGTTTGCGTCCACGGAGCCAGGGACGGGTCCAGGACGCCGAAAGGGTCGTATCGCATCACCGGCTGTCCCGCGATCAACGCCATGCTCACGGCCCGCACCGCAGAAGGGTTTTCAATGCCCAGGCCGGATTCTGCGGCCAGCAGGTCGACTGCCGGGATGCCGCCGCGGTCCGTGGCGGTGGTAATCAACGGGCGGGCGCCGATAATGTCGGCCACTTCGGCTGCAAGGGCATTGGCCCCGCCCAGGTGCCCGGAAAGCAGGCTGACAGCAAAGGCGCCGGTGTCATCGACGGTCACCACGGCCGGATCGGTCTGCTTGGAGGTGATCAGCGGCGCGATCATGCGTACGGCAATGCCGGCGGCCATGACAAAAACGTGTGCGTCATGGGTGGCAAAGGCTTCTTCCACTGCTTGCGCCAGGCGGTCAAACCGCTTGCCGTCCCGGATTTCCCCGGCGTTCGGGCCTGTATACACCGCAGCGCCGTTGAGATGCCCGGCGATTTGCGCTGCAATCTGCGATCCTGCCGGGGTAAGGGCCCATACTGCGACAGTGGATTTTTTGCGATGTTTATTCATGTCCCTGCCGGTATCCGTGCGTAAAGCCGCGGTCATAGAGCCGGGAAGCGGCAGAGCCGGTTTTTTGTGCCCCCAGCGCCCGGCCGGCAATCACCAGGGCCTGCCGGGATATGCCTTCGGCCTTCATGGTTTGGGCCAGGCTGCCGGCCCGGGTCCACAGAACCTTTTCGTCCTGGTGGGAAACCTTGTACACCACCGCCACAGGGGCGTTTTCCCCGTAGCTGTCTGTGAGTACGGCCTGGAGCCTGTCGGCCATGCCGGCGGACAGGTAAATGGCCATGCTGGCCTGATGCGCGGCCAGATCGGCCAGGTTTTCTTCTTCCGGCACCGGGGTGCGCCCTTCCATGCGGGTGAATATCAGGGTCTGGCAGATTTCCGGCAGGGTGTATTCGATTTGGAGTTTTGCGGCCGCGGCAAATGCAGCGGTCACGCCCGGAATCACCTCGCATGGCACGTGCTGCTGTTCAAGGGCCCGGATCTGTTCGGCAATGGCCCCGTACAGGGAAGGGTCGCCGGAATGGAGCCGCACCACCTTTTGCCCTGCAGCGTGTGCCCGGACCATAAGGTCAACAATCTGATCCAGATGCATTTTTGCGCTGTTTTCAAGCCGAACTTGTTTGCCCGCCCATGCCAGCACGGCCTCAGGCACCAGGGAACCGGCATAGACCACCAGCTCTGCTTGCTCCAGCGCGTGCCTGCCCTTGACCGTAATCAGCTCCGGGTCCCCGGGGCCGGCGCCAACGATCCGGACAGGGTGTTTTTCTGTTTTGCTCATTGCATGTCCCTCTGGTTTTTAAACCGGTTTTTCGGCGCTGACCACGAACACGGGATTTCGGGCCTCAAGGCGAATCCCGCCGGGCATGGGAGCAGACCGGTTCACCTGGACCTGCACGGTATCAACGGCAAAATCCTGCCGCCCCAGTGCGTCCAGGCATTGGTTCAGGGTTTCGAGTATCACAATGTTGGCCACGATCCGTCCTCCGGGACGCAGGCGCGATGCGGCCCTGCGGACAATTTCGGCAATATCCCTGCCGCCGCCGCCGATAAAAACACGGTCCGGATCTGGCAGTTCGTCCATTGCGCCGGGAAGAGTGTTTTCCACGATCTCGATTCTGCCGGGCGCATATTTTGCGGCGTTTTTTCGGATGTGTTCGGCCCGATCCGGATTTTTTTCCACTGCCACGATCCGCCCGGATGTGACAAACAGGGACGCCTCGATTGCCACGGCACCGCTTGCCGCACCCAAATCCCAGAAAACGTGTTCCGGGGACAGGCGCAGTTTGGACAAGACCACGGCGCGAACTTCGGCCTTAGTGATCATTGCCGGGCAATGGAGATAATGGTCTTCCGGCGCGCCCGGGCAAATCGGCGATCCTGCGGCAGGGCTTTCTTCGGGTTCCAGAATCACGGCGTTCGGGTTCAGGAAACGCTCGTTTGCGGCCACCGCAGGGTCGAGCCTGCGGATGCGCTCGTTTTCCATGCCCAGGCATTCGAACACCCGGAATGCAAACGCCCCGCCGGCCCGCTCCATGACCATGCGCGCCACCTGATCCGGGCTGTTTTTCGGATCCGTGAGCAAAAACACCGGCCGGCCGGAAGCAAGCGCCTCATTGAGCCGATAGCCGCCGTCTCTGGCGTGCAGGCTCACGGCTTCCGCGTTGTGCCAGGGTTTGCCAATCCGGGAAAACGCCGCGGCCATGGAGGAAACATTGGAATGGATGGTCACGTTTTGCGCGCCGAAGTGCTTGATCAGGGTGGCGCCGATACCGAAAAAAAGGGGATCCCCGCTGGCCAGTACCGCAACCCGGGCGGTTTCGGCCTGTTTTTCGATTTCTGCGAGCACCTCGGGCAAGGGCGCGTCGATGGGCCGCCGCCGGCCCGGATGATCGGAAAACCAGCCCAGGTGACGCTCGGTGCCTACCAGAAAATCCGCGCTTTGAACCGCCGCCAGATGTTTTTGGCACAGATCGTCCCGGCACATGCCCATGCCGACGACCAGTATGCGATGTTTCATAGGAATGCTCCCTTTTCCGCGGTGTCAAATGCCACCTCCCCGGTGTAGTCGAAAATCACGGCCCGGATTCGCAGACCGCCGCCGGCAAAGGCGTGAGCCGCGGCAGTCATGCGGGCTCCGACTTCCGCGAACACTTCCGGGCAGGCGTCCTTGATTTCAAAAAACGCCTCCCGGGCCGTGTTGGCGGATGCCACCCGGTTTGCCGCCGCAGGTTCCGGGCATCGGTCACGGACCCACCGGGCCAGTTCGGCCAGGTTCATTTTTGATTTTGCCGCATGCGTGTGGGGCGCGCCCGCGGCCATTTTCACGGCCTTGCCGAAAAAGGCGGCGAGCACCACGCGCGAAAATCCGTTTTTTGCCGCAAGCTGCATGGATTTTTCAAAATAGTCGCCGATCTGGACAAATGCCGGTTCCGGCAGCTCGGCAAACAGGGCCTGGGCGTGTCTTTCGCTTCTTCTGCCGGTGGTGCAGACCACGGTATCGGTCCCGCTCGCATTTGCCACGGACATGGCCGAAGCAATGGTGGCAATGTAGGCCTCATGGCTCATCGGCTTTACCACGCCGGTGGTGCCCAGAATCGAAATGCCGCCCAGGATGCCGAGCCGGGCGTTTAAAGTGCGGGCGGCAATGGTTTCGCCCCGGGGGACAAATATTTCGATTTCCGCTCCGCGCGAATCCGCATATGCGTCCAGTGCCTGCTGCACGGACTGGCGGATCATTTTTTGCGGCCCCGGGTTGATGGCCGGCGATCCGGGCGGGGTTTCCAGACCGGGCCGGGTGACCGTGCCCACCCCGGCTCCGCCTTTGATGTGCAGGCCGGCGCCGGGCCCGGTGAACTTGATCCGCGCGCCGATTTTCGCCCCGTGGGTGGCATCCGGATCGTCTCCTGCATCCTTGATGACCGTGCACACCGCAGCGGACGGGTCTGTTACAGTGCAGGTGTGCACGGCAATCCGGAGCGTATCACCGGTCAGCAGGCGCACGTCCACATGCGCGGGCGCCTGTCTGCCGAGTGCGGCCTGCGCTGCGCCTTTTGCCGCGGCTGCTGCAGCCGTACCCGTGGTAAATCCGGTACGCAATCTTTGTTTTCGTGTTTTATTCTTCATGTCAGTATATAATAAACCGCAGTTACCGCCAGCAGGCTGATCACCCGGAAAAACTGTCCCAAAACCAGGATCTGAAGGCCGGTTTTCGGCTGGAAAATGCCCATGTAGCGCGGCAATTGGTGGCGGATTGCCCGGATTGGAAACGCGATCACGTTGCCGGCAATCAGCGCAAGCACGGTCTGTTTTACCGTGATGACGCCCTGGTCCATCAGTGCCCCGGCTGCGGCAAACCCGGAGGTGAACTCAGCGGCAAAGCTTAGAATCACCACGGAAAATGCCTCCACGGGCAGGGCTTTGAGCGTGACCGCATGGGCCATCCAGTTTCGCACCGCCTCAAATGCCCCCAGGCCGGCGGCAAAATATATGCCAACGTAAATGGGAACAACGTACGTAAGAATACCGGCAAGCCGGGCCGGCAGGTTTTTGCGCACAGCGGCCCACGCCCCGGGGTTTTCCGCGCTTTTACGGCGAGCAACGGTTTCTTCGGGCCCGCCGTCATGATCGGGCCGGAAAAACAAATGGCCCCAGATGACAAAAGCCAGGGTGCGCAACACGACCGCGGCAAAGGTCAGACCGAAATAAATCAGGCCGGCGGCTTTTGTCAGGGGCACCACGATGAAAAACGTGGTGGGCAGATGCAGAAAATAGGCCGGCAGCTGGTTGATGAAATTGGTCAGAAACATCTGGGGCCGGGTGATTTTTTTTTCATCGTAGAAATCCACCAGCATTGAATTGGCAGCCACCCCGGAGAAAAACGCGGTGGAAAACGCCGCACTGCATCGCTGGCCCAGGTTGGCGTATGCAAACATCGGTCTTGCCAGGGCGCCCAGGCGCCGGGTCCAGCCTCTGGCCTCGATGGCCTGGGCGACCGCCAGCCCGATTCCGATAAACAGGCACAGCCGGAGCAGGGGCATAAAAAGCCGGTTCCAGGCAACCGCCGCGGTCATTTCCGGCACCGCGGCCATGCCCGCCCCTGCCAGCAGGGCGGAAATGCCAAGGGAGATCACAAGGTTGCGGTATTTTTTGGCTGTTTTGCCGCGCTTATTCATGTCCGTTGTGTTTTCCCGATAAAATCACGGTCCAGTAATCCGGGGATGCGGATGAAAGGTCGTCGATATTTTCGATAATGCGTTCCTCCGGCAGTCCGCAGGATTTGACGCCTACGCTGTTTTTGAGCCATCCCCGCTCGTCAATGGCCCGGGTGATGTCTGCGGCGTTCCTGTAGGCTTTCAAAAACACCACGCTGTCCGCATGTTCGCCCATCTCCCGGAGTTTTCCGCCGCCCTGGCAGCCGGATACGATCAGCAGGGACTGCTCGCCCTCGGCAAGGGGCCTGTGAATCCGGGCTGCGGCCGCATGGTAGGAAGTGATCCCGGGTATTGCAACCATTTTTGCCTCGGGTGCGATGCGCCGCACGTGCCGGGCCAGATACCCGTAGGTGGAATAGGTCAGGCAGTCGCCCAGGGTCAGAAAGGCGGCGTTTTGCCCCAGGGCCAGGGTGCGGGCCACTGTTTGCGCGTTTTCTTTCCAGGCCGCATTCAACACGTCCGGGTCCCGGCTCATGGGAAATCCCAGGTAACGGATGTCGGTGCCTTCCGGGATATGCGGTTTGGCGATCGAAACCGCCAGGCTGTAGCTGTTTTTCGTGGAACTGGCCGTGTATACCACATCGGCGTGCTGCAGGGTTTTAACGGCCTTGAGCGTGATCAGGTCCGGATCTCCGGGCCCGACCCCGATGCCGTGCAGCGTTCCGAAATTGTCTGCCATGTTATGCTCCTTTTGCCGATGCCAGGCCGAGCAGGGCATTGACCACGGCCGCGGCCACCGCGGATCCGCCCTTGCGGCCGGCATTTGTGATATGGGGCAGATCCGTGCCCGCCAACAGTTGCTTGGATTCTGCCGCCTTCACGAATCCCACGGGAAGACCCACCACCAGGGCGGGTGCGGCCCGGCCCGAACGCACCTGTTCAATTAACCGCAGCAGGGCGGTGGGGGCGTTTCCAATCACGTAAATGCCGCCGGTCATGCCTTCGACAGCGGCATCCACGGCTGCGGCCGCCCGGGTGGTGCCCTGTTTTCCGGCCGCTTCAACGACCTTCGGGTCGTTGATGAAACATTTCACCCGGCAGCCGAAACCGGCTGCATCCGTTTTTCGGATTCCGGCTGTTGCCATGTGCGTGTCCGTGATAATCGCGCATCCGTTTTGAGCGGCCTTAATGCCGGATGCAATGGCATCCGGGTGAAAGCGCACGGTCTGCAGGTAGTCGAAGTCCGCGCTGGTGTGGATCATGCGCGAAACGACTTGCCATTGATCCGGATCAAATCCGTGATCCCCGGCTTCCTGCGCGATGATGGCAAAGCTCTGGTTTTCGATTTCATGGGGCTTCATTTCGATTTTGCCTTTCGTTTTGAAATTGCCGGCATATCCGGGCAAAATGCCCGCCGATTGCCGGCTGGCTGCGGAAGTGCAGATGGACGTAGCTGCCCAGGCATCGGCTGCTGAGCCAGCCGGATGCGCCGCGATTTGCGCCGCTACGGTCTGCGACCGCGTAAGCGGACCGGACGCCGGCGCTTTCGTCCTTGTTCTCCATGCGGGAATAATGGAACTCGTGTCCGCGCATGACCGTTCCGGCAGGCCCCAGTGGCGTGTCCCGGGTGAGACGGATCTCCCTGTAGCCCAGCGCGGCCAGGCGCTTTTGCATCCGGGTCGCAAAGGGAAAAACCCCGGCCATGTCAAAGGTGCTTTCCTCGACATCAGTCATCTGCCGGCACAGGTACATAAATCCCCCGCATTCGGCGTATGCCGGCATGCCGGCCCGGCAATGCCGCCGGATCGAATCGCGCATGGAATCGTTTTGTGAAAGCGCGGATGCGTATAGTTCCGGGTAGCCGCCGCCCAGGTACAGGCCGTGGATGCGATCGGGCAGTTTCCGGTCGTTGACCGGGGAGAAAAATACAGTTTCGCACCCCTGTTCCCGGAGCACGTCCAGGTTGTCCTCGTAATAGAAGCAAAAGGCCGCATCCCGGGCCACGGCCACCCGGCACCCGGAGCCGGGCCGGGCGGGCCGATCGGGCGCGGCTGCCGGAATTTCGGGCAGCATTTCAACCAGGCCCGCCAGGTCGAGATTGTCCGAGATCAAAGATGCCAGTTCATCGACGCGGCATTCTGTCAGTACCCGGTCCTCTGCCGTGAAAAGTCCCAGGTGCCGCTCGGGGAGGGCGGCACGGCTGTTTCTCGGGATTCCTCCCAGAAAGGGCACTTCCGGGACCTGCTGCATGGCTTCTTCCAGGTATTTAAGGTGTCCCGGACCCGCTATGTTGTTTGCCGCAACCCCGCATATTGTGCAGTCAGGATCAAATTCAGCAAAGCCCTTTACCAGGGCTGCAAAGCTTCTGGCGGTTTTGGATGCATCTGCCACCAGCAGTACCGGAAGTCCAAGCCATTTTGCCATCTGTGCGGTGGAGCCTGCTTCTGAAGCGCCTGAAAAGCCGTCAAAAAGGCCCATTACGCCTTCGGCCACCGCAATGTCTGCATCCCGGGCGCCCCGGGCAAATATCTCCAGGTTTACGGACCGGTCAAGCATCCACCCGTCAAGGTTTCTGCCGGGCAGACCCGTGATCATGGAATGAAGCCCCGGATCGATGAAGTCCGGTCCGATCTTGAAGCCCGCGGGCTTCATACCCCGGTTTTTAAGGGCCGCCAGCAGCCCCAGGGTAAAGGTGGTCTTTCCGCTGCCGCTTGCAGGGGCTGCAATAACCACGCCTTTGACGGTTTTTTGATTCATGGTGTTTTTTCCAGTTCCGGAAATTTTGCAGGATACAGGATTTCCCCGATTTCAAATATTCCTTCAAGAAGCCGCAGGGTGGGGCGGGACACGATTTTTTCGTCCACAATATAAATCTCGCCCTCCCTGACCGCCTTTATCACCCCGAAGCCCGGCTCGTTTTCTATATCCGCAACATCAACACTGTTCATCGGCCCTTTCTGGGCAAGATACACGTCTATTCCAAGCCCTTTTTCCATAACCTGTTCCTTGCCGAATTCGGCTATGTTGGTTCCCCGAACAGGCCTCACTTCTTGTGCCACGTTTATTCCGCCGGCGCATTTGAGCGCAAAAAACGGCATGGAGCCCGGGGAGAAGGTTTTGAACTTGTCATGGATGGCCTCGAAGTAGACCTTTTTTTTCTCTTCAATCTGTTCTGCCAGCATGCGGGCCTTTAGCACGCCTCTTTCAAACGTTTCGATCATGGATGCGGCGGCGTTTTGCCTGCCTGTCAGGCGGCCGAGAATTTTCCAGTAGGTTTTCATCTCGTCGACGTTTCCCGGCTGAAGCGAGATCACCGTGATCCCGAAGCTTTCCAGTCGCCTTATAAGGGCCTGGTAGCCGTTGTCAATCATGGGACGCACCAAAATCAGGTCCGGGCGGGCGGCCAGGAATTTTTCCGGCCCGTCATGGGGTGAAAATCGTGGTTTTTTGCGCGCTGCAGGCGGCCAGTCCGGATGCCTTCCCACCCCGATGATCTTGTCATCTGCGTCCAGGGAAAACAGGTTTTCCGTGTGGGCGCCGTAAAGCGAAATTATGCGTGAAAAAGGTTTTTCCACGGTTATTTCGCGCCCTGCGCAGTCGCGGATCCGGTCTTTGCCCAAAAGGGCCATCTGTCCGGTTTCAGCGCCCGGGCTGGCAGCCGTGAAAATAAATGATGCCGCTATGATAAGTATGTGCAAAGTTTTATTCATGGCCTACAAAGGTCACCTGCGGTGCGTTTATTGCCGGTTCATGCCTTATGCGGGCCTCAACCCCGAATACCCGCTTTAATACCCCGGGCTCCAGGACATCCCGCACGCGGCCGGCTGCGGCTATTTTTCCCCGGGCCATCAGTATGAGTTGGTCTGCGTAGCGAAGCGCCAGGTTTATGTCGTGCATTACCGCGGTCACCGTGTTTCCCTGTTTTTTTGTCCGCCCGGCTGCCGCTTCCATCAAAATCATCGCATGGCGGATATCCAGGTTTGCACACGGTTCATCAAGAAGCAGAACCGGGGTTTTCTGGGCAAGGGCGCGAGCAAACACCACCCTCTGTTTTTCTCCGCCGGACAGCTCCGTCATGAACCTGTTTGCAAGCATTTCAGTACCGCATTTGCGCATGGCGGATTCCACCAGGTCCATGTCGCCGGCCCCCGGGGCTGAAAAACGAGCGAGATGCGGATATCTGGCCATTGCCACCACCTCCTTTGCGGTGTAGGGAAAGTTTACCCTGTATTCCTGGGGCACCAGGGCGACATGCCTGGCAAGGGCCCTTGCGGAATAACTGTCAAGGCTGTTTCCGTTGAGTCTCAGGCTGCCGGACTCGGGTTTCCTGTGCCCGCACATGAGATCCATCAACGTGGTCTTGCCGCATCCGTTGGGTCCGATCACCGCGTAAAACCGCCCCTGTTCAAGGCCCAGGCTGAGCCGGTCCACTGCTTTTCTTTGACCGTAGGAATATGAAATATCGTTTATCTCAAAAACCATAGTTCATTCCCATCTGCCGCCTGCGGAATATCCAGCAGAAAAACGGCCCTCCGATAAGCGCGGTTAAAACGCCTATGGGAAGTTCGCTTGGCAGAACCGCCCTTGTCAATGTGTCTGCTCCCAGCAGAAGTATTGCGCCTGTAAAAAGAGATAAGGGAATCAGTCTTGCGTGATCCGGTCCGCACACGCTTCTTACCAGGTGGGGCACCAGCAGCCCCACAAAACCGATTATGCCCGAAATGGAGACGCAAATGGCGGCCATCAGGCTGACACATACCAGAAGGGCGGGCGATATCCTGTGCACCGCCGTTCCCATGGATGCGGCGGTGCGCGTTCCAAGTGAGATAAGATTCAGATCCCTTGCAAAATACAGGCACACCGCGGTACAAAACCCTGTCATCCCTGCCACCAGGCCGACATCCGCCCAGGTCTTTGAGGCAAGACTTCCCATGAGCCAGAAAATGATCACAGATACCCGCTCGTCTGCCAGGTATTTTAAGAAGCTGATTCCTGCAGAAAGTATGGAGGCCACGATAATGCCGGATAAAATCAGGTTGCTCGAAGAATACCCGCCGGCTGACGAGGCCAGATACATAACGATCATAAGCGTTGCCACCGCGCCGGTAAATGCAAACATCGGCACTGAAAAGGCGCCGAGCACGCCGATATTCAAAAGAAGGGCAACGCTTGCGCCGAATGCCGCCCCTGCTGAGACCCCCAGGGTGTAGGGGTCTGCCAGGGGATTTAGCAGGATGCCCTGATAGACGGCACCCGAGACCCCCAGGGCCCCTCCCACCAGGGCTGCCGTAAGTATTCGCGGCAGACGGACTTCCAGGACCGCCGCCCGGGATACCTGGTCAATGCCCGATGCAAGCTCAGGCATGCCCGGCAGTGCCGATCCGGCTATCCTCAGCACATCGGAGAAACCCACCTTTACATGGCCCATGCCGGCAGCAGCCGCTGCAAGCACAAGCAGAATTGCTGCCAGCAGGGCAAGCTGGGGCCACAGGGGAAAAAATCTGAGATTATGGAATTTTTGATTTTTCAAGGTTCTTTTGCTCCGGTGTCAGGACGCCTTTTCGCCTTTCGCCTTCCACCTTTAATCTTTCACCTTTATTTTATTTTCAATCGCTTCTTTTAGCTGGTCGATCCATATGTCAACAAAGGGCTCGTATTCGGCAAAGCCTTTCATCACCGGCCTGGACGCGAGTCCTGCCTCGCTTAGAAGCGTTTTCCAGGAATCCTTGCCGTCTCCTGCCATGTCGTTTCTGGCATGATCGCCCGCAACTGACATAAAGGGCATGAGCCAGGCAGAAGAGACCTTGTTTTGCCCGAGTTGTTCAATGATCGTCTCAGGGCCCGGATATCCCTCCACTGTGCCGATGAACATGTTTTCATCTTCTGTCTGCAGCCGCCACATAAGAGCTGCATAGGCGGAATTGGAAGGATGATGAGTTCCGTGCCCCAGAAGCACCACTGCCTCGCCGGGCTTTCGTTCTGCAGGGACGGACTTTCTTATTGCATGCGCGGCTTTTTCCATGCTTTCCGGGCCGTCAAGAAGCGGCCCGCTGATGCTTATTTCTTTTATGCTGTCTGCGTTGTTTTCGAATTTCCGGACGGTTTTTACCAGATCGTGGAATTCATGGCCGGCTATGGTATGAAGCGACTGCACTGCAACCCTGCTAAAGCCTTCACTGTCCATTTTTTCCAGGGCCCTGTCCGGAGAGTCAGCCTGTTTTCCTTTATCAGCCATTTTCTTCCTGATCATTTCTGATGTATATGCCCACTTGACCGGAGTGTCCGGAAAAGCCCGGCTTGCGGATTCCTTGATGTTTTTAAAAGCCGCGCGGGCCTCCGGAAAGGTCGTTCCGAAAGTTACCAGAAGAATTCCGGTTTTATCCTGCTTTTTTCCCTCTGCCTGCAGCGGTGCGGCTGCGATGATCAAAAGGGCAATTCCAATCAGGAAAATAGCGCTTCGCGTGATTTTCATTCCAGTTCTCCTTTTGCTGTCTTCCAATAAAAAAAGCCCCCTTAAGTCCTTTTGACTTAAGAGGGCTGCACCCGTTTTTCTTGACCCCTTAATCTTTCATGCAGGCGAGATCCGCGCCTTTTACCATGAAATTTTCCGGCAGGGCAGGTCTTCTGGCTCCCGGATCGTCCTAGTTGCCGCGCCTTCCCATTTCTTTGCAAAGAAACAGTGGCTTTTTTGCGGTTTTCGTCCCCGGTTACAGTGGCGGGTCCGCTCCCGATTTTAACGGGATTCCCTTTTATGCCCGATTGGGCGCCTTGCTGGTATATGTCCTACAAACTTTATTGGGTGGAAGCGGATTTGTCAAGTTTGTTTTGTTGTTCCTGCTCGGGGGCTTGGTGGACTGGCAGATCAATGATAAAGGTGGTGCCTTGCCCGGAACTGCTGTTGACCCGGATGTCGCCGCCGTGGTCCTGGATAAAGCCATAGCATACCGATAGCCCCAGGCCTACGCCCTTGACCGTGTCCTTGGTGGTAAAAAAGCTGTCAAAAATCCGGTTGAGGTTTTCTTTGTCGATTCCCTGGCCGGTATCTGAGATTTCAATGTAGACATGGCCGTCCTGGTGCCACGTGCGGAAGGTCAGGGTGCCGCCTTCGTGCATGGCGTCGCGGGCATTGGAAATCATGTTTAAAAACACCTGCCGCATCTGGTTCCTGGATGCGTATATCTCGGGAAGCCCCTCGGCGAGCTCGCTTGTGAGCTTGATGCTGTTTTCCCGGAGCTGCTTTTCATGGAGCAGCATCAATTCGTCGATAATGGTGTTGATATTGACCGGTCCCTTTTCTTCCTGGTCCGGCTTGGAAAATGATAGCATCTTGCGCAGCATTTCGGCCAGGCGCACGGTTTCGGAAAGCGACATGTCCAGCAGCTTGCGCCGCTTGTTTTCCGGGGGGATTTCGCTTTTGAGCAGCTCCAGGGTATTCATGATTCCGAAGAGCGGGTTGTTCAACTCATGGGCGATCTGGGAGGTCAGCCGTCCCATGGCTGCCAGTTTTTCGGACTGGAGCAGTTGTTCCTGGGTGCTGCGCAGGGTGCGCTCCATCTCGATGCGCTCGGTCATGTCCACAAACGATCCCACCGTTGCCACTTCGTTGCCGTCATCGTCGTAAATCATGGCGGCTGACAGCGATCCGTCGATCACCTCGCCGTCCTTTCGGACGTAGAGCATGGGATGGGAGCGCAGCAGGCCCACGCCCCCGTGTTCCGGGCTGCGGATCATTTTCATGATCCGGAAGGCCAGGCCTTCCGGGTAGATCTTGGTGATGTGCATTTTGCCGATGGTTTCCGATGCCGGGTATCCGAGGGTTTCTTCCGCCGCCCGATTCCAGATGAATATGTTGCCCTTCAGGTCTGCGGCCATAATCGGACTGGGCGAGCTCTGGATGACCTTGTTCATGAAATCATGCGCCTCGCGCAGCTTTTTTTCCATCATGTAGCGCTCGGTCTGGTCCACGGTAATGCCTTCGTAGCCCAGAACGTTGCCCTGGTGATCATATCTGACGTGGCTGGTGAGCAAAACGGTGATCGGGGTGCCGTCCCTTTTTTTGAACTCCACCTCGTATTCCACCACCCGGCCGTCGCGTTCGATCATTTCCTGAAACTTGCGCCGGTCAGATGGCCGCACGTAGAGATCCCGGGTAATGTCAATGTTTAAAAGCTCTTCCTTGCTTTCATAGTCCAGCATTTGAATAAAGCTCTGGTTGGCGTCCAAAAAGCGGCCTTCCTTGCTGCTGATATAGACGCCCACGCCCACGTTTTCAAACAGGTTCTGGTATCGTTCCTCGGAGGCGGCCAGCTCGGCTTCGCGCTTTTTTCGTTCGGTGATATCCCGGAATATGCACAGTTTGGAAACCGATCCGTCCGGGTTTTTCAGGGGCAGCTCTGTGAGTGCAAAGGTTTTTTCCGTTTTCGGGATAAAAAGCTCCCAGTGAAGGCGATTGCCCCGGAACACCTCTGAAGCGCGGCACCACGGACAAAGGGTATCGCTGTTGTTTAAGAGGCGGTGGCATTTCTCCCCGGTGCCTTCGCCAAAGAGTTCGACCATCTGGCGGTTCATGTACTCCACCGTGTAGTTCTGGTCGATGACGTAAATGCCTTCTTCGATGGTCTCGAGAATGGCATTTAAGATACGCTTTTCCTTGTCCATGATTTTTTCCCCTGTGGAAAATATTGGCAGTACACGTAAATGGATGAATTTAAAAATATAGGAGATGCGCCTGCAAAGTCAACACGCAAAGCGCAGTCGTTTTTCGCACCGGGGCTTCGGGTTCGGTTTTGCATGGATAAGCGGCGTGATTTAAGTTTTTTGGAAAAAAGCAGCCTGATTTCAGAAAAAGGATCGACCCATGATTATTGATTCGCACGCACATTGCGGGATATACGACCGGTTTCCGCCCCAGTCGTTTGAGGATTACCTGGCAAGTGTCCGGGGCAGTCCGATTGAAGGGGCGGTGATGTTTTCCCCGGTCATGGAGATCTATGACCGCACCGATCCGGATTTTGCCGACAGTCAGCAGTGGCGCGAGCAAAGAGCGGCTTCCAACCAGTACCTGCTGGGCCTGCAAAACCGGGTGATCAAGGTGTTTCCCTTTTTCTTCATCTGGAACGATTTTGCGGTGGATCAGCTTGATGCGCGCCATTGCGGTATCAAGTGGCATCGGCATTCCGATGAACCGGCATACCGATATGATGATCCGGCCTGTGCCCGGGCCGTGTCGGAAATCCGGCGTCGTGGCCTTCCGGTGGTTTTTGAGGAGGAGCTTGCCAACACGATCCGGTTTGTCAAAGAAATCGCGCAGGGCGTCAATGTGATCATACCCCACCTGGGCATTTTAAACGGCGGATACCGGGAAATCGCCAGAAACGGGCTGTGGGATAATCCCCGGGTCTACACCGATACCAGCCTTGCCCCTCCGGATGAAATCCGGGATTACATTGCGCGCTACGGCAGCGGGCGCATCATGTTCGGATCGGATTTTCCGTTTGGCGCACCGAAGCGCGAGTTTTCCAAGGTGATGGATCTTCCGGTCTCCGAAGCAGTCCGGGAGGCGATCATGGGCGGGAATATCCTGCGACTGATCGGGGAATAAAGGGATTGGGGGATTGAAAGCGGGGACAGACCTGAGGTCTGTCCCCGAACAGTTCCGGCTATTCGTGTATGGCCCCGGCCATCAGGTCGCCGACCATCTTGTTGAACCGCGAGGGGTTTTCGACCTTGCCGCCTTCTGCGATTACAGCGAGGTCATAGAGCAGGTGGCTGTAATCGGCCAGCGATTCGTCTTCCGGGTTGCTTTCATGGATCTGCCGGATCTTGGACATCACCGGGTGTTCGGTGTTTAATTCCAGGATCCGCTTGGATTCGGGTACGGTCTGCCCCGAGGCCTTGAGCAGTTTTTCCATGTAGGCGCTCATGTCATAGGTGTCTCCGGATAGGCATGAGACCGAGTTTTTCAGGTGCGATGAGGGCTTGACCGATTTGACCTTGTCGTTGAGATGTTCCTGGATCTTCGTGAAAAGGTCCGAATAGGTCTCGGTTTCCTGCTCTTCCTTGCTCTTGTCGATTTCCAGGTCGCCTTTTTCCGCGCTCTTCAATGGCTTGCCCTCGAATTCGGTCACGCTGGTAACCACGAACTCGTCCACCGGGTCAGTCATCAGCAGCACTTCGTAGTCCCGGTCCTTGAGCGCCTCCAGGTGCGGGCTGTTTAACATGGCGCTCAGGTTGTCGCCGGTGATGTAGTATATGTTTTCCTGGTCCGGCTGCATGTCCTTTAGGTAATCGCTCAGTGAGCGCCACTTGCCCTCGGACTTGGTGGTTTTGTAGCGGATCAGCCGTGTGAGCCGGTCCCGGTTATCCGCATCCGAATAAATGCCTTCCTTGAGTACGGCGCCGAACTCGTCGTAGAATTTTTCATAAGTCTCGGCATCCATTTGTTCCAGTTTTTCCAGGATTTTCTTGACCAGGTTCTTTCGGATGTTGCGCACCAAGGCGTCCTGCTGAAGCATCTCCCGGCTGATGTTCAGATTCAGGTCCGGCGCATCAACCACGCCGCGGATAAATCGCAGGTATTCCGGCAGCAGCTCCCGGCAGGAGTCCATAATAAACACCCGCCGGCTGTAGAGCTGAACCCCGTGTTGGCGTTCCGGATGATACAGGTCAAAGGGCGCATTGGAAGGAATATAAAGCAGCGCCGTGTACTCGGTCACCCCTTCGAGCTTGATATGCATCCAGGTCAGGGGCGGATTCCAGTCGTGGCTGATATGGGAATAAAAGTCGTTGTATTCCTCCTCGGTGATCTCGCTTTTGTTTTTCGCCCAGATGGCCTTCATGGAGTTGAGCGTTTCTTCGCGGACCACCGTTTTTTCCTCCGCGCCTTCCACCGGCTGGCCCTGCTCGTCGGTTTCCTGCTCCTCGCGCTCCACGTCCATGACAACGGGATAGCGCACAAAATCCGAGTGCCGCTTGACAATGCGCCGGATGGTCCATTCCTGGGTATAATCCTCTTCCTCCTGGACCTTTGGCGAAAGCTGCAGGATTACGTCCGTGCCCCGCCCCGGCTTTTCGGTTTCCTCGATGGTATAGGATCCGTCACCTGCGGATTCCCATTTTGTGGCCGTTTGTTCGCCGGCCGCCCGGGTGATCACGGTAATGCGGTCCGCCACGATAAACGCGCTGTAAAAGCCAACCCCGAACTGTCCGATGAGTTCCGGGCTGAGGCCGTCTTCCTTTTTGGATTTTTCCAGTGCTTCCAGAAACGCGGCGGTCCCGCTTCTGGCGATGGTGCCCAGGTTTTCCTTGACCTCTTCTCTGGTCATGCCGAGGCCGTTGTCTGAAACGGTCAGGGTCTGGTTTTCCTTGTCCGGGATGATCTTGATCTTCAGTTCGGTGTCTTCGCCGAGCACGTTCGGATCGCTCTGAGCCTGGAAACTGATCTTGTCCAGGGCGTCCGAGGCGTTGGAAATCAGCTCGCGCAGGAAAATTTCCCTGTTGGAATACAGGGAGTTGATGATAATATTGAGCAACTGCTTGACTTCGGTCTGGAATTCATAGGTTTCGGTTTTCGGTGTCATAGCCGGCTCCTGTATGTTTTGCGGTTATCATGGGGATTTGCTGTTGGCTTCCCAGTCATCTTCAACCAATTAAAATTAGACAGCTTTTGCGTTTGTCAACCCGCGGGCCAACGAAATCATGCTTGAACTCTATGAAAACATGTCTTCTGATGCAGCCGACCTGTGCGGCCTGATCCTGAAAGCCTCCGGGATTCCGTTCAGGGTGAAGAAAACCGGGCGCGGGTGGGGTATCTGGGTGGAGCCGCGCGATTACCTGCGCGCCCGCCATGCAGTGGAGCAGTATTTTCGGGAAAACCGGCCCGCGGATTCCGGGACCGATATCCCGGAGCCGGAACAGGCCCACGGATATGCCGGGGTGTGGGCGGCCGCTTTTCTGGCGGTGTGTTACGGGCTCGTGGCACAGACGGCATCGGTGCAATCCGTATGGGAGGATTTCGGTGCGGCTGCCTGGCGGATTGTCGACGGTGAGCTTTACCGGACCGTCACGGCCCTGATGCTGCATGCCGACACCGTGCACCTGCTGGGCAACATGGCCGGGATGGCCATCTTTGCAACAGCCGTCTGCCATGTCGCCGGATGGGGAACCGGGATGCTGATGGTCCTGTTTGCCGGATCGGCAGGCAACCTGGTCAATGCGTTTGTCCGCCAGTCCGGACATCTGTCCATCGGCGCATCCACCGCGGTTTTCGGCGCCATCGGCATCCTGTCCGGATACCAGTTTTTCCGGAAGCGACACAGTGCCCGGCAGAAGGCCGCGGCCTGGCTGCCGCTTGGCTGCGGCCTGGCGCTGCTGGGGTTTCTCGGATCGGGTGCGCACGTGGATTTGACAGCGCACTTGTTCGGATTTTTGGTTGGTATTTTCGTGGGAATCGGTTATGCCATGGCCCGGAAAGTCATCGGGCCGCCGGGCCAGTGGCTTTGCCTGGGCGTTGTTGCGGCTGCCCTGGCAGGGTCCTGGGCAGCCGGCATGTGGATACATTGAGAAGCGAATTTAAAGAGGGAGTCGGGATGAAAGAAATCGCGGATTTGTTGTTTGAGGCCAAAATGCTCAAGGAGATTCCCCGGGCGGGATTTGCGTTTCTGGGCGCCGGGCGGGAGTCGGTGGCGGAACACTCCTTTGCCGCGGCGTTTATCGCCTACGTGATGACAAAGCTGGAGACGGGCGTGGACGGGCTCCGGTTGATTACCATGTGCCTGCTCCATGATCTTCCCGAGGCGCGCATCGGGGATTTGAATTACGTGCAGAAGAAATACGTGACAGCGGATGAGAACCGGGCAATCGCGGATACCACCGAGAAGCTGCCCTTTGGCGGTGATGTATCCGGATTGCTTGCCGAATTCAACGCCCAGGAAACCGAGGCGGCCAGGTTGGCCCATGATGCAGACCAGTTGGCCTTTATCCTGGATTTGAAATCCATTTCCGACGTGGGCGGGCAGACCCCGGAGAAATGGTTGCCCGTGGTGCAGAAGCGATTGAAAACCGAGCTGGGCAGAAAGATTGCCGATGCGGTTTCACGCCGCCGGTGGGACGCTTGGTGGATGGATGCTTATTCCGAGTAGCCGGGCATCAGCGCGCGGAATCGGCGCTGTCAGCCGGCGTGCGGGAACAAGAAAATCCTTGATTTCATGGAATTATTTTATTATTTTTATTAGTTTGTAAACGAGATGCCGGGTGTTGGTCCGGGTCGTTTTTTCCCGGGGCAACACCCGGCGAATCGCAATGGAAGGGCGTTTTCCATGGAGTTGAAGATAGACGAGATTTCCAGTTGCCTGGAACTGCCCTCCACGACTGTGGAGCGCTGGGTTCGGCAGGGACGGATCCCCGTGAAAATGATCGGCGATACCTGCCTGTTCAGTGATACGGCCCTCCGGAAATGGGCGGAAGAACATAACCTGCCGTATCACCCGCCCGGTGAACAGCAGCAGGAAAAGCAGGAAGAAACATCCGAGAACCTGGCCGATGCCATCGGCCGGGGCGGAATTTATTATCACCTGTCCGGGCAGACCGTGGAGGAGGTCATCGGTGAGGCGGTTTCCGCCATGAAGGGCATTGAATCCGAATCCGACCGGCAGGCCCTCTACGAAAGCCTGGTGGCCCGGGAGCAGATGATGTCTACAGGCATCGGAAACGGGGTGGCTGTTCCCCACCCGCGCACCCCGTTGAGCCAGACCGGAATACCCACTCAGATCGCGGTTTTTTTCCTGGACCGGCCGGTTGATTTCAAGGCCGTGGACAAAAAGCCGGTGTATGTCCTTTTTGTACTGGTGGCCGCAAGTTCCCAACAGCACCTGCATCTGCTGTCCCGGCTGTCTTATTGTCTGCGCGATGCAACTTTTTTAAACCTTCTTTCCGAGGTTCCGGCCCCTGAGACCCTGATTACGAAAATTGTGGAGTTTGAAGCCCGTTTGAGCGGGGGTGAGGGATAAACGGGGGAATGCACCCCCGGGTGAAAGGGATACTGGCACAAGGACATTGATAAGATTTTCAGATTGGAAAAACCGGCTGAATCCGTCCCGATGGGTATGGTTCCGCATGGATGACCGGCTGCTGCTGATTGCTTTTGGGGCAGCGGTCGGGGTCTGCAGCGGGCTGGCGGCCGTGGCCCTCAGCCACGGTCTGGTCTTTATGATGGAAAATCTTTCGGTTTTCCGGGATTACTGGTGGGCCTTCGTGCTGCCGGGAATCGGTATGGCGGCATCTTCCCTGTTTCTGGAAAAAGTCGTGCGCGAAGGCGCCGGCCACGGCGTGCCCGAAGTGGTTTACAGCGTGTCCCGTCACGGCGGGCTGCTGCGGCTGCGGTCCTCGTTTTCACGGCTGATCTCAAACTGCCTGACCATCGGCTCCGGCGCGTCTGCGGGCCCCGAGGCCCCGGTGATAATATCCGGGGCTTCCATCGGTTCCAATATATCCAGGCTTTTCTCGCTAAACGAGCGCCAGCGGGTCACCTTGGTGGGATGCGGCTCTGCCGGCGCGCTGTCTGCCATATTCAATGCGCCTGTGGCCGGCATGGTCTTTACAATCGAAATTATCATGGGCGAGTGGTCGGCCGGCAACGTGGTGCCCATTGCGGTTGCTTCCGTGGCCGGGGCCCAGGTCACCCGTCTGCTTCAGACGCATCAGATTTC
The DNA here is from genome assembly GCA_018335195.1 of Desulfobacterales bacterium. Lineage (GTDB taxonomy): Bacteria > Desulfobacterota > Desulfobacteria > Desulfobacterales > Desulfosalsimonadaceae > Desulfosalsimonas. Next base: position 45,222 of record JAGXKN010000007.1, read on the forward strand.
CTTTACCCATCTTCGTTTTGACGTGGATGTCACCTCCACGCTGGCCGCAGTCGGCCTGGCCGTGTTAACCGCATTGATTTCGGTCCTGTTTGCCCGTTCGCTGCGGTATTCTCACCACATTTCCGAAAAAATCACTCTGCCCGTCTGGGTGCGCGCGCTCATCGGCGGGTGCATGGTGGGCGCCATCGGCCTTCTCCTGCCCGGGGTGCTCGGCGAAGGCTATCATTCGATCCAGCAAATGGTGGAAGGCGCCTTTGCTCCGGGTCTTGCGCTGATGCTTTTGCTGGTGGGCGCCAAAATCGCGGCCACGGCATTAACTCTGGGATGGGGCGGTTCCGGCGGGATTTTTGCTCCGGCCCTGGTGATCGGCAGTTTTGCCGGCCTGATGTATCATCGGTTTATTGTTCTTCTGCTGCCCGGGTTTTCATGGGTGGATGAGGGTTGTTACGCGCTTCTGGGCATGGCGGGCGTGATCAGCGGGACTATGCATGCACCGCTGACCGGAATTTTTCTGATCGTCGATATCACCGGCCGGTATGAAACCATTCTGCCGCTGATCCTGGTTTCCGCGCTTTCCACGACCATCAGCCGCGTATTTGAACCGGCATCTTTTTACCTGCGGGAACTGGTGCAAAAGGGCCAGTATCTCAAGCCGCGCACGGATGCCAAGGTACTGGCGGATTTGAGCATCACCGAACTGGTGGAAAAAGACTGCAAAACCGTGCCGCGCAACATGCTGCTCGGTGATTTTATCAAGGTGGTCCAGGACTCGCACAGGAACCATTTTCCGGTGGTGGATGAGCAAACCGGCGAATTCCAGGGTATGATCCATTTGGATGACATCCGGCCCTACCTGCTTGATTCGCTGATGTATGAAACCGTGTTTTTGGAGCAGGTGATGCAGACCGAGGTGGAAACCGTGGATATTCACGAGGATCTCTCGGAAGTGCTGGATCGGATGGATGCCAACGGATTGTTCAGCATGCCGGTGGTATCGAGCAGCCGGTTTGTGGGGATGATCTCCAAGGCCACCCTGCTGGATAAATACCGACACGAATTAATGGTACAGACAATGCATTGAGTTTCGACCCGGATACGGGCCGGCCAATCATAAACGAGGAGGAGGTTGCCAATGGAAATGCAGATGCTGCACATTTTCAGAAACACCCCGCTGGGCCGGGAAACCCTGTTGGAGTCGGCCTACTTTTGCAAGCGTCTCGATATTCTGCCGGTGGTCTACGTTCCTGCCTACGTGAAATTTTTGATGTATTTTGAAAACGACGTGGTGCAGGTGGATCTTGACGGCTCCTACCTTCGCTCGCCGGACACGGCCAGGGATCATGTGGTGGAAATCGTGGAAAGCATGGGGCTGCCGGCGCCGAAGTTCCTGGAGCTCAAGCATTTCACCGCTTCAACGCTGCCGGATATTCCGGTGGATTACGATTTTATGTGCTGCCCCAGAAGCATTACGGACATGAGCTCCAAGATCGGCCTGGGATACATCGGCCCGCGCGTTCGCCGGATTGTTCAGAATGCGCGTTTTCCCGTTTATATTCCCAGTGCGGTATTCAAGCCGTGGCAGAGCCTGGCCGTGATGTTCGGGGGCTCGGCAAATGCGCTAAAGGCCCTTAAGCTCGGGATACGCCTGAGCCGGATTTCCGGGTTTCCCCTGGATGTTTTCACACAGGAGGGCAGAAGAAAGCGGAAAGACTACGAGGATATTATCGACAGTGAGGGACTTGGCGTTGAAATGGACAAGTATGTTCGCAGATGGCGGTTTTTTGAAAGCCGCTCTTTTGCGGAAAACCTGTATGAAATCCCGCATGATGCCCTGATCGTGCTCGGGGCCTACGGTCACGGACTGATCAAGGAGCTTTTTTTCGGCAGCACAATGGAAACCTTGCAGACCGTTTCACCCAACAGCATGCTCATTGTGGGGCCCAATTACCGGGCCTCTGTTTAGCGGAAACCGGCCGATTCCTGCAGATCTGCGGCAGTGAGTTCGATATTGCGTTTGATCACTGTTTTTGCCGTTTTTTCAAACTGCCGGGTCACATCCGAGACGTAAAACCGGGTTTGCCCGTTTTTGTCCAGGGTTGCATCCACTTCCGGGTAATCGGTCAGAAACTGCCTGATCTGTCCGGCCAATGCCACGGAAGAATCGATGATCCGTACCTTTTTACCGATTTTGTGGGCAATCACGTGCTTGATGACCGGATAATGGGTGCAGCCCAGGATCAGGGTGTCGATTTGCCGGACCTTTAAGGGGTGCAGGTATTTTTTCACGATCATGCGCGTCTCGGGTTTTTCGTTCCAACCTTCCTCCACCAGGGGCACCAGAAGCGGGCAGGCAACGGAGTGGATTTTTGCTTCCGGGCTGCGCTCGCGGATTTTGCGCTCGTAAATCCCGCTTTCAATGGTGCCCCGGGTGCCGATCACGCCGATAATCCCCCTGCGGGTCTGATCCAGTGCCAGGTCCACGGCCGGGCTGATGACCTCGTAGACGGGCAGGTCAAAGCGGGCCTGAGTGTCTTCAAAGGCTACGCTGGAGGCCGTGTTGCAGGCGATCACGATGATTTTTGCGCCCTTGTTGATCAGAAAATCCGTGTCCTGCCTGGAATACTCCACCACCGTGCGCCCGCTTTTGGTCCCGTAAGGGGTCCGCGCGGTGTCGCCGAAGTATACGATGTCATATTCCGGCAGTGCGTCCATGATGGCGCGAACCACCGTCAGCCCGCCGATGCCTGAGTCGAATATGCCGATCATGAGATGCCGCCGGTCTGTTTTTGCGGGTGAAGGTTGCTCCGGCTGCTGTCGAGTTCTTCCAGTTTTTCCCGGACGCAGCGGACAATGTCCTGTTTGTTAAATCCGGTGCGTATGCCCGGGCAGGCTTCTGCCATGGCATCCCAGTTTGCCGGATCGCAGATGACAGCCGCGATAAACGGCCAGGCTCGGCACATCCGCGGTTTGACCGGGTGGATGGTGCAGAGTTCGTCCCAGAATACGCAGTATCCGTCGGATTTCTGCCGGAGAATGTAGCGGCCGCCCGAGACCGTGCAGTATCGGGTGATGAGTTCATCCCCGGAAATGCCCAGATAACCGGCAATGTTTTCAATGTCTGCTGCGTTCAGGTACGTGCCCCCGTAGCCGTGGCAGCACTGGCCGCACTGCCGGCATTCGAACAGATCCCCGGGGGTGACGGAATCAAACGGCACGCCGGGCCTCCAGGGCTTTTTTCAGGGTGACCTGGTCGATGTACTTGAGCTCGCCGCCCATGGGAACCCCGGAGGCGATCCGGGTGATTTTCACCGAATATGATTTCAGCGCCCGGGTGATGTAATCGGCCGTGGCTTCGCCCTCCACGCTGGTGCTCGTGGCAATGACGACCTCGCTGACCTTGCCGGCAGCCACCCGGCCGACCAGTTCCCGGATGCGGAGTTCTTCCGGCCCGATGCCGTCCATGGGAGACAGCAGGCCCTGGAGCACATGATAAACCCCGGGATAGGAGCCGGATTTTTCAACGGCCGCCATGTCCGCCGGGCTTTCCACCACGCACACCAGGCCGTGATCCCGTCCGGGGTCGCTGCAGATCCGGCAGGTTTGCCTGTCGCTTAGGCAAAAGCAGGTATTGCAGACTTTTACCTGTTTCTTGAGATCCGCGATGCTTCCGGCCAGGCCGGCGACTTCCTCGTCCGGCGCGGTCAGCAGGTGCATGGCAAACCGCTCCGCGGATTTTTCGCCGATGCCCGGCAGCTTGCACAGGTGCCGGATCAGTTTGAGAATGGCTTCCGGGTAATGGTTCATGGCCTGTCCTACATCATTCCCGGGATATTCATGCCGCCGGTGAGCTTGCTCATTTCCTCGGAGACCATCTCCTGAGCGCGGGAAAGCGCCTCATTGACCGCCGCAAGGATCAGGTCCTGGAGCATGTCAACGTCTTCCGGGTCAACCACTTCTTTTTCAATATTGATGGAAACGATCTGCTGCCTGCCGTTGGCCACAACCTTGACCATACCGCCGCCGGCCGTGGCCTCAACGGTTTTATCGGCCATTTCCTCCTGCAGCTTGCTCATCTTCTCCTGAAGCTGCTGGGCCTGCTTCATCATTTTTCCCATGTTCTTCATTGTGCGTTTCCTCCTGTGGGTAGGATCTTGATGTCAACGATTTTGCCGTTGAACGTTTTCACGGCCGCCCCGACCAGGGGGTGGTTTAAGGCCTCGTCCTTCAAATGTTTGGCTTCCCGTTTCTGTTTTTGCGGATTGTCAGCTTCCTCCTTGATTTCAAGGCTGATTCGCATGGGCCTGCCGAAAAACTCGGTACAGATGGATTCCAGGTTGGCGATGCTCTTTTTCCGGTTGAGCAGGTTTACATTGGTGGCTGCGGACCGGACTTCGATTTTCAGACGATCCCCGGTCATTTCCTGCAGCCTGGCCTCGCCCAGGCAAGCGCCCAGGGAAGGCGATTTCCCGGCAATCCGATCCCGCAGCTCCTCCCAGGTTTTTTCCGGGTCTGCGTTATCGACAGGCTCTTGGGCGAAAGGCCCGCCCGCTGATTGTCCCGGCTCGTGAGACCGGGATGCGTCTTCCGGATGGCGGTCGTGTTCGGGCTCCGGCAGGGGCGGTTCGGGTTGTGCGGGTTCTTCTGCCGGGTGTTGGGGTGCCGGGTTTTGTCCGGGTGCCGGGCTTGGGTCCGGGGCTGTGCCCGCGGCTTTTCCATGGGCCGGTAAATTTGGATCAATGCCCTGTCTGAGCTGGTCAATCTTTTCGATGAGCTGGTCAATGGACATGGCCGGCCGGATCTGGAAAAGCTTAAAAAACGTCATTTCCAGGGCGTGCCTGGGGGAAACCGACTGCCGGATCCGCCATTCGTCTTCAAACAGCGTGTTTAAGACCTGGTTAATATACGGTTCGGAAAGATTTTCAACCTGTTTTGCCATATGGGTTTTCTCGTGTGCCGGCACGCCCGAGAGGGCCTTGCCGCTGCCGCCCATCTTCACCACCAGCAGGTTTCTGAAATGTTCGATCAGCTCCGCGTAAAACCGCATCAGGTGCCGGCCCTGCCTGTAGAGGCGATCGCAGATGGACAGCAGTTCGGCCATGTTTCCGGCAAAAAGGGCGTCTGCGGAATCAAAGATGATCTGCCGGTCGATGATGCCCAGGATGTCGATGATCTGCTCGTCTGTGATTTCCCCACGGCTGCAGGTAAAAATCTGGTCGAGTAGGCTCAGGGCGTCTCTGATGCTGCCGTCTGCCTCCCGGGCGATAAGCCCCAGGGCGTTTCTGGAAACGGCGATGTTTTCCCGGCCGCAGATGTCTTCCATGTGATCGATGATGGCATCGATTTCCACCCGCCGGAAATCATGGCGCTGGCACCTGGAAAGTATCGTGATCGGAATCTTGTTGGGTTCCGTGGTGGCAAAGAAAAACAGCACGTGGGCGGGCGGCTCTTCCAGGGTCTTTAAAAGGGCGTTGAATGCCGCATCACTGAGCATATGGACTTCGTCAATGATATAAATCTTGTACGGGCTGTGGGCCGGCATGTATTTGGCGTTTTCCCGCAGTTCCCGGACGTTTTCCACCTTGTTGTTCGAGGCCCCGTCGATTTCAAATACATCGGCCGCGTTGCTCAGAGCGATCTCGCGGCAGGACTGACACTGGCCGCACGGCTCGGTGGTGGGCCCGCTCCGGCAGTTTACGCATTTGGCAAGGGTCCGGGCGACTGTGGTCTTGCCGGTGCCCCGGGGACCGGAAAACAGGATGGCATGGGCCAGGCGGCCGGATGATACGGCATTGGCCAGTGTGCGCGTAATGTGCGACTGGCCGATAACCTCGCTGAATTGCTGAGGCCGGTATTTGCGGGCAAAAACCAGATACGCCATGGCGAGCCTGTCTTAATTCCTTCCCGTTGATGCGGGCATTGCGAATTGGCCCGAAAATAATGGCTTAAACCTCGCCCGTGCATTTGGATGCCGCACAGAAAAGTTCAGCGGTGGCCGCAGAAGCACGGATGGTCAGGTGGGGTTCGGGTCGATTCGTGCCCGGTAAAAAATATGGCGGAGAGAGAGGGATTCGAACCCTCGGTGCCCTTACAGGCACACACGCTTTCCAGGCGTGCACCTTCAGCCACTCGGTCATCTCTCCGCAGGCACGTCTTTATCATTGGTCGGCCAGTGCCGGCTTCGGTTCCGGCAAAGCCTTTTTCCGGTATCGTTGTCGGATTTGAAAACCATTCCCGTGTCGCCTATAAATTTCCATCCATAAAAGAACCACTGAGTATTGTCAACCGTATTCTTTCGCCCGGCCTTATCCCGCCTGCGCCGGTTTCCGGAGTGAAAACCGGCTTGATTTCTCTCGCGGGTTATTCAGATGCTTTGTTCGGATGCGGCGCATCGGCGCGTTACAATCGGTAAACTGTGGGCCTTTCATCCATATCAATGTCAATGCCGATCATATCCCCGGTTTTAAACCCGAGTCTTTTAAACTCCCTGACAATATGATCCTGCTTTTCGAATTTCCAGTAAACAAACCACACGGGATTTCTCACCGTGTCAATTCCGTAAGCATCATGGGTGCAGAGATTCAGCCGGATTCTGTCCTTGGCGATGATGGTATCGGATTCCGCCAGAAAGTAATCGATCCTGTACTGATTGTTATACAGGGCGCTGGTCAGGCGTTTCTGGAGTTCGGGCGTATCTTCCAGGTAATGATTGGCGATCTGGTAAAGGTCGTCCGGGATTTTGATGGACAGGCCCAGGACAGCGAATCTTTCATGGTTCAGGGCGAATTGCTCGAGTTCTGCCTCATAATCGTCAATGATCTGAAGTACGTCCTCTATGCTGCAGTCCCGATCGCCCCATCCGTGAACCAGGTCTTCGCACCGGTTGATAATATCCAGGTAAAAGGATTTGTTGTCCATGACATAGACCATCCGCTCCCGGTAATTCCTTTTTTTCCGGATTCTGCGGATTCCGTCCAGCCTGACGCTCCGCCGGCTGACGCTTTCGTCGAGCAGCTCCACCTTTGAGATATCCTTTGCCTGGACCACATGAATATCGCTTATATTTGAAACAATATATTCTATCTCACACGGAAATCCGAGGCACTCCTGAATATCCTCTGAAAGGCCCAGCAGTTTCATGTCATGGGGGGTTTCGGTGATGTAGGATTCGCACTGGATTTTGTGGGCATACTCGTTGGTATAGCCGAATTCCCAGTATTTCCATATCTTTTTTGCCATCACCTTTACCCCCTGGATAAAGGGCATGACAATGACCCCCATGTCCTCCGGATCGAGTTCAGGGGCGTTATTGAATTTCTGCTGCCTTGAGATCTGCAGTTTCTTGGCGGTTTTGGCAAGGTGGACGATGCGTTTCCTGGCGTATTTGATCCCGGGTATGTCTGCATTGATTTCAAGGGAGTCAAATGTCCCGCTTTTAAAGAAGGATTCCAGCGGGTGCGCGCTTCGCACGATCACCTTGAAGCTCTGGCAGGATCCGCGGAAAAAGGCCTCCAACGGGTCAAAGTTCTCGTTTCTGAAATCTCCGGCCGTAAGGTAGATAAATTCCGGGACATGGAATCCCGCTTTTTTCAGTACTTCCAGAAGCCTGATTTTTTCCGGCAGCATCTGTTCCACTGGTTTTCCTTATTTACCTGGCACCCTGTATTCCGGCAGCGCCGGATACGATTTTTTTTGATCCCGGCCCGCCCGGGCAGAATTCCATCCGTCTCCGGGTAACACGGGGTGCGGATTTTGTCAGTACTTTTCCATCCGTATCCTTAATGGGGGATGCAATGCACTATTTTACCTTAAAAGGTAGCGGCATGTTCACCTTTTTTCAAATGCCGCACAAATCCGTGACAAACGGCGATGTATGGGCATCCCTTTTTTAACCGGCCGGTTTGATAAAAAATTGCATCGCCCGGTTTTTTGTTTTGAATGGGCAATAACAGGGTGTCAATGACAGGGTTGACAAATTCAGCACGGAGGCTATTATAGATAAAATTCATTGTCGGATTTGGAGGTTTACGCAAAGCATCTTATATAATAGCGGTTAGAATTCGGTTTCTCAGGAGTTGCGATAGGCGCAGTAAATCAACTTCCGGGCTCCCGCCAGGAAAAGCCCGGGCTCTCATTTCCAGCCCACCCTTTTCGCGACCAGAAAGAATCCAAAAAGACATGGTTCTGCCATCTTTCCCCGGACTCCGGGGGAAGAATCGGTACCGCCCTGCCAATCCCGGTGTATGCCAGCGTAAAGCCAATCGGTCCCGCACCGCAAGAGTTTTTCGGCTGATTTGCCATTAACGGGAAATGTGGCAATCCGACGCTAAAACGACGACAGCCGGCATGTCCGTTTACCGGGCTTGATGGCAAAATCAGGACGAATCCTGAATCAGAAAATGAACCAATAGGATTTTCTGCATGACAAAAAAACATTTTACCGTATTTATTCAGATCCTGAACAAGCGAGCCGTCATGCTCAAGGCCTTTCTGGCGTGCCTTGTGATCATACTCGGTATACTCAATACCCCGGCTGCAGCCCAGGAACGGAATGCAATGAACAGAGCGGACCTGCTGTATGTCGAGGGGACTATGATTAGCCTCAGGCAGTCGGTGGCGCTCTACAAACAGGCAGCCCAGCAGCCACCGGACAGTTACGAGGCGTTTTGGAAGGCTTCCAGGTCCTGCCGCGTAATCACCCGGATGGCCGTGATCGGTGAACTGGATAACCTGGAAGAGATCGGTGCGTCCTTTGGCAAGCAAGGAATGGAGCTGGCGCAAAAGGCCATTGCCCTCGAACCGGAAAAGGTGGAGGGACATTACTATTACGCGGTCAACGTCGGGGGCTACGCCAAGGGCGCGAGCATATGGTCCATTCTCAGCGAGGGCCTCAAGGACAAGGCGCAAAAACACTTGAAGAAGGCTTATGAAATCGACAGGGAATATAACGGCTTCGTCCTGCTCATGCACATGGGCCTCTACTATGAGGTGCTTCCCTGGTATGCCGGCCGGGACAAGGACAAGGCACTGGAGCACTACCGCGAGGCCCTGCTTTTGATGCCCGAGCAATCCCCCTACCGTTCGCAGCTCCATGTGCTGGCCGGCAAGCTGATGCTGGTTCAGGGGGTGGAAGAAAACCGGGCCAGACAACTTCTGCGCGAAGCCGCAGAATCCGACAGCAGCTATTTTAGCTCCAAGGCCTTGGAAATCCTTGCAGAACACGGATAGGGCGCTGCAGCAGCATGTTTCAGTAAATATATATGGCAGAACCCCGCCGGGTGCGTTCGCCCGGAGAGAACTTGTTTTCATCCGCGGTATAAGCGATCTTTTTTCGCGACAGGGTTTTCCCGGCACGCCCTTACGCTTTTTCTTTTTGCAATGCCTTCTGAAACATCCATAAATCGCCCCCTTGTGCCGCTGTCCGTTTCATATCCCATCGATTGATTGTTTTGTCGCAAACCCGCTGCTTAGCAGCGGGTTCCAAAACTTAAACAGAGCCGCTTTGTGTCTTTTTATTCTCCCGCCGTCTGTAAAATACTATAAAATCGAGCGATGCGTGCTGCAAGCTTTTCACCGGGGACGATCAAGCAATCAGTTGACGAATTAAGCTTGCATGCTATATCATTCAGAGCTTTTTGCGATATTGGAGATGGCAGTAAATGAAAAACACAATCATCATCATGTCTGCGGTTACCATCATCCTGGCTGCAGTCGGGGTGATTCAGCAGGGACCGGAAGTCATTGTGCAGGGATGCATGGCAGGGGGCGCAATGCTGATCGGGGTCGCGCCCCTGTTAATCGTGGCCCTGATCCTTGCAGGCATGATCCAGGTGCTCATTTCCAGGGAGACGATAAATAAGTGGCTGGGCAGGGAGGCCGGCATAAAGGGCGTAATGCTGGGAGGGATTGCCGGTGCCCTGATACCGGGCGGACCCTATGTTTTTTATCCGATTGCGGCTTCCTTTCTGCTCTACGGTGCGGAGATCGGCACCGTGCTGGCTTTCGTGGTCGCCAAGAATCTGTGGAGCCTGAGCCGGCTGCCCATGGAGGTGGCCTTGCTGGGACCCGGACTCACTGTTATCCGGTTTATTGTAACCCTGATATTCCCGATTCTCGTCGGTGTGCTCGGCAATGCCTTTTTTTCGAAATACGGAGACCGGGTCCGGGCGCAAATCCGGGAAATCCAGAAGGCGGATGAAGAATCGTGATTACTGCCTTTATTATCCTGTTGATTTTAGCTGTCATCGCTTCAACTTATGCTTACAGGAGGGGCGATGGATCTCTTGCCGGGGGCTTTGCCATTGCCCGTAAAACTCTTATCGGGATTGCCCCCCTGCTTTTGGTGGCTTTTATTATGGCCGGATTTATCCAGGTGGTGATTCCGTCGGAATTAATGCAGAGCTGGCTGGGTCAGGAGTCCGGCTTAAAGGGGATTTTTATCGGGAGCATCGGCGGGGCGCTGCTTCCCGGCGGTCCGTACATCGCCTTTCCCATCATCGCCTCGATTTTTCAGGCAGGCGCCGGCATGGGCACCGCCGTGGCGTTCGTTACCGGCTGGGCGATGTGGGGGATTGCGAATATCCCGTTTGAACTGGCGATGATCGGGTATCGGTTCATGTTCTTAAGGTTGGTCCTGGTTTTGATTATCCCCCCTGCGGCCGGATTCATGGCAAATATATTTTTCTGATGAAAAACATTCCCGCTGTTGTTTAGATGCGGGATAGGCGGGAGTTGTGGAATAATTGCAAATTGGCCATATGGCGGAGAGGGTGGGATTCGAACCCACGGTCCCGCGTAACGGGACACCGGTTTTCGAGACCGACGCCTTCAGCCACTCGGCCACCTCTCCGCTGAATGCTTTACTGCCGGATAATATCTGTGTCCGGATGCTGTATTCCGGAAAGAAACGTATCTATTTCCGGATTTGTTGTCAAATATAATTTATTCGCGGAATTGGCGTCATGCCGGCTTTACGGGGCAAACATGGCCTCGAGTTCATCGGTGTAGCTGTTGGCATCCCTGCGGATGTAAAGGGGCGGGGAAACCTTGACCCCGGGGTTTTTCTCCAGGGCTGCGTGCACCAACACCCGCCGGGCTTGCGTGCTTGGCCCGGGATGGATCATCCGGAGTTCCTTGGGCTCGATATGCGCCCGCCGCATGGCATCGAGAAGATCCACGAGGCGTTCGCTCGGATAAATCACGATCATCCGACCGCCTGCGCCAAGCATTCGGCCGGCAGCCGCGGTCAGGTCGGGCAGGGTGATCCTGATTTCGTGGCGGGCCACGGCCTTCTGGGAGTCCGGATTAATGCGCCCGGAGTTCGGAGCAAAATGCGGGGGATTGCATACCACCGCATCAACGGGACCGCCGGTATCAGCCGGGGCCATGGATTTTACATCCCGTTCCAGGATGGTGATCCGGTCGCCCATCCGGTTTTCCCGGGTGTTCACTGCTGCGATTTCCGCGAGTTCCGGCTGGATTTCCACGCCGAAGACCTGGCTGAGTTCCGGGTTCCGGTAGCAAAGGATCAGCGGGAGGACTCCGCATCCGGTACCCAAGTCCAGGATCCGGTTGCCGGGTTTGATCCGGGCCAGGTTGCCGAGAATCACCGCGTCCACGGAAAAGCGGTACCCGTCAGGCGGCTGTTTTACCGAAATCCGGCCGCGGAAGAACGTATCATGCGTCCATTTGCTCATTTGCCGTCCTGTGGGGAAACCGGTCCCACCTTGTACTGGATTTTGCCGATTCGCTCGTCACCCAGGACACGGTTGAGCTGTTCAATAATGTCCGGGGTGAGAAATCGCAGCTGTTGGGTCACGGTGGAGCTTGCCGCGTGCACCAGGAGGATGTCGTTTTTCAGGGCTGCAGGCCGGCTGTTTTCCGCGATCACCGGATCGAGCACTTGCTGCCAGACCTGCTGGATACGCGAAAGCTCGGTATCTGTTTCCCGCCGAATCTGCCCGACAACCCGGGAAAGCACCTCGCTGATATGGGTAAAGCGTTCGTTCGGGGGGCGTTGATTTGTCATTGTTTTTTCACCGGAGTTGATGCGATTGGTTCCATATGTCTGCAGAATGCTATTACCACATGCCGCGGCCGGATTCAATGGCAGCCGCGATATGCGTTTTTCCGGTGATTGCAGTTTGACATTTTTGCCTGCGATGTCATATTGTTTGTTTTTTTGAAAAAAGTTTAAAGGCGGGGCTTGTGATTCTTTTTACTCATGGCAGAACACGAAACAAAAGGAGGCAGCAATGGCACAAATGACAAAACGGATGAAAGATCTGTTTGAAAAGGTTCCCGCAGTAATCCTGGCCACGGCGACCCCGGACGGCACGCCCAATGCTGTTCCGGTAGGGGCAAAGCAAATCATTGACGACGAAACTATCCTGATATCCGACCAGTTTTTAAACAAGACGCTTGCCAACATGAAGTCCAATCCCCGCGTGGCAGTGACTTTCTGGGAGGGCCACGAGGGCTACCAGTTAAAAGGCACGATCACGATTGAAACCTCGGGGAAACGCTATGAAGATACCGCCAAGTGGATCGAGGAACTGGGAAACAAGGCGGGGCAGCCGCTGAAATCCAAAGGCGTTGTGATTCTCCAAATCGAGGAGATTTACGGGGTGTCCCCGGGGCCGGGCGCCGGAAAGAAGCTTGCCTGATCGCCGATTCATGCCTGTGAATCGTCAGCCCCCTCCGTTGCCGGAGGGGGCGGGGCTTTTAGAATCTAGAACACCTGCTTGAAGACTTCGGCCACTTCGTTGGGATCGGATACCGGCCGCGGGTTGAAAAGTGTTGGCGTATCCGCAATGGCGTGGAAGGGGGCCGCGGCCAGGTCCTCTTCGGTGACGCCCACCTCGCTCAGGCGCATGGGATGCCCCGTTTCCTTCATCAGCGTTTCCAGTGCATCCACCCCGGCCATGGCTGCCTGGCGGCTATCCATACCGGCGATGCTTACGCCCATTGCCTGGGCGGCCAGCGCCAGTTTGTCTGTAGCGTAATCCACATTATAGCGCATCACTGCGGGCAGCACAATACCGCATGCCGCACCGTGCGGCACGTTGTTTAACATGCCCACGGTATGGGCCATGGAATGGGCCAGGCCCACCTGGGCGATGCCAAAGGCCCATCCCGCGGCGGTGGCTGCCATCTGCATGTTGTTTCTGGCCTCCTCGTCTTTGCCGTCGGCAATGACCCGGGGCAGATTTTCCCGGATCAGCCGGATGGCCTGCAGGGCGTGTCCGTCGCAGAGGGGATTGGACATGGTGGAGGTAAGCGCCTCTACCGCGTGGGTCATGGCGTCCATGGCCGTGGTGGCGGTCAGTCCGGGCGGCAGGCCGATGGTAAAGCGCGGGTCCAGGATGGCTGTGTTCGGCGTGATATAGGGGTCCACGATGTAGACCTTGCGCCCGGCCGAGTGGCTCTTGATGACAGAAACGTTGGTGACCTCGCTGCCCGTGCCCGATGTGGTGGGAATCGCGATGTGCGGTGTCTGGGGTTCGGTAAGGCGCATCACGGCCACGTGATCGTCTGCCTTGCCGCCGTTTTTCAGGGTCACGCACACGGCCTTGGCCGTGTCCAGAACGCTGCCGCCGCCTACGCTGACGATCATGTCCGCGCCCTTTTCCCGGGCCATGTCCGCGGCTTTGTCCACAGTCGCAAGATCGGTGTCCTGGGAGACATCATCATACACGCCCGCGCAGAAATCGCCCAGCGCATCTTCAACCAGCCGGGTTAAGCCGGCTTCCCGCACGCCTTTGTCCGTGAGCACCAGCGCCCGGCTGCCGCCCAGCCGGACCACCTCCCGGTAAACTGCCGGCAGGCTGTTGCGGCCGGCCATTACCAGGGTGGGGGTAATGTACTGGACAAACGGGATGTTGGGGTCATCGGAAAACATCTTCATCATGAAGTTGCTCTGGTGATCGGCGCTGGCAGAGACATGGACCCGCTTGACCTCGGTGTATTCCTTTAATCCGGCTTCTCCCAGTTCCCGGCCGACCCCTGATTGTTTGTATCCGCCAAACGGGCAGAAATCCCCGAATGCGTGATAGTTGTTGATCCACATGGTGCCGGTGCGAATCCGGCGCGCGATGCGCTCGGCACGGGCGTTGCTTGCTGAAAATACCCCGCCGGCCAGGCCGTAGATGGAATCATTGGCGATCTCCACGGCCTCGTCTTCGATGTCGTACTTGATCACGCAAACCACCGGGCCGAAGATCTCTTCCTGGGCAATGCGCATGCGGTTGTCAACATCTGTAAAAATCGTGGGCTTGTAATAAAATCCGCCCTCCAGGCCTTCTACTTGCGCACGCTCGCCGCCGGTGAGAAGCCGTGCGCCTTCTTCCTTGCCGATTTTTACATATTGCTCGACCGTGGAGAGCTGGGCCGCATTGGCCAGCGGTCCCTGGTGGGAGGCGGGATCCAGCTGGTAGCCGATGCGCAGGTTCTCTGCACGGTTTTTCATCTTTTCCAGAAATTCGTCATAGACTTTTGATGCTACCAGGACGCGGGTGCCGGATTCGCACACCTGGCCCTGGTGGAAAAACGTCCCGAAGATGGCCCCTTCCACGGCCATGTCCAGATCCGCGTCATCGAGCACGATGTTGGCCGACTTGCCGCCGAGTTCCAGGGTGACCTTTTTTACCGTATCCGCGCCCATCTTCATGATCTGCCGACCCACCTCGGTGCTGCCGGTAAAGGCGATCTTGTCCACAGACGGGTGGGTGCACAGGGTGTCGCCCAGTTCTCCGCCCGGGCCGGCAATGACGTTGACCACCCCGTCGGGGATGCCGGCGGCCCTGGCGGCTTCTGCAACAATGAGCGCCCCCAGCGGGGTGGAGGTGGCGGGTTTTAGTACAATGCTGTTGCCCATGGCAATGGCCGGGGCGATTTTCCAGAAAGCCATGCTCAGCGGGAAGTTCCAGGGGATGATGCCCACGCAGACCCCGATAGGCTCGCGCCGGATGAAGTCCCGTCCCGGGGCGAACACGTTTCCGGCATACGGGATTTCTTTTTCCCACGGGAAATGGTAAGCCGCGTAATGGCCGTAATTGCGTATCAGCTGGGAGCCGAGCATCCCCCAGTACTTTGCCAGCCGGATGATGTGACCGGAATCCATGGCCTCGGTGATCGCCAGGCGCAGTGCCTGCTGGGTGATCTGGTCGGAAAATGCGTTGAGTTTCTCCAGGCGGGCCGCGGGTGTCAAATCGCTCCATATCCCGCTGTCAAAGGCTTTTCTGGCCGCATCAATTGCCGCTTCGGCCTCGGATTTGCCGGCTTTGGCCACGGTCGCCACCGGCATGCCGGTGCCCGGATCAATGGATTCAAAAGTCCCGCCGTCTGCGGCATCCACGAATTCGCCGTTGATGAACAGCTTGTAATGGTCCATGGCTCTTTCTCCTTTGTAGGGTGATCATCGGGTGCTGCAACCTGTCTTGACAATGTGAAATGTTTCACGCATATTAGGAAGCAATTTAAATTTTTGTCAAATTTTGCAGTCGTTTCAATGATATTTATGTTTTAACGTGAAACAGAAGGTTGTTTCTGCAAAACCGGAGGCAGGACAATGGAAGACAGCGATGCCGCGGCTTCGGCCATACTTGCGGTTTTCCCCACCATTGAAGCGTTTTCCGGGTTCAGCGCATACCGGGAAAATGCCGGGGCCGTGAAATCGTTTTCGGATTTTGCTTTTGCCCGCGGACTCATTGACACCCCTGATCCGATAGCCCTGGAAGCCTTTATCCGGGCGTATCCCGGGCAGCTCGAGCAGGCCCCGGAGACCGGGGATTTGAACTTTGAGGCGCTTGTTGAGCAAAAAGCTCGGCTGCTTGAATTCAATCTCTCCATGCGGGCCCTGGTCGAGCGGGTCAATTCCCTGATCGCACATCACCGGATCGAACTGCCCGGGGTGAGCAATTCCATGCTCTCCCGGCTGAAAAAGGAGACCGCGGATACACCCCATAAATGCAACACCCTGCGCAGCCTGGCCTTTTGGATCGGTCACGAGCGTCCCCACCTGGGCCGGCGGTTTCACTATGAAACACTGCTGAAGCTGTGTCGTCACGGCAGGCATCAAACCGATCATAAGGAGGGCGTGCGCATCGGATTCGCATTGTACAGCCGGGGCGATGTCATTGATCACGAGATCGTGGGATGGCTGAAAAAAAACCTTAAGGCGTACATCGAACATGCCATCAGCCGGTTTTCCTACGGCAAATGGGGTAAGGTCCGGTCCCAGGGCATTACCACCCTGTACGTGGATTTTCCGAAGGAGGCCGGGGCCACCAATCCCGCAGCCTATCGTCAGTGTCTGCGAAGCGCGGTCTCCCTGGCCCACCAGATGGCCATCCGGTGGTCTTTGTCCGCGTACTGCACCCAGAACCGGTTTTTGTCAATCGGGATTGCCGCGGGCGAATTTACGGTGCTCGACAACTATCTCCTGCCCGTGCTCAACACAAAGCTTGCAGGCGATCCAGTGATCCGCCTGACCGACTATGCCCGGCAGTGCGTACTGATCAATGACATCCGCCTGCTTTTGTGCCGGGAGCCCGCGGAAATTACCCTTTTCAGCGGGGAAACGCTGACCATCTGGTGGGTCGAAGGTTTCTGGAGCGCGCTGTACTTTGATTTTGTTCCCGATCTGTTAAAGGACCCGGTCCTGGCAAATGATGCGGATGCCACGGAAGGCGCGGCAGATCGGTTTTGGATTTCATCGGCCGCCGGCAGGGCAAAGGCATCCAATGCGGTTTCCGCTTTTCTCAAGTTTCCGCAGAACTCGCTGCTGGGCCTGGAAATCGCCAAAACCCTGTATTACAGGCGCCGTTTCTGGGAGGCCATGGAGATTTTAAGGATTGTGCTGAGCCTGGATTCGACCCGCTTAAACGCCCGGACCCTGCGCATGGTGTTGCTGCGCAATCTTGCCGTGGAAGCCCCGTCCCATGAGATTGCCGCCGGTTTTTTTGTTCAGGCCGAACACGAGGCGGCTTTTATACAAAAAAACTGCGCTTTTGAATCCGAGGAGTTTTATTGCGAATATGCGGTGCTCTATCTGGCTCGGGCCATGTCGACCCTGGGATATATGCGCCGGGGCGGCCTTGAGGTAAAAACCCAACAACCCGCCTATTTCCGGCAGCAGATCTTTGCAGACCTGGATCGTGCGGAGTCCCTTTTTACAATGGGAGTTACGGTTTCGCCCACCGGGATCCGGTCGGTGTACCTGCTCAGCACGGTGCGGGTGCTCAGGGTCTTGCTGCAAAGTCGGCCGCGGATTTTTGAAACATCGGATTGCCCCGTTGACGGAAATCCGGAAGAAATCCGGCAGGAGGTAGCCAAAATGCACCGACAGTTTGGCTACCTCCGCGAAGATCTCTCCGGGCAGGCGACGACTTCCCGGTGGCTGGAAGAGATTTTCAGTAACCATATGGTAAGCCATGACGACTCGATTGCACTGCAGGCTTACCGGCCGACCACCTATTTTTGTGCTGCTGTGACTTGGTGGGACCTGTTTCCCGTGCGCACCGTCCGGGGTGCGGCAAAAGCCGTGGAACTGCTCGAGCAGGCCGCGGCCATGGCCGCAAGCGTGGCGGAGCAGTATGTATGCATATATGCATTTACCCGGACTTACGGGGAGATGATGCCGGCTGTGGAGTTCATCGAACATATGCACCGGGGCATCCGAATGATCCGGGAACAGGCAGGACAAAAACTTTCGGAAAAAGATGGCGCAGAAGTTATAGCGTCCGCAGATGCCGTGCGATCGTCTCTGCTGATGACTTTGAACTACTGATCCGCAGCAGGTCACACAAAGTACACGAAGGCAGCCGGGTTATCCGGCTTTACCTTCGTGTTGCTTCGCGTTTTTCGTGTTATGGCGTGCCCGGATGTTCACACGGCCTATTCTTTCTCCTGCTTGGCCACTTCCTCAGCCCGCAGGTTTTTGCGCAGCACCTTGCCCACAGCGGATTTCGGGATGTCATCCCGGAATTCGACAATCTTGGGCCGTTTGTAAGCAGCCAGCTTGTCCTTGCAGAAATCGATGATTTCCTCTTCCGTGGCGGTCTCTCCCTGCTTGAGGGTGATAAAGGCCTTGATGGTTTCGCCCCGGTACTCGTCGGGAATACCTACTGCAGCGGCTTCGGACACCTTCGGATGCCGGTAGAGGACTTCGTCGATTTCCCTGGGATAAATATTGTATCCGCTGGCAATGATCATGTCCTTTGTGCGGTCCACGAGATAAACGTAGCCGTCCTCGTCCTGCACGGCCACATCTCCTGTGTACAGCCATCCGTCCTTGAGCTGGTTGGCGGTTTCTTCCGGGTTGTTCCAGTAGCCGGACATGACCTGGGGTCCGGTGATGAGAAGTTCTCCCCGTTCTCCCTGCTTGACTTCGGTAACCCCGTCACCGGGATCCACGAGTTTGATATCGTTGTCCGGGATGGGAATGCCGATGCTGCCGGGTTTTTTCAGCCCCATGTTGGGATTGGCAATGCCCATGGCAGCGGTTTCGCTCATGCCCCAGCCTTCGCCGAAGCAGATATTGAGATCCCGGGCCCTTTCGATCAGGCTGACCGGGCAGGGGGCGCCGCCGCTGTTGAGCAGTCCGAATTTCTTGTCAAGTTCCAGGGACTCGGCCTTGGGATGATTCAAAATGGCGCTGATCATGGTGGGCACGGCCGGGAAAAACTGGATTCGGGGGATCATTTCCAGAATGCCCATGATTTCCTCAATGTCAAAGCGCGGGACAAGAATCTGAGTGGCGCAGTTGAACATGGCCCAGTTGAGCACCACGATATCTCCGTATACATGGAAAAACGGAAGCAAGGCGAGCACGTTTCGCTCATGCACGGGCGTCATGCTGTTCAAGTGCGCGCCCCAGAGGTTGGCATGCATGGTGGCGGAAAGGATGTTGCGGTGGGTAAGCACCGCACCCTTGGGCAGGCCGGTGGTGCCGCCGGTAAACTGAATCAGGGCCGGGTCCTGGGGCGTGACCTCAACCCTTGGCGGGACGGTGTTTGTGGATTGTTCCAGGAGCCGGGAGAAATGATGCCACCCCTTTTCCAGTTCCAGTTCCTCGGGCGTGCTCACCTCAAAGCCGTTGACATAATCTGTAATCCGGGTGACCACCACGTTTTTGATTTCAACGACCTCGCACAACGGGCGGATGTTGGGTAGGACCATGTCAAAGGTAAACAGGGTGTTGATGCCGGTGTTTTCCGAAAGCCCCTTGAGTTCTTCGGTGGTGTACATGGGATTGAGGTTGACCACGATGGCGCCCACCGACATGGCGGCATAATAGGCGATGATGTATTGCGGGCAGTTGGGCAGGTGCACGCCCACCCGGTCGCCTTTTTTTACCCCGAGACCGGAAATGGCGTTGGCCATGCGCACGATCTGCCGGCGAAGGTCGCTGAACGTGATTTCCGTGCCGTAGATGGTGGTTGCCGGCTTATTCGGCGTAACACTGGCCGCGGTGTGGACCAGCTCATGGATCGGGATCTTGGGGTAGCGGACCGTGGTGGGAACGTTGTAGTCGTAGTTTTTGTGCCAGAATCGTGTTTCCATTTTTGGATGCCTCCTTTTTCTGTTCAAGTTTATATTCAAGAAGTGAAATGAGGGCATATTTTCCTGTCCGGGGCGATTTTTCGAAGCACCGTAGGATATTTCCGGGTCAAAATCAATATCGAACTCTGTTCCACAATGTCAAATAGTTTGACAGCCATGGGTTTTGCAACCATTTTTAAAGGCAAAGCGACTTTACTTCTGTCCCGAACACTTTTTTTATAAGGATCGGCCGACCATATGAGTCATATCGTTACAATGATCCCCGGAGACGGTGTTGGCCCGGAAATTATCGAGGTGGCAAAGGCCTGCATTGCCGAAACCGGGGTGGATGTTCAGTGGGATGTGCAGCCCGCCGGGATGAGCGCGCAGCAAAGCCGGGGCGCCTTGCTGCCCCGGCAGGTCATCGATTCGATCCGGGAAAACCGGGTGGCCCTGAAGGGCCCGCTGGAAACCCCGATCGGAAGCGGATATCGAAGCGTAAACGTGCAGTTGCGCAAAGATCTGAATCTGTATGCGTGCGTGCGCCCCTGCAGGTATTATCCGGGCATCCAAACTCGCATCGCAGATCCCGAAGCCATCGACCTGGTCATCATCCGGGAAAACATGGAAGACATGTATACCGGCATCGAGTTCATGGAAGAATGCGGCGCGGAGACGCCCTTGATCGACTTTTTAAAGCAGCAGCAGCAGGGCGCTGATCTTGAGTGTGACACCGGTTTCAGCATCAAGCCGATTTCCAGGCGCGGGTCCGAACGGGTTGCCAGGTTTGCCTTCGAATATGCCCGGGCATATGGGAGAAAGCGGATATCGGCCGTGGACAAGGCCAATATCATGAAATACAGCGACGGCGTGTTCATGCGCGCAGCCGAAAAAATAAGCGCGGATTACCCGGACATTGAATTTGAGCATAAGCTGGTGGACAACATGTGCATGCAGCTTGTGCAAAAACCGGAACAATACGAAGTTTTGGTGATGCCCAACCTGTACGGAGATATCCTTTCAGATCTGTGTGCAGGGCTGATCGGCGGACTCGGCGTGGCGCCCGGAGCCAACATGGGAGATTCGTATGCCGTGTTCGAGCCTGTACACGGGACTGCACCGAAATATGCGGGCGCTGACCGCGCCAATCCGACGGCGATTCTGCTTTCATCCGTGCTCATGTTGCATCACATAAATGAAAGTGCTGCCGCACAGCGACTTGAAAAAGCCGTGGCAGCGGTTATAAAAGAGGGCATCCATGTGACCCGGGACCTGAAATCCCCGGATGCGGCCGGGCAACCGACGGGCACGCAGGCCATGGGCGGAGCGGTACGCGATAAAATTCAGTCCCTTTAGCGATTTTCAATTATCTGTCCGGACACGGTTGCTGGATAACGGATATAAAACCGTTCTGTTGTCACCGTTTTTGGGTGAGTGCATTGCATTTTCCGGCCGCATGTTTACATTGAATTTAGATTCCACGGTTGGAGGTTGATAAATTCATGACTGTTAAAAGAATCGATCAAGACGATGTGAATGAAATGAATGGTCGAGAAAAAATAGAAAAATCCCGGGATGTTTCGGATGCATTTGACGAAGAGGACGAAGTGGATACCGCCGGCCTGATGGCCATGTACGAGGAAAGCTTCAAGCCTGTTGAGCCGGGTCAGATCGTCGAAGGCGAGGTCGTCTCCATTGACCGGGACAAGGTTTTGCTCGATATCGGCTATAAGTTCGAGGGCGAGGTTGCCAAAAAGGAGTTTGCCGATATTGACGGGCAGGTGGATCTGCAGGTGGGCGACCGCGTGGAGGTTTATTTCGCGACCCGGGATGAGGAGGGTTATCCGATATTATCCAGGCAGGAAGTGCAGACCGAGAAACTGCTCGATCGGATCGGCGAACTCTACGAGTCCGGCGGCACGATCAAAGGCCGGATTTTGTCCCAGGTAAAGGGCGGATTCTTTGTGGATATCGGCATCCGGGCGTTTCTGCCGGCTTCCCAGCTTGATGTCAAGCCTGCCAAGGATCCCGAGGAATGGATCGGAACCGATCATGAGTTCAAGATCCTCCAGTTTGACAAGGCCGAGCGCAACGTGGTGATTTCCAGGCGGGTGCTCATTGAGGCCCGGCGCCGGCAGCAGCAGGAAGAGGCCCTGCAGCGTCTTCAGGTGGATGACGTGGTCACCGGCAGCATCACCAATATCACTGATTACGGGCTGTTCGTGGATCTGGGCGGCGTTACCGGACTGGTCCACGTGAGCAACCTTTCATGGACCCCGGTGCGCCAGCATCCTTCAAAAATTTATTCCGTGGGCGACGAGGTATCGGTCAAGGTGCTCGACATTGATACCGAAAGCCGGAAGGTTTCGCTGGGGATCAAGCAACTGACCCCGAACCCTTGGGATACGCTCGAGCAGCAGTACCCCAAGGGCGCGGTCATCGAAGGCAAGGTCAAGAAGGTAACAGACTTCGGGATTTTTGTGGGTATTCTTGAAGGCATCAACGGACTGGTCCATGTTTCGGACATGTCCTGGACCCAGACCATCAAGCCGTCCGACTATTATCACAAGGGCCAGAATGTGCAGGCCAAAATCCTGGATATTGACAGGCAAAAGGAGCGGGTGAACCTGGGAATCAAGCAGCTTTACCCCAATCCCTGGGATGAATTGCCCGGCAAATACCCGCCCGGTACCCCGATTGACGGAAAAATCATTAATACCGCCGATTTTGGAGTATTCGTAGAGATCGAGGAAGGCATCCAGGGCTTGGTGCATGTCTCCGAGCTGCCGCCCGGGGAAGGCGGAAATCCGCTTTCGGAGTTCCAGGTGGGCCAGGAGGTCCGGGCCCGCGTGCTGGAGGTCCTGCCCGGGGAAAAGAAAATCCGCCTGAGCATGAAATCCGGAGTGGCGGATAAGTCAAAATCCAAAACCGCACAGAAAACCGGCAAGAGCCAAACCGCCGCATCTGCCGACAGTCCCGGGCCCGGGGACTCGGATACGGCATTCGGCCAACTGCTGCGGGAAAAGATCCAGGATCAGGGTAACGGGGAGGAAGGCGAAGATTCGTACTGAGCCCTGAGATTCAGGCTTACCACCCGACCCATGTCTGCAGTGCCAGCCCGCAGATTACGGGAACGATCAGGTTGTCATCTATCTGAAACGGCACGAGCTCCAGAAGTCCGGTAAGAACAGCCGTGGCCAGGGCTACGGGGAAATCCACCCGCGGAAACATCGCCCAGAGAATCAG
This sequence comes from Desulfobacterales bacterium, assembly GCA_018335195.1. Lineage (GTDB taxonomy): Bacteria > Desulfobacterota > Desulfobacteria > Desulfobacterales > Desulfosalsimonadaceae > Desulfosalsimonas. Next base: position 68,007 of record JAGXKN010000007.1, read on the forward strand.
GCATGCACATATGCATCCCAGGGTGCCTTCCAGTGACTTGCCGGAAGACAGGCGAATGCGTCCGAACTTCATGCCTACAAGTGCAGCCGCGGCATCGCCGATGATCATGAAGGACATGACCGTATAGGCGATAGGTTTGTCAAAAAGCACCAGGCAGAGCGCGCCTGCGATAAAAAAATAGGTTCCGCCGGTGATCCGGAGCCTTTCCTGCGGGCGTACGAATGTGCCGAACAGACGGAAAAACAGGCCCTGGAGAAAACGGCTTTTCTGCCGGAGTTTTTCGCCCGCGACCATGGCCCCGGCCAGCGGAACAAACACGGCCAGCGCAGTGGAGCGGGGCAGCCAGACAATGCCAAAGGGGATACACAGGGCCACCAGGTGCAGCAGCTTGCGTTTGATTTCAGCGCTGTTCACGGTATTTGCTGTTTTTCTTTTCGGAATGAAAAATCGCATGGAAACCATGCGGCCGCCCGGCGGCAAGCAGGCAGGATAAAAAAAGCCGGGACCTTTTTACGGTCCCGGCTTTGTCTTTTGATATCCGGTAGCGATATACGTAATGCGCTTATAAACGCTTTACGTTAATCGCCTGCGGCCCCTTGGGCGAATCCTGTACTTCCAGGGATACCCGTTCCAGTTCATTCAGGGTACGGAAACCGGTACCGTCGATGTTTGAGTAATGCACGAATACATCGCCGTGTTCCTCGGTTTCAATAAAGCCGTAGCCCTTTTTCTCGTTAAACCATTTCACTCGACCTTCCATTGAACTAGCCACCTCCTTTCATCATTGTTCCGTACAAACTTTCAGGTGCTACTTCGGAAGGCTTCGCGCAAGCGATAAGTCTTACCCCGAAATGCTGAACCGAACGTTGTACCATATTCGAATGCAAATCGAATATGTCTTGCTACACTAAAGGGCAAACCTGGCTTTGTCAAATAGAAATCAACGCCGGGGCGCAATTTTATTTATCATTCCTTTTTTCCACCACTGTATAAAATACCGTGTATCTGGCCAGGAGTTCGTCGATTTTCTTTTTGATGGTTTCCATGTCAATTCCTTCAGCCGGCCGGATCCGGATGGTTGCACGGGTGCCGCGGGCCTTGTCTTCACCTGCTTCCACCTCCACGGACCGGGCCATGTCGCCCAGGGCCGCAAGCTCTCTTTCGTATGCGCGTTTTGTGGCATCCCAGCGCAGTCGGGGTTTGAAGATCTTGCCCACCGGCGTGAGCGGCATTTCTTCGGTTAGGATAATTTCCTTGGGCACGGCTGCTTTTTCCCCCACATGCTGCCTGGCCCATTCCATGATCTGCTCTTCATCCTGATCCGCGTCCGCTGCAAGTTCCACATAGGCCACCGGTACCTCGCCCGCATAAGGGTCCGGGCGGCCCACTGCAGCCACGGTTTTTACTCCGGCTATCTTGTAGATCGGTTCTTCGAGAAGAGCGGGATCAATGTTGTGGCCGCCACGGATGATCAGCTCCTTTTCCCGACCGGTAAGCCATACGTAGCCGTCTGCGTCGATTTTGCCCAGATCTCCAGTGTTAAACGAACCGTCCGGCAGCCAGATGCCCTGATTGTGCGCCGGCTCCACATATCCCTTAAACACGTTCGGGCCCTTGATGGTAACTGCGCCGATTTCATCGGTTTGTGCATCCCGGACGTATTCATCGTTTTCATCCAGAATGGCGGCCTTGATCGACTGATACGGCATACGGATGCCCACGCTGCCGACTTTTCTCTCGCCGTCCTTCGGATTTATGGCCGAGGCCACAGCGCCCTCGGTCAGCCCGTAGCCTTCCAGGATTTTCATACCGGTGTGTGCCTCCACCCGCTTGAACAGTCCCACAGACAGGGGAGCGGCTCCGCAGATGGCGTATTTTAAAGATGAAAGATCCGCGTCTACCGGGATATCCAGAAGTGTGGAAAGAACCGTGGGCACCGCGGAAAATGTTTCCGCCTGGTATTTTTCCACGATTTTATAAAAGTTTTTCACTATGCTCGGATCCCGGTATCCCATGGGCGAAAGGAGCACAACATGGGCGCCAAAGGAAAACGGCCCCAACCCGGTGACAAGCGTGCCGTTGCAGTGAAACAACGGCAATCCGCACAGCAATGTGGATTTCTCGGTGTATCCCGCCATGATCTGTAAATCGTAGGCCATAACCACTTCGTTGTAATGACTCCGCCGGGCCAGCTTGGGCGTGCCGGTGGTGCCTCCGGTATGATACAGGGAGGCGATTTCATCCGGATCGATGCTGCGGTCAAATATGTAGCGGTCCGCAGGATAGGATTCCACAATGTCATCAAAACTGAGGATTTCTTCATTCGGGTCCGCAGGCCCCATCACCCGGACCACATGTTCAAGGGTGGGAATGTCTTTGCGGATTGTCTCGACTTTCTGCCAGATGTCTGTGCCGCTCATTTCGCCGAGTGCCACAAGTACCTTGGTTTGTGCGGATTTACAGATTTCCTTGATGGTTTCCGGCTCCAGCATCGGGTTGATGGGGTTGGCAATACCTGCGGCCTCGGCCCCCCACAGCACATAGTGGGTCTGGGGAAGATTGGGCAGGATGTATGTGACCACGTCGCCGCCCTTTATGCCCAGGTCGCGGAACATGTTGGCGGTTTGACGGATTTTGCCGATAAATCGGCTGTAGGAAACGACTGAGGGCTGATCATGGGCATCGCCGGTTTGCAGAAAGCTTATAGCCGGCGCATCCGGATTAATGCCGGCGCCTTTTTCCAGCAGTTCGGTGGTGCTTTTTTCTCTGACCCTTTCCGTATACGGTACCTTTTCGATTTCAGCGACATCCTTTATGCCGCGGATAAGGCGTTCTTCTGCCATTGTCGGGCTCCTTTCAGCATTCCGGGTAAAAAAAGGCAACTTTCCAGTTTAAACAGGGTTCAAAATGCTTTAATTATAATTCCGGGACAAACCGGTTTCAATCCTTTTCATGGGCAGCGGGCTCTGCGCGCAGCTGGCCGCAGGCTGCTGAAATGTCTGTTCCCTTGCTCCAGCGGATGATGGCGGTGTAGTTCTTCTGCAGCAGAACGGTCTGGAAGGCTTCGATGGCATCCGTGTCCGGTCGTTGAAACAGGGAGCCCGGATGCGGGTTGAACGGAATCAGATTGATTTTGGCCCGCACGGGCCGGAGCAGGCGGGCCAGCCGATATGCGTCTTTTTGCGAATCATTGACCCCCCGGATCAGGATATACTCAAATGTGATCTTGTCGCGCGGCGCCAGCGGATACCGTGCGCATGCATCGATCAGCTCTTCTATGGGAATGCTTCTGTTAATCGGCATGAGCCGGTCCCGGGTGCTGTTGTCCGCGGCATTCAGGGAAATCGCCAGCCGGACCCGGCTCTGGCGGGAAAGATCGTCAAACCGGTTTGTCAGCCCGGCGGTGGAAAGCGTCACCCGGCGGGTGGAAAACTGCAAGCCGTACTTGCTGTCGGTGATTGCCGACAGGGCGCTGCTCACGTTGTCGAAGTTGGCCAGGGGTTCTCCCATGCCCATAAGCACGATGTTTGAAAGCCGCATGTCATTTTCCGCGGCGTTTTGTGCGACCATGACCTGGCCAAGAATTTCGGCCCGGGTCAGGTTCCGGATCAGACCGGTTTTGCCGGTCATGCAGAAGGCACACCCCATGGCGCATCCGACCTGTGTTGAAATGCAGAGCGTATAGTGGTCCTTTTCCGGAATCAGCACGGATTCCACGGTATTGCCGTCATCCAGGTCAAGCAGAAATTTGCAGGTGCCGTCCGCGCCGGTTTCCTTTTGGCGCACCGGCGGCAGGGCAATGGTAAAATGCGCTTCCAGGAGGCGGCGGGCATCCTTGGCCAGGTCGGTCATTTCCGCAAAGCTTTGGGCCCGGTTGGCATGGATCCAGCGCAGGGCCTGGTCGGCGCGGAAACTGCGCATGCCGTGGCTTTCAAAGAAATCCACCAGCGTCTCCCGGGTCAGGTTCCGGATATCGGGTTTTGATGATATTTTTTGGGGTTGCAGTGTCATCTGTTTGGGTATATTATAAACCTGAAGAATTCTGGCATTTTCTCCCGGGCCCGGTGCCCGCGGGACCGTACCGCGCCGGGACAAAAACCTGTCCGCCCGCAACCCGGGGTGCGGGTTTCGGGCTCCAGCGGCCCGGAAGCCATATTATTATACTTGACATGGCAATATGCAAATATTAATTTCAACGGATTCATTTTTCCGGCGATAATTGAATCGGTATCATGTTTGACAACTTAAGCGACAAGCTCAATTCGGTTTTTAAAAAATTAAAAGGCCACGGCAAGCTCTCCGAAAAGAACATCGAGGAGGGCCTGCGCGAAGTGCGCATGGCGCTTCTGGAAGCAGATGCCCACTACAGGGTGGTCAAAAAGCTGATCGCGGATATCAAGGCCCGGGCGGTCGGCCAGGAGGTGCTTTCCAGTCTCACCCCGGCCCAGCAGGTCATCAAGATCGTCAATGAAGAATTGACCGCCCTGATGGGTTCGGCAAACGAGGATCTCAATCTCACCGGGCCGATGCCGCAGTCGGTGATGCTGGTGGGGCTGCAGGGCTCGGGCAAAACCACCACCGCCGGAAAGCTTGCGGTGCATCTGCGCAAGGAAGGAAAAAAACCGTACCTGGTGCCGGTGGACGTTTATCGGCCGGCTGCCATTGATCAGCTTCAGAAGCTGGGTGGCCAGCTCTCGGTGCCGGTGTATCCGTCCACAACCGACATGGACCCGGTGCAGATCGCGAAAAAGGCCAGGGAAAAGGCGCCCTCAGAGGGTTGCGACACCCTGATTCTGGACACGGCCGGACGCCTTCACGTGGACCAGGAATTGATGGACGAGCTGGCGGCCATTCAAAAAGCCATCAATCCTTCGGATGTGCTGCTGGTGGCAGACGCCATGACCGGCCAGGACGCGGTCAACATGGCCGAGTCCTTTGACCAGGCCCTCGACCTGGGCGGGGTGATTTTAAGCAAGATGGACGGTGACGCCCGGGGCGGGGCGGCGCTTTCCATCAAGGCGGTCACGGGCAAGCCGGTGAAGTTCATCGGCGTCGGTGAAAAGACCAACGCCCTGGAACCGTTTCATCCCGAGCGGATGGCCTCGCGCATCCTGGGCATGGGAGATATGCTCTCGTTTATCGAGAAGGCCCAGAGCGCAGTAGATGAAAAAAAGGCTGAAGAGCTTGAAAAGAAACTCCGGAAAAATGAATTCACGCTGGAAGATTTTCGTGATCAGATGTCGCAGGTACGGAAGATGGGATCGATCAGCGATCTTATGAAGATGATTCCCGGCGCCGGTAATAACAAGCAGTTGAGTAAAATGGAAGTCGATGATCGGGAACTGGTAAGGATCGAGGCCATCATCAATTCCATGACGCCGGCGGAAAGAAGAAATCACAATATTCTCAATGGCAGCAGGAGAAAGCGAATCGCAAAGGGCAGCGGGACACGGGTTCAGGATGTGAACAAACTCCTGAAAAATTACACCCAGGTTCTCAAGATGATGAAAAAAATCAACAAAGGCGGCATGCGGGGACTGCCCCGGAACATGATGCCGTTTTAAGGAGAGACAGGCAAATGGCAGTGAAAATCCGATTGGCCAGGCATGGCGCGAAAAAGAAACCGTTTTACCGCATTGTTGTTGCCGACAACCGATATCCCAGAGACGGCCGGTTTCTTGAAACCGTTGGTACTTACAATCCAATGGTCGAGCCCCATGAAGTGACGCTGAAAAAAGAGCGGATTGCCCGCTGGATGGACCACGGCGCAGTTCCGAGCGACACCGTCAACAGCCTTTTAAGAAGAGAGGGGTTTTATGAAAAAGTGAAATCCGCATAACCGTACCTGTCCGCGAACCCGAAATTTCCAGCAGCCATTTTAAAGGAGAGGGGTCAAATGAAAGATCTGATCACGTACATCGCAAAGGCGCTTGTGGACAACCCGGACGAAGTAACCGTAACGGAGGTCGAAGGGGGCCAGACCGCGGTTCTTGAGCTCAAAGTCTCCAAGGAGGATCTGGGAAAAGTGATCGGAAAGCAGGGGCGAACCGCCCGGGCCATGCGGACCATATTGAATGCGGCCTCCGCAAAGGTCAAGCGGCGGACCGTTCTTGAAATTATCGAAGAATGAGGTGATGGACCCGGACGAACTTCTCCTGATCGGAAAAATCATCAAGGCCCACGGTGTAAAGGGAGAAGTCAAGGTTTATCCCTATCTGGAAGAATATTCCCTGATGGATCCCGGCAGGGAAGTTCTGGTGGAGCCACCCGGAACATCGGCCACACTTTACAGAATTCATAAGGCCCGGGTTTATAAAAACGTGCTCCGCGTCGCCTTTGAGGCGGTAGATGATCGCGATGCCGCCGAAGAACTGGTGGGCGGGCGCGTATTAACACCCCGTTCGATGCTGCCGCCGGCGGAACCGGATGTATGGTACTGGTGTGACTTGATCGGCCTTGATGTGTATGACGCAAATGGCGAATTTATCGGGCGGGTTGCGGCAATGATGGAAACCGGAAGCAATGATGTTTTCGTGGTCCGGCAGGAAGGGGAGGAACGCTTGATACCGGCTATCGCCTCTGTTGTCCTGGATATTGACCTGGACGCCGGGAAAATGCGGGTGGACCTGCCCGAGGGGCTGTAGGGGATTTCGGGAAAGATGGATTTTTTCGCGCTCACGATCTTTTCCGGGATGTTTGAGACGTTTGCCGCCCATGGCATCATCCGCCGTGCTCTGGAAAGCGGCCGGATTTCGATGACCCCTGTCAACATCCGGGATTATGCGGCAGGCCGGCACCGGGAAACCGATGACCGTCCCTACGGCGGGGGCAGCGGGATGGTCATGAAGCCCGAGCCACTGGCCGCGGCAATCAAGGATGCCCGCGCGCGTTGCCCGGAAGCACGGACCGTGCTGCTATCTCCCCGGGGGACGCGGTTTGATCAGCACGCAGCCCGGAAGTATGCCGGGTGCAAGGGCCTGATATTTGTCTGCGGCCGGTACGAAGGACTGGATGAAAGAATTTGCGACGGGTATATTGATGACGAGATATCCATCGGCGATTACGTGCTGACCGGCGGTGAGCTGGCAGCCATGGTGGTTATGGATGCGGTGATCCGGCACATCCCCGGGACCCTGGGTGCCGAGGATGCCGCGGAATGCGATTCTTTTTCCGATCAACGACTTGAGCACGCCCATTATACCCGCCCCCGGTTTTTTGAGGGCCGGGCGGTTCCGGATGTGCTCTTGTCCGGCAATCACAGGGAAATTGAACACTGGCGCATGGAATCGGCACTGCTGCAGACGCTGATCCGGCGTCCGGATCTGGTGGAAAACACCGGGCTGACAAAGCAGGAGAAACAGGTCGTGAAAAAATGGTGCCGTTACCTTGAATCGCTTGTCTCGGAGTAAGCTGTACCTGGCGCTGCTGCATTATCCGGTAAAAAACAAGGACGGCAAGGCCATTGCTTCGGCCGTTACCAGCATCGACCTGCATGATATCGCCCGGACGGCAAGGACATACGGGATTGACGGATTTTACGTGGTCACGCCGCTTGCCGATCAGCGCGAGTTTGCCGGAAAAATTATCAGCCACTGGGTTGAAGGCGCGGGCGCCACATACAACCCGGACCGGAAAAAAGCGTTTTCGCTGATTCGTCTTCGCTCGGACCTGCAGGAGGCCGTGGACGAGATCCGGGCAGAAGGGGAAAACGAGGTGCGCGTCGTGGCCACCAGCGCGGCCGGAGCGCAGGGACAGCTCGAGTTTGCGGATTTCCGGCAGGCATTGAAGACTGAAAAACGGGCTTATCTACTGGCACTGGGAACCGCATGGGGACTGAGCCCGGAGTTTATGGCGGAAGCCGACTACCGGCTTGCACCGGTTGCCGGTATGAGCGATTATAATCATCTTTCCGTGCGGGCGGCGGCCGCAATCATGCTGGATCGCCTGCTGGCAGCGGATTTTCAATAGTTTGCACGAACCCGAACCCATATCAGGATGCACGCTTGTTGCCGTCCTGGTAAACTTTTTAGAGAGGAACGAATGATGGACGCCATTAAACAGATTGAAAGAGAACAGCTGCGGATGGATATCACCGGTTTTGAAGCCGGTGACACCGTGAAGGTGCACGTCCGGATCCGGGAAGGGGAAAAGGAGCGGATCCAGGTTTTCCAGGGGGTGGTGATCGCAATGAAAAGCGGTACCATCAACGCCACCTTTACCGTGCGGAAGGTTTCTTACGGCATCGGCGTGGAACGGGTATTTCCCATGCATTCCCCGGCGCTTGAAAAAGTCGAGGTGGTATCCAAGGGCCGGGTCCGCAGGTCCAAGATCTACTACCTGCGGGGGCTCAAGGAAAAAGCCGCCCGGATGAAGCTTCGCCGCAAGTAGTTTTTGCGCAAAGACCTTATTTGCTTTTTCCCCGGGCACTGATGAGCCGTTTGAAAGGGGCACGGCATGAGCGATACCATGCGGGAATACGAGCACGAAGCCTGTCAGCAGGGGTTTTTCCATATTGCGGGGGTGGACGAGGTCGGCCGCGGGCCGCTGGCCGGGCCGGTGGTTTCGGCCGCCGTGATCGTGCCGGAGGATTTTTCCGGCACCGGGGTGACGGATTCAAAGCGCCTGTCCCCCGGTGTGCGCAAGCGCCTGTATGAAGAAATTTATTCGCATGCCCGGGCCGTGGGCATCGGCATCGTTGATCCGGTGGAAATCGACCGGATCAATATTTTCCAGGCTTCATTGACCGCCATGTGCATGGCGGTCGGGAATCTGGCACCCGCGCCGGAATGCCTGCTTGTCGACGGCCAGTATCCCATCGGCATGGATCTGCCGCAGAAGACCATCATCAAGGGAGATTCCCGGAGCATCTCGATAGCCGCAGCCTCCATTGTTGCCAAGGTTACCCGGGACCGGATCATGGAATTATACGGGACGGATTTTCCCGAGTACGGGTTTTCCAGCCACAAGGGTTATCCCACCAAGGCCCATACCGCGGCGATTCGGGATCACGGCTGGTGCCCGATCCATCGCCGCAGCTTTAAAGGCGTCTGCGAGCACAGCCATCGCTATTACAACTTCAACGGCCGCGGCGCGCGGACATAGCCGCGGGTATTAAAAAAGGGGGTGCAATGCCGAGGGATTTCCGGCAGTTCGGGCAACTGGGCGAATCCCTTGCCGTGCGGCACTTGAAAAAAAACGGCTACCGGATCCTGGCCCGGAACTACCGCAACCGGTTCGGCGAGATCGATATCATCGCCCGGCACGGCAAAACCCTCGTGTTCGTTGAAGTCAAGGCGCGGGCTTCGAAAAATTACGGTCCTTCCAAAGCGGCCGTGGACCGGGCCAAGCAGAAGAAGATTTCCATGGTCGCACTGGGATATCTGAAGCAGACCCGCAATACGGGTGCAAAGGCCCGCTTTGACGTGGTCTGCGTGGATGCCGGCACGGATCAGCCCCGGGTTGAAATTATTCCCAATGCCTTTCCCCTTGCATACGGATAACCTTCCTTTATGACGAGATCCGTTGAAAAATCGGACTCCGGCGTACTTTACGTGGTGGCCACTCCCATCGGCAACCTTGCGGACATCACCTACCGGGCCGTGGAGGTGTTGCAGTCGGCCGATGTCGTGGCAGCCGAGGACACCCGGCATACTTCCCGCCTGTTTTCCCGCTACCGGATTACCACCCGGCTGGTCTCCTGCCATGAGCATAACGAGGAGCAAAGGGCCCAATCCCTGGTCGAACAGATGGAAAACGGGGCAAGCGTGGCCCTGGTTTCCGATGCCGGCACCCCCTCGGTTTCCGATCCCGGATATCGCATAGTGAGCGCCGCCCTGGCCGCAGGTGTCCGGGTAGTGCCGATACCCGGGGTCTCGGCGGTCACGGCAGCGCTTTGCGCATCCGGCCTGCCCTCGGATCATTTCTGTTTTGCCGGTTTTCTGCCGAAAAAGGCAAAACGGCAGCAGGAAATGTTAAGCCGCCTGGCCGGGACGGAGCAAACCCTGATTTTCTATGAATCCACCAAGCGGCTGTCCGGTCTTTTAAAACTGCTGTTCCAATACCTGGGCGACCGGCAGGCGGTGGTCGCCCGCGAGATCACCAAGCGCCATGAGGAGTTTCTCAGAGGCTCGCTTTCCGTGTTGATTGCGGATGTGGAAAAACGCGATGCGATCAAGGGTGAAGTTACGGTCCTGGTCTCCGGAAAGACCCCGGAATCCGGAGATGCAGAACAGATCCCGCAGGAACTGATAGCAGAAATCCGGGATTCCCTGTCTGCCCGGGAGGATCCCCCGTCCCGCCTGGCTGCAAAGATTTCCCGCAAGTACCGGATTTCGAAAAATCGCGTTTACCGGCTGATCCTGGACTACTCGGACGAGGTGTAGGAAAGACGCAAAAAATTTTTCTGTTGATCCGGGATCGTTTTGGGAATCGGGGTTGTAATCGCGCTTTTGAGCTGTTCGGATTGCCTCCGCGACAACGAGGGACGGTGCAGTTTGTTTGAAAATGCACTGCAGGAGATCTATATTTGGTTTGTAATGCGAATTATGAAAGGGGACCGGTTTATGAAAAAATTCTATGCCATCGTGGGATGCGGCCGGGTCGGGACTGCGTTGGCCCGCTACCTGGCAGGTGCCGGATATAAGCCGGCAGGATTTGCAAGCCGCAGCCTTTCCTCTGCTAAGCGCGCCGCAACAGCCGCGGGTGCTAAGGCGTCGGTTTCGGTGCAGCCCTGGGATGTTACCCCGAAGGCCGACATTGTCCTGATTACCACCCCGGATGGTGTCATCCGGGAAACTGCGGATAAAATCGCCGAATATGAAGGCTTTGCAAAGGGCGCGGTGGTTTTGCACTGCAGCGGTGCCCTGCCGTCCACCCAGCTTTCGGCGGCCGAGGATGGCGGCGCGCATACCGGGAGCCTGCATCCGCTTCAGAGCTTTGCCGCGGAAGATATCGAGAAAAATCCGTTTGCCGGGATCATGATGGCAGTAGAAGGGCAGGGCGATGCCGTGAAAACCGCCTGGCAGATGGCAGAGAATCTCGGCGCTATCCCCTTTGAAATTAAAACCGACAAGAAAATGCTCTACCATGCATCTGCGGTGGTGGCTTCCAATTACCTGGTCACCCTGATGCACCTGGCTTTCCAGCTTATCATTGCCTCCGGGGTGCCGGCCGCAAAGTCCTATAACATATTAAAGCCTCTGGTGCAGGGCACCCTGTCCAATGTCGAGAACAACGGGATTCCCCGGGCCCTGACCGGTCCGATTGCCCGAGGCGATGCGGAAACCGTGCGGCATCACATTGCGGAAATCGGTGAAAAGGTCCCCACGTGCCTGGACCTCTATCGGCAGATGGGCCGGCATACCATTGAGATCGCCCTGGCCAAGGGGGATCTGTCCGAGGCGGCCGCCGCTGAACTCAGGCAGATGTTCGGGGGCACGGCGTCATAGCTGTCTGCCCCCGGCGCCGGGCGCATCCGGGGATCAGATCCGCCGGATGCTCAGGGGCCGGGCCTGGAGTTCCCGGTTGGCGGCCTTTAACTGGTCTTCGCTGGAAATCACGGCAACCGCGGACTTTCGCTCCGGGTTGCCGAAGTATTTCTCAGCCGCTGCCTGGACCTGTTCCAAGGTGACGTTTAAAAGTTGCTGCTTGAAGCTGCGCCGCAGGTCGTCGGAAAGCCCGATGAGCTTGCGGTAAAACGCCCTTGAAGCCTCCGGCCCAGGCGGATCCGGCCGGTCAATATCCGAGCATACCTGCAGAATCGCTTCCTTGACGTTTTCCCGGTCATAATCGCCCGAAATGATAAAGTCCGCGGCCGCCGCGTAGACGTGCAGGGTGTTGACAATCTGCGGATCGCGGTAGGAGCCGAAATAAAACAGGCCGTTTTCCATCTGGTAGATGGAAAACCCACCGTAGGCCCCGCCTTTTTCCCGGATTTCGCGATGCAGAAACATGGATTTGAGCAGCTTGCTGATCACCGCCAGCACCGGGGCATCCGCGTGAGTGATCCGCTGGGTTTCAATGGCCTGTGCCACAAAGGAGACCGCCGTGGAGGTGGCCCATCCCTCACGGGGCAGGTTGGCCTCCGGGGCAAACGCCGGGGGTGAAAATCCGCAATCCGGGGCCGGGTTCAGCACTTCGCAGAGCGCTTCGGTCTCTTTCACACCGGCCGCCAGGTCGGCCGTCTCGCCGATTAATGCCGCCTGGAAGTTGTTTTCATGAAAAACCGCGTCCGCGATGCGGGAAAAATCTCGGGCGATTTTTTCCAGGCGCGGGGTGTCCAGGTTTTCGGTCAGCTCTTTTAAGTTTTTGAGCTGGTGTATGCCGTGCCAAATTTCGTTCAATGCACTGGCCGCGGAAAAGTTCCGGGCGGCAAGGGATATGGCCAGTCTGTGGCCGTTGTGTACCACGCTGGCTTCCATGTCAGAGCGGATTTCCATGAGCAGATGGCCCAGACGCTCAAGATCCGAAAAATTGTATTTTTTCAGCAGGTCCCGTAGTAATTCAAACATATGGCCGATATTTCTCGACAGGCACTTGCCCGAAATGCTGAGCACGGGCAGGCAGGGTGCCCCCTCTTCTGAGAGCCGGCTTGAGGCAGTGATCGAAAAGCTCAGTCCTCCGGTATACTGGTCGATTCGCCGTGCCAGTTCCACGTAATCATACTCGGAAGTCCCGCACTGGGACATGGCGTAGCAGAAAAGCGGGATCATGGGGATCAGCTCGGGATCCACGGACTGAATGCCGAAGGCAGCCGTGTAATAGAGAATGCCTGCGGTGGGCTGGTCGTAAAGATCCGTGGAAATCTGATCGCGACGGTCCGAGGCATGCATCACCCGGATGTCGGGGGGGATGTCTTCTTTTTCCAGCTTCGGCAGGCAGGAGAGATCTTCTTGGGCATCCTGCAACTGCAGCAGAGCCTCGGCGTCTTCTCTGAGCTGTTCAAGTTCTTTGCGGCTCAGTCGGGATTCCATTGCGGCAAGTGTTTCGTTTTCTCGCTGCCGCCGTTTTTCGTAGAGTTTTGTGTCGGGTTCCAGGACCATGCGCACCCGGTGCGGGTTATCCAGAAAGTATTTCCGGATCCGGTCTTCCATCAGGTTTGTGGTTTCCATTTCATGGAAAAAACGCTCCAGAAGGGTGTCAAATTTGAGAGCCATGGCCGGATCCCCCTGGTGGAGCCAGTCTCCGGAAAACCGCAGCAGCAGTTTCATCCCGTAGGGAAACGGCGAGTTGGTGACTTCCTTTCGGTGAAATTCGATCTGGTGGATGGCCGAGTCCACCAGTCTTCGCTCAACGCCTTTTTCCGCAAGATCGGAGAGGACATCGAAGATGATGGTTTCGATTTTTTCGGCGTCCTCCGGGTCTACGTCCTTTAATCCGCATGCGAACATGGTGTCCTTGTTTTCCGAATCCAGGCCGCTGCCGTCGCTCAAGGTGCTCCCCAGGTCTGAATCCATCAGGGCCTTTCGAATCGGTGCGCCCGGGTTGCCGATGAGTACCTGTTCCAGCACGGCCAGTACCAGTACTTCGTATGCATCCCGGATATCAGCGGTCAACCAGGCCACGCAGGCCTGGGCCTTTTTCCGGGTATCCTCGTCCGGATCCACTGGGTACCGGTATGTGGCTGTTGTCGGGGTTTTCCACCTGGGCTGGGAGGGCACTTCCGTGCCCGGATCAATCCGGGAAAACCGGTGCAGGATGGTGTCTTCGATAAACTGCAGGTGCGGGGCCAGCGGCAGGTTTCCGTAAGTGTAGAAAAAGGCGTTGCTCGGGTGATAGTGCCGCTTGTGAAACGCAACAAGCTGATCATGGGTTAGTTTTGGTATCTCTTCCGGCTCGCCACCGGAGTTGTAGCTGTATGTGGTATCCGGGTACAGGGCGTTTAACAGCGAGCGCGCCATGACCTGGTCGGGCGAGGACATGGCGCCTTTCATTTCATTGTAGACCACGCCCTTATAGACCAGGCGTTGTTTTCCGGTTTCCGAGTCCGGCTCGGGCTCCAGTCGATGGCCTTCCTGTTTGAAGCTGAGCCGGTCCAGGCGGGGGAAAAACACCGCGTCGAGATAAACCGACATCAGGTTATAGAAGTCTTTTTCGTTCTGGGTGGCAAAGGGATACATGGTCCAGTCCGAGGCGGTCAGGGCATTCATGAAGGTATTGAGGCTCCGTTTCATCATGGAGAAAAACGGGTCGCGCACCGGGTAATTGACGGATCCGCACAATACCGTGTGTTCAAGGATGTGGGCCACGCCCGTGGAATCCCAGGGCACGGTCTTGAAAATCACGGAAAAGTTGTTTTCCGGGTCCGGGCGGCTGATATGAATATGGCCGGCGCCTGTGGCGGGGTGCTTAAGCTCGTAGAAAAAAGCGCTGATTTCAGGCAGTTCGACAATCTTTTCAATATGATAGCCGCCGATCTCGTCTCCGGTTTCCAGGCCGGGATTTCTCGGGTCTTCGGTTTCCTGCATACTGTTTTACTCCGCGTATTGGGGTTTGCTGGGCAGCGTATGACAAATAAATAAATCGTATATCATACTTTAAACATCCGGGTAAAGAACAGGCCTGTTTTCAACAACAATCTCCGCACGGGACAAACCCGGCCGGCTTACCACAGGCCGGTTAAGGCTCCCGAATCCGGATGGTTTGTCTTTGCGTTCCGGGGATTTTTAAGCCCTTCGGGACTATATTGATGGAATTGTCCCGAAGTTTGCCAGGGCGGGACGGCGGGGTGGTTTGCGCAGATGCATCGGGCGCGCCAGCGGACGGCAGATGCGGAAACTTGCCCGCCGGCCCGACACTGCGAAAATCCGGGAAGAGTCGAGTTTCTTTTTTGCAGGGCGCCACGGATTTGAAAAGTAACAGCAACCAACCCACAGGTCGTTGTCGGGAACGATATTTTTTCTTTCGCTTGCCGAATCGGGCGTTGACTTTTTATCGCCTGGCTTTCGATTTCGATCCCGATTTGGACGCCGAAGAATCCATCACATGAAGTGAATGGATTTGAAATATGTGACCGGTCGTTCGTGGAGCTTGCCGGGGCCTGCGGACATTTACAGCCGTATATCCGGGCCAACATGCAGGCTCGCCCCTGCGCCGGGTTATCTGAAGCATTCCGGAAGTAGATGGGAAATCAGAACAGAGCGTCGAGCACCGTCTGCAGCCGGCGAGGGCCGCAAAAAAAGGGGGAAGCGGGCGGACAGGCGGGGTATCCGGGTTTGGTTAAATCATACGGGCACGTACATGCCCCGCTTTTTCCGCTGGATTTTACCCTGCTTGTTTAAACGGTATATGATGTTTCTCAGTTTTTTGTCGTCAAAATCCGTCTGGGCCTTGATATCTGCAAAGTCGGCCCCGCTTTTGATGTCTTTGATCACGTTTAAAACGACATCCGAGGCGGATTTGTTTCCGGCCTTTCTCGCAGCGGGTTTTTTGGCTCCTGATGCCTTGAGCAGGCTTTTTTCCAGGTCTTCGATTTTTCTGGTCAGGCGGTTGATATCTTGCTTGGTGGCGACGTCGTAGTGCTTCAAAAAGAACTTGACCATGGCATCAAAACTGGGATTTCGCTTCTTTTCCGTCATTTATCTCTCCTTCATGGTTTTTGCACGATAAATAAAATGAAAGCCCGTTTTCTTTTGAATAGATAAGTCAAATATAAAAGTCAAGGGGTTAAACCGCCAAAAAATGAGAAGGGATTTTTTAAAAACGGAGGCATGGCAAATCGTCAAAGAACCGGTGCTATGCCTGTGGGATGATCGCATAGGTCGCTGTGGCTTTTGCGATCAGCTTCCCGTTGCCGTCGGTGATGTGTGCTTCCCCGAGGGCCGTATTTCTGCCCTTGTGGATGATAGCGGCTTCCACAAGAATGTCTCCTGTGGAAAAAGTTTTGATATAATTAATTTTCATTTCAATCGTGCTGATGGTTTCGTTTTTTTCGGTCATGCCGAGCAGGGCTACGCCCACTGCAGAGTCTGCCGCAGAGAATACAGCACCCCCGTGCGCAACCCCACCGGCATTGGCCAATTTCCCGGAATAGGGCAGCTTCAGGCGGGCCCAGCCCTTTTTCAGGTCCATGAGTTCCAGGCCCAGCAGATTCCAGTAAGGAATCTGCTCCCGGGTTTTTTCAAATACGGCCTTTTTAAACGAGGCATCCAGTTCTTCGTATCCGGGCATATGGTTGATCGCGGTTTGAAGGTCGTCGATTTTCAGGGAAAACGTTGAACAAAATCCGGGATCCTGATATATTTCAAACTATCGGGATTATGGATTCCGCCTGAACAACGGTTTCATCCAGGCACCATATACTACATGAATAAATTGTTGCGTCTTGTCAAGACAGAAGCAAAAACAC
Source organism: Desulfobacterales bacterium (assembly GCA_018335195.1). GTDB lineage: Bacteria > Desulfobacterota > Desulfobacteria > Desulfobacterales > Desulfosalsimonadaceae > Desulfosalsimonas. The sequence goes on from JAGXKN010000007.1 coordinate 84,352, forward strand.
CCTTCTTATCCGGCAGGGATCAGCGCAATGAAAGGAATCGGTGATCTGTTTATAATGTACAGGTTTTCAACTGCTCTGAAATTACCTTGCCCCGAGTGCGGTAAGGCCTCGTTGTTTGTTCTGCGCGCTTGAGCACGGACTGTTTTGCGCTGCCGTGCCTGCGGCGCACGATTTTCATTGGCGGAAGTGGCAGAAGCTATTGATGCCGACATGGAAGAATTGCTGGGAGATGTGCCCTGCGACAGGTTATAGCTTCTCCGGCGGGGCAGGGAGCTTTGTACATGATTAGAGGATATCTCCGGATTCTGATTTTTGCCTGCGGACTGCTCGTGGGAATTCAGGTTCCCGGGGTGATGGATCAATACCAGAAACGGGTGGATGCCCACTTTCAGGAAGTCCGGGAGAATCTCAGCGGATTCCGGGAAACGGCTGACAAGTATTTTAACGGAAGTTTCGAGTCCTTGATCCTCTACTATAAGGAAAGCGGCGATCCGGTGTTCCGCGTCGATGCCGGCAGCGTGGAAAAAATCTACAATCGTTATAAAATGCTGCGTGCAGAGCAGGAAGCCGTTACCGGACCCTGGTACCGGGCGGGCTTCCATATCGTTTTTGCCCACAATGACGAGTTGATGGCAGAGACGTTTTCCCAATATTCCTACACGGTTGCCCTGAAGCCTGCCGCCCTTGCCTGGGGCCTGGGTTCTGCCTTTCTGACCGCCTTTATTGTCGAGATGCTGCTTGTTTCGATTTTTCGCGGGGTGCGGCGCTTGATCAGATGGCAGCGCGCCGCCCCGGCTTCGTGAATTCCATAATGTTTTTATAACCGGGAATTCCACCCAAAAAACCGGAGGCGCCATGGAAGAGATAAGGCAAAAAGCACGCAGTCTGATGAAGGAGTTCTGCCGGGTTTGCCCGGTATGCGACGGACGGGCCTGCGCCGGCGAGGTCCCGGGGATGGGAGGACTGGGCACTGGTTCCGCGTTTCAGGACAATGTCTGCGCCCTGTCTGAACACAGGTTTAACATGCGCTGCCTGCACGATGCGGCGGACCCGGAGTTAAGCCTGTCCTTGCTGGGTTTTGATCTGGCATTGCCGCTATTGGCCGCCCCCATCGGCGGGGTTTCTTTCAATATGGGCGGCGGCATGCCCGAGGAGGACTATATTTCCGCCAAGCTTTCGGCCTGTGCCGAGGCCGGGACCCTGGGGTGTACCGGGGACGGCGTGCCGGAGTTCATTCATGAAAGCGGATTTTCCGCGATCAAGGCTCTCGGCGGCCGGGGTATTCCGTTTATCAAGCCCTGGGAAGATGACGAACTGTTTGCCAAGGTGGACAAGGCAATGGCTGCCGGGGCCGGTGTGATCGGAATGGACGTGGATGCAGCCGGGCTGGTGACCCTGTGCAAAATGGGCCGGCCGGTATCCCCCAAATCCGCGGGCAAGCTGGTAGAAGTGATCAAAAAGATACCGGCGAAGTTCGTGGTGAAAGGCGTCATGACTCCGGATGAGGCCAGAATCTGCGTGGACGCCGGGGCCTCCGGCATTGTCGTATCAAATCACGGCGGCCGGGTGCTCGACGGAGTTCCGGGAACCGCCCGGGTGTTGGGGGGAGTGGCGGCAGCAGTTCGCGGGCAGATCGACGTGCTGGCCGACGGCGGTGTCCGCAGCGGCGGAGACGTACTGCGGATGCTGGCCCTGGGCGCCGATGCAGTGATGATCGGCCGGCCGTTTTCCGTTGCGGTAATCGGCGGCGGGCAGTCCGGTGCCGCGTCTTATCTGGATAAAATCCGCCAGGAACTCGTCCAGAGCATGGTTCTGACCGGCACCCGATCCGTGCGGTCCGTGGATTCCTCTGTTCTGTGGAACGGGTGATCCGATTCGGGAGTCCGGAATCGCGGATTGTTTCAGATGCCGGGTTTACTGGCATCTTGGATCCGAAAGCGCCTGCCTCAGACACGGAAATGAAGCCCGTCTGCGTAAAGTGCGGCCAATTTCCAGAATCCCTGCTTTTTGATCAAGATGGGTTCCGTGATTTCGAGCCTGGGGTCCACGTATATGTCAAACCCCTCGGCCCGGTCGTACTTGAAGTTTTCCGGGCGCCCGGGCGGCGCCAGGCGCACCCCGATCTCCCTGACCGCGCCGATGGATCCCGTGGTTTCAATGTCCACCAGATAGAAGGTGATCCCGGAGACCTGCCGGTCCCGGAGGTATTTGAGGGCACTGGATGAGAACCTGATGTCCATGTTTGTAATGCCTCACATTCTGCTGACCGGGCGGTGCGATCTGTTTGTCGGGTCAAGGCAGAAGCCGGCTGACAAAGCCGGTTTCTGCCTTTTTTGTTTGTTCAGGTGGGATCATCCCGGGCAGTTTTGCTGTTTTGCTCTCTGCTTATGCAGGCTCCGCTTTGGGGGCATACGGATTTTTGAAATAAACTATGGCCTCGATAATCATCCAGATTTCCAGCACCAGAATGCACGCGCCGATGAAAAAACACAGCCAGTTGCCGCTGTTAAAGAAATTCTGAAGATTTAGCAGCATGGCCCAGCCGGTCATAATAATCATGAAAACCATCGGTATGGCCGCATAAAAACTCGGGATATTTTTGCGCACCAGGTATATGGTGGCCACCAGAAGCGCCAAGCCGGCAAGAAGCTGATTTGCCGCCCCGAACAGTGGCCACAGGGTCAGGGCGCCTTTGCCGGAGCCGTTGTAGAAGGCCAGGATAAATGCGGTGACCACGGCAATCAGTGTTGCGGTTGTCGGGCCGCCGATTTGCGGGACCTTTATGGCCCGGCCCAGTTCGCCCACAATGTAGCGTTGCAGGCGGGTGGCGGTATCCAGGGTGGTTGCGGCAAATGATACCAGAAACACGCCCATGATGGTAATCGTGATGTTTTGGGGGATGCCGTAGGAGCTTATCATGTTGGCAGCGCCCTCCACAAAGGCGCCGATCTTTGCACCGAGCCCGCTTGCCGCGGCCCAGGAGGAATAATGATGGGTAAATGCCGCAGCGCCTATGAAAGTCTCGCCTTCCACTGTCAGGCCGATGCCGATACCCGCCACGCAGGCTGCGATGACAAAGGTGGAAAGGGAGCCTTCCATTAGCATGGCGCCGTATCCGATATACCTGGCGTCGGCTTCATTGTAGCACTGTTTGGAGGATGTCCCGGAGCTGACAAGAGAGTGAAACCCTGAAATGGCCCCGCAGGCGATGACCACAAACAGAAAAGGCCAGATGGGGGGGGCTCCCTCAGGAGAAGCCTGGTAGGCCGGGGCCACGATTTCCGGCTGAGCAATGATCACGCCCAAACCCAAAAGGGCAAACGCCACCAGCAGCTGATGTGAATTGATGTAGTCTCTTGGCTGCATCAGAATTTGTACTGGCAGCCTGGAAGCGATAAAGGCGTAGATAAATAGGATAACGATCCAGGTAATCAGGGCGCCATTGCCGCTCAAGCCGAGCGCCGTCAGGTCCACGGGCACATAGGTGCCGATAACAATAGTAATATAGAGCATGATCACGGCTGCGATGCCCAGTGTAACGTGGCTGGCCCCTTTCTTATAAATCATGTATCCAAGCCAGACGGCAATCGGTATTTCGATCCAGACCGGAATCACCGCTTCCGGATACATGGTGAACAAAATGCCGATGATCAGCGCAAATACCGCAATGACGATCAGGAGCAGAAAAAAAATAATCAGCAGGAAAAGAATGCGTACCCTGGGGCTCACCAGATCCCCGGAAATGTCGCCCACGGAGCGGCCGTTATGGCGAAGCGAGATGATCAGGGCGCCAAAGTCGTGCACGGCCCCCATGAATATGGATCCGAGAAAGACCCACAGAACCGCGGGTACCCAGCCCCATATTACGGCGATGGCCGGACCGACAATCGGGCCCAGTCCGGCAATGGATGTGAAGTGATGACCGAAAAGGATGTGCTTGTTGGTGGGCACAAAATCCAGGTCATCCTGGAGTTCGTGCGAGGGGCAGACGTTGTCTGCGGCAAGGCGAAAAATTTTTTGGCCCAAAAACCTGCCGTAGGTGTGATAGGCCACCAAAAAGCCCGCCAGCATGAGAATCACGAGAAATAAAGAATTCATTCAGAAGTCCTCCTTTCTTTTTGCGTGATTTGTGCAAACGGCGGAAGACGGGGGTCTTGATTCAGCGGATTGTAGTTGGAAAAGAGGCGCGGTGACCGAAGCAGCGCTGCATCTTCCCGGCGCATACCTGCGGAGATTCCAGTTTGACCCCGTCACAGCGGCATCCCTGCCGCCCGCTGACCTGTTTTTTTAAGTGGTATAATTAATTTGAAATATTGTCAACCAAATAGTGCACATCCGGAAATGAAGAAACTGTTTAATTGCTGGAGGGGGCATATAGACTGGCAGAATAACCGGGGTTTCCGTCCAGGATTCAAATATTTCTTGCGCTCGGGCATGCAAGTTCTTACAAATCGCTACAGAAAGCAATTCATTGTTAGTTGAAATTGCGGCAGAAAAACATGACGGAAAAACCATACGGCAGCGGCTCGGAGCAAGAGGAAAAAAGGCTTGCCCGGGAACACCGCAAGCGCAAGAAAGCCGAGGATGCCCTGCTGGAAAGCAAGCAGCGGTACGACAGGATTGCCGACAGCATACCCGGGGTTATCTACGATTATGTCTGCTGGCCGGACGGCAAAAGCCGGTTTATTTACATGAGCTCCGGGTGCAGGGAAATATTCGAATACGATGCACAACAGATTACAGCCGATACCGGCCTGTTATGGCGCATGGTTCACCCCGATGACCTGGAACGACTGAAATCAGAAGACCGGGAGGCAAACAGGACCGGTAACAGGCTTCAATCCGAGGTTCGAATCATTGTGCCGTCGGGCAGGTTGAAATGGATTCAGTTGATTTCCCTTCCTATAGGGCAGATGGCCGATTCGCGGATCATATGGAGTGGCGTTATTCTGGATATCACGGATCGCAAGCGGGCAGAAGAGGAAAAGGAGCTGTTGGATACGCATCTGCGCCAGGCGCAGAAGATGGAAGCACTGGGGCGGATGGCGGGATCCGTGGCCCACCATTTCAATAACGAACTCAGCGTGGTTCAGGGCAACCTGGAGTTGGCCCTTGAAGGTTTGGATCGAGATCCGGGAATTAAAAAGTACCTGTTCGAGGCCATGAAAGCCGCCAGGCGATCGGCAAGGCTCGGAAGCCAGATGTTGACCTATATCGGACAGAACACCGGAAGGAAAAAAGCCGTGGATCTCTCCGATTTTTGTCGTCTCCATATCCATGAGATCCTGGATGGTTTGCCGGACGAGGTATGCCTGGACGAGCAACTGCAGGCCCGGGGAACGGTTGTGCATGCAAATACCGACGACCTGGTCCGGGTGGTGGCTTGCCTGGTTGAAAACAGCCTGGAAGCTATGGAAGACGGGCCAGGTGCGCTGCGGGTACTGGCGGAAAGCGCAGGAGCGGCAGACACGGTGCAAATGCGGATGTTTCCTGCGGGATGGGATTTCGCATGCCGGTACTGAGCCTGCCTGGAGGTTGCAGATACGGGCTGCGGCATTCACCCGGAATACATGGAAAACATATTTGATCCGTTTTTTCCACAAAATTCCCGGGCCGGGGCCTGGGCCTGGCCTCTGTTCTCGGAATTGTATCGGCCTGCGGCGGAGCGGTCGGGGTAAGCAGCAGGGACCAGGGAAGCATTTTCAGAGTTTTTCTGCCGCTTGAAAAACAAAGCGTTGCGGCATGTACAGAGACGGATTATTAGCGTCAGGGTCCTGTTGTGAATATTGGCGGAATTTGGATAGAGATCACCGGTATTTCCCGGGAGCACCGCACTGTAGGGGCGAGCCTGTGTGCCCGTCCGCCAAAATGGCGAATACAAAGGTTCACCCCTGCGGATGTAGGACTGTAAATGTCTGCGTAATTTTGCAAAAATTAATATGCAGAATCGCGGCAATTTTCTTTTTTACAGGCAGAGGTCGCATGTCCGGGGGTTATTCATTTTCCCCGGGCTCAATCCTTGATCGGAACCGTTTTTTCCGGCTCCTGTGCTTTTTTTCTTCCAGGCGGCGTTTTTTGGCGCGGCGCGGCACGCGGGTCTTTTTGCGCTTTGTCGGTTCCTCCAGGGCTTCTGCGATCAATTCGGCAAATTTTTCGACAGTCTGCTGCCGGTTGGCGGCCTGGCTTCGGTGCCGTTGTGCGGAAACCCGCAGCATGCCGTTTTTGTTAATGCGCGTGTGGAGGTTTTCTGCAATCCGGGCTTTTTGTTCCGCGGTCAGGCTGGGTGAATTCTGAATGTCAAACCAGAGCGTAATCCGGGTACTGGTCTTGTTGACATGCTGACCGCCCGGCCCCCCTGCACCCGAAGCGGTAAACGTCAGCTCGCTTTCAGGTATGCCCAGCGTGTCGTTGATCTCAATCATATGCGCAATCTGCGGGTGGATTTTTCGGATCCGGATGTCTGATGTTTCGCGTCCGCAGGCCTCTTTAACAAATCCTGTGACCAAACGGTTTCTTTCAAGCCGCTTTGATGTCAACCATGCAGAATTTCACGCGGTTTGTAAAGCAATTCAGGTCTGCCGCCTTTCTGTCCCATGCAATGGTGTTGACAACTGCTGCAAATTTTTATAAATTACGATTATCTATGCGCCATGTCGGACTTGGTGCATGTGTTGCCGGATTATATTTTCATCACTGAATCCCGGGTTATCATGTCATCGTCACAACCAGCAGCGTGGCAGCCCTGGAGGCCTTTCGGCCAGTCCGGATCAATTTGACCTCATTATCATGGAAATGTCCCGTTCCGTGTGATACCGTCAATGCGAAGGAAAACGCCATGCCAGATACCGCCGCCTCAATGCAAGCCCATGCAGTGAAGTCCCCCGGGCAACTGTCCGAACGCATCACCCGCCTGCGAAATTATTATTTCAAAGGGGCACAGCGCGCGTGGAACAACGAAACTACGGCCTGGACCACGGGCACCCCGTGGGATGTGCAGTTCAACGAGATGGACTATTATATCGTTCCTGAAACCTACATGCTCCTTCAACCCGTGCGCAGTTCCTACCGCCAGGCGGCCCGAAAGGTGCCGCTGCCGCAAGGTTTCTGGTCATGGCCCACCGCTCGGCGCAGGGCCTGGTTTGTCAAAGCGGTCATGGTCAATCACGTGCCAAAGGAGATTCTGCCCGGCGACCTGATTGCCGGCGGCAGGTTCAACCTGGCCACTTCCATGTGCATGACGCGCGCGGAGCAAAGGGATTACGACAAAAAAACCATGGGGAAAAAAGGCGCCCGGGCCGCGGTCAAATGGTTTCACGATCATGGATACGGCAATGCCGGGGCCACTTCCGGGCACTTGATTCCGGACTACCAGCGGGTGCTCGAACGCGGCTGGGAAAACATTTACGTGGAAGTGGAAACGCAGCTTACCCGGTTTTCGGGATATCCCAGGCACCGCAAAAAAGCGGGACAGCTCCGTGCCATGAAGACGGCGGCCACCATGGCCCGCGACGTGGCCGCAGACTATGCCCGCATTTGCCGGCAGCATGCCGCAGATGAGACCGATCCGGAGCGGGAAAAGGAGCTTTTGCAAATGGCCGAGAACCTGGAGCGGGTGCCCTGGCGGCCGGCGATAACCTTCTGGCAGGCGGTGCAGTCCCTTTGGATCACCCACATGCTGGTTATGAGCGATGAAAATTATCCCGGCCCGGGGCTGTCGTTCGGCCGTATTGACCAGTACCTGCTGCCCTACTGGGAGAATTCGCTGGCAGCGGGCATGGACCGGGAATTCGGCAAGGAAATCCTCAGATGTTTCTGGATCCATGCCAATACCGCTTATGACGCCATGATCCGAAACGGCAACCAGGGCATTACCTCGGGTTTCGGGCAGCTGATCACGCTCTCGGGCTGCGGGGCAAACGGGGAGGATCTGACCAATGACCTCACCTATGCCTTTCTCGAAGTCATCGACGAGATGACCCCCATACTGGAGCCCAAGCCCAATGTGCGCCTGCACCGCAACTCGCCGGATCATCTGCTGGACAAGCTCACGGAGATGATTTCGGTGAGCCAGGGGGCACCGTTTCTGCTGAATTTCGATGAGCGGTCCATGGCCGGGATGATGCGCCAGTCCCGGCTGGCCGGCCTGGAATCGCTGATATGCGAACAAAACGTGCATGATTATGCACCGGTGGGATGCCTGGAAAACACCATGCAGGGAAACGACCGCTCGGGCACGGTGGACTGCAATCTCAACCTGCTCAAGGCGGTGGAACTGGGCCTGACCGGGGGAAAGGACATGGTCCCGTTTGTCGACCCGCTGACCGGAAAGGCCGAGAAAATCCGGCGGCACGGACCGGATACCGGCAATGCCGCAAAATTTCAAACCTGGGAGCAGTTCTGGCAGGCTTATGTGCGCCAGACCGCATACATTGTGGAAAAGTGTGTTGCGTTTTACGAAAAGTCCGAATCCGTGCGGGCCGAGTACCTGCCCACGCCGTATCTGTCCTGCCTGGTGCGCGGGTGTGCGGAGAAGGGACTGGACATCACCCGGGGCGGAGCGGAGATCAATTTCGTGACCCTGGAAGGGGTCACCTTTGCCACCACCGTGGATTCCCTGCTTGCCATCAAGTACCTGGTGTTTGACGAGAAGAAATACACCATGTCCGAGCTGATCACCGCCCTGCGGGAAAACTGGCAGGGATGGGAAAAACTGCAGGCCATGGCCAAAAATCGGGCGCCCAAGTACGGCAGGGATCGGGATGCCGCAGACGCGATGGCGGCAGAGGTCATGGCGCTGTGGACCCGGGAAACCTGGAAGCACAGGACCCGAGCCACAAATCGCCAATTCCGGCCCGGCATGCTGTCCTGGAACTACTGGGCCGGTGACGGGTTTATCATGGCCGCCAGCGCGGACGGCAGAAAGCAGGGACAGTTCCTGTCAAACGCCATCTGCCCGTCCACGGGCGCGGATGTCAACGGGCCAACCGCCAATACCAATTCCGCGGGAAGGGCCCTGGGCGGAAAGGCGGCGTTCGGGCAGGGCGACTGGCAGGAGTTTGTCAACCTTTTGCCCAACGGGGCCAGCCACACGATTACCTTTAATCCCTCAATTATCCGGGACCCGGAGCACAAGCAGAAGTTCAGGGGGTTTTTGCGGGGTTACTGCGAAAACGGGGGTACATGTCTGCAGATCAATATGTTGGATCCGGACATGCTGCGCGACGCCCAGGCGCATCCGCAAAACTACCGGCACCTGCTGGTGCGGATTACAGGGTATAATGCCTATTTCACGGCCATCGGCAAGGAGCTGCAAAACGAGGTCATCTCCCGGATCAGCCACAGCGGATGGTAAGGAGAAAAATGACCGGACATCGCAGGCAACAGGATAAACCGGATGCCGCCGTGCTCGAGATCATCCGCATGTCCACGGAGGACGGACCGGGCATTCGCACCACGGTGTTTTTCAAGGGGTGTCCCCTGAAGTGCCAATGGTGTCACAACCCGGAGAGTATCTCCGCCGCCCCGGAGCTCTGCTGGGTGGGCAGCCGCTGCATCGGCTGCGGCACCTGCCTGGCCGTGTGCGCCCGGCAAGCCCTTGACTTAAGGGATTCGGGGTTGGTGATCGACCGTTCAAGATGTGCGGCCTGCGGCGAGTGCGCCGAGGCATGTCCGGGCGGGGCGCTGGAGCTGTTGGGCCGGCAATGGGATTTGGCGGAACTGACAGCGGAATTGCTCAAGGATCGGGCCTATTATGAGGCCTCGGGCGGCGGGGTGACGCTCTCCGGGGGCGAGCCGCTGATGCAGTCCGATTTTGTCGCCCCGCTTCTGCAGCGCCTGCGCCGGGAGGGAGTCCATACCGCAGTGGACACCTGCGGGCTTTGTTCGCAGAACGTCCTTGAAAATGTGCTTGCCCATGCCGGCATGGTCATGTTTGATGTAAAAATCATGGATCCGGATTCGCACCGCCGGCTGACCGGACAGGAAAACAGCCGGATTCTTGAAAATATCTGCCGGGTTGCCGCATCCCTGCAGTCGCGCTTGCACCCGGCCGCGCTGTGGATCCGAACCCCGGTGATACCGGGAGCCACTGACGATCCGGCAAATATCTCCGCCATCGGGGAGTTTATCACTCGACACCTCGCAGGCGCGGTGGATCGCTGGGAGCTGTGCGCATTCAACAACCTGTGCCGGGACAAGTACATGCGCCTGGATCGGGACTGGACATATGCGCAGACCGAACTCGTTACCGCCAGGCACATGGACGCCCTTTCACAAACCGCAAGGCACTCGGTTGCTGACCCGGAGATCGTGTGCTGGTCCGGTACGACCCGGCGCGATCCGGATGCGGTCCCAAAGGAGCAAAACAATGGCATATCCTGATGTAACACTTAATGATACGGCCATTCAGGCCTTTTCCCCGGCCGAGAAAATCGGCCTGGTGGCATCGGTTTCACCGGAGCGCCGGCCGCATATCAGCCTGATCACCTCGATTCGCGCATCCGGGCCCGGGCAGCTCACCCTAGGCGAGTTCTGCAAGGGGGCCAGCAAGGCCAATATCCAGCAGCACCCGGAGATCGCGTTCTGCGTGATGACAATGGACCGGCGCATGTGGCGGGGGCATGCCCGCTGGAGCCACCTGAAAAACGAGGGCCCGGAATACCAGGCCTACAACGATCTGCCCATGTTCCGCTACAATGCTTATTTCGGGATACACACGGTGCATTACCTGGACCTGGTCGATGCCCGGGGCCCGGAAAAACTGCCGCTGGGAAGGATCCTGGCATCCGCCGTGCTGACCCGGGCCGCCCGGGGCGGGGCGGACACCGCCGACAGCAGGCAGGTCCTGCCCCCTTTTGCCCGGACGCTGTTCAACCGGATGGATGCCCTGAAATTTCTGGCCTATATCCGGGATGACGGATTTCCGGAAATCATTCCCCTGCTTCAGTGCCGGGCGGCAGGCAGCAGTCGGCTGGTATTTTGTCCCCTGGCTTACGGGGCGGAATTAAGACAGGTTCCCGCCGGAATCGAAGTGGCCGTATTCGGGCTGACCCTGCAGATGGAAAGCGTGCTTACCCGGGGCGCATTCACCGGCTTTTCCCGCAGCCGCACGATTCGGGTGGGGGCCGTGGACATAAACTGGGTATACAATTCCATGCCCCCGGCCCACGGCCGGATCTATCCCCCGGCGCCCCTTGAGCCCGTGACCCGGTGGGCGGATTTTCACGAGCCCACACCGTGAAAACCGCCGCAGGCTTTCTTTGCATCGGGGCAATACAGGAATTATGTTTTATTTTACAAGTAGGGGCGAACCTGGGTCTCCGCCCGGGTAGAGGGTT
>JAGXKN010000078.1 GCA_018335195.1 Desulfobacterales bacterium
GAGGTTGAAACCACCGACGAGGAAGGCCAGCCCGAGGTGGAGTTCGAACAGGCTGTGCTGCGCCTGGAGGTCGTCCCCCACATTATTGACGGCGAGCACATGAAAATGGAAATCAAGGTCAAAAAGGACCAGGTGGATTTCACCCGGACGGTTGAAGGCAACCCGCTGATCCGGACCAAGCAGACCGAAACCAACCTGGTGGTGCAAAACGGCGAAACCATCGTCATTTCTGGGCTCTCCAAGCAAACCGTAACGGAAACCGATAGAGGCGTGCCCGCCTTAAGCAACGTGCCCATCCTGGGCTGGCTTTTCAGGGGGCTTAACAGAAGCAACGAAATGGAGGAATTTATGATTTTCCTCACCCCCACCATACTGGGCACCAAAAGCTCGTAAAAAAGCAGAAAGCCCGGGGGCGGACATGGATTATTACAAGCTGTTCAACCTGGAAAAAGAGCCGTTTTCCAACACCCCGGATCCGGACTTTTTTTTCCGCTCCACCCGGCACGCGGAATGCCTGCAAAAGCTGGAAATCGCCATCCGGCTGCGCAGAGGCCTTTGCATCGTGCGCGGCGAGGTGGGCACCGGCAAAACCACGCTTTGCAGGCATCTTGTCCGCCTTTTATCAAAAGATGAAAACATTGCGGTACACATGGTCCTTGATCCCGGCTTTGACCGGACAGGGGACTTTGCCGCAGCAATCAACGAAATGCTCACCAGCACCCAGAACGCCCTTTCGTGCACAACGGTGGCCGAACACAAGGAAATGATTAAACATCATTTATTTGAATCCGGCGTGGACAATGCAAACACAACTGTTCTCATCATTGACGAGGGCCAGAAACTGTCCGCCGGGTGCGCGGAGTTTCTGCGCGAACTGCTCAATTACGAGACAAACGAGAACAAGCTCCTGCAAATCGTGGTTTTTGCCCAGAACGAAATCCGGGACCTGCTTTATACCCATCCCAATTTTGCGGACCGGGCGGCCCTTTACCACCATCTGCAGCCGTTAAGCCGCAAGGAAACCGCACAGCTGATTCAATATCGGCTGCAAACCGCAGCAAGCCAAACCCGGAAAACAACTTCCCCGGTATTTACCCGCAGGGGATTGCGCCGGATTTACCGCCTCAGCCGGGGATATCCCAGAAAAATCATTCACCTGAGTCACAACGTTTTGCTGCTGCTGCTCGTGCAGGGAAAAAGCCGGGTAACCCCGGCCGTCGTCAGCCAGGCCGCAGCCAGCCTGCCCGGGGTAAAAAAAACCGCATTCTCCCTGCCCGACTGGCAAAAGACGGCCGGGGTTACCGCGGCCGCAGCCCTGCTGGGCCTCATTGTCATGGGGGCATATGCCCAATGGCCGGCCGGAAGCGCCCCTGAAAAACAGGCTGAAACCGCTGCCCCGAAAAAAGATCCGCCTGCGGAACAAAACCCTGCGGCCCGATCGCCCGGCCCTGCAGCGGCGGCCCCGGAATCGGCCGCGGAATCGGCCGCGGAAAATATCCCGTCGAGCCTGGGATGGGTCCGGATCAATGAAAATGAAAACCTCTGGAATATGCTCAAGCGGATTTACGGGACAAGCAGCGATACAATTGTGGCAAAAGTCAAAGCCGCCAATCCGGAACTCGAAAATCCGGACCGAATCCAACCCGGCCAGAAAATCCGCTTTCCCGTGCTAAACCCCCGGCCCGTGCCAAAGCATCAGCATTACTGGGTCCTCCGGCAGAAATCCGAAAGCTTCAACCGGATCTACCAGTTTGTGTTTGCCAAGAACCCCTCGGACCTGCGTGTAATCAGCTTCTGGCACCCGGCCGAAGGCCTGCGGCATGGCGCGGTGAAAAAACAGCCTTTTGAGAAATACAGGGATGCAGAGCAGGCACTGGCTGATAAAAACATGCCCCCTGCAGCTCAGGCCGAGGTCCTGGATCTGAGCAAATCGGGCATGCACCTGTTAACCGGGGGTGAAAAAGACTGAAAAGATGGAAAGGATCGGGTTTTGAGAAAGAAAAAGCGCCTCGGTGAAATGCTGATCGAAGAGGGCCTGCTCAGCGACGAGAAACTGCACAACGCCCTTGAGGAACAGAAAAGAACCAGGCAGAAACTGGGACAGCTTCTTGTGGCCAGAAATATCTGCCGCGAAGACGATATCGTGAACATGCTCAGCCGCCAGCTGCGCATCAACCGGTATGACCCGTCCCAATACCCCATTGATCTGAACCTGGCGGAAATCATTCCGGCTGATACAGCCAAGGAGAAAAGGGCAATCCCGGTGGCAAAGGGCGGCAATGTTCTGCAGGTTGCCACCCCGGATCCCCTGGATATTGACGCGCTGGATTCCCTGGAAGTCATGACGAACCTGGAAATTGAACCCGTTGTATGCACGGAAGCCGATTATGAACAGGCTTATAATTCCCTGTACGGCTTGTATCGGGGAATGGACGATGTCATGAAAAGCGTGGACGAAGACATTACTGCGATCCAAGATGAAGACGAAGCCGTGCGCCCTGCAGACCAGGATGTCCACGCCCTGGAGACCCAGGCCGACCAGGCGCCGGTGATCAAACTGGTCAACTCCATTCTTGCCCAGGCGGTCGGCCAGGGAGCCAGCGACGTGCATATCAGCCCGGAGAAAAACCGGGTCCAGGTCAGATTCCGGGTTGACGGCCGGCTGCGGGAAGTGCCCGCCCCGTCGAAAAAACTGATGCCCGCGCTGGCCTCACGGATCAAGATTCTTTCCAACATGGACATATCCGTGACGCGTATTCCCCAGGACGGCCGCTTTACAGTCACCATGAACCGACGGGAAATCAATGTCCGCGTATCCTGCATTCCCACCCTTTACGGGGAGAACGTGGTTCTGCGGCTTCTGGACATGAGCGCCAGCACCTACACCCTTGATGACCTGGGCATGAACCCTGATGACCTGCAGAAAATGGAAGACGCCATCAGCAAGCCATACGGCATGATTCTGTCGACCGGCCCCACCGGCAGCGGCAAGAGCACCAGCCTGTATGCCATTTTGCGGCGCATCAACCGGCAGGATATCAATATCATAACCCTGGAGGACCCGGTTGAATACCGGGTCCCGGGTATACGCCAGATCCAGCTCAACACCCGGGCGGGCATGACCTTTGCCTCGGGCCTGCGCTCCATGTTGCGACAGGATCCGGATGTGATAATGGTGGGCGAAATGCGGGACGCGGAAACCGCCCGGATCGGGGTTCAGTCCGCCATGACCGGCCACCGGGTGCTGTCCACGGTGCACACCAATGACGCGGCCGGTGCCATTGCCCGGCTAATTGACATGGGCGTGGAACCGTTTCTGATTTCCTCCACCCTTCTGGTGTCATTTGCCCAGCGGCTCTTGCGCCGTGTCTGCCCCAACTGCGCGGAACCCTATACCCCTTCACAGCAGGGACTACGTTCCCTGGGCCTGGAACAGGCATCCGGCTGCAATTTTCTTCAGGGCAAAGGATGCAACATGTGCATGAATACCGGTTACAGGGGGCGCACCGCGGTTTTCGAAGTCCTCCGGGTGGATGATGCAGTCCAGGACATGATCATGAAACGGGCTTCGGCAGCAGAAATCAACCGGGAACTGATCCGCTCCGGCAAGCTCAGGACACTGAAAGAAGATGCCGCGCAAAAGGTCTGCCGGGGCCAGACCACGGTGGAAGAAGCCATGTCCGTTGTAATGGTCTAACCTAAAATGAGCGTTTCAAATTTTTACACGGATCAATATTTTAAATTTTTTTAAGGAATTAAATCATTTTCAGGTGTTAAAATTTGAAACCCTCCGGGATTTTCAATTTTGCCGCATCTACTGCGTCAGATGCAGCCTCGCATAGTCAACTATAGCTCGTCTGCATCTTCCTTGTATCTGCGACAAACTTGAAAATCGCTCAATTTAGGTCTGAGGAGAAACCAGTCATGCAATATGCCTACAAGGCCATCAACGAATCCGGAAACAACACTTCCGGCGTGATCCAGGCAGAAAGCGCAGAAGAGGCCAAAAACCGGCTGGCAGCACAGGGACTGATCCCGGTAAGTGTTAAAAACGGCTCTGCAGCCTCCCGGGCAAATCTGGCCGAACGGATCAACCTGCGGCTGTCCGGGGTCAAGATTCCGGATCTGATCATATTCAGCAAGCAGTTCAAGACCCTGTTTACTTCCGGCATCCCGATGACGCGCCTCATGGAGATCCTGGAGCAGCAGACCGACAACCCCAGGCTGAAAAAAACCGCAGCGAAAATCGGCGAGGATATCCAGGCCGGGATGTCGTTGACAGCGGCTTTCCAGCGGCATCCGCGGGTGTTTTCCACCCTGTACTGCAGCATGATCCAGGCGGGCGAGGAAAGCGGCCGCCTGGGCGAGGTCATTAACCGGCTGATTTACCTGCTCGAACACGAGCACAAGGTCAAATCCGACATCAAAAGCGCCATGCAGTATCCCGTCCTGGTGATGATCACCCTGTTTGCCGCGTTTTTATTTCTGCTCACCTTTGTGGTTCCCAGGTTTGTCGATGTTTTCCAGCAGGCGGGCATCACCCTTCCACTGCCCACAAGAATATGCCTGATGCTTCACACGTGGATCGTGGTGTACTGGCCGGTAACCCTTGCCGTACTGGCAGCCGTGATTCTCGGTATCTACCTGTACCTGAGAACCGCGCACGGCCAGTACTACAAGGACTACATGCTGCTCAAGATGCCGATTCTGGGGCCGGTATTTGAAAAAGGCGCCATGTCGCGATTTGCCGCGATCTTTGCCATTCTGCAGACCAGCGGGGTTGCCATCTTGAACGCATTCGAGGTGCTCTCCGGGACCATCGGCAACAAGGCGGTCTCCCGGGAGTTTGAAAAGATCCAGGAACAGTTGAAGGAAGGCCGGGGCATATCCGATCCCCTGGGCAGGGCAAAGTTTTTCACCCCCATGGTGGTCAACATGGTGGCCATCGGAGAGGAATCCGGGAACCTGGATGACATGCTACGGGAGGTTTCCACCCATTACGACGATGAAGTTGAATACGCCGTGGGCCGCATGTCAGAGGCCATCGGCCCGGTGCTGATCCTTGCCCTGGCAGCGGTGGTCGGATTTTTTGCCCTGGCCATTTTCCTGCCCATGTGGGACCTGACCAAGATGGTATAAGCCTGGTGCAGGGTGTGCCCTGGGCGTTTTACCATTTTCAAGGCTTTCGGCCGGA
>JAGXKN010000079.1 GCA_018335195.1 Desulfobacterales bacterium
GGATCGGGGCGGCGGCTGCCCTGAACAACCCCTTGTACACCGAGCGCGAGCTGACCCACCAGCTCAACACGTCTGAGGCCGGAATCCTGATCACCCTGGATTTGCTCCATCCAGTGGCGGTGAACCTTCTGGATACCACCACGGTTGAGAAAATCATCGTCTGCCGGGTGGAAGACTACCTGCCGCCCGCTTTGGCCGGCCCGGGTCAGGAGATCGAGCCCCGGGACGACACCTTCCTGTTTTCGGATCTATTGGCGCGCTACCCGGGCGATCCCGTGGAAAACGCGGCGCAGTGGGACGCGGTGGGTGCGCATCTATACACCGGCGGCACCACCGGCGTGTCCAAGGGCGTGATGCTCACTCATGCCAACATGTCGTGTAACACCCAGCAACTGCGTGCCGGTATGCCCACCGCAGCAGACGGTGAGGAAACCACGGTGGGTATTTTCCCGTTCTTCCATTCCGCCGGGTTCACCGGTGTGCAGAACATCGCCCTATGGTCCGGGTGGCAGATACTGCTGGTTCCCCGACCCGACCCCGACGTGATCATCCAGATCCTGAAAAACTTTAAGCCCACGTTTTTCCCGGCCGTGCCCACCATTTATTTCGGCCTGCTGAGCAAGCCGGAATTCAAGGACCTGGATCTCTCCGGGATCAAGGCGTTCATGGCCGGGGCCGCGCCACTTCCGGAAAACGTGATCGCGCAGTTAAAGCAGCTTTCGGATGCACCGGTGATCAATGTCTACGGGCTGACCGAGATCTGCCCCATGGGTACCGCCACCCCGTACGGCGGCGCCGAAAAACCCGGCACCGTGGGCGTGCCGCTTCCCGGCACGGATCTGAAAATCGTGGACCCGGAAACCGGGGAAAAGGAGCTCGACCCGGGCGAGCCGGGCGAGATCTGCTTTTGCGGCCCGCAGGTGATGCAGGGATATTATAACAACCCGGCGGAAACCCAAAAAGTGCTCAAAGACGGCTGGCTGCACACCGGGGATATCGGGTACCTGGATGAAGACGGATATCTGACCCTGGTGGACCGTAAAAAAGACATGATCATTGCCAGCGGATATAACATCTATCCCAATGAGATCGATGAAGTCCTGTATGAACACCCGCAGGTGCTGGAAGCCTGTACCATCGGCATACCGGATGCCTATCGGGGCGAGACGGTCAAGTCCTTTATCGTGCCCAAACAGGGGGCGTCCCTGACAGCAGAAGAGATTACCGCGCACTGCAAGCAGCGCCTGGCGC
This sequence comes from Desulfobacterales bacterium, assembly GCA_018335195.1. Classification (GTDB taxonomy): domain Bacteria; phylum Desulfobacterota; class Desulfobacteria; order Desulfobacterales; family Desulfosalsimonadaceae; genus Desulfosalsimonas. The sequence continues at coordinate 1,252 of JAGXKN010000079.1, forward strand.
CCTACAAGGTGCCCAAGCAGATCGCGTTCGTGGAATCTCTGCCCAAAAGCACCGTTGGCAAAATCCTGCGCCGCAAGCTGCGCGAGCAGGAAACCCAGCAGACCTGAGCATACAAGGAGGGGGAAAATGATTCTGGCATCCAATGAAGCCATTGAAAAATGGACGAAAATCGGGGCCTGGGGAGAAAAGACCCTGATCGATTATTTCAAAAAGCACGCCAAGGCCGACCCGGACCGGGTCTGCGTGGCAGACCCGCCCAACAAGGAACAATTGCTCGGCGTGCCTGCCGAGCGGCCCACCTACCAGGGATTTGACCGGGCCGTGGAAGCCACCGCCGAAGCCCTGGCAAAAGCCGGCATCGGCAAGGACGACGTGGTCATGGTCCAGCTTCCCAACTGCTGGGAGCTGGCCATGCTGTATCTTGCCATTTCCCGGGCCGGGGCGCTGACCTCGCCGGTTCCGGTGCTCTGGCGGGAGGCCGAACTCGATTACATCGCCGATCTCACCGAAGCCAAGGCCTTTATCACGGTGGAGCAGTTCAACGACTTTGATCATCTGGCCCAGGCAACTTCTCTGCAGCAAAAGCACCCCGGCATGCACCGGGTTTTTACCTATAACGATATCCGGCAGATGAGCCAAAACGAGCCGCAGGGCACCCTGGAGGCCATTACCGTGGATGCCAACGACATTTTCACCATATGCTGGACCTCGGGCACGGAGGCCAATCCCAAGGGATGCCCGCTGAGCCACAACAACTGGGCCGGCATGGCCCTGGTCCAGGACGTGGCCGGCATGCAGGCCGGAGACGTGATGCTCACGGCAGGTCCCCTGGTGAACATGGCATCGCTGGGCACGGTATACATGCCCTGGATCGTGCTCGGCGGCACCATGGTGCTCCACCACCCCTTTGATCCCCAGGTGTTCATGCAGCAGCTCATGGGCGAAAAACCCAATTATACCCTGCTGGTCCCGGCCCTGGCCAACATGCTGGTCAAGCACCCCAGCGTGGACCAGTTTGACCTGACCTCTTTTCGCACCATCACCCTGGGTTCGGCTCCGCCCTCGCTGTTTACCATGCAGGAGTTCAAGCGGCGCTGGGACATCGACATCGGAAACATCTGGGGCCAGAACGAAGGCACCGGCATCGTGGCCGGCATCGAAGACATCCCGGACATGGAGCGCCGGGTGGATCACTTCCCCCAGTGGGGCAAGCCCGGAAGTTCCTGGCGTTCCAAGGCCAGCGACCTGGTGGCGGTCAAGGTTTTAGATGGCCGGGATCAGGAGCTCACAGAGGTGGGCGCGGTCGGCGAACTCGTGTACAAGGGCCCGGGCGTGATTGCCGGATATTACAAGAATCCCGCGGTCACGGCCAAGAGCTTTACAAAGGACGGTTTTTTCCGCACCGGGGACCTGTTCCAGATCCGCGAGGGCGACTGCATCTCGTTTTACGAGCGCGCCAAGGACATCATCATCCGCGGGGGGTACAACATCAGCTCCCAGGAGATCGAAAACTACCTGCTCTCGCATCCCCATGTCCAGGAAGTGGCCGTAATCGGCATGCCGGACGAAAAACTCGGCGAGCGCATGTGCGCCTACGTGGTGCCCGCCCCGGACCAGACAATTACCCTGGAAGATCTCACCGGGCTGCTGGAGGAAAAGGGCGTGGCCCGGTACAAGCACCCCGAGCGCCTGGAGACCTGCGAGCAGATCCCCCGCAACCCGGTTGGCAAGGTGCTGAAAAAGGATCTGCGAAAGGATCTTGTCTCCAGGCTGGAAAAAGAGTAACGAAAACAGGTGCTACCTGTGTAACCTTTACAAAAGGGCCGGTTCATGGAAGCCTTCAGGCAGTATCTTGAAACCGGAATAGAATTTGTAAAGCGCACCGGGGTGCGGGTCATGGAACTCGCCCCGGGCCGGGTGAAGCTTTGCATGCCGCTTTCGGGAAATGAAAACCACATCGGCACCCTGTATGCCGGGGGCGCTTTTCACCCTTGCTTTACCTGCAGAGTTTCTTTCGGGATTTCTGCCCCGGGTTCCTGCAGGAGCACCTCCGCGGGGATGCCAAGGCTGTTATGGAGCCTCCGTACCATTGAAAGGGATAAGGGGCGTTTTCTGTTCAGCACTTCAGATACCTTGCTTCTGCTGCCTATATAGGGGATAAGGTCTTTCTGTTTCAGTCCCGCCTGCTCCATGCGGAAAAGTATGGCGTCAACCGGATCAGGGAGGTTTATCGGATACCGGGTTTCTTCATACATTTCCACCAGCGTTGCAAGCAGTTCCAGTTCATCGGCTTCTGCTGTGCCGGCTTCGGCCTCCATTAACGACGCGATACGGCCCAGGGCCTCTGTATAATCGGTTTCGGTTTTAATTAAGCGGTTTACCGCCACTATACCTCCTCTGCATTGATCCTGTCGTATTCTTCATGTGTTCCTATGAAGCGGATAAACACAATCTCTGCGGAATAATTTATCTTAACGACCAGCCGATACTTGTTGCCTCCGATATTGAAAACAACCCGGTTGTTTTTCAGTATGCTGGCGGATGCAAAGTGTGCTTTGATATCAGCAGGAGTCTCCCATCGCGCATTTTTTGCTTCGTAATACCAAGCTTCCAGCGGAGCTTTGGCATCCTGGTGGCCTTTTAAATCATAAAACTCTATAAGAGTTTTCTTCTTTATTATACGCATAATGTATGCTGGTTGTTTTTTTCTGTCAACAAAAAGTTCCCAAAAAGGGAACATGTTTACCGCAACCGCTGCTTCACAACGAATTCATTCGGGGGCCGCGCATAATCGTATGCCACGATTTTGCCGTGCCGTATCCACACCACGTGCATATCCTTTCCGATATGCCGGCCCCTGGCGTTCTTGGTGTCAAAGGCCACAAAGACCTCCCATACCTGCTGGCCTTCGTAGAGGGGCATGAAACCGTAATAGGTCTCGGTACGAATCTTTTCCGGCGCCTTTATGATCTCGAACTTCTTGGTGCTTTCCGGCCGGGGCAGGGTTTCTTCCAGGTACCAGTCTATCAGCTCCCGGTAGTTTTCAGGATAAGGGCCGGCATCGTCTTTTACGGTCTCTGCAGGCGGGGTGGCGCAGGCAGAGACCGCCAGGGCGCACAGGATTATAATCGCGTATCGTTTCAATCCCTGTTTTCCTTGTTTTGGGTTTTATGGTTGCCATGAAAGCTGGTTTCTGATAGGCAGACCGACTTCTATAGAACAATCAGAACGGGGTGTCAACAGGGAGAAGGTATTGATATGAAATCATTTTTAAAGTTTTTTGCAGTTATTGTGATCGCGGTTTCCTGCTCCGGGTGCGCAGCCGTTGTCACCCACATGGGCCCGCTTAAATCCGAGTTAAAGGACGGGGCGGCACAAACCGGGGAATTTGATCACTACAGCTATAGCTACAGCGCGGAAGACGACGTGATTTACCTGGAAAAGACCCCCATGTGCGAACAAGTGCGCGAAAAAATCCGGGTCATGAAAAAAAGGCGGCGCGGCCTTTACTTTATCCTGCTTGAAATTCCCGTATACGGCCTGGGACTGATAGACATGATATATACCTACAGCATAAGCGAGCACAGCCGCAAAGAGGTCCCGCTTGCACAGTACGGCACGGGAAGCTTTGTTGAATGCGGCAGAAAGAAGCCGGCATCCGGAGAACCGCTGTTAATAAGAAATTACAGGGAAGATATAAAGGAAAAGGCGGTCACTGCGGAGGACGGGTCCGTTGACCTGGATGAGATGCTTCCCGGAGATCTTTCCGGGTATACCACCTTCCGGATCCGCCTTGAAGGGGATAACCCGTTTTATTTCTACCACACCTATTATGCGGACTAGGGCGTGGCAGAAAAACCCGCCGTATCAGAAGTTCCACTTCACCCCTATGGAGTAGGTGTCTAAATCCCCCGCGC
>JAGXKN010000080.1 GCA_018335195.1 Desulfobacterales bacterium
GGGAAAAATAGGGGTCAAATCTTTAATCTTGACAATTTCAAATTGTCAAGATTAAAGATTTGACCCCCCATCGCTAAAGGTTTAGAATGCCGCACACAGGAGCCTCCCAATCCAGACGATTGTCGCGGTCGAGCTGAATGTCGATGGCCTCGGCGATAAAGGCGGGAAACGGTGCTGAACGGCGCTGCTTTAAATCCGCATGGGTGCCCAGTGACTCAAAATTCGATGCCAGCCGGCCGGTGGTTTCGTTGACAAGAAAATGCATAAAGTGGAAGCGCTTGTCAGTGCGGCCGAGCAGCCGGGTGCGGACGGCCACGGTCTGTCCTGCGTGGATTTCACTAAAGTAGTTGAGAAACTGCCGCAGCGCAAAAGCCCCGGCATGATAGTTTCTGTGGTAGTCCAGGGTCATGCCGATGGTTTCGAAAAAATGCCAGGTCGCCTGGTCATAAAGGGCCATGTACCAGTGCACGTTCATGTGTCCCATGGCATCGAGGTATTGTTCCGGGATCGTTTCCCGGTGATACACGGGCAGGGCCTCGACCTGCTCCAGGCTGACCCGGCACCCGTTTTCCCTATCCAGGACGGCGCAGTTGGTATCTGTGTGAGCGGACAAGATTTCTCCTTTATGCATGGCGTTGTTGCCGCGTGAATGCGCGCTTGGAAATAAATATTTCACCAAAGGGCGCCCCTGTCAAGCCGGGTTTGGCAGGCCCCAATGTCAAGCCAGTTTTTTGGCCATAAAAGCCCGCTGGCAACTATCCTGACACAAGGGGTGTTGCCCTCTCAGGGTGATTTTGTTCGGTTTTTTATTGTAACGATACTCAACTTTCTGGGAAGCTAAACAAGCTTTAAGCTTCCGGCATTAAACTCAATTCATTATTATCAAGGCCAAAAAATATGATCGCGGCCCCCATTACGGCATTCATAATGGTCTGTACAATTTTCTCGGAGACTGATTTGCTCTTGTGTATTGCCGCCATGGCCATTTGCATTATCACTTTCAAGGCATCGATAAACTTGATGTTTTCCATTTCCTCGTTGCAGAACCGAAACAGATCGCCAAAGGATCTCTGGTCAACCTGCTGGCGCTGGAACAAGGCAAGAAGATTATACCGGGCAAGCCAGCCGCGTTTTTTATCGCTTGGGACAAAAATAATCCTGGCATCCTGGCCATCGGGAAGTTTGACGAGAACGCTTGCTTTTATTTTAGCCCTGCCGGGCTTTTTCTTGAGCTTGCCGTATAAATCCCGGAGTCTAAGCTTTTTGCCCCGGTATTCGTATAGCCAGTTGGGATGATCCTTTAGCATGCAGATGATGTGGATGTGGCTGCGGAGTTTTGAAATAATTGAGGGTGCTGAGAACCAGCTGTCCATCAACAGGTATTTGGCACGGACTCCCATTGCCAGGGCCCTTTTAAACATGGGTTCCATAAGTTCAGTGGACTTGGTCATGGCTTCTTTCCGGCGCTGATATCCGCAGGTTCTTTTATCCAGGTCTTTTGTGATCCCGTTATAGCGGTTGCCTTGTTTTGCTGAGGATAAAAGGGAAAAATCAAGGCCGAGAAAGCTGTTTCCGTCAGACCATCCAAGGGTCAGCATCCTGAAGCCTTTGAGATATTTTTTGGTGTTATGGTCAAACACCCTGGAAAGAAGTTCCACCTTTTTGGACCGGTTTCTGTCATACAGGGAATCATCGAAAATCAGAACCTCCTCAGAGCAATCATCAAGGAGATGTCGAATCAGGAGATAGATTTTAGTGGACAGCAAAAGGGTAAAGCGCCTCCAGTTATATGACGGTGAATTCAGGAAATTATATACCGCATCTTTGCCGATGGTAATCTTTTTGTCCTTTACAATGCCTTGGAAAAAATTCTTTCCGGTAAAGGCCAGATTGAAAACGATGGTAAAAACAGCCAACGGTGCGGCTCCCTTGGTTTTTGATATGCCTGACTTGTTGAGCAGGCTGCCGATTTTAAATTCAGAGAAGAAATTGGCAAAAATGCTCAGTTTTTCAGGTGTTACAGTTTGATTTTGTTCTGAAATAAGGTTATGGTGCATTTGACTGGCTTCCTTTCTTTTTCTTTGTGTTGTTTGGTGCAAACAAAGTATCAAAGAAAGTGAAGTCAGTCAATACTAATAATAATTTCAGAGTGTTATGTTTTAAAGTTTTTCAACTATTAACCCCGAAAGTTGAGTCCGTTTACAAATAACACATATGGATTTGCAAAAATCAGTCAGCCAAATATATTACTATTGTATAATCGAAAATAAAGCTTTTGTCTTTCTAAAAAAGGCCAAAAAATATTTCAATCTCAAACATTTCATCAAACAAAAATTTACGAAAAAATCCCTTAAATCGAAAAAATTTGAAGGGCATATGATGGGAAGAATAGCTTTAGATACCGTTGTGGTAGGCGGTGGATTGGCAGGTCTATCCTGCGCGCGGACTTTACATAAAGCCGGCCGTAATGTTTTTATTGTTGAAGCAAGCGATGACATTGGCGGACGCATCCGTACTGATGAGATAGATGGTTTTTTGATGGATTGGGGCTTTCAAGTTTTGCAGACAGCTTATCCGGAAGCCCGTCAAGCAATTGATTTTAAGGCGCTGAATCTTCAAAGTTTTGATCCGGGGGTGTTGGTCTTCAAGAATAATCGGTTTCATATTATGGCGGACCCACTTAGAAAGCCCCGGTATTTTTTCAAGACTATGTTTTCATCCATTGCCTCGCCCATGGATAAATTCCGGTTGCTAAAGCTATTTTTCAAAACCACCCGCCGTCCTCTAGAATATATCTTTGAAGCGTCCGAGCGGCCAACACATCAATACCTTAAAGACTTCGGGTTCTCGGATAATATCGTCCAACATTTTTTCCGGCCTTTTTTTGCAGGCGTGTGCCTTGATCCGGCAATCGCTGCCTCAAGCCGGGTTTTTGAATATGTTTTTAAAATGTTTGCTCAAGGTGACGCCGCAATTCCAGAAGCCGGCATGGCTGAGATTCCCCGCCAGCTAGCCGCGGATCTGCCTAAAGAATGCATTGGCACGCAGATGAGGGTTTCCTCGCTCCGCCAAAATTGTGTGGTGCTGGATGACGGGCAGGAGTTGACAACTAACAGCATTGTGCTGGCAACAGGAGCGGGCGAAGTGCAGCGTTTGCTTGGCAGGAAGGAGACGGTTTCTTATTTTTCAGAATACTGTTTATATTTTGCCGCCCCAAAGCCGCCTTTTCCAAATAGCCTTCTTGTCCTAAACGGCGAGGGGAATGGGCCGATTAACAATCTTGCTTTTTTAAGCCAGGTGTCCGGCAAATACGCATCAAACGGGCAAACCCTCATGGCGGCTGTGGTAATTGGAGAATACTACGAAGATGAAGATCAATTAAAACGAAGTGTCAAGGCCCAGCTTCGGGAATGGTTTGGCTCGGCGACTGACCGGTGGCGACATTTGAAAACCTATCATATAAAAAAGGCGCTGCCGGATCAACAGCCGCCTGCTGCCAATCCGTTTAGATTTAATCCCCGGGTTGGCAACAATCTCTATGTCTGCGGGGAATATGGCAGTTTGCCGGGAATCCAATGGGCCTTGTACTCAGGCCGGAGTGCTGCGGAATCAATTCTCTCTACAGAGTCTGGATTATGACGGTTGACTTGCGTAAGACCAGACCAAAGGCTTGAACAAAAAAGTCGCGGCTACCAAATTGAGGGTGTGAATATGAATATCGGACAAAAGGAGAACAATATGACCTGCGACGAGTTAAAGCCTCGTTTAGCGGGTGTACAAGTCAAAGATTTAAAAAGCGATTCAATCGCTATTGAATCCCTGTGGGTCAATCGGCCAATCCTGCTTTCGTTTCTGCGCCATTTTGGCTGAATTTTTGCCAAGCAGCAGGTAGCTGCTTTGATGGCTGTTAAGGATCAACTTGATAAAGCCGGCATCTCACTGGTTGCAGTTGGAAGCGGTAGCCCTGACCAGGCGCAGGATTTTGTTGCAAAATTTGCATTTACCGCTGAAATTTATGTAAGTATGGACCTTGCCGCATATCGCGCTTTCAAACTTGTGCGCGGTATCGGGCGAACCTTGGGGCCTGCCTCAATTTTGCGCGGCATTGGTGCAATAAAGAATGGCTTCCGCCAAAGCTCAACCGCCGGAGATCACTGGCAGCAAGGAGGCATTTTTTTGATAGGCCCTGGCGATAGACTCCTTTTCGAGCACCGGGACCAATTTGCTGGAGACCACGCGGACCTCGATCAGATACTCGCATTAATCAAATAAACGGCGATCTTTTATCGGAGATGGTCCTCAGCAAACATTGGTTTTGGCTTTCTTGATCAATAATCCTTGCTTTTAATTCAGGCTTGTAAAAAGCCATGCGGACAACACAGACTTGCAAAATTCTTGCTTGGCTTTTAAACTTGGCATCTTAGCACTTTAAAAAGGAAGGCTCAGCCCTCTCCTAATAAATGAAGATACAATATATTGGTGTCTTGCGGAATATAGAATGGTATGATTTTTTTGTATCAAGCATGGTAGTATACTTGCCATCCCAAGCAGTATTTTTGGCCTTCCCACAGAATGCAGTTTGTATCCGCCATTCTTCAAATCTGCCAAATCTGGAATATTGCCAAGGCATAGACATAATGTTTGAAAGAAGAGCCTACCCCCTTGCGACGTGGGTTAAGCTGTGCGACCTATAAGGTCAAAACGGCTCAGAGCCATAACCAAGGAGGTAGGCCATGAAAAAGATACTGTATGTTGGATTGGATGTCCACAAGGAGAGTATCGATATCGCTATTGCCGATGCTCAGGAAAAAGAAACCGCCAGATATTACGGCAAAATCGAGGGCACCCTCGGCGCCCTGGACAAAGTCATCCGAAAACTTCAGTCCGGCGCTTCCATCCTGAAGTTTGTTTATGAGGCCGGCCCCTGTGGCTACTCGATCTATCGACACTTGAGCGCGAAAGGATATGAGTGCGCCGTGGTGGCACCATCAATGATACCCCGGCGCAGCGGCGATCGCATTAAAACCGATCGCCGCGATGCGCTCAACCTGGTCCGGCTTTT
>JAGXKN010000043.1 GCA_018335195.1 Desulfobacterales bacterium
TATGTTCCGGATACCGACGCCCACTACCTGGGTGCTTTTTATGAGGCCGAAGCCGGCATGGTGGAATATTTCCTGGAAGGCGTGTACAAGTTTGGTGAAGCCGAGAATACCGGTTTGGATGTAACTCGGCCATCGTATGGGCGTGACGATTACGATATCAATGCCTATGGGGTCTCCGGTGACGTGGCAATTGACCTGGATAATGCCGTGGGCTGGGGGCTCAAGCCGCATCTCGGCTTCATTTACACCTCGGGTGATGATGATCCGGCAGACGACGAACTCGGCGGTTACACCGGCGTGGTCTCCCACCAGCGGTTTACCAAGTTCGGTGGGGAAAACACCATCATCGGCGACAGCAACACCATGCTGGGCACCATTGTGTACAGCTACCTGCCGGGGCTCTATGGTAACGGCACACCGGTGGTCACCGGCGGCCTGCCCAATGGCAACGCCCTGGGAACTGAACGCGGGGACAATCCGGGGCTGACCATGAGCAGCGTTGGCGTGGATCTTTCCCCCAGGCGTTTTCTGACGTTCAAGTCCAATGTCAACTCCTTCTGGTGGAACGAGGACATTAGCGTGACCAGTCTTGTCAATCCTTTGTTGAATACAACGGTTGACAGCGGGTATGTAGGCACGGAATGGGACAATGAACTCACCCTGGCCCTGAGCCGGCACACCTTTGTCAAGGGGCAGTGCGCGTTTTTCTTCCCCGGCGAGGTGATCGAGGATGTGACCAGCGCGAGATCGTCTTTTGCCGCGCCCGGAGACGGCCCGGAAAGCGATGACATGGCCATGCGCCTGGCCATGGAATTTATCTGGATGTTCTGATTTTTGGGGAATCCGGAATTTCTTGATATGGCGGCTGCCTGCGGGCGGCCGCCATTTTTTTGGCAGGCGCATCCAAATGCCGATGCCGGCGGGTCTCTGCACCCATGAAAGATATTGACATGCGCCTGGATTCAATAATATATGAACATTGATCAACAAGATGATTGGTGTTTTTGAAACCGGATGCCGAAAAAAACAAGGAGGGGGTTATGACAATGAATATCGGGGGATTTCTCACCAAGCGGGCCGCGCTCAGCCCGGCCAGAGAGGCGCTTGTCCTGGGCGATCTGCGGCTGACATGGCAGCAGTTAAACCAGCGCTGCAACCGGTTTGCCAATGCGGTTTCCGCGCTCGGCGTAAAAGCCGGCGACCGGGTGGCGTTTCTGGGATTGAACGAGCCGGAATTTTTTGACCTGTATTTCGGCCTGGGCAAGATCGGGGCCATCATGGTGCCGATCAATCACCGGCTGGCCGGCCCGGAAGTCTCATACATCATCAATGACTGCCAGGCCAAGGTACTGATATACGGCCCGGAATTTGCGCCCGTGGTGGAATCCATCCGCGCTGACCTGCCGTGCGCGCACCTGGTGGCCCTTTCAGATGATCCGGCCGATTACGCCCGCTCCTATAAAAGCCTTACCCAGGGGGCTCAAGACACGGAACCGGAAATTACCGCAGGCGGGGAAGATACCCTGACCATTCTGTATACCTCGGGCACAACCGGGCGGCCCAAGGGGGCGGAGCTGACCCACAACGGATACTTCGGCACCTCGGTGACCCTGCGCGCCACGTTCGGGGACATCGGCCAGAATCTGCTCATGCCCCTGCCGCTGTTTCACATCGGCGGGCTGGCACCCGTGCCCATGTGCGTGCATTTCGGCATGAAAATGGTGATCCAGCGCGCATTTGATCCGCAGAACTTCCTGGAACTGCTGGGAAAGGAGAACATTACATGGTTTGGCTCCGTGCCCCAGATTCTCATGTTTCTGCGGCAGGTGCCGGATTTTGAGAAATACTCCTGGGACAGCGTGAAAATGGCCCTGGTGTATGCCGCGCCCGTGCCGGTGGCCCTGATCAAGGAATACGCGGCTGCTGGCATCGAGGTGCGCCAGCTCTACGGCATGACCGAGTGCACGGGCCCGGCCACGGTGATCGACAGTGAAAACGCCCTGGAAAAGGCCGGCTCGTGCGGGCCTCCGTTCTTCCACAACGAAATCCGGGTGGTGGATTTAAACGGCCGGGACGTGCCCACCAATGAACTTGGCGAGGTCCTGATCGCGGGCACCAACCTGATGAAGGGCTATTGGAATAAGCCCGAGGCCACGGCGGAAACCTTAAAGGACGGGTGGCTGTATTCCGGGGATATGGGCAGAATGGACGCGGATGGCTTTTTATACATCATGGACCGGAAAAAGGACATGATCATTTCCGGCGGGGAAAATATCTACCCCGCGGAAATCGAGGATCTGCTCATGAGCCATCCCAAAATCGCCGATGCCGGCGTCATCGGGTTCCCGGACGAAACCTGGGGAGAGGCCATCAAGGCCGTTGTGGTACCGCGCCAGGGCGAGCAGATGACAGAAGAAGAACTCATCGAGTGGTGCCGGGACAGAATCGCCCGGTTCAAGATCCCCAAAAAAGTCGTGGTTGCAGAGGAAATCCCCCGCACGCCCACGGGCAAGATTTTAAAGCGGGTGCTGCGCGATACGTTTAACTAAATCCTTTCCAGGAAATCGAGCAGCGCGGTGTTAAAGGATTCGGCGGCTTCCACGTTGGACAGGTGATAGGCCTGATCAAGCACCTCCAGCCGGGAGCCCCGGATCTGCCCGTGAATCTGCCGGGCGGCTTCCACCGGCGTGCCCGGGTCGTTTTCCCCGACCATGATCAGTGTCGGCGCGGACAACTGCGGCAGCCGATCGTGGATGTCAAAGCCGGCAATGGCCCGGCCGCAGCCCGCAAATCCGTTTACCGGCGTGGAAAGCACGATTTCCCGGATTTTTTGGGTGGTATCCGGATATTGTTCCCGGAATTCCGGGCTCAGCCAGCGTTCCAGGGTGCCGTCTGCCAGGGCAGCCATGCCCTGGGAATTTGCCGCGGCAATCCGTTCTTCCCAAACGGGACCGGCGTCCGCGGGCACTTGGCTGGCCGTATCGCAAAGGATCAGGCCGGTGATCCGATCCGGGTATTTCAGCGCCAGGGTCTGGCCGATCATGCCGCCCATGGAAATGCCCATGAAATGCGCCTGCCCGATTTCCATGCTATCCATCAGGGCAAGGGCGTCTTCTGCCAGCAGATCCATGGAATAATCGCCTTCCGGCGCAGAGGTCTGCCCGTGACCCCGCACATCATATACGAGTACCCGGTAATTTTCCTGCAGGGCCTGCATCTGCGGATCCCAGATGCGGGTGCTGCCTGCCAGGCAGTGGCTGCAGATAACAACGGGTGCGGATTGTCTGCCGGTGATTTCAAAATGGACGTTGATGTCTTTGATTTTCATCTGCATGGTGCCTCCCGGATTTCAATATTGCGGGTTCAGAGCCTTCAAAGGAACTTCGTTCAAGGTTCAAGGTCCAAGGGCCAAGGTTCAAGGTTCAAGGTTTAAAAAAATAAAATCAACGCCTTTAAACATGCGGCAAAAAGTTATTTGGAGTGCGCGGTCCCGGGCCTCGGCCGGGGGGAACACTTCCAAGGAAATCCTTTTTTGCGCTTTAACGAAATTCCACTTCGTTGCCCTGACGGCGGTGCGGAAAAGCGGGTTTCCGAGCGGAATTTGAGGCTCGAAGAGGCTCCTGGAGCGAGGAAACTCCTTTTTCGCGCCGCCGATCAGCCAAGGCGCTCACGGATTTCCCTTCTTCAAAAATACCGCGGCTGCGGGATAAACGCCTTTTTACAATGCTGTCATCGCTGCCGGGTTTTAAAAAAATGCCAGATAATCTCGGCTGCGTCAAAATTCCGCAAGGGATCTTCCGGGTCCAGCAGGGCTGTGAAATGGCGCCCGGGCCACTGGTGCCCCCAGCCGTCAATAGCATACAGCACCACGTCCGCGCCCTTCGGGGATCCCTTCCAGGTGGTGACTTTCACGCGCTGGTCGTGCAGGTAATTGATTGAGGGTTTTTGCACGGCCCTGTTGTGTTTGACCCAGAAAGCCGTGGTTTTTGCCACTGGCCAGTATCTCCGCTCGGTTTTCCGGTTTTCGCTTGCCCCGCCGGCAAAGGGAACGTGCCGGTCCTCCGTGCCGTGCATGACAAGAAGCGGTATCAATGTCTGGGGCACCGGGGGCGACCATTCAGGGGTGTTCGCATCCGGTGCGCCCCCGGCCGAAGCCGCAAGCGGGGCCGCCGCTGCCAGCAGGTGGCCCTTTTCCGCGGCGAAGCGGTGCGTGAGCATGCCGCCGTTGGAAAAGCCGGTCATGTAGATGCGTTCCGGATCCACGGACAGGCGTGAGCTGACATCTTTAATGACTGTTTCCAGGAAAGCCACATCATCAACCCCGTCTGCAGCGGCCTTGCCGCAGCAATGGCCGGCGTTCCAGTGCTGGATCAGCCCGAAGATTCCCATCCCGTTGGGATAAACCACGATAAAGTTTTCCCGGTCCGCAAGTTCGCTGAACCCGGAGACAATCTCCATGTTTTTGGCGGTGTCAAATGCGCCGTGGATCACCACCACCAGGGGCAGGGGGTGTTCTGCACGATACCCGGGCGGCACGTGCACCCGGTAAGTGCGCCGGAATCCGTTAATGCGCATATCCACCCGGGCCTTGTAGGTCATGCCGCCGGCAGGTTCCGCCTTTTTGGAAAGCATCGGCGTGCACCCGGAAAGCCAGAAGCTTCCGGCCGCGGCCATCAGCAGTGCGCCTGCCAGGAAGAGAAATCCGGCACCTGAGCTTTGCCCGGTCCGTGGGCTTGCATTTTGAAACGGCTTCATTGTATAACCCTTAAGTCCCTGCTGCGGCCAAGACCGGCAGACGTTTTTGTATGGTTTTCATGTGAACACATAAAAGGTAGCGTTTTTCCGGGGGCCTGTCAAAGACCGGGGCCCGGATTTTCACGGATTTTCGATATAATATGTTTTGCATTGATCTGCATGTTCATTCCGCACTTGGCGGCGATTCCCTGATTCGGCCGGAAGATGTGGTCCACCAGGCCCGGCAGGCGGGCCTTGACGCCGTGTGTATCACCGAGCATCATTCCTATGATTTGAGCCGTCCCTTTGACGGGATCTCCCGGTCCGCAGGGTTTCCGATCCTGCGGGGAATGGAGTACAGGGCCGCGGAAGGTCATTTGCTGGTCTACGGGGTCCGGGCGGGCAGAGGGGACCTGGCGCCCGGGCTTCCCATGCAGCGTGCCGTGGACTGGGTTTGCGCCCGCGGCGGCGCGGCAGTGCCCGCCCATCCGTTTCAAAAGGGCCTAGTAGGCGCGGCTCTGGGGATGAACGTGCTGAAGCTGAAAAATATCCCCGCCATTGAGACGTTAAACGGAAGTCTTACCATCGAGGAGAACCGGCAGGCCCGGGATGCCGCCCGGAAAATGGGCCTTTTTGGAATCGGGGGATCCGATGCCCACGGCCTGCATGTCCTGGGCCGGGCATATACCGTGTTTCCGTGTCCGGTGCTTTCAGAGACAGAACTGGTCCGGGCGCTTTACGCCGGCGGGTACTGGCCGGAGGAACAAATTTAGCGTTGTCCTGTCGGCGTTTTATGGTTAACCTGGGTTTTTAAGCGAGAAAAACCGGGTGCATTTTTACGGTTATCGAAAACCTAAATTGAGCGAAAAACGGGAAAATCAATGAACAATTCGGAAACCAAAACAGCGGCCAGGGCCCATCACATTGAACGCGCCTGGTGCAAGGGGTGCGGCATCTGCGTGCATTTCTGTCCCAAGCAGGTGCTAAAACTCGATGAACAAGGCAAGGCTTGCGCCGTGCGCTCTGAAGATTGCATCGGCTGCAGGCTTTGCGAATTGAGATGCCCGGACCTTGCCATCGAGGTGAGTGACAGGCAAACTGCAGACGGGCAGGGAAATGACCATGAGTGACGCGGTGAAATTTATCCAGGGAAACGTGGTTTGCGCGGAGGCGGCCGTGTATGCCGGGGTCCGGATGTTTGCCGGATATCCAATCACCCCCTCCACCGAGATTGCAGAGCACATGTCCGTGCGCCTGCCCCGGGTCGGCGGGAAATTTCTGCAGATGGAAGACGAGATTTCCTCGCTGTGCGCAGTGATCGGGGCCTCTCTGACAGGGCACAAGACTATGACCGCCACTTCCGGGCCCGGGTTTTCCCTGATGCAGGAGGCCCTGGGATATGCGGTCATGACCGAAATTCCGTGCGTGATCGTCAATGTGATGCGGGGCGGTCCTTCCACCGGGCTTCCCACTCACGTGGGCCAGGGCGATGTGATGCAGGCGCGCTACGGCGCCCACGGCGATCACGCCATAATTGCCGTGACCGCTTCGAATCATGCAGACATTTTCCGGATGACCGTGGAGGCGTTTAACTTTGCCGAAACCTATCGGACCCCGGTGATCCTGCTGCTCGACGAGGTAATCGGCCATCTGCGGGAAAAAATCCGTATTCCGGAGCCGGGCGAGATCCCCCTGGTCGGCCGGCTGCGCACGGCCGTGGCGCACGGGGTGGACTATCATCCGTATTTGCCCCGGGAGGACGGCCGGCTGCCCATGTCGGATTTCGGAGACGTGCACCGCTACAATGTCACGGGCCTGTATCACGACATGTGGGGTTTTCCCACGGAAAAACCCGAAGTTGTATACGGGCTGATCCGGCATCTTGTGGACAAGATTGATCATAACAGTGAAAAAATGACCCGTTTCCGCAAGTATCATACAAAAGATGCGGAAACGCTTTTTATTTCTTACGGCGCCGCGGCCCGATCCGCGCTGCACCTGGTTGAAAACCGCCGCAAGCGGGGAGAGCGCATCGGCCTGCTGGAGTTAAACACCTTGTGGCCGTTTCCGGCCGATATCGTCCGGGAGACCTCCAGAAACGTGAATTTCGTGCTGGTGGTGGAAATGAACATGGGGCAGATCACCCGCGAAGTCAAGCTTGCCGTTGAAAATCCACGGAAGGTTTATCTCGCCAACCGGGTTGACGGTGAACTGATCACACCCACGGATATCCAGAATATTGTTCGTCTCATCCAGGGAAGAGGAGTTTGAGCCATGCCTGCCAGGGATTATATCCGGGAGCGGTTTTTTCCGCACATGTGGTGTCCGGGATGCGGACACGGCATTGTGCTAAACGCTCTGTTAAGGGCGGTGGAGGCGCTGGGACTGGATAAAAAAAATATTGTGATGGTATCGGGCATCGGGTGCTCGGCCCGGATTTCAGGATACGTGGATTTTCATTCCATGCACACCCTGCACGGCCGGGCGCTGGCCTTTGCCACTGGAATCAAGATCAGCAAGCCGAGCTTAAACGTAATCGTGCCCATGGGAGACGGGGATGCCATGGCCATCGGCGGCAACCACTTCATTCACGCGGCCCGGCGCAATATTGAAATGACCGCAATTGTGATGAACAACCGCATTTACGGCATGACCGGGGGACAATCTTCCCCGCTTTCGGGCTACGGGACCATGGGGACCACTGCGCCTTACGGCAACATTGATCACGGTTTTAACACGGTGGACCTGGCATCGTCTGCGGGCGCCACGTTCGTGGCCCGTACCACCACCTATCACGCGCGCGAACTTGCGGACTTCATTCAGCAGGCCATCTCCCATCAGGGCTTTTCCGTATTGGAGGTATTAAGCCAGTGCCCCACCCAGTTTGGCAGGCGCAACAAGGCCGGGGACGCCCCGGAAATGCTTGAATCCTACCGGACCGGCACCGCCCGGATCGATTCGAAAAAAAAGCGGGAAAATCCGGATTTAATCGAGCGCGGGATTTTCGTGCAAAAGGAACTTCCGGAATACTGCCGGGAATACGAGCGGATCATATCCAAAGCCCGGGGAGAGTAAACTCATGGAAAAATGCAGATTTCTGTTTTCCGGTTCCGGCGGGCAGGGCGTGATTACTTCGGCCATTTTGTTGGCAGAAGCCGCCGCGCGCTACGAGGGGCTCAATGCGGTCCAGAGTCAGTCCTACGGGGCCGCGGCCCGGGGCGGGGCGGCGCGAAGCGATGTGATCATCTGGGATCAGCCCATATATTTTCCCAAAGTCCTCCAGCCCAATATCCTGATCTGTCTGACCCAGGAGGCCTTTGACACCTATCAGACAACCATCCGGCCGGGGGGATACCTGGTCACGGATGCGGATCTCGTCAAAAAACCCGCTTTCGTGGATGCCCAGCGGGTGGAGTTGCCGTTTCACCAGAGCGTGATGGAACAGATCGGCAAGCCCGTGGTCTTGAATATCTGTCTGCTGGGCACCCTTGTCGAACTCACCGGCCTGGTGCGGATCGAATCGGTCAAGGAACTGATCCGGGAGCGTTTTGATCCGTCTTTCCATGATATCAATCTGCAGGCCCTGGATTTGGGCGCTCAATTGCTCAAAGCGCACAAAAAATAAGAAGCGGGGGAGTTGCACCGGCATTACCGGACCGCAATCCCCCGCTTCTTATCGTGTTTTTGTCATTTGAAATTCGGATTTCGATATTGCTTCGGATTTCGAAATTCGAATTTCGGATTTACCCATTTAGTACCTGTAGTGCTCCGGCTTATACGGTCCTTCCTTGGGCACGCCCAGGTACTCGGCCTGCTCATCTGTCAGGCTTGTAAGTTTAACCGCAAGCCTGGAAAGATGCAGCCTGGCCACCTCTTCGTCGAGATCCTTGGGCAGCGTGTATACCTGCTTGTCCAGGTCTTCGGTGGCCAGCTTGAGCTGGGCCAGGGTCTGGTTGGTAAAGCTGTTGCTCATCACGAAGCTGGGATGACCGGTGGCGCATCCCAGGTTGACCAGGCGGCCTTCGGCCAGCAGGATGATGGAGCGGCCCGAGTTTAGGTGCCACTGGTCCACCTGCGGCTTGACATTGGTTTTTTCGCAGTTTTTCTCCAGGTAGCTCACCTCGATTTCGTGATCAAAATGCCCGATGTTGCACACGATGGCCTCGTTTCTCATCTGTTCCATGTGCGCGCCGGAGATCACGTCACAGCAGCCGCTGGCGGTGACGAAAATGTCGCCGATGGGCGCCATGTCTTCCATGGTGGAGACTTCGTATCCTTCCATGGCTGCCTGCAGCGCGCAGATGGGATCGATTTCCGTGACAACGACCCGGGCGCCGAATCCGCGCATGGACTGGGCGCAGCCCTTGCCCACGTCTCCGTAGCCGCAGATGACGACAATCTTGCCCGCCACCATGGTGTCGGTGGCCCGTTTGATGCCGTCTGCCAGGGAGTCCCGGCATCCGTAGATATTGTCGAACTTGGACTTGGTCACCGAGTCGTTGACGTTGACCGCCGGAAAGAGCAGTTCGCCCTTTTTGGCAAGCTGATAGAGGCGGTTGACGCCGGTTGTGGTTTCCTCGGAAACCCCGCGGAGGTTTTCCGCGATCTTGTGCCAGTGTTTCGGGTCGCGCTGGTAAGAAGCCCGGATCCGGTTGATAATGCACTGGTACTCGTATACATCGTATTCCTTTTCCAGCATCTCGGGGTTGTCTTCGGCCTTGACCCCTTCATGGATCATCAGGGTGGCGTCGCCGCCGTCATCCACGATCAGGTCCGGGCCAGTGCCGTCGGGCCAGGTCAGGGCCTGTTCGGTGCACCACCAGTAGTCTTCCAGGCATTCGCCCTTCCAGGCGAAAACCGCTGCCGAGCCGGCCTGGGCAATGGCTGCGGCTGCATGATCCTGGGTGGAAAAAATGTTGCACGAGGCCCAGCGGATATCCGCGCCCAGCTGCTTTAAGGTTTCAATAAGCATGGCGGTCTGGATGGTCATGTGCAGGCTGCCGGTGATCTTAAATCCCGCCAGTGGCTTGTCCGGTCCGTATTTTTCGCGCACGGCCATCAGGCCCGGCATTTCGTTTTCCGAAAGCGCCATGTCCTTGAATCCGTCTTCTGCCAGGGAAATATCTGCGATCTTGTATGGCAGGTCGAGGTCGCGTTCCGGAACAATGTGTTTTTTCTTGTCATCAGCTTTCATTAACATGTGGTTTTCCTTTCGTTTGCATTTATTTGTTTTAAACTGAATCGGTTCGGGTGGACCGAAAAATGTTGAGCGTCAATCCGTTTGAAAGTTCGTGGGAATCCACCCGGTTGATTGTAAATCCGTTTTTATCCAGCCATGCCCGGATCGATTCCGGGTCAAAGCCGAGCCATTTGACGCCGTAGCCGCTTTTGAGCGCCTCCTGCTGATGCCGGGCAAATTCGGCGAGCACGAAATCCCCGCCCGGTTTCAAAATGCGGGCCAATTCGGCCACCGCGGCCTGGGGTTCGTCCAGGTACTGCAGCACCAGGGAGATCACGGCAAAATCGGCCTCGTTGTCCCCCAGGGGCAGGTGCTCGATTTCGCCCAGCCGGATTTCAACGTTTTCTTCGCCTTTGTTTGAAAAACGCTTTCTGGCCTCCTCGAGCATCCGGGGCGAGCTGTCCACCCCGATGGCCTTGTCTGCATGATTTTTCATGGCATCGAGCAGTTCGCCCGTGCCGCATCCCAGGTCCACGGCGATCCCGTAGCGGCCGGCCTCCCGGAATATTGCCTGTTTCAGGTCAAACGGGCCGATGATCTCCTGTTTTAAAAGGTCCCAGCTTGCGGCGATATGGTCGAAAAACCGCATTGAACCGCGGGCGCGCGCTTCGATGATCTGCCGGGCGCGTGCGAGGTCTTTTTCCAGCAGGGAGTCGTTTTCAAACAGGTAGCGCACGGCATTGACAAAGGTGCGTCCCGGTCCGCTTTCCGCGGCAGAGTAGAAACCCCACACGCCTTCTTTGACAGTCCGGACCATGCCGGCGTCCGCCAGGATTTTTAAGTGCCGGGAGATCCGGGATTGTCCCATCTCAAGGATACTCACCAGTTCGCCCACCTTCAGCTCGTGATGAAGCAGGATGTTGACCAGGCGGATACGGGTTTCATCCGCAAGTGCTTTAAAGTATGTCAGGCTTTCCATATTATTAAATCAATTTATCTTGATGTTTAGATTTAATTATAATGAAAAGTTTATATATGTCAAGGGAAAATTTTTTCCCGCCGTCCCGACCTGGCCCAACGCCTCGACAATTCCACCAATATAGCCCCAAAAAGTTTCAAAAGCCCCGGTGTAGGGGCGAACCTGTGTGTTCGCCCGTATATTCTTTACCGAAATTGCACTTTGTTGCCCTGACGGCGGTGCGGAAAAGGGTTTTCCGAGCGGAAATTGAGGCTCGAAGAGGCTCCTGGAGCGAGGAAACTCCTTTTCCGCACCGCCGATCAGCCAAGGAGGTACCGGATTTCCTTTCTTCCAAAATATCGCATAGGCGGGATAAAAGGCTTTTTACAGGAACTTCGCGGCCTTGAGTTTCAGCCCCTTGCCGGGCAGGGTCATGAGGGTGGAGGTGCCGTGGGCCACCAGGTCGTTGCTTTGGTCAAAAACGCTGGCTTCGACATAGCTGAGGGTCTTGCCCGGCCGAAGAGTCCGGCCCGTGGCGATGAGGCGGTCTTTGGTGACCGGTTTCAGGTAATTGAGTTTCAGATCGACATTCACCAGTCCGGCATCTTCAGGCAGGCGCATGAATGCGGCCCAGAATGTGGCCGTATCAATCAGGGTTGCAAGCACTCCGCCATGCACATTGCCGTAGGGCTGGAGGTGACACCGGTCCGTGTCCAGAGTTACCTCCGCGCCGTCAATGTCAACGGATGTCAGGCGCATGGCCATATGCTCGGGAAAGGGGCTGTTGGATACCAGTTCAAGCAATTCGTTTATGTATTCCGGGTTCGGCTGCAGCATAAGCGCTTCCTTTTTCATGATTGAAAGTATTCTTATTAACGGATAAAAATACACTAACCGGATTCGTCCCGCAAGTCTCAGTAAGATGATTTCATGGCAAGGTGCGGCAGATACATGAAAAGGACGACAGCATTGGCGCATTTGAAGCGCGGGTTTTTTGACCGGCCCGCAGACCTTGTGGCAAGGGAGCTGCTGGGCAGATACCTGGTGCATGAGCGGCAGGAAGCGGTGCATATCGGAAGAATCGTGGAAACCGAGGCATACTTGGGCCCGCATGACCTGGCCTCCCACTCCTGCCGGAAGAAAACCCCGCGCACCGCGGTCATGTTCGGCCCGCCCGGGTTTGCCTATGTATATCTGATTTACGGGATCCATCACCTGATTAACGTGGTGACCGGACCCGGGGAAAATCCTTCTGCCGTATTGCTGCGCGCACTGGAGCCGGTCCAGCACATTGATGACAAAACCCGGGGACCGGGCCTGGTGTGCCGGGCCATGCACATTGACCGGCAGATGAACGGATGCGACGCAACCGCAGGCAGCCTTTATTTTGCCGCGAGTCCAACCGGCCCGGAAGGGTTTGAGATCGTGGAAAAACCCCGGATCGGAGTGGATTATGCAGGGACGTGGGCCAAAAAACCACTGCGGTTTTATATCCGGGACAACCCGTTTATTTCGCGCAGGTAGGTGTGGGTTCATGGACAAAAACCCGGCAGGGAATTACTTCTTGGAGTAAATGCGGCCGGGCCGCTACACCCGGCTGCCGGTTATGAAAGGAAGAGTTGGATTTTCATGAAAATTTTGGTAGTTTACCAACTTAACCCGGGAGACATGGAGATGTGATCATGCTTGAAAGCCTGGACCCAGTTTTTCTGGCGCGCGTACAGTTTGCATTCACAATTTCGTTTCATATCCTCTTTCCCGCCTTTACCATCGGGCTGGCCAGTTGGCTGGCGGTGCTGGAATGGCGATGGCTGAGAACCGGCAAACAGGTTTATGCCGATGTTTACCGGATGTGGGTCAAGATTTTTGCCGTGACCTTCGGCATGGGCGTGGTTTCCGGCGTGGTGCTTTCGTTTCAGTTCGGCACCAACTGGTCGGTTTTTTCCGATGCCGGGGGAAACGTGATCGGTCCGCTGCTGGGATACGAGGTGCTCACCGCGTTTTTCCTGGAGGCCTCGTTTCTGGGGGTCATGCTTTTCGGCTGGAACCGGGTAAGCCCCCGGTTGCATTTTGCCGCCACCGTGATCGTGGCCGCCGGCACGCTGGTATCGGCTTTCTGGATCCTGTCTGCCAACAGCTGGATGCAGACCCCCGCCGGATTCCGGGTGGGCGCCGAGGGGCTTTTGTATCCCACGGACTGGCTGGCGGTGATTTTTAATCCCTCCTTTCCCTATCGGTTTATTCACATGGTCACCGCCGCCTACCTGACCACCGCCTTTACCGTGGCCGGTATCGGCGCATTTTATTTGTGGCGGGGTCGGCATGCGGCCCACGCCCGGGTGATGCTGGGCATGGCAATGATCATGGCGGTTTTTGTGGCCCCCCTGCAACTGGTAATCGGAGATATGCACGGATTGAACACCTTTGAACATCAGCCCGCCAAGGTTGCCGCCATGGAAGGACTCTGGGAGACCACAAGCGGCGCACCGCTGCTTCTGTTTGGATGGCCGGACCAGAATGCCGAGATGACCCGGTACGCCGTGGAGCTCCCGAAGCTCTCCAGTTTAATTCTTACCCATGATCTTGACGGGGAGGTCAGGGGGTTGAAGGCCTGGCCGGCGGATGAAAGGCCCCCGGCGGCGGTGGTGTTCTGGACCTTCCGCATCATGGTGGGGTTGGGCCTGTTGATGATTGCCACCGGCGTTGCGGCGATCGTGCTGTATTTCAGAAAGCGGCTGTTTGATACGCGCTGGTTTCAGTACTGGTGCATGGCCTTGACGCCTTCCGGGTTTGTCGCGGTTCTGGCCGGCTGGTTTGTCACCGAGGTCGGCCGCCAGCCCTGGATTGTACAGGGCGTGCTGCGCACGGAAGACGCGGTTTCTCCTGTGGTGGGAACCTCGGTGGCCCTGTCGCTGGCCGCCTTTATCCTCGTATACGTCTTCGTGTTCGGGGCAGGCAGTTATTACATCCTGCATCTTATCGGCAAGGGCCCGGAAGACGGGGAGTCGGCCTATGGCGCCCACGGAATGGAGCAGCCGCCGCTGGTCACAGATGTTACCGGAAAAAAAGGAGGCCGCCATGTTTAGCTTTGAAGGGTTCCTGGATCTGGCGCTGATATGGTACGCCCTGATCGGCGTGGCGATTCTGCTTTACGTGCTGCTCGACGGCTTTGACCTGGGCGTGGGGATCCTGTTTCCGTTTGCGCCCGACGATCAGTGCCGGGACAATATGATGAATTCCGTGGCCCCGTTCTGGGACGGCAATGAAACCTGGCTGGTGCTTGGCGGCGGCGGCATGCTGGCGGCCTTTCCCCTGGGATATGCCGTGATCATGCCCGCTTTTTACATCCCGGTCATACTGATGCTTCTGGGCCTGATTTTCCGGGGAGTGGCATTTGAATTCCGCTTCAAGGCGGATCCGGACAATCGCTGGGTCTGGGATTATTCCTTTCATTTCGGCTCCCTGGCCGCCGCTTTCATGCAGGGCGTGATCCTGGGGGCGTTTGTACAGGGCGTTGAGGTTACCGGGCGAAGTTACGCCGGGGGCGCATTTGACTGGCTCAACGCATACAGCCTGATGACCGGGGTGGCTGTGGTTTTTGGATACGCACTGCTGGGCGGCACCTGGCTGGTGATGAAAACCGAGGGACAGACCCGGGACTGGTCCCGAAAAAGCGCCTCCTATGCGCTGATATACCAGGCCTTTTTTCTGGCCATGGTCAGTATCAGCATGCCTGTCATGAATGCCGGAATCCGGGATCTCTGGTTTTCCGTGCCCAACCTGTTTCTGCTGCTTCCCATTCCCGCTGCCAGTGTGGTGTTATTGATCGTGATTTGGCGGGATTTGCACGCCGGCCGGGAATACCGGCCGTTTTTATTGAGTTACGCCCTGTTCCTCACCGGTTATCTCGGCATTGCCATCAGCATGTGGCCCTATGTGGTGCCCTTTGAGATTACGTTCCGCCAGGCGGCCGCCGCCCCGGAGTCCCAGTCGCTGCTGCTGGTGGGGACAATTGTCCTGCTGCCCATGATCCTGGCGTATGTGGGGTATTGCTACTATCTCTTCAGGGGCAAGGTCACAGAGCAGCAAAGCAGCTACTGAGGAAAATGAGCGGATGCATCTTTTAAATATCGAGGAAATCAAGCAGCTCGGGATATTCCGGGACCTGGCCCCGGATGAATGGGCGGAGATCTATCCGCTGCTGCGGCATGTGTGGGTCATTGAAGGCGAACAGCTGATCCGGCAGGGCGATCGGGCCCATACGTTTTTTGTGATTTTAAACGGGCATTTTATGATCCATTACAAAAACGGCCGGGCCATTACCCTGAATCAGAAGGGCGATATCATCGGCTGGTCTTCGGTGCGCAGTCCGTTTCAGTATACCGGCAGCGTCACGGCCCTCACGCACGGCGATCTGCTGGCTATCCCGGGGGCCCGGTTTTTGGAGATGCTCCAATCAAACGCGCCGCTCGGGGACAAACTGATCAAGAAGATCAATGAAATCGCTCAGTCGCGGGAGGCCATTGAAACGAAATCATGAAAGGTCTGGAAGCCATATTATATCATAATGGTTTTGCCATGGCGGCAGTGGGGGTCACCATTGTATTTACGGCACTGGTTTCGCTGTCGGTGATCATTTCCCAGCTTCACCGGGTGCTTTTTGTCTGGGACAACCGGAAAAGCTATATCAACAAGGCGCTGCGGCTGTTTTCCGCACCCAAACCGCATGAATCCGAGCCTGTTGTGAAATATTTTGACAACATTTACGAATCCGCCCGCCAATTCAACCTGCTGATCCGGGCCACAGGCGAGCCCTTCTCGCTGCCCGAACTCATCGGCAAGGCCGAAACCCGCGGCATTGCCCACGCCCATTCCACGGTCAGCCACCTGATTGCCGCCGGCCTGATCGCGGCTGACGGCCGGGGGTATTTTCGCTGGAACCGGGAAGCCTATGAACAGTTGTTAAGACAGGAGCCGAAATAACGCCATGGAGATGTTTCTGGATTTCTTTGCCAATACCGGTTTCGGGCTTGCGGATTACCGCAATTTTATCATGATCGGCATCGGCGTGGTATTCATCTACCTTGGCATTGCCAAGCATTACGAGCCGCTTTTGCTCGTGCCCATCGGCTTTGGCATCCTGCTGGGAAACGTTCCGGTGTTCAAGGGCCTGGGCCTGAGCATTTACGAGCCCAACAGCGTGCTGCACTACCTGTATTTCGGCGTCACCAAGGGGATTTATCCGCCCCTGGTGTTCATGGGGATCGGCGCCATGACCGATTTTTCCACCCTGCTTGCCCGGCCGGTGCTCATGCTGCTGGGTGCTGCGGCACAGACCGGTATTTTTATCACCTTCCTGGGAGCCCTGGCGCTCGGGTTTGCCCCCAACGAGGCCGCATCCATCGGCATTATCGGCGGCGCGGACGGTCCGACCGCCATTTTTCTCACCGCCAAGCTGGCCCAGGAGCTCATCGGCCCGATTGCAGTGGCGGCTTATTCCTATATGGCCCTGGTGCCGGTGATTCAGCCGCCGATCATGCGGCTGCTGACCACCCGCAACGAGCGGTTAATCCGCATGGACGAGCCGCGCACGGTAACCAAGCGGGAAAAAATGATTTTTCCCATTATCGCGGTGCTGCTCTGCTGTTTTATCGCACCAGCCGCACTGCCGCTGCTGGGACTGCTGTTTCTGGGCAACCTGCTAAAGGAGGCCGTGGTCACAGAACGCCTGGCACAGGCAGCCCGCACATCGGTTATTGACACGGTGACCATCCTGCTGGGCATGACCGTGGGCGCCTCCACCCAGGCTGATGTTTTTCTCACCGGCAAGTCCATCGGCATATTCGCGCTCGGGGCGGTGTCCTTCGGGATTGCTACGGCCGCAGGCCTGGTGTTTGCCAAGATCATGAACCTGTTTTTAAAAACCAGGATTAATCCGCTGCTGGGGGGTGCCGGTGTTTCCGCCGTGCCCGATTCGGCCCGGGTCGTCCAGATGGTGGGCCAGGCCGAGGACCCGGAGAATTTCCTGCTCATGCATGCAATGGCGCCAAACATTTCCGGGGTGATCGGCTCGGCAGTGGGCGCGGGAATCCTGTGGAGCTTTATGGTGGGATAGTAGCGGCTGAATCTCCGGCTTTGCTTCCTGGTGGCCGTTTTTTACAGCTTCCGGATCCGACAGGGGATGCCGCGCAGGTTCGGGGTGCCGAACTGGCGGCCGAGGGTTTGTGCGGAAGTGGCGACATTGATATTGGACCGCTGCCAGGATTCTTCCCGGTGTGCGCCTTTCTCTGGAAACCACCAGCCGATCGCGGCGCATACCACGCCCGGCGGGACGCTGCCGGTCACGTGAACCACCTGGGAAATGGCGCCGTGCCGGGTCTCGATCCGGACCTCCCGGTCGGTTTCCAGGCCCAGGGATTCTGCGGTTTCCGGGTGCACCTGGACCTTTGGCACCGGTTCGCGCGCGCGCAGGCTTTCCACCCATCGATAGGAGGAATGTAGAAAATTCGGGCTTTTGGCGCTGGTCAAAAGCAGCGGGTAGTCTGCATCGGTTTCTTCGGCCGGGCCGTGGTATTCCGGCAATGGCGCGGCGCCCAGGGAGCCGGCCTGGCTGAGGGCCAGCTCGACTTTGCCGGACGGCGTGGAAAAGCCCTTGGATGCATATTCCTTATACGTCTTTTCGCCCCTGAGATACCCCAGGGCGGCAAACGAGGCCCGGTCATGGCCGGCCGGTGCCAGCAGCGCATCGATTATCTGCTCGTAGCGGTCAAACCACAGGTCCGGATCGGAAAGCCGGCGCCCCAGATCGTTTATGATGGCAAGATCCGGCCGGCATTGTCCCGGCGGTTCCACCAGCTTGGGCCTGGCCAGGATGATGCCGTGGCCCAGCCCGTAATGGCCGATATCGTCGAATTCCATGTGCCCGGCAGCCGGCAGTACCACGTCTGCCATGGCTGCGGTGGGGGTCATGACCACGTCGGAGACAGCCAGAAATTCAAGCCTGGACAATGCCTCCCGGGTCATGTCGGTATCCGCATACGAGAGCACGGGATTGGTGGTCTGCATGTAAGCCGCGCGGACCGGGTAGGGGTTGTGCTCGAGCACCGCCCGCCGGAAATACGTGGGCGGCACGGTCATGAGTTTGGAGCTGGTGCCGCAGTAGGCATTGATGCATTCCGTGGGCTTTTCCGGCAGCAGGTCGGCGCGCACGAATTTGCCCGGGGCCAGCAGCCTGGGTTCTGCGGCGCGGATGTTGCCGCCGGGCACGTCCAGGTTGCCGCACACCGCCATCAGGGAGACCAGGCAGCGAATGGTGTCAAAAGCCGCAGGCGTCTGTTCGACCGCGTTGCCCCAGGCGATACATCCGGGCCGGGCCTGCGCGTAAGCCCGGGCGGCCTGCTCGATTGTTCCGGCATCCACGCCGGTGATTTTTGCGGCCCATTGCGGGGTAAATGCGCGGACATGTTCGGCCAGCGCGTCAAAGCCGGTTGTCCAGCTTTCCACGAACGACCGGTCATATCTGTCTTCGGTGATAATTACGTGCAGAAAGGCCAAGGCCAGGGCACCGTCTGTGCCGGGGCGCAGGGGCAGATGGAATGCGGCTTCAGCCGCCAGGCCGGTTCTGCGCGGGTCAATGACAATCAATTGCGCGCCTTGTTTCATCCGGGCCAGGATTTGGGAGGAGATAACGCCTTCCTCGTTGGTGGCCCGGGTGTTGCTTCCCCAGAGCACGATCAGGTCGGTGCTGCTGTGCACGTCGGGCACCGGGTAGAAGCCGCACATGTGCCTGCCGGTCATTTCCCGGGGGGCGTGGCATACGTCCTGGACCGCCACCAGGTTGGGTGAGCCGAATATGTTGGCCAGCCGGATCAGGGCGAAATGTTCCAGGCCCTTGGGCATGCCTTGACAGAACGCAACGGATTTTGCCCCGTCGCGCCGGCGGATGCGGTCAAGGCCCCGGGCCACGGTATCCAGGGCTTCTTCCCAGGAGGCACTGCGCCATTGGTCGGATCCACGGACGCCTTCACGGATCAGCGGGGTTTTCAGGCGCTTTGGATGATCGTGCACCTCGCTCATGGCCCGCCCCTTCGGGCAGGAGTACCCGGCATTCAGGTATCCCTGTGAATCGCCGCGAATGGCGGTGATTTGACCGTTTTCGACTGTCACCTGCAGCCGGCATCCGCCGTGATCCATGCGAGCGCAGTGTGTGTATCCGGTGTCTGATGTCAAGAGGCCCTCCCCCGGGTACAGGGCAGAAACAACGCGTCCCTGTGTTGTCAAAAGGCAATGATAATGCCGTGCTATTCAAGGATCATCAAAACGTCGTCTTCTTCCACGGAGTCGCCGGTCTTGACCCGGATTTCGCTTACCTTGCCGTCTGCCGTGGAATAGACTGAGGTCTCCATTTTCATGGCCTCCAGCACCATGATCTCGTCGTCTTCTTCCACGCTATCGCCCTGGCTGACCAGGACGGATATGACCTTTCCCGCCAGTGGGGCCTTGATTTCTTCCGCCATAATACCTCCGTAAACAATCAGGGTTGTCTGCGATGATGCAAAATTTTGATTTTCGTGTTTAGATTGCATGAAGCGCCCGGGCTTTCAAATTTCGGTCTGGGGTTGGCTTTCTGTTTCAGAATCATTATATAATGGAATGGTATTGTTACGGTCAACAAAAAAAGAACGAGCGCTCGTTATCTTTTCATTGACAGCAAGCCGATTATCTTTTTAAATTGTTGTGCCGATCAACATCCGGTCTTTGCCGAAAAGTCCATATGTTGATAAAATAATAATATAATATATTTTTTGCGAAATGATAAAGAAAGGATCTTCAAAAATGGCAGACAACCGCGTGTCAATCGTCAGATACGAAACGCCTTACGAGTCCGTGAAAAAAGCGGTGGACCTCTGCGGCGGACTCGATCATCTTCCGGCCAAAGCAAAGGTTTTTATCAAGCCCAATATCGTGTTCTGGACAAAGGCCTGCGAATTTCCCAAATGGGGCGTGATAACAACATCGCGGGTCATGGCGGACATGATCCGGCTGTTAAAAGATCGCGGCATCGACGATATCACCATAGGCGAAGGCATCGTCTCAGACCCCAAGGACAAGGAAACCCCGGCCCACGCATTTGAAACCCTCGGGTATAACAAGCTGGGGCAAAAATACGGCGTCAAGACAGTGGCCATAATGGAACGGCCCTTTGAAGAAGTGGATCTGGGAGACGGCATTTCCCTGAAGTTCAACACGGACATCCTCAACAGCGATTTTGTGGTGGATCTGCCGCCCATGAAAACCCACAACCAGACTGTTGTCAGCCTGGGCATCAAGAACCTGAAGGGAACCATAGACATTCCCTCGCGCAAGAAGTGCCACAGCGCGGATCCGGAAAAAAACCTGCATTTCCATGTTGCCAGGCTTGCAGACAAAATGCCGCCCGTTTTCACCCTGATTGACGGTATCTACACGCTGGAGCGCGGCCCGGCTTTTGACGGAAAAATGCACAGAAGCAACCTTCTTGTGGCATCCCCGGATATTTTGTCCGCGGACCTGGTCGGATCCCGGCTGCTGGGACATGACCCCTCCGAAGTATCGCACCTGGTTTATGCCGCCCAAAACCGCGGCAGGCCGACCGATCTTTCGGACGTGGAGGTCGTTGGCGAAAAGATCGAGGATGTGGCCTCGTATCACCAAAACGATGTATCCTACTGCCAGGAAGAGACCCGGGAAATGCCGGTGCCGCTTGCCAGGCAGGGAATCGACGGGATTTTTTACCGAAAGTTCGACGATACCATGTGCACGTACTGCTCGGGATTGAACGGGCTGGTTCTCACGGCCATCCGTTATGCATGGAACGGTGACCCCTGGGACAACGTGGAGGTGCTCACGGGCAAATCCATGGAGCCCACCCCCGGCATGAAGGCCACGATTCTGCTCGGCCAGTGCATGTACAAAAAAAACAAGGATCATCCGGATATCCAGAAAATGATCGCCGTGAAGGGGTGCCCGCCGAACCCGAAAAATGTGGTCAAGGCCCTGCACGAAGCCGGCATTGAGGTGGATCCCAATCTTTTTGAACAGGCTGCGTCCCTGCCCGGATTTTTCATGGCCAAGTACCAGGATCGTCCCGAATTCGAGGAATCCTTTTTCCGGGTGGAGTAAGAAGTCTCTGTGTCGGGGCTTTTCCCCTTAACTGCGGATAACCGCGCAATATTCGAAAAAGCGGGGAAAAATGAAACTCACGGATAAGGTGGCTGTTGTCACAGGCGGGGCAAGCGGCATTGGTGCGGCCCTTTGCCTGCGGTTTGCGGCCGAAGGCGCCCGGGACGTGGTGGTCGCCGACATGGACCTTCAGGGTGCCCGCCGGGTCGCGGATGAAATAAACGGCACTGCCGTGGGCTGCGATGTATCCAGGCAGGAGGACATAAGGGCGCTGGTTGACAAGACGGAAAGCGAGCAGGGCCCGATTGATGTTTTCTGTTCCAATGCCGGCATCATGGTGCTGGGGGGCCTGGAAGTACCGGACGAAGACTGGCAGCGCATCTGGGAGATCAATGTCATGGCCCATGTATATGCGGGCCGGGCGGTAATTGATAAAATGATTGCCCGCGGCGGGGGATATTTCGTGATTACCGCCTCTGCCGCAGGTTTGCTTTCCCAGATCGGCTCGGCTCCGTATTCGGTGACCAAGCATGCCGCGGTGGGGCTGGCGGAAAATATCGCCATTACCTACGGCGACCAGGGAATCCGCGTATCCGTGATCTGCCCCCAGGCCGTGGAAACGAAGATGACCCGCCAGGGCGGGGGTGTGGCCGCGGTCGACGGCATGATCAGCCCCGACAGGGTGGTTGATGAAACCATCGCCGGCCTGGCAGAAGAACGGTTCCTGATTCTGCCCCACCCGGAAGTTGTTACCTACATGCAGCGCAAGACCTCGGATTATGACCGATGGTTAAAGGGGATGCGGCGGCTGCAGGGCAAATTTGCCAAAGGCTGATTCAATCTTTTTTTATCGGATGGATATGATCCATTCACAGGAAACCTCTGCGGGGCCGTCCGCGGGTTTTCCATCAGGCGGGGTAAACACGCGCCGCACTTCGGCGCCGGGATGAATCCGGCTGAAAAATCCGTTGCGCAGTCGCAGGCCGGCCCGGCCGCAGTCGTAGTAATCCATGCCCCATTTCTGTGCGGCCTTCTGTGCGGTGCAGTTCCGCGTCCGCATCCGCAGTTGTTCCTCGGAAAGTTTTGTCAGCTCGAGATCTTCAAAGGCGCTCCAGTGTGAATGCTTCAGAAAGGCGACCAGCCGGTCCACCCCCCGGATTTCCGGATCCACGGTTTTTTCCAGGCGCTTTGCCTCGTATGCGCCAAAGGTTTCCGCCAGGTTCTGAAATTCCGCTGTCTCGATTTTCTCCGGGCAGTTTTGCTTTACCCACTGTTCCATGAGAAACCACATATAATTGAAGCTGTAGAGCAGCTCCTGCATGACCGCGTGCACCTGCTCCTTGCTCCAGTCTTCGATTTCCAGCATTTCCGGCTCTCCTTTGCCGTTGTTTGCAGTTCTTATTTTTTGATGTAGAAGCGGTTGTGCACCGGGCTGATAATGACTTGATTCACGCATACATGCGGCGGCTGCGCAGCCACCCAGGCGATGGTATTGCCCAGGTCTTCGGGCTTGAGCATTTTTGCCCGGACTTCTGCGGCCGGGGGCTCCGGCCGTTGGTCCATGATCGGCGTGTCGACTTCCCCGGGGCAGACGGCGCAGGCGCGGATGCCGTTTATACCCTCCTCCATGTTGAGGGTTTCGGTGACCGAAACCACGGCATGCTTGCTGCCGTTGTAGGCCGGACCCACAACAGCGGAGTTGTATACGCCCGCCCAGGAGGAAATATTGATGACCAGGCCGTCTTTTTGCTCCCGCATGAAACCGAGCACGGCTTTTGTGCAGTAAAATGTGCCGTCCAGGTTAATGCGGATGACCTGGTCCCATCCCGCGGTGGTCTGATCGTGCCAGAATCGGTTTTTCGTGTTGGTCCCGGCACTGTTGACCAGGATATCCATCAGGCCGTGCCGGTTGACAATATCCCGGGCGGTCTGCTCCACGGCCGAAGCGTCCGTAACGTCCAGGGGCATGGCTTCGGCTTTTCCGCCGCCCTTTTCAATGGCAGCGGCTTCCTGTTCCAGCACATCGGATCTGCGTCCGGACATGATCACCAGGGCGCCGGCGGCGGCAAGCGCCTGTGCGCCCGCCAGCCCGATGCCCGTTCCCGCGCCCGTGATCCAGGCAATTTTGTTTTCAAGCGAACCCATGCGGCCTCCTTTATTTTCGGGTGGTGAAAAATCGGTTTTTATCAACCATCTTCATCCGGTTTCATGATTTTTCCCATTGCATTCAAAAGCGGGTTGCATTAGTTCTATATTGTCGAAATCTGTTCGGCCTTAACCTATCTTGAGCGATTTTCAAGCTTGCCGCAGATACAAGGAAGATGTAGACGAGTTATAGTGGACTATGCGAGGCTGCATCTGACGCAGTAGATGCGGCAAAATTGAAAATCCCGGAGGGTTTCAGATTTTTAAAAATAAATTGGTATAATCCTTTACAAAACCCTGCTTTTAAAAATCTGAAACGCTCAATTTAGGTTTAATATAATTTTGACATAGAACTTTGCTCGTGCAAAGTCAAATCAGGATACGGAAAAGGGAGTCAAACATGCGGGCAGTCAAGCTGACGGCGGCCAGAAAGCTGGAATTGGTGGAAATCGCCGAGCCGGGCAAAGAAGAAATCAACGTGATCATGGATGTTTCGGCCTGCGGGATTTGCGGGTCGGATCTGCATTACTGGGAAATGGGCGTGGGCATGGACGGGAAGCCGGGGCTGATCCCGGGCCACGAATTCTGCGGCACCGTGGCCGATCCCGGCCCCCGGGGAGATCTGCAGCCCGGAGACCGGGTGACCTATATCCCGCTCAACCCCTGCGGCGTATGCCCCACCTGCCAAAAGGGGTTGTTCCATATATGTCAGAAGGCCTTTACCCGTCCCATACCCGGCAATAACGCGCCCGGCGCGTTTGCCGAAAAAGTGGCGGGCCGGGCGGACATGGTGCGAAAGCTGCCGGACAGCCTGTCCGACGAGGAGTCATGCCTGGTGGAGCCGGCTTCGGTAGCCCTGCATGCAGTCCGCCAGGCCGGTTTCCGGGTGGGCGACAATGTGCTGGTTACCGGCGGGGGCACCATCGGCCTGTTGAGCGCGGCCTGGGCGCAAATTGCCGGCGCGGGGCTGGTGGGGCTCTGTGAGGTCAACCCCCATCGCTTGGAATATGCCGGAAACTGGCCATACGTGCATGAAGTTTTTGACGGCCGGGATGAAAAGCTGCGGAAAAAATTAAAGCAGGTCTCTGACGGCGGTTTTGACGCCGTGGTGGAAACCTCTGCCGTGGACGCCGGTCTTTTTACGGCCATGTCCGCGTTAAAGCCCGGCGGAACCGTGGTGCTTGCAGGGATCAATTTTTCGGCCCAGTCCGTGTCTACTCTGATGTTTACCTCCAAGGAACTCGTTCAGAAAGGCTCCATGGCATATGCCATTGACGAGTTTGATACTTCTCTTGGGTTTATGGCAGACAAGCGGCTGGACACGGCGGGCATGGTCAATTGCAGGCCGGGTTTTTCCGATCTGCAGGAAACATTCGAGCGTCTTCATGCCGGCACCCCGGAGATCGTCAAGGCCGTGGTCCGGCCGTGAGAACATGTGATACGCAAAAGCGGGGAAAGAAGGAGTTGTAAATGACATACTTGTGGATTGTTACGGTTTTATGGGCGTTTTCGTTCAGCCTGATCGGGGTCTATCTCTCGGGGCAGGTGGATAGTTATTTTGCCGTTTTTTCAAGGGTTTTTCTTTCCAGCCTGGTTTTTCTGCCCTTGATCCGCTGGTCACGGGTATCCGCGGGCTTGGCGGTGAAGCTGATGATCATCGGTGGCATCCAGCTCGGGGCGATGTTTATCTGCTTCTACAATTCATTCGCTTTTTTAAGCGTGGCCGAGGTGGTGCTTTTCACGGTTTTCACGCCCATATACATCACCCTGTTGTATGATTTGGCAAGACGCCGGTTTACCTTCTGGTACCTGGTGACCGCGGCCGTGGCCGTGGCCGGGGCGGCGGTCATCCGCTACAATCCCCTGAGCGCGGATTTCGTGAC
>JAGXKN010000081.1 GCA_018335195.1 Desulfobacterales bacterium
GGTGTGTATCAGCAGGCGGGTTTCGCGCGGCTCCAGGCGCCAGTCGGTTTCCTCGGGGCTGGTGTTAACCGTGTAAGAAAAGGCCTCCCGCTCCTGGCCGAGGCCGCGGGCGTTTACGCGGATCGTGGTCTCGGTGCAGACCATGATCTCCAGAAGCGCGTTTTCCGCCGTGACAATGATGCCGGACTGCGTCTGCTCGTGGGACCGGTAATTGCCGATGGGCTGGTTTAGGGCGGCGCTGGGGGTTGACATGGGCTTGCTTATGAGATTTCCTTGAGCCGCTCAGCAATCCATATCTTGATAATCGATTGCCTGGGCACGCCAAGTCTTTTGGCTTCCTTGTCCAGGCTGTGGATCATCCACTCGGGAAAATCCACGTTCACTCTCTTTTGTTCCTGCCCGGGACGGCGGGCTTTTTTAAGATCCAGGGATTGAGTAATATCTTCCATGTTATCAAATTTTTTGTCCAGATCTTCAGCTTTCATAAATCGCCAACTCCTCTTTACGGGATCTTCTGGCTGAAATGAGCCTGACCTTTTCCCGGCGGTATGTAAAAATGACGGACCAGTGAATCCCCGCAATTTTTCCGATCAGTAAATACCTTGCCTCATCAAGGGTTCTGGCCGGAATCTCAACCCGGTCCGGATCCTCCCACAGGGCCTGAATTTCCTTAAAGTCGATCCCGTGTTTTTGTTTGTTGCTCAGGCTCTTTTTATCATCGAATTCAAACTTCATATATAAAAACTATATGATTATTATACCACTTGTCAACAAACACCAGGCAATTTTTCTGTTATGTACACCCCGGATGCAAAGCCTTGCAAATCATAGCCAAAACGGATAATATTATAAAAACATATAATAATTAAGGGATTCATTGCCGTGCAAAATCAATATACCACTATCGTAAAACCTGAGGGTGACTACTGGATCGGATGGATTGAAGAAGTTCCCGGGGTGAATTGCCAGGAAGAAACTTATGAAGAACTGAAAAAAACGCTGGAAATCACCTTAAAGGAAGCTCTGGAATTTAATCGTAAAGATGCGCTTACGGCTGCTGGCTCTGGTTACCCTGGTGTGGAGCCAATCAAATAGCAACCATCCGCGGGCGAAATGCCTTCTTCCACGCTATGTTCTTTTTTAAATGGTGCCGGAGGCGAGACTCGAACTCGCACGGACCGCAAGGCCCGGAGGATTTTGAGTCCTCTGCGTCTACCACTTCCACCACTCCGGCACGTACATGTCAAACTGGGACAGATTTGAAATCTGTCCCCCAAGTTTGGGTTCCAATCTTGCGGGTGCAAAAATAACCAAGTCCGCGGCAAAATGCAAGCATGATTTGCATCCGGGGGCGGCTTACAGGATGATGTCGGCGTTTTCCCCGCTTTTTTCAATCAGGTCCCGCTTGAGCTGCCACAGTTTCGGCGTCAGGGAGACATGGTATATGTGCGGGTTGACCAGGCGCTTTACCCCGGGGTCCAGCCGGTTGAGATCCTGGTCGCGCTGTTTGCGCATGTCCTCGATGGACGGGGTTTCATAAACCTGTTTGCCGTCCCGGATGATATCCACCAGCAGGGGCTCGATCCGGCCGAGGTTATTCGGGCTGATGATGCGCCGGGTGCCCCGGTCCGTGGGATGCCGCAGTTCCAGGGGATTCATTTGATGCGGATCTTCGTTTTGCAGGCCCATTAAGTCCGCAGTGGCGTGATCCCGTCCGTTGTAAATGCGCCACACGTTTTTAAACCCGGGGTTGATGATCTTCTCCGGGGTCTCGGAGACCTTCATCGCAGGAATCCACTGCCCGTTTTTCTCCACTGCCGTGAGCTTGTACACCCCGTCCAGGGCCCCCTGGCCCCTGGAGGTCACCAGCCGGGTGCCCACCCCGTAGGCCAGGCGGTTGATCAGGTGATCCGGGTCCAGGCCGTATCTGCCGGCTTCCTCCCGGATCTGGCTGATAATCTGCCAGACCACCATTTCGTCTAACTGGTTGCTCAGCAGGATCGCGGCATCCTCGAAGCCCGCGTCATTGAGCATCCGGGCCGCCTGGATGGAAAGATGGGCCAGGTCCCCGGAGTCCAGGCGGATGCCCACCGGTTTGTGCCCCTTTTTCCGGAGTTCTTCAAACACCTTGATCGCGTTGGGTATGCCGCTTTCCAGGGAATTGATGGTATCGACCAGCAGCAGGCAGTCGTCCGGGTACACGTCCGCATAGGCCCGAAACGCATCCAGCTCGCCCTGCCCCAGGGCGATAAAGGCCTGGATCATGCTGTGGGCATGGGTGCCCTTGGGCGTATATCCCAGGGCGCAGGACATGCCGGTATTGGAGGAAAAATCCGCGCCTCCGATCAACGCGGCCCGGGTGCCGGCATTGCCGCCCCGGTCCTGGGCCCGCCTGAGACCGAATTCAATCATCAGGCGCCGGCATCCGGCCTCCCGCACCCGGGCGGCCTTGGTGGCAATCAGTGTCTGGAAGTTCAGGCGGTTGAGCAGGGAGGATTCCAGGAGCTGGGCCAGGGCCAGCGGACCGTGGATCACCGTGAGCGGCACATTGGGATGCACCACCCGGCCCTCTGGAACGGCCTGCACTGTAAACCGGTCAAGAAACGACTGCCCGGCCAGCCATTCCAGGAAGTCCTCGGCAAACATGGGCTCGCCGTTGCGCTGCTTCTGTGCGCGCAGGCAGTCGAGCTCCGCCTGCCCGAAGCGGGCCTCGCGCATCCAGTCCACCAGCCATTCCAGCCCGGCATTGATGCAGTAGCCCGCCTGGTGGGATCCGTAATCCGGGTATTTGCGGAAAAAATGCTCAAAATGCACGTTTTTCTCGTGCATGCCCATGCGGAAAAAAAGCTGGGCCATGGTGAGTTCGTACATATCCGTATACAACACGCCTTCGGCAAGGCTTCGCTGGTCGGCATTCATGAGTCAATCTCCCGCATATCGGTTATCTCCTAATCGGCCAGCGTCATCAGACTGCGCAAATCGCTTGCGGCCACCGCGCCTTCCCGCAGAATACGGGGCGGCGCGCAGGTGACATCAAGTATGGTGGATCCGATGCCGGGTTCAAGTTCCCCTGCGTCCAGGACAAGCCCGGCGGCCTCGGTCACGGTCCCGGGAATCGTTTTGATCTGCCGGGGCCCGGTTTGCCCGGAAATATTTGCACTGGTGGCGGTAATCGGCCTTTGGACCGTCGCGACCAGGGCCCGGGCCACGGGATGGGCGGGCATGCGGATGCCGATGGTGCCCGTTCCCCCGGTCAATCCGCGCGGCAGCATGTGATCCGCCCGAAGCACCAGCGTGATCCCGCCCGGCCAGAAACTTTGCATGATTTTCTCGGCAGCCTCCGGGATTTCTGCAGCACAGGCCGCAAGCATTTTTCGGTCCGCCACCAGGATGGACACGGGATTGGCCGGGGCCCGCTGCTTGATCCGAAACACCCGTTCCACTGCATCGGGATTCAAGGCGTCCGCGCCCAGGCCGTAAAGGCACCGGGTGGGGTATATCACCGTCTGCCCGCTTCGGATAACCGCCGCGGCCTGTTCTATCAGGTCCGGGTCCGGCGTACCGGGGTCAACGGACCGGATGGCGGCGTTACCCGTCAAGACTCCGGGCCTTTTTGTTGACTTCTTCGGCCATGTCCGCCTTGAATGCTTCCAGGCGCTTTGCCATCTCCGGGTCGGACAGGGCCAGCATCTGGGCGGCAAACACGGCCGCGTTTTTGGCGCCCGGCTTTCCCACGGCCATGGTGGCCACGGGCACGCCCGGAGGCATTTGCACGGTGGATAGCAGGGCGTCAAACCCGCTCAGGGCAGAGGAATCTATGGGCACGCCGAGAATCGGCAGCGTGGTATGCGCGGCCAGCACCCCGGCCAGGTGCGCGGCGTGTCCGGCCCCGGCGATAATGACCTTAATACCCCGCTTGCGGGCGGATGCGGCAAACTCGCCTGCCCGCTCCGGCGTGCGGTGGGCAGAAGCCACGGTCATCTCAAAGGGAATGTCAAATCGCTTGAGCTGCTCTGCAGCCGCCATCATCACCGGCAGATCCGAGTCACTGCCCATGATGATGCCCACGGCCGGCGGCACGGCAAGACGGTCCTGCGCTTTTTTCCCGATGTCGGTGCGGTGATGCTCGCCGTCCCAGGTAATTTTTCCGGCTGCTTCATAGGCCCGGGACACGGCTTTTTTGATATCACTGCCCAGGGCGGTCACGCCCAGCACCCGGCCGCCGCTGGTGACCACGGCTTTGTTTTTCCGCTTTGTGCCGGCGTGAAAAACCGCCACGTCCTTCATGCGGCCGGCATTGCCCAGGCCCTGAATTTCACTGCCCTTGGCATACGATCCCGGGTATCCCTTGGCGGCCATGACCACGCAGACCGCCGGCCGCGGGTCAATCTCGATGCGCTGATTTTCCAGCCCGCCGTCAATGACCGCCTTCATGACCGGAACGATATCGCTTTTCATCCGCATCAGAAGCGGTTGGGCCTCGGGATCGCCGAACCGGCAGTTAAATTCCACCACCCGGACGCGGTCCTTGTGGATCATCAGGCCGGCATACAGGACGCCTTTATAGGGCCGTCCTTCTGCGGCCAGGGCCCGGACCATGGGCTGCATGACCTCGTCCATGATTTTTTTCCGCATCACCACGTCAACCACCGGCGCAGGCGAATACGCGCCCATGCCCCCGGTGTTGGGGCCCTTGTCTCCGTCGTAGACCGTTTTGTGGTCCTGGGAGGAAGGCAGGGGCACAACGGTTTTGCCGTCGGTAAAGGCCAGAAACGAGGCCTCCTCGCCTTCCAGGCACTGCTCGATCACCACGGTTTTGCCGGCTTCCCCGAACTCCTTGTCAACCATCATGCGCTGCAGGGCATCCAGTGCCTGCTTGCGGGTATGGCACACG
>JAGXKN010000044.1 GCA_018335195.1 Desulfobacterales bacterium
CGCCCGGGCAAAGGGCGAACACACAGGTTCGCCCCTACGGATCTTCGTGATTGCTGCCATCGGGATAGACGGAGACAGATATGACCCTTGAAGAAAACATTGTACAAATGCTGGAAGAAAAAGGGATGCTATACGAGCGGATCGCACATGGCCCGGTGTACACCAATCCGGCCATGGCCGAAGCCCTGGGGGTAGAGGAGGGTGAAACCGTCAAATCCCTTGTGCTTGCCACAAAGGAGGGCGGGATGATCGTCATGGTTCTGCCGGGTGACCGGAAAGTGGACTGGAAGCGCGTCGCGGCTGCGGCCGGCACGAAAAAGGTCTCCTTTGCCAAACCAGAGGCGGTCCTTGAGGCCGTGGGATGTGAAGTCGGCTGCGTGCCG
This sequence comes from Desulfobacterales bacterium, assembly GCA_018335195.1. GTDB lineage: Bacteria > Desulfobacterota > Desulfobacteria > Desulfobacterales > Desulfosalsimonadaceae > Desulfosalsimonas. The sequence goes on from JAGXKN010000044.1 coordinate 384, forward strand.
CCGTTCGGTCACGGACTTGCCGTATACATGGAAAACGAGCTTGCGGATAAAGCCCAAGTGTACTTCAATCCCGGCGTGCATCACAAGTCGCTGAAAATCAGCGGCAGCGATCTGGAAACCATTTGTCATCCCACGTTTGTTTAAGCAATAGAGGAAGGATCATGAAACAGGAATTTATTATCTCTGCGGTGGGCAAAAATGTCACCGGGATCGTGGCCAGAGTCTCCGAGGCCGTGTATGAATGCGGATGCAATTTTGAGGATTCACGCATGAACCTGCTGGGCAATCATTTTGCCCTGATGATTCTGGTCACGGCCAGGGACGAAAAGGTGCACCAGGACCTGGAGGCCGCATGCCAGCGCCTGCAGCAGGAAAAGGATTTGAACGTCACCCTGTTTCCTGTGGAAGATGCCGGCAAAGGCGGCCCGGGCACCGAGCCCAATTACGAGATCCGGGTCAAGGGCGTGGACCGTATGGGTATTGTGTACCGGACCACGCAGCTGCTGGCCGCCAAGAACATCAACATCGTGGAACTTGAAACCCGGCTGGAAACCGGCAAAGACGGCAAATCCCTGTTTGCCATGCGCACCAGCGTGGTGGTGCCCCGGGAAGTCGACGGGGAGTCTTTGCGCAAGGATCTGAAGTTCCTGGCTGAAGATCTTCAGGAAACCATTTCGCTGACCCGGATTTAACGGATCATGGCTGAACTCAGAATATTGCCGTTAAATATTTCCGTCCGCACCCGGAAAGGCGAGACCGTCAGGGACGCCCTGTACCGGGCCGGTGTGGAGCTGGAAACACCTTGCAACGGGCAGGGGATTTGCGGAAAGTGTTTGGTCCGCGTGGATTCTCCGGAAGACGTGCCTGAAACGCCGCACAAGGAAATCACCGAAGAGCAGGCCCGCGACGGCATTCGTCTGGCCTGCCGGCTTATGCCCAAAAACGATATGACCATCCGGCTGCTTTCGGAATATTCCAGGGATGAACACCGGAATCTGGAAGGCGATCGGGATCCGGTTTTTTCAGAATGGGCACAGTCCCCGGCGGAGGCGGATGCATCCAAGCGGCATTTGCAGGATTCCGAGTCGCGCATGAAAAATCAGCCCGCGGTGGAGCTTGATTGTTCGGGTGAGCAATGCCTGATCCGGTATGACGGCGGCGCTGCCGCGACACTGCGACCATGGCGAAAGGAAACCGTTGCCAAGGGACTGGCCATTGACCTGGGAACCACCTCTCTGGTGGTGACGTTAATTGACCTTTCAAGCGGGCGGGAGCTGGCCACCACCTCGAGCTTAAATCCGCAGATCCGGTTCGGCCACGATGTTGTCCGGCGCATCCAGAAGGGATCCACCCCGGAAGGGCTGGCCGAATTGTCCGAATGCGTGCGCGACGGGTTAAACCATTTGATCGAGCAGGCCTGCGAGGATTCCGGGGCGGAGCTGCAGGAGGTGCTCGACGTGGTTATCGGCGGCAATACCACCATGCTTCAGCTGGCGGCCTCCGTGGATCCGGAACCCCTCGGTCAGGTGCCGTTTACCGTGGGTCTTGCCAGCGGCCGCACCTACCCGGCTTCGCAGTTCGGCCTTAACGTGCATCCCGCAGCCCGGGTGTACGTGCCACCGATTTTGCATGCATACATCGGCGCGGATATTAGTGCGGGCCTGCTGGTCTCACGAAAGTTTTTTGCAGCAGATGCAGCAACCATGCTGTTCGTTGATATCGGTACCAACGGAGAGATGGGATTGAGTGCGGGCGGCCGCTATTTGATGACATCGACTGCAGCGGGTCCCGCATTTGAAGGCATGGGTATATCCGCCGGCATGCGCGCGCGTATCGGGGCCGTGGAAGCGGTGACCACGGACGGAAAATCACAGTTCCAGATTCATACCATTGGTAATGCACCGCCTCAGGGTATTTGCGGAAGCGGTATTGTTGATCTCACAGCGGCCCTGTTTCGTCTGGGCGTCATTGATGTGAGCGGCCGGATGCGCAAGCCGGGCGAGACCGGAGGCCTGCCGGAAGAAATTTCTGCCCGGCTTTCGGAAATTAACGGGATCCCGGCGTTCCACCTGGGCAAAAACGTGTATTTCACCCAGGAGGATGTGCGCCAGGTTCAGCTGGCCAAAAGTGCGCTCCGGGCGGCAATTGATATTCTGTTGCAGGAGGCGGAACAGGACTACCGCCACCTGGACCGGATCGTTTTGGCCGGCGGTTTCGGCTATTCCCTGCGCGCCGGCAACCTGGAGGTCATCGGCCTTTTGCCCCCGGGCACGGCGGACAAGGTGTATTTTGCGGGAAATACCAGCCGGATCGGATGCGTGCGGATGCTGTGCAATGTCGGTTACCGGCGCTTTCTGGAGGAAAAAATGGGCAGTGTGCAGCATGTTTCCATTGAAACCCGGCCGGATTTCATGGAGCAGTATGTGGCCAGCATGGAGTTTCCGGAGCCTGAGGAATCGCGATAATATGTCCAGGGGAGATTTGAAAAATGCGGCGGAAAAGACATCCGGGCCCAATGTGGTCATTGCGTGCCGGGTCATGCAGTATGAGCTGGATGCCATAAGGGAAACGGAAGGTGAGGGTGCCGGTAATACGGAAATCCGGTACATGGACCAGAATCTGCACCGGACGCCGGAAAAAATGCCGGAACTGCTCCAGGCTGAAATCGATGCAGCCGCCGATTATGCCGGGCGGATCGTGCTTGGCTACGGCCTTTGCTCAAACGGTGTTGTGGGTGTCACCGCCCGGAAGCAAAGACTCTATATTCCGCGGGTCCATGATTGTATCGCCCTTTTGCTCGGATCCCGGCGGGCATATTTCAGGGCTTTTCACGAGCGGGCCGGCACATATTATCTCAACCCGGGATGGGTGGCTGAACAAAAGGACCCCCTGGGTATGATGGAAAACGAGTATGAGCCCCGGATGGGACGGGAAATGGCAGAGTGGGGCATCCGCGAGGAGCTCCGGCACTATACGCATATCGTGCTCATTAATACCGGAGCCGGCGATATTGAGAAGCTGCGCAAAAGAGCCCGCGCGAATGCGGAATTTCTGGGAAAGGAATATGAAGAAGTCGCGGGCAGCCCGGAATATTTTCGGCAATTGCTGTTCGGTCCTTATGATACCGAGGATTTCGTATGCCTGGAGCCGGGGCAGAAGGCAAAGCAGAAACCGTTTATGAAGCAGTCGGAAAAATGAGGGATACCAAAAGAAGTTGAAACCGGCTTATAAAATCCTAAATTGAGCGATTTTCAAGTTTGCCGCAGATACAAGGAAGATGCAGACGAGCTATAGTGGACTATGCGAGACTGCATCTGACGCAGTAGATGCGGCAAAATTGAAAATCCCGGAGGGTTTCAAATTTTAACACCTGAAAATGACTTAATTCCTTAAAAAAATAAAAAAGATTGATCCGTGTAAAAATTTGAAACGCTCAATTTAGGAAAATCACTTTAGATAACAAGGAGGGTAATCATGCAAATCGTGGGTGAATTGATCAATTCCAGCCGCAAGGCGATCAAGGCGGCAATTGATGAGGAAAATGTCGAGGAAATTCAGAATATCGCAAAGCAGCAGCATGAAAACGGGGCAGACTTTATTGATGTCAATGCCGGGACCTTTGTGGGAAAGGAAGCCCGGTACATGAAATGGCTGATTTCCACCGTGCAGGGAGCCGTGGATACGCCGTGCTGCATTGACAGCCCGGATCCCAAGGTGGTGGAGGCCGCCCTGGAGCTGCACAAGGGAACCCCCATGATCAACTCCATTTCCCTGGAAAAGGAGCGCTGGGATGCCCTGCTGCCGGTTGTGGCCGGATCGGACCTCAAGGTGATCGCCCTGTGCATGAGTGATGACGGCATGCCCGAGTCCAAGGATGACCGGCTTTCCATTGCCAGCGACCTGATCAACGGCCTGGTCAAGAATAATGTGCCGGTGGAAAACATTTACGTGGACCCGCTGGTCCAGCCAATTTCCACAAACGACAGCTACGGTATGGAATTCATGAACGCCGTGGAGGCCATCATGGCCGAATTCCCCGGGGTGCATACCATCTGCGGGCTGTCCAATATCTCCTACGGCCTGCCCGAGCGCAAGCTGCTTAACCAGACATTTGTGGTCATGGCCATCTGCAAGGGACTGGACAGTGCCATTATCAACCCCCTGGACCGCCGGATGGTGGCCAACATTCATGCCGCAGAAACCCTGGCGGGCCGGGATGAATTCTGCAGCAACTACCTGATGGCCTACCGGGAGGGAAAGCTGGAACTGTAAAAAGAAAAGCACGAAATTCGAAATCCGAAATTCGCGCGAAGCATCCCGTAAGGGAGAACCAAATTCGAAATTCAAATAAATAATGACCGAAACGCATCTGCCGGAAACCCGTGTTTTTGTAATTCTTTCGGATTTCGATATTCGAATTTCGGATTTTTGGGGAGGTTGCTGTAAACAATCAACCAACCCCCTTAGCCTGTCTTTTAAAAAAACAGGTTCTACAATATGAACAAGGAGGCACTATGACTTACAAGGTACTGGTCAGTGACAAGCTGGGCGATGCCGGCGTCAAGCTCTTTGAACAGGAAGAGGGCATTGATGTTGACGTCAAGACCGATTTGTCAGACGAGCAGCTAAAGGAGATCATCGGGGACTACGACGCCCTGGCCGTGCGCAGCGGCACCAAGGTCACCAAGGAATTGCTCGAGGCGGCAGACAACCTGAAGGCCATCGGCCGGGCCGGCATCGGGGTGGACAACATTGACGTGGACGAGGCCACCCGCCGGGGCATTATTGTCATGAACACGCCCGGCGGCAATGTGGTCACCACTGCGGAACATGCCATTTCCATGATGATGGCCCTGACCCGTAACATTCCGCAGGGCACGGCGTCTTTAAAGGACGGCCGGTGGGACAAGAAAAAGCTCCAGGGCCGGGAAATCATGAACAAGACCCTGGGTGTGATCGGTTTCGGCAAGATCGGCTCCATTGTGGCCAACCGCGCCCGCGGGCTGAAAATGAACGTGGTGGTCTATGACCCGGTGGTTACCCCCGAGAATATTAAAAAGGAGAAATGCGAGCCCGTCAGCCTGGATGAGCTCTATGAACGCGCCGATTACATCACCATTCATGTGCCCAAGATCAAGAAGACCACCAGCATGATTGACAAGGATGCCTTTGCCAAAATGAAGGACGGGGTCATGCTGATTCACTGCGCCAGGGGCGGCATCGTGGACGAGGATGCCCTTTATGAAGCGCTGAAAATGGGCAAAGTCGGCGGTGCGGCCCTGGATGTGTTTACCACGGAGCCGCCGCCGGAGGGATTTAAGCTTTTTGAGTTTGACAATGTGGTCTGCACGCCCCACCTGGGCGCTTCCACGGTGGAAGCGCAGACCAACGTGGCCGTGGACATCGCCCATCAGCTCATCGGGTATTTAAAGACTGAGACCATCAAGAACGCGGTGAACGTGCCTTCGGTTTCCGGCAAGGTGCTCGAGGAGCTCGACCCGTTTATCAAGCTGGCCGACCGCATGGGGCGGATGATCGCGCAGCTGGCAGACGGGCATATCAAGTCGGTTGAAATCGATTACGACGGAAACTTCGGGGATCATGAACTGTCCCCGGTGCGTACCAGCGTGATTTGCGGATTGCTCGAGCCCCTGGTTCTCGATGACGTCAATGCGGTCAATGCGCCTTACCTGGCAAAGGAAAAGGGGATCAAGATATTGGAGTCCTCCAGTGACGATGCCCAGGAATTTATCAACCTGCTGACCATCACGGTCAGAACCAATAAGGAAACCAACGTGGTTTCCGGGACCCTGTTTGGCAAGAGCGACCCCCGGATCGTGCGGATAAATGATTTCCGCCTGGAAATGCGGCCCGAGGGTTATCTTGCCCTGATTCAGAACATGGATATTCCGGGCGAGATCGGAAGCATCGGCACCATTCTCGGGGACAACAGCGTCAATATTGCCCGCATGACCGTGGGGCAGGAAGAGCCTGAAGGCGAGCGCAATATCGTCTTTCTGCGCACCGATACCCCATTGACCAAAGATGTCCTGCAGCGGCTGGAAAGCTATCCCAGAACCCGGCAGGTGATTTACATGGAGCTGTAAACGAAAACGGGGGCAGGCTGTTTTCCAGCCTGCCCCCGTGTTTTCCCATCATTAGTGGCAGTCCTTTCGGGCCTGCCACTTTTTTGGGGTCCGCTAACCGGTCATCCGTTTGACATTGTCCAGGTACAGGTCGAGCAGGTTGCGGTGGTCCTGATCGGTGAGTTCGTTGGGAAGCCGGGCAAGTGCCACATCGCTGGCTTTGTCCGCTGTTTCGGACAGCAGTTGCTGCCGGGCCAGGGCGAGCTTATTGGCGGCCTTTTTCTTCTCCATTTCAAGAAGCTTCCGGCTCTGTTCATTGGCCTGATCGATGATCTGCTGGCGCTTGCGCTTGCCTTCTTCTATGATGCGGGCTTTGATCTTTTCAAAGCGCTTTTCGCTTTCCTTGATCTGCTGGTGTGTTTCCGAGATCTGGTTTTCTACTTCCTTCTTGCGCTCTTCCAATCGATCAATTTCTTTGGAAACTTCCTGTTTGCGTCCGGCCAGGAAGTTCTTCGCTGGCTGGCGGCCGTAGCGGTAAATCAAAAACACAAGGATGAAGAAATTCACCCAGCGCATGATGGTGTCATAAATCGGTCGCCACTCCGGCGAGCCTTCAGCCGCAAGGGCAGCTGTATGCATCAGCAGCAGGAGCGCCGCAACAACAGGCACGAATCGACAAAAAGCCTTAACTGTTTTTTTCAGCGCGTTATTCACGAGCCAGCCTCCGATCGAGAATTTTCTCCATCATGTTCACGGCAAGCTGTTTGGCTTCGTCATGCAAGGGCTTGCGGGCCTCGGTGATCTGATCGTTGATAAACCGCTCGTTTTGTTCCCGGATTGATTCGATTTCCGCCTTGGATTGGGTCAGGATTTCTTTGGCCTGTTCTGAACCCTCGTTTTCAAGGTTTTTCTTGTGTTCATTTGCCTCCGCCACCGCCGCTTTCTCCTGCTCCTTGAGCTGCTGAAGCAGGTCTGCGAGCCGGACTTTGGCGTTTTCAATATCCCGGCCGAGGTTGTCGATTTTTTCGTCCCGCTGACGCATCACACCCTGCAAGGGCCGGAACATGATCCGGTTGATCAGAAACAGGAAAATCAAAAAAGAGATCAGCTCAATAATCAGGGTTTCATTGATACTGACCATCGAGACCGTGGTAATGATTTCCATAAAAGACGACCTCCGGAATTACACGACAAACAGCAGCAGCAGTGCGACAACCAGGGAGTAAATCCCGGTGGATTCCGAAACAGCCTGTCCGACCAGCATGGTTCGGGTCAGCAGTCCGGCCTCCCCGGGGTTCCTGCCGATTGCCTCGCAGGCTTTTGCGCCCACGAGACCTTCCCCAATACCGGGCCCGATTGCGCCGAGTCCCATTGCAAGGCCTGCGCCAAGTAATGATGCCGCTTTGACGATCTCCGCTCCTTCTATTGGCATTTTTACCCTCCTGTTATATTTGTTGTAATTAAATTAAATTCTTAAATGACAAAAATTAACACCAGGCTTACCACCATTGCATAAATGGCGGTGGATTGGGCAACGGCCTGGCCAACAAGCATGGTTCGGGTTAAGCCTCCAGTGTTTTCAAGGTTCCTGGCCACCCAGCGGACCGCTTCCTCGGCAGTTAAACCATTGCCGATTCCCGGCCCAATACCGCCGAATCCCATGCAGAGGCCTGCCCCCAGCGGCGCCATGGCTGCGGAAAGGGCAGTGGATTCGGGAAAACCGCTGAAAAGCAGAATAAAACTTATAAGAAGTCCGAAAATTGCAGGGGTCTGGGAGACAGCCTGTCCTACGAGCATGGTCGTGGTCACATTTCCCAGGGACAGGGGTTGCCGGGCGATACCTTCGCAACTGGCCCCCGCGGCAAGGCCGCCGCCAACTCCGGATCCAATGGCTGCCAGGCCGGTACTGAGTCCCGCTCCCAGCAGAGCCGCCCAGGTTGGAAACAAGGGCATGCTGCTAAAGTCGCTGAATATAAGCAGCAGGGCGACCACCATTGCTAAAATCGCCGGAGTCTGGCAGACGGCGGATCCGATAAGCATGTTGGTGGACAGGCTGCCGGACATGGCCGGCTGTCTGGATATTCCCAGAGAGGCTTGCCCAGCCGGAAATCCTGCACCCACCCCCGATCCGAAAGCTCCGAAACCCATGCTCAGCCCGGCAGCGAGAACAGCCGAAGCCTTCAGTAGATAGGGCGTTTCTGTACCCAGAAAGAGCAGGAGAACGGCAATGACCAGGGCGAAGATTGCTGCTGATTCAGCCACCGCCTGGCCTACCAGCATATTCTTGAGAATATCGCCTGATTTTTTCGGTCGCAATGCCAGTCCCTCATTGGCCAGCCCGGCGGTATAGCCCTCTCCGAGAGCTGCGCCGATCGCTCCCAGTCCCATGGCCAGCCCGCCTCCTGTAAAGGTAGCGATTTGAATCCATGTTATCGTATCAAATGACATGTTTACTTAACCTGTACTGCAATATAAACCAACGTTAGCATTGTAAACACAAAAGCCTGAATCGCACCGATAAAGATGAAGAAAAACCCGATCAGAAACGGGGGCAGTATCAGGCTGAAAGTCAGGTAGGAAACCACGAGGACAATAATGTCGCCGCCCATGATGTTTCCGAACAGACGGAATGAAATGGAAATAACCTTGGATAGCTCACCTATGACGTTTAGCGGCATCATGAAGAATATCGGTTCAAAATAGCCTTTGATATATGCTTTGATGCCCTTTTCCCGGATCCCCACGTAGTGGGCTATAACAAAGCCCATTATGCCCATGCTAAGTGTGGTGTTCAAATCGCTTGTCGGTTCGCCCAGGTGTGGAAATACGCCAAGGAAGTTGCAAAACAGCAGAAACATGAAAAGGGCGCAGATAAGGGGGGCGTATTTGCGTGCCAGCCTCCTGTCCAGCGCGTCCTCGGTGAGTTCGTAGAACTGGTTAATAAAAAGTTCTCCGAGATTCTGCAGGTTTCCCGGAACAATGGACCTGTTGCGTTTGGCCAGATATCCGAAAATCAGCAGGCCGATGATGACAATCCAGGTCCAGGCGATGACCTCCAGGTTGAAGGTCATCTCATAACCGAAAAGGGGAACAATGAGTTGATGTATGACTCCGAGATCTTCCATGGCTTTTCTTTAAAACAACCGGGGTTTTCGGAATTTATTATGAATGAGGTGAAAGACGTGTTCGCTTAATATCATCAACTGCACGATGAAAAGGCCGCAAATCGTGGCTGCCAGATCAAATCGGGCCGTCTTAACGGCAAGCGCCAGCGGTATGGCCAGCATCGCATACCGTCCCACCATGGAGACCAGGGAGATGCCGGTGGATTTTCGCCGGGTATGACCGATTCTCAGAGGCAGGGTTTCGCCCATAATGATGAAATTGGCGATACTGAAGAGGGATCCGAGTATGAATCCCTTGCCCATGGGAATCAAAGCCAGAAGGAAGCAGACGATCCCAACGGCTAATGCGATCGTCAGGGCGCGCGAGCAGTATTTTATTTCGGTTTTTCGTATCGCTTCCAATGTTTTTGCCCATACATTTGACAGTGTCAGGTTAAAGTAAAATATTCCATTAACAAATAAAGGTTTTGAGCGTCAAGTAAATATTTATTTTTGTTGTATTCCTGTAATTCGGTTATTTTACGGTAACTCCCGGCGCAATGGTTTGATCTGTGGGATATAAAAGACGGGAGGATGCTTAAAAGATCGGCAGGCGGGATTCACGCACGGAGTGTTGTCTTGTTGCCCATTCGCCGGGCAAAAACCTATTGTTCGGGGTCATGAGGCGGATGCTGATTGTTGTCCCCGGATTCTGGCCCCCGATCCCGGGTATCGGGCTCCAGGATTTCTATGATCTGACGGTATACCACCACAGCGCCGCCGATAATACCGAATATGATAAGCAGGACTGTGAAAATTCCCGGAGTTCCCAGCCAGCCATCCAGAAAGCGCCCTACAAACAGGCAGAAAATGATACTGCCGGCCATAGTTAGCCCGAGCTGGCCCACAATCTGCAGGTTCTCTGCCCACTGGCGATTTTTCCTGTAGTTGAAGAGTTTCTTTGGCGCCATGAATAAAGAGTTTTTTACGAGATTTCGGCCAGGATCCTGGGAATAATGGCTTTGAGCTGCATCTGGATGAAATAGGGGTTGCCGTCTCCGGACACCAGGGCAAGAAAGCGGTAATTGCCGCTGGTATAAAGGTCTGTTGGTCGCAGGACGATAATGCCTTGGTCCGTGTGCAGGCTCAGTCCCTGGCACCGGCCGAGCCCCTTGCGGTTCCAGTGCTTGGAGCAATCCGTGTACATGCTGTTAATCGCAGCGGACATGGCGGCAAAATCCACGTCAATGCCGTACGGGATGTCGCTTGCCAGCACATTGCCTTCGTTGTTTAAAATGGCCAACCCCTTGTAGCCCTTGGCAGTCCGCAGCACACCGGCATGCTTGTGCATGGCTTCTTCCAGCCGGGTGCTGCCCCGGGATTCCAGAAACCACTGGAACTTGTCCGTTTTCCGGTTTTCCGGCTTCGGCCGTCCGCCCTTTTCCCATGCAGCCCGTGCCAGGGTCAGCAGGTCCATTTCCATGCGGGGGGTTTTATTTTCCCGGGACAGCGGTGCAAAATTGAGCTGGATGTTTTGCCATCCGGCAATCCGCTTGGCTGCTTTATCTCCTTCCATTTCGTCGACCCGGGCATTGATCAGTTTGCCGGCGTCAAAGTAAAAAAACCCTTTTTCCCGGGCGCCGGAGCGTACTTCCAGGCGGCAGGTCTTGCGGGCAATGGCAACAAGGGGCAGGAAGTTCTTCATGTTCATCCCGTGCCGGGTCTGGCCTTCGTCGCGGAGATTGAGCCCCACGAATATGGCTGATGCCAGCCTGCCGAATGAAATCGGCTTTTTCAGGAAATAAAGTACGCCGGTATGCCCGGTGCGGTCGCTGAACCACGGCTTGGGATCGTTTTCCTCAAGCATGATAATACAGGGGATGGAAGGGAAGTGCCGGGTCATAAAGGCCAGCAGCTCCAGTCCGTCCTTTTGCGGCAGATGGATGCCGGTGGCCAGCACGGATATGCGGGAAGCCCTGAGCTTGTCAATCGCCGCTTTGACGTTTGTTTCGGTGATCAGTTCGAAGTGATGCAGATCCTTGAACCCTTCCCGAACCTTGCTGAGGTTTTCCCGGTCATTGTCAACAATAAGCACTTTGTCCATAAACCACCCGTGGGATGGAGCTGCGCCTGACGCCCCGGACAGAGAGGATTTGTGAATTATACCGGTCCTGCTTGACGGACCCGGGTGTTTCTATTATAACTATTTTATTTAACGGGGAATATAAAAAGTGTCAATAAAAAACACCATAAAAGTTCAAGTTTTTCGTAACAAATCGGCGAGTGATGCGCCTGCAGCCGCGGAACACGCCCCGGATCCGGGAAATTTCCGCAGGCCGGCGCGATGGCGGATCCTAACGGCCGCACTTATTGTCGCGGTTTTTGCCGCAGCCGTGCCGGCCCGGGCCGAACGCTTTATGGTTGCAGATTATAACCTGGAAAACCTTTTTGATCTAAAGCATCAGGGCACGGAATATCCCGGGTATGTACCCGGCGGGCAATCCGGCTGGGACGGCAGTATGCTGAAAATCAAGCTGGATCACCTCGGCCGGGTGATTTCCGATCTGTCCCCGCAGATCATCGGGCTCCAGGAAGTCGAGTCCGAAAGGGCCCTGCAGCGGCTCCGGCAGGCGTTGCGCAAACGCGGTGCGGATTATCCGAATGTAGCCATTGCCGACATTCGATCCAGCACGGTGAAATGCGCCCTGCTCTCGGTGTATCCGGTATCCTCTGCCACTGAAATCCGGGTACCCGGGGAAGGCAGCCGCAACATCCTGAAGGCGGCGATCGATATCAACGGAGAAAGGCTGGTGGTTTTCGTCAATCACTGGAAGTCGAAATCCGGGCCCGAAAGCCGCAGGCTGGTTTACGCCCGGGCCCTGGCCAAAGCCGTAAAGGATCTGCCGGAAAATGCGGATTACCTGCTGCTGGGCGATTTTAACAGCAATTACAATGAATTTGAGAGCATACAGCAGCGCCCGTCATTAAATGACACCGGCGGGAAAACCGGTATCAACCATGTGCTGGGAACCGTATCTGGGGGGAATCTGGTGGATGAATCCCGGCTGGCGGAAAAATCCGCTGAATTCCTGCACTACAACCTCTGGCTGGAGCTGCCGGAAAAGCGCAGATGGTCGGCGCTGTTTTTCAACCGGCCCCAGAGCCCGGATGCCGTTTTGCTGCCTGCGGCCCTTTATGATGACCACGGAATTTCATACGTAGACAATTCCTTTGACAAGTTTGACCCGGGGTACTTGTTTTCAGGCGATGTTGTGAATCGCTGGCAGCGAACCGAAAATGGCCGGGGGCGCCACCTGGGGCGCGGGTATTCGGACCATTTGCCGGTGTATGCCTGTTTTACCACATCGGCGTTTTCGCCCCGCACGGAGCCTGCCGTCTGCGCGGGCCAGTTTGAAAACGCGCGCATTGCGAATCTGTATGCGTCCAAGACCGGCGCGGTGCGCCATCGGGTGAAACGGTGCGCCGTAATTTACCGGGACAAAGACAACGCGGTTGTCCGGCACAAGGGCGGCCGGGCCGTCTACATATACAAGGCCGCCCGGGATTTGGACAAAGGCCGGGTGTATAACATTATGGTCTCCCGGCTCAAGCGCTATTACGGCAACCTGGAGATTACCGGCATCGCGGATTTTCGTGAAACCGGCCGGATTTCCGATCCGCAATCCTATTACGTTACCGATCCGGACGCGGATTTCACGGATCCGGGCTTAAGAAACGCGGTTATTGGCCCGTATTCCGGCAGATACGCAGACAAGCGATTTTTCTATGGAAACAACAGGCAAATCAGATTATACTTTGCAGATTCCTCGCTTGCGCCGGAATCGCCGGCGCAAGTCCGCATCCGGCATGCCCGGATCGGCTTTCACAAGAGCCCGGAGCTGGTGATCGAGAAGCCGGAACAGATTGAAGTGATCCCTGATCCCACTTATCTGGGGACAAGCAAGAAGAATCGGAAGAAGTAACCGCAACCCGTTTGCTTGTGTTTTTTGTTTTGGTCATTCAGGCATTTTTCGTTTGATCATTTTTTGGGATTTCGAAATCCGGATTTCGAGTTTATGCTTTCGGAAACGATATTATAGGGTAACAGCGAGTATAGATATGGAGATGCAAAACAATCGAAAATTCCGCCTGATCCTCGGCATTGATGTCGGCTCGGTTTCCGCCGCCCTGGCGCTGTTGACCCCGGACAGGGAGATTGTGCACACGGACTACCGCTTTCACCGCGGCGAAATTGTCGCAACGGTGGAAAAAATGCTGGAGTCAGTTGAAAAATCAGCAATCGCGGCGGTTGCCGTCACCGACGGCACACCGGACCGGGTTGATGCGGACTGGCGGTGCGATGACCGCATCGCCGTGATTGCCGCAGCCGGGCATTTTCACGGAAAACCCGGGGCCGTGCTGCACGTGGGCGGTGAAAAATTCAGCCTGATGCTTTTTGACAAAAACGGCAGGTATGCCGGATTGAAAACCAATACCTCGTGCGCGGCCGGCACGGGCAGCTTTTTGGACCAGCAGGCTGGCCGGCTGAACCTCTCCGGCATTGCCGAGCTCTCCGAGGTGGCTGCGGCCAATACCGGTGCGCTGCCCAAGATCGCCTCCAGGTGCGCGGTTTTTGCCAAGACCGATCTGATTCATGCCCAGCAGGAGGGCTACACCCTGGCCGAGATTTGCGACGGGCTGTGCCACGGGCTTGCCAAGAATATCGTGGACACGGTGTTCAAGCATGAAACCCCCAATTTGCCGGTGATTTTCTGCGGCGGGGTGGCCCGGAATCCGGCGGTAATCGCACATATCAGTAAAATGGTCGGGCTGGGGCTGGTGGTTGACGACATGGCCCCGATTTACGGCGCAGTCGGTGCCGCGCTCAACCTGCTGGAGGAAAAGGGTGTCCCGAAGGTTTCCCATTGCCGACGGCGTCCGGTGGTGCAGGCGGCAAGCGAGCAGCTGACCTACGGACATCCCCCACTGGCGCTGAGCCTTTCCAAATATCCGGATTTTGACAGCCACAGCGCATACGAATATGCAGCCGCCAGCCAGGGAGCAGACAGCCGGGTGGAAGTCGATGTTTACCAGTCCCTGGCGCCGGCCGGCCGGCTGCGCCTTTATTTGGGTTTTGACATCGGTTCCACCAGCACTAAGGCCGCGTGGATGACCCCGGAAAGGAAGGTCCTGGCCGGATTTTATACCCGGACGGCCGGCCGCCCCGTGGCCGCCCTGTGCAGCCTGCTCGAAGCCATGGACGATCTGGCGAAAAGCCGGGGCCTGGACCCTGAATTTCTCGGAGCCGGGGCCACGGGTTCGGGGCGCAAGTTCGTGGGCAAACTGGCCGGGGCCGACCGGGTGATCGACGAGATCACCGCCCATGCCCGGGCCGCCTGGGAGTTAAACCCGGAGGTGGACACCATTATTGAAATCGGCGGGCAGGACTCCAAGTTCACCACGCTTCGAAACGGGCGGGTGACTTTTTCCATCATGAACACGGTGTGCGCAGCCGGCACGGGCAGTTTTCTGGAGGAACAGGCCGAAAAGCTGGGCCTCGGCCTGGAGGCCTATGCCGAGCGCACGCAGAACGTCCGCGCCCCCATTGCCAGTGACCGGTGCACGGTTTTCATGGAGCGAGACATCAATTATTATTTAAGCCGCGGATACCGGGTGGAGGAGGTCCTGGCCGCCGCCCTGCACTCGGTTCGCGAAAATTACCTGACCAAGGTGGCCGTCGAGGGCAGCATCGGCCGCGTGATCTGCTTCCAGGGGGCCACGGCCAAGAACCGCTCGCTGGTGGCCGCGTTTGAACAGCGGTTAAACTGCCCCATCGAGGTTTCCCGATACTGCCATTTAACCGGCGCATTCGGTGTGGCCCTGCACCTGGCAGACGAGGCGGTCACCCAAAGCGGTTTTCGCGGGCTGGACCTGTACCGGGCCCACATCCCGGTCCGTTCCGAAGTGTGCGATCTCTGCATCAATCACTGCAAGATCACAGTAGCGGATATGGACGACGGACCCGTGGCCTACGGATTTTTGTGCGGCCGGGATTATGAAACCCGGCATTTCGTGGACAACAATCGTGCGGGTTTCGACCTGGTCCGTGCCCACCGGCGGATTTTCCGCCCGGCGGCTGCGCCTTCGGAAAATGCAGAAATCACCGTGGGCATCCCGGCGGGGCTGTATCTGTACGAGGATTTGTCCATGTGGACCGATTTTTTCCGCCGGCTCGGCATGCGCACCATTACGAGCCAGGGATATACAGATGCGCTGCAGACCGGAAAGGCGCGGGTGGGTGCGGAATTCTGCGCACCGATCACGGCCCTGCACGGGCATGTGGAATACCTGCTGGACAAGGCGGATTTCATCTTTTTGCCGTATTACCTGGACAACCGGGAAAAGGACGGGGATGCCCGGCGGCAGTACTGTTACTACTCCCAGTACATCCCCGCCCTGATCGCCGACATGGCCCCCTCGGACAAACACCGGGTGATCTCTCCGGTCATCCGTTTTCTGTACAACAATTTTCATGTGCGGCTGGCGCTTTACCGGGCCGTGCGGCAGATGGCCCCCAAAGCCGGGTTTTTCGAAATCATCCGGGCCTATGAAAAGGCGCAGGCCGGACACCAGGAAGCCGTGCAGAAGTGGCGGCAGGTCTATGAGGATCAGATTTCCCGGACTGACGATATTTCCGTGATGTTTCTGGGCCGGCCCTACACGGTGCTGGACCCGGACATGAACAAAAACATCCCCCGGATATTTGCCACCCTCGGGGTCAAGGGGTTTTTCCAGGACATGCAGGATCCGGAGACTGCAGATGTTGCCGATATCGCCCCGTTTCTTTCGGAACTGCACTGGAATTATGCCGCGGATATCATCAAGGCGGCAAAACGCGTTTCCGAAACCCCGGGGCTTTACCCGGTGCTCATGACCTCGTTTAAATGTTCGCCGGATTCCTTTATCCGGGAGGTGTTTCAATCCCTGATGGAAGGGGCGGACAAGCCCTACCTGATCCTGGAACTCGACGAGCACGGATCGAGCGTGGGATACGAAACCCGCATCGAGTCCGCGGTGCGGGCTTTTCGCAATCACGCCGCGCAGGGCGAAGCACAGAAAACCGATCCCGGGCGCATCAATCCGGTCAAATCCCGGACAATGAGCGGTCAAACCATCGTGCTGCCCAACTGGGATCCCATCACCTGCCCGCTGCTGATAGCCAACATGCGGCGGGAGGGAATTGACGCCCGCCTGATCACCGAGACCCCGGATGCGATCAAGCGCAGCATGCGCTTAAACAGCGGCCAGTGTATTCCCATTAATGTCATGGTGCAGGAGTTTGTGGAGCATGTGCGGGAAAACAACCTGGATCCGGCCAAAACCGCGCTCTGGATGGGGCACTCCGAGGTGCCTTGCAACATCCGGCTCTATCCCTACAAACTCAAGCAGATGCTCTCATCATTTGGCGGCGGCATGGAAAAGGCCTCGGTGTATACCGGGGACATCACGTTTACCGACCTGTCCATGCGCGCGGCCATGAACACCTATTTCGCCTTCATGTTCGGCGGCCTGCTGCGGCGCATGGGCTGCCGGACCCGGCCGTATGAAAAAGTCCCCGGCCGGACCGACCGGGCGATGGCATCCGGCATCCGGATTCTGGCAGAAGCCTTTTCCGGAAAACGGGAAAAGGAATCGGCCGTGATTGAAACCGTCTCCCTGTTCGAGCGCATCGAAACCGAGCCGGGCAGCCGGCCCAAGGCGGCCATTTTCGGGGATCTCTACGCCCGGGACAACCCGGTGTTTAACCAGGACCTGATCGGCTTTATCGAGGCCTGTGGCGGCGAGGCCCTGACCACGCCCTATACGGATTATGCCAAGATGATCGCGCCGGCCTATTATAAAAAGTGGTTCACCGAGGGCAAGGTCTTCAGCATGCTGGTCAACCGGGGCCTGCTGGCTACCATGGTGCACCGGGAAAAGACTTACTATTGGCATTTTGAAAAGATCCTTCAGGAGCCGGAACCGCAATACGACGTCGCCCCGGGGCAGATTCTGTCCGAATTCGGCATGGTCCCGGAAAACACCGGCGAGTCCATGGACAATATCTTAAAGATTTACTACATCCGCCGGCATCATCCGGATGTGTCCCTGTTTGTCCAGACCAGCCCGGCTTTCTGCTGCCCGTCGCTGATCACCGAGGCCATGGCCAACACCATCGAAGCCAAAACCGGGGTGCCGGTGGTATCAATTACCTATGACGGCACGGGCGGGGACAAGAACCGCAAGATCATCCCGTATCTGAAGTACGCGCGGGGCGGCATCGGCGCGCAGTCTTTTGACCGCGCCGAACCCGGGTCATTCTGACCGGTTGCGCCGGGCGATTTTGGCAAACATTTTCACCATGCCGGTAAGCAGATTATAAATGGATTCCGTGTCCAGGTTTTGATCCGCGGTCTGGTCGAAGTAAATGTGCAGACTCGATCCCATGCCTTCTTCCGGCTCCCAGTAGCAGAACATCACCGGCAGCAGGGGCAGGGGGTGTAAAACCACTGAAATGTCGGAATTGATATGCGAGTGCTCCGTGCGTCTGCCGGCAAATATTTCGAGCATATCGGAAAAAAGTTCCGGATAGGCATCAGCGATTTGTTTCAGCGGTGTTTCGCAGGTCCGCTGGAAATGGTTGAGCCGTTCCGGACCCCCCTTTAGTTCGCGGAAGGTGATCCAGTTGCCGGACACCGGCACCCCTTTGCTGTGGCGCACATAGTTTAGCAGCGGAACAGCGAGCCAGGCGTTGATGTGGATATCTGCAGACAGGCTGCCTTGGGGGTCCACGGAAAACGGCTTGCCCATTACCCGGAGGGTGAGCTTGCGGCCGTCAAAATCTCCCCCGATCCGCCGGGCGGCCTCTGAAAGGTCGGTTTCCGGGATCTGCCGCTTAAGGTTTTCCACGGCCGATTCCATGTACTCGTCAATGGTGTCGGGCTTTTCCGTGGCACCGCCGTATCTGGCCAGGGTTTCGGCGTCGATGTACGGACACTGGTCCAGGGTCCTGCGTTCCTTGAACACGGCCACGGCAAAGGCCATGCAGGTTTTTTCATTACAGGCCCGGCAGTTGGAGCCGTTTAGCAGCTTGAATATTTCCATGGGGTTGTTGATTTTGGTCATTTCAGAGGTCCTTTTCTGCGGGCAGTCCCTTTATCTTTGGATTTATTCCATGTTTGCCCGAAAACATCGGTATTTCGACCATAAAATTCAAATTATGAGGAAATGGTTATAATCGGCAATGCTTTCCCCTGCAACCATATTTTGCCAACCCGGCAAAAACATGGTATAAAATAAACAGTTCGGTTCAACGGACAAGTGAAAAGCGGCGAAAGGGATAACGCTTCCCATAACCCATAACTTTTCACCCATAACTCATTACGCATCACCCATCACCCGCAACTCGAGGCCGCCCATGCTGGAACTCATCGACCTGGATATTGAATCCCTCGGCTATACCCGCTTTATTTCCGCCTGGCTTTATAAGGGGCCGGAGGGCGCGTTCCTGGTGGATACAGGTCCGGCCTGCACTGTGGATACGCTTCTTAAATCATTGGAAGAAAACGGCGTCCGGGATCTGGACTGGATTCTGCTTACCCATATCCACATGGATCATGCCGGGGCCGTCGGCCATGTCAGCCGGCATTTTCCGGAAGCCGGCATCGTGTGCCATGAACGGGCGGCATCCCATCTGATTGATCCTTCCCGGCTCTGGGAAGGCTCAAGGCAGATACTCGGCGAGATTGCCGAAACTTACGGCCCGATTAAGCCGGTGCCCGAAGAGCGGATCCTGACCCGGGAACGCGTGGATTTCGGCGAAGGCATCCGGGTGATTCCCACGCCCGGGCATGCGGCGCATCACCAGAGCTTCGTATTTTCCGACTGGCTGTTTTGCGGAGAGGTCTTCGGGGTCTTTCTGAAAACAGACGGCGATTTTTACCTGCGGCCGGCAACCCCGCCCAGGTTCGACTTTGCGCAGTTTGCCGATTCCATGGAACGCCTGGCCCCGGAGGTCAATCGAAACATCTGCTTTGCCCATTACGGCATGTATCCGGACGGAAACCGGATACTGGATCTGGCCAGAACCCAGCTGCGGCTGTGGGTTGAAGTGATCCGGAGTCATGCGCAAAGCCCCAATATGCAATCCATTGTGTCCGATCTCAAGGCCAACGACCCGGTATTTGCCCGCGTGGATGAACTGCCCGAGCCGATTTATACACGGGAGCAGTATTACATCAACAATTCGGTTCGCGGCATCCTCCGGTACATCCAGGAAAACGGCGGCGCCAAAGGGTAAAAAAAAGCGGTTGGCCGAGCCTGTTTCGTATATTTATATTGTCTTTTTCTGCAAATGACGATAACTTAAAAGATATATATCCTGCCGGGAATCCACGCATTTTCCCTTTTCTGTCCACCTTACAAGTAAAGGAGGAAGCCAATGGGGGCCACACCGATTATGGGTTTTCCATCAACATCCCAGGACGATTATCAACTCAATGTGATCAACATCATGCGGCATGCGGCCCGGAGTTTCGGGGGGCAGGAGCTGGTCTCGGTCCGTCCGGACGGAAACAAGCTGCGCTTTACCTACGCAGACACCTATGACCGGGTAAAGCGGCTGGGCAACGCCCTTACAGGCATCGGCGCGGAAATCGGCGACCGGATCGGCGTGCTGAGCTGGAACTGCCACCGGCACCTGGAGGCGTACTACGCCATTCCGGGAATCGGGGCGGTGCTTCTGCTGCTCAATATCCGGCTGGCGCAGACAGACCTTTCCTATGTGATCAATCATGCCGGGGCGAAGTATATCCTGGTCGACGAGACCCTGATTCCGATTGCCGAAGGCGTGGCGGATCAGTGCCCGGAGGTCAAGGGGTATATCATCATGACAGACAAGCCGGACCTGTCTGAGATCAATACCCGTTTGAGCCCGATCTATCATTACGAAAAGCTGGTGGCCGAGGCCGACCCGGATATCACCTGGCCGGTGATGGATGAAAAATCCGCCTACGGCGCCTGCTACACCACGGGCACCACGGGGCGGCCCAAGGGCGTGTATTATTCCCACAGAAACGTTTACCTGCATGCCATGACCATTGCCACCAATGCGGAAATGACGCCTCGGGACTGCTATTATCAGCTTGTTCCGATGTTTCACGCCATGGGTTGGGGCATGCCGCATGCGGCATTTTTTATCGGGTGCAAGTATGTCCTGCCGGGCATGTATAACATGGCAGACCTGGGCAGCCTGGCCGAGCCACTGGTCAGCGAGGGGGTGACGGTAACGGCCGGCGCCCCGGCGCTGTTTATGCCCATGCTGGAATACATCCGCAGCCTGGAAAAGAAACCGGACCTGAGCGGGGCGCGGTTTCTTTCCGGGGCCACGGAGCCGTCCCTGGCCCTGATGAAGGATTTTTACCACCTGACCGGCGCGGAAATCGTACACGCATACGGCGCCACCGAGACCACCCCGCTGGTGACTATTAATCGCCTGAAGCCCTGGCTTGAAAATAAGCTCACGGATGAGCAGAAGTGGGATCTCAAGCGCAAGCAGGGCTATCCGGTGGTGGGCCTGGATGTCAAGATCGTGGATCACAATGAAAAAGGGCTTCCATGGGACGGCAAGACGCCCGGAGAAATCCTGATCCGGGGCCCGTGGATCACCGGTTCATACTACAATGCCCCGGGCTCGGAAAGTGCATTTACAGAAGACGGTTATTGGAAAAGCGGGGATGCCGGCACCATGGATGCTGAAGGGTATGTCAAGATCACCGACCGGGTCAAGGACCTGATCAAAAGCGGCGGGGAATGGATTTCCTCGGTGGATATGGAAAATGCAACCATGGCGCACAAGGATGTGCTGGAAGCCGCCGTGACCGGCGTGCCGCATCCCAAATGGGAGGAGCGGCCCATTGTTCTGGTCGTGCCCCGGCCGGAGGCCGGGGACCGGATCACCAAGGAGGACATCGTATCCCACCTGGCCGGGCAGTTTGCCAGGTGGCAGCTGCCGGAAGCGATCTTTTTCGTGGACGAAATCCCCAAGACCAGCGTGGGCAAGTTTAACAAAAAAGCTATTCGGGAGACCTATAAGGATACGTTTGGGAAGTAGCCCGGGCGGGCGGCAAGATCCGGTTGCTTTTTTTTGTCACATCTAATAACGGTTTCGTAAAAATCAATTTTAAGATGGCAAAGTAAAAAGTTCAAGATCAAGGTGCGCAAGTCCCGAGGAATGCAGCGTACTTTATCGTACGTGAAATTTCGCAGGGACGCAGCGCAACGCAGATATTGGGCTTTTTACGAAGCCATAATACTTTGAATTCATGCTGAAAAAAAGAGAAGTGCTGACAAAGATAACGCCGATCCTGGTTTACGGCCGGCCGCTGCTGGTTTTTGCAGGGCTGTTGTGCGCGGTTGCAG
Organism: Desulfobacterales bacterium; assembly: GCA_018335195.1. Lineage (GTDB taxonomy): Bacteria > Desulfobacterota > Desulfobacteria > Desulfobacterales > Desulfosalsimonadaceae > Desulfosalsimonas. The sequence continues at coordinate 22,033 of JAGXKN010000044.1, forward strand.
TAATGCTCAACCGGAACCCGGCCCTGTACCTTGCCGGCACCATGCTTTTTTTTACCTCCATGGTGTTCGACCTTGTTGACGGGTGGTTTTCCGCCCGGTTTTCCCCGGAAATTACATTTGCCGAGCTTGCCGACCGGGTCATGGACCGCATCGTATATTCCATTGTATTCCCGCTGGTCTCGGTCGGGGCCATGTGGCGCCTGCATTACATCGTTCCCGAGCACACCCGCCTGGAGCTGCTGCATGCGATTTTCGTGCTCCTGGTGTGCGTGACCGTGCTGATCCGGGACAACTTTGCCCATTTTATGCGGGGGTTTGCCATACGGCAGTCTCAGGAGCCCGAACTGCGGGAACTAACCCGGCTGCGCACCGGCGTGGCCGCCCCCCTGGGGCTGCTGCTGTATATGCATGTATTTTATATCCCGGTCCAGGGCCAGACGTATTTTTTCTACGACATCGTGGCATGGCTGGGCAATCTCTCGGTGCGGCACCTGTTTATCATCGAGATCCTGTTTTTGATTATCAATTTCGGATCCATTGCCGTGTATTGCCGCAAGTACGGCACCTATTGCCTGGACGTGCTCTGCTTCGGCGATGTCCGGCTCAGGCGCCGGATTCTTTCGGTTTTTCCCAACGGATTGACGGTCATGAATGCCATGATGGGACTGCTGGGTGTGTTTTTTGCCTACCAGGCCAAGATGACCGAGGCGTACATGTTTTTAATCGGGGCTGCCGTCTTTGACAAGCTCGACGGGGCAATGGCCCGAAAGCTCGGCCTCACCGAGCCCTTGCCCGATACCCAGCCCCGGCATATTACCTTCGGCGGGGTGATGGATGATGTGGCAGATGCCATGAGTTTCTGCATTGCCCCGGCATGGATTTTCTACATTGCCATGTCCGGGCACCCGGAGGCGGAAATCAGAAATCTGCCGCTCTATGCGCCGGCCCTGGTCTATGCCGTAAGCGGGTTTGCGCGCCTGGTATACTTTACCACGGACCGCTGCCCGATTCCCGGGTTTTTCAAGGGGCTTCCCACGCCCGCGGCCGCGCTGTTTGTCACCGCCCCCCTGCTCATTCTGGTGCAGGCCGATGCCGGGGGCGCGCAATGGGGGCGCGTGCTGGCCTATTTCTGTATTGCCCTGATGGTGCTCACAGGGGTGCTCATGAACCTATACCGGATACACTATATCCATATCGGCCGGTTCATGGACAGAAATCCGTGGTTTACCTGGACCAACCTGATCCTGATGCTGGTTTTTGTGTTTACTCCGTATTTCGGGTACCTGGTGTTTTTCCAGATGCTGCTTTATCTGCTCTCCCCGCTGATTACCTGGCGGGTGGAGCCGGAACCTGCAGCCATGGAGACCTGTGAGAATAACGGTTGAGGAAACGAATCCGCTTTGTTTCGGATTTCGATATTCGAATTTCGGATTTCTATTCGTATGGTGTGTAAATCCGGGACTGGCCGGCATCGCCGCCGCCGACACCGCCGCCGCCCTGCTGCTGCATCTTCTTTAAGCGGTCAATGGTCTGGTCCAGGGCCTTGCGCATGGCAGAGGGGAATTCGTCCATGGCTTCTTCCAGCGTGGTCGCGGAAAGCTGAGACTGGATCGGCAGCGGGCCTTCCGGGGTCATGAGCTGCGTGCTGCCGAAAAAAACTTGCGAGCGCGACGGATCCTCGGAGCCGTCGGACTTAATGGGTACCATCCTGCGGATGGATGCAACTTTGAGGTCGGTGACCGATTCTTCGCGGTAAAGATCGTCTCTGTTTACGGTAAAATCGATATTCTGGCCTTCTGTACCGTCGGGCATCGTAAAACCTCCTTATTGGTCGGGAATTTGTAAGCTATTGTCATTCACCTATAATATACATCCGATACCAGATGTCAACCACATGAGATGACGACACGATACCTGATACCATATACGCTCGGCGCACTCCTGCTGGCCGGCATCGTGCTGGCGGGTTGGCACAGCTACCTGCTGTTTCACAGCCTTGCTGAAATCTTCAGCATCGTGGTCTCTTTTTCCATTTTCCTGTTTGCCTGGAACACCATGGCGTTTTCCAGGGACCGGTTTTTGATCGTGCTCGGCACGGCCTATCTTTTTGTGGGGGGCCTGGATCTTTCGCATATGTTTGTATACAAGGGCATGGGCATCCTGGCCGTGGAAGGCGCCAATCATGCCACCCAGGCCTGGATTGCTGCACGCTACATGGAAAGCATCTCCCTTTTGCTCGTACCGTTTCTGTTCCACCGCCGGGTGAATCCAAACGTGGTAATCGCGTTATACGGCGCGGTTTCATTGGTGTTGTTTGCCTTGATTTTTCCGCTTGAGCTGTTTCCGCGGTGCTACATCCAGGGTATGGGCCTGA
>JAGXKN010000045.1 GCA_018335195.1 Desulfobacterales bacterium
GAGAGGGCTTTAATAATCTCCTCAGGCGGCGGGCTCGCAGCCGGCGGTTCAACCGCGGCGACAACCGGAGTTAATCTTGCTATATATCGAAAAAAAAGCTTTTCCTTTGAGCTTACTGTTGGGAAATGAACTGTAAAAAGTGTATTTGCATATTTTTGAGCATATGATTATAATTTATATATAAACAGGCTTCGTTCTTGGATCGCCCTTTTGACTAATAAGCATTGGCAGCTTCGCCGGTCTCCGATTCCAAGAAGGGTTTGGTAAAAACTGAAAAAAAGAATTCAGGCCCGTTATCTATTAAACTGGATTGTACCGGCTTTAGGTTTATAATGGATAAGATATTAGTTGTTTATAAGTATGATCAGGTAAAACAGTCGATAACCAATGAGTTGGAAAAGGAGGGCTACGACGTCCGCTCGATTGGGGCGGATTCCTTTGATTTAACAGCACTGGACGCTTCTGACTTTAATCTGGCCGTTATTACTCTTTATACAGATGTGCCGTCAACATGGGAGATGTTTTTGGCTTTCAAAGAGCATTTCTGCGATCTGCCGGTAGTCGCTTACATTGGAAAGCACGGTGTGGAGCATCTCAAATCCGCGATAAAGAAGGTTTTAAGCAAATAGTACCCTGATTTGCTGATTTATATTAAACCATAAATTATTCAAGAGGGCCCCATGACTGTAAATTTTAAAGGCTGGAAGGATCTGATGCCCAAGAGGGCCATGGCCGAGAAGGTACTTGGGCAGGCGTTGAAATATCTTGGCAGAGATACGGATAAAAATGCCAAATATGTATTAAGGGCAGTGGATCATATTGCTGCAGGTGAAAAACAGGAAATGGTGCGCGAATGGTTTCATCACTGGATGCGTGAAAATGGTCCAGGCCGCCAGTTCCTTCATCGGGTTGTGCTGAATACACATCCCCGGGTGCGTGAGCGTTATGTGGCCCGTATGGTCGCCAGCATGTTTTTCCGGGACCCTGATGCTCACAAGAAGGCAGAGCAGAAGTTTGGTATCCAGCCACCTCCTGTCATGCTTATTTCACCGTCAATGCGGTGCAATTATCGATGTGAAGGCTGCTATGCCGGAAGCTATGAGCGCAAAGACGACATGGATCCGGAAGTTTTTGACCGGATCCTGACAGAAGCCGAGGAAATGGGGATTAATTTCATCACCATCCTGGGCGGCGAACCCTTTATTTATCCCCATCTGCTGGAGGTGCTCGAAAAGCACCCCAAGTCATTTTACCAGATTTATACCAACGCGTCCTTGATAGACGAGAAAACAGCGCAGCGGCTCGTGGAGCTTGGCAATATCGCCCCGCAGGTCAGCATCAATGGCCCAAGGGAATTTACCGATGCAACCCGCGGCAAAGGATCATTTGATGCCTGTGTGCGTGCCATGGACCGGCTTTATGAAGCCGGATGCCCGTTCGGGTTTTCATCACTTGTCACCCGCAAAAACTTGGATGTGATCTGCTCGGATGAGTGGGTGGATTTTCTTATCGAAAAAGGCGCATTGTATGGATGGTATTTCCTGTTTATGCCTGTTGGCAGCGACCCGGACATGGAACTTATGCCCACGCCCCAACAGCGGGACCAGATGCGCCGTTTCCAGAATTATGTCCGGGAAGAAAAACCGCTGCTGCTGGTGGATTTCTGGAATGACGGCGTACTGTCCGGCGGGTGTATCGCAGGCGGCCGGCTGTATTTTCACATTAACCATCGCGGGGATGTGGAACCCTGCATTTTCTGTCATTTTGCCACCGACAACATCCATGACAAGCCCCTTGCCGAGGCCTTGAATTCTCCGTTCTTCCGGGGCATTCGCGCGGAGCAACCGTTTTGTTACAATACCCTGCGCCCATGTCCGATGATTGATCATCCGCAGACCATGTGGCGCATTATTCAGGAAAACGGCGCCAGGCCGACCCATGAAGGTGCGGACACCATGTTTACGGAACTGGCTCCCCAGATGAAGGAATATGCCAGGGGCGTCCAGCAGGTCATGGACCATGCATGGGAAAGCGAAGGCTACGAGGACTGGGCTGCTAGGTGGATGCATCACTGCGGGCTGATCCCCGAAAATATTGAACGGCGCCGCCGGGAATTCGAGGAAAACCGGCAGGAGCAAGCCCCGGAGCCGTGCCGGGCAGCCGGCGAGTTTGGTAGTGACTAACGGTTTGAAAAGGCAAAGCCATACGAATTCGTAGAAAAGGGCAAGAATGTTGAGTTATGCCTTGAAAGGGCGGAAACAAGTTCTTTTTTCTGTTCTCGCCCCTGATACCTCAGAGGTCAGGATCTGCGGGGATTTTAAAAGATGGAACGGGCGAAAGCATCTTTATGAAAAGGAAACCCGGCGGATTTTGGGGAAAAACGCTGACACTGCAGCCAGGCCGGTATGAATACAAGTTTCAGGTGGACGGTAACTGGTCTCTTGATCCCCGAAGCAACAATGTCTGTTACAATAACTTTGGGTCCCGAAATCATGTTATTATAGTGAGTGGCTGACAAGGGTCGATGGCTCGTAAACACAAATGGCTTCTGTGAGTTGGTAGTTAAAAAAGGGTTGGATTTAACCTGTTTTTGTTTTTGAAGGAAAACCATTTGTTTGCTCCAATTTTAGCCGGCATCGGCGTGGATGGCCTGCTCACAGGCTCATTTTGAACTGACTACGGGCCAGAGCATATCTTTATTGACAAAGAGGCATCATGGCTTTTGATAAAGAGCAAGTTGCAGCGATTTACCTTAATGACGGGATTTTTTGTTCAAATTGCATAACGGATGAAAAGTGGAACCTACTGACCGGGGTCCGGGTTATTACCCGGCAAGAAGCGGATGAAAATGACAAGATTTTTTTCTGCGATAGATATTGAAAAGCTGTCAAATTTATCGTCATCAAAGCAACACTTACTGGAGATAGTGAAAAAGTGTTTGAAAAACGGAGGGGTGGAGGTAAATAAACCGGCCGAATATCCAATTTGCACTGATTGCGGAAATCCTTCTAAATATTTTCAACAACAGGTGATTGACGATGAGGGTGACCCAATCGTAATTACCTCTTGCCCCGCGTGCGGTTGGATTCATGGGATGGGAATGCACCGCAAGCAGCAGCCACCGGATTGAGGAGCTATTTCACGTGGGGTGAGCTGCATTCCAAGCACTTCTTACCAATTCAGACAGTATTCCCGGGCTTTATGAAACTTGCACAATTGTTCTTGCATGTTATCTTTTTATAAGAGGTCGTATAAAATTAAATTTTATTTGCCGAACCACAGTTTTTTGGGCACAATGAACGAAAAAGAAGTGTGCTCATAATTTTTAACGTTCTAATTGGAGAGTTTAAAATGAACAAAGTATTGGTGGCCTATGCGAGCAGGACTGGAAAGACTGAAAAAATTGGGGAAGGCATTGCGGAAGGCATTCGAATGAAAGGGCATGATGCAGATATTGTCAAAATTTCCTCTATCAATACAGCAAAAGACCTGGAAGGTTACGATGGGTATGTGTTTGGTTGTCCGACGTATCACCGTGATTTGACTCCCGGCATGAAAAATTTTTTGTTTCTTGCTGAACAGCTTAACCTGGTAGGTAAAATCGGCGGTGCTTTTGGAGCCTATACCCATAGCGGCGAAGCCTCCCCCATGCTTTTTGATACAATGGAATTTGTATTCAAAATGGACATGGTTGATTTGGGCGCCCTAAGTTTGAAAGAGGCAACAATTGAAACGAGTGAAGGGCTTAAAGCCGGCCAGGATTACGGGATGGCCATCGGGGAAAAATTCAAAAGTTAAATATATTTTCTAAAAATTACCTAAAAAGCGTTGTGCTTTTATCCTGCAATCAACCAATAACCGTTATGGAGGCTTTGCAATGGTGTATTCCAAATGCCCGGCTTGCGGCTGTGAACAGTTTTATGTAAAAGACCCCGATGACGAATATGAGATATACGAATTTGAATGCCGGGATGGAGAGGTATGTTTTGACAAAGGGTTGAGTGCCGATGATTGCCCGGAAGTCAGTGACGATATGGAAGTGTTTTGCAATGTTTGTGCGTGGCACGATAAGTTTCATAAGCTCAAATAAACCACTGATAAACGGTGCACATCGCTTGCCACGGAATGTAATATTCCCGGGCCTCCTGAAATTTGCACCTTGTATCCGCCATTCCACAAATTCGCCGATTTCGAAATACTGCCCGAGAATAGCCGCAGTGCTCGGGATATCCGAGTTTATCCATGATGAAAAAGCTGGGCCGAGTTGCCGCAATATATTGTATATTGCCCGGCCGTTGGAATTTCAGGACTATGTCTGGAGTCCTTGGCAGGATAAATGCAATCATAACTGCAGTTTCTAACCGTATGAAGTTCACCCCTATGCCTTAAATAAGACGCGGCGCTTCAGAGTGTATTGAAACGCCGCGCGCATGCGCTGCTATTCGCTTTCTTGATCATTTATAATATCCGCCGGTTTTCAGGCCAGTGTTTCACGTTTATCCGAGTCGCAGTTGAGAATATACACCAGAACCCTCGAAAACGCTTATGCTGAAATCAGGCAAGGTCAAAGCGGTCAAGGTTCATTACCTTGTCCCACGCTGCTATAAAGTCTTGCACGAACTTCTCTTGGGCGTCCTTACATGCGTAGACTTCCGCCAAGGCTCGGAGCTGGGAGTTCGAACCAAAGATGAGGTCGACACGGGTGCCGGTCCACTTGATTTCGCCACTTTCGCGATTTTGACCTTCGAACACGTCTTCGTCTTCTGCGGTTGGCGTCCAGTCCATGCGCATGTCGAGCAGATTTACGAAAAAATCATTGGTAAGCGCCTCCGGCCGCTCGGTGAAAACACCGTGCCGGGATTGCCCGTAGTTGGCATTCAAGGCTCGCATACCACCAACCAGAACCGTCATCTCAGGAGCGGTCAGTGTCAGCAGCTGTGCCCGGTCAAGCAACAGCTCCTCCGCAGATACGGCAAACTTGGCTCTCTGGTAATTACGGAACCCGTCAGCAGCAGGCTCGAGCACCGCAAACGACTCCGCGTCCGTTTGCTCCTGGGAGGCATCCGTGCGTCCCGGAGTGAATGGAACTGTCACATCGTAACCTGCATTCTTCGCCGCTTGCTCGACACCCGCACATCCGCCCAGGACGATCAAGTCAGCGAGCGACACCTTCTTTCCGCCGGACTGCGCGCCGTTGAAATCCTTTTGGATCCCTTCAAGGGTCTGCAGCACCTTTTTCAGATCTGCCGGCTGGTTGACGGCCCAGTCCTTTTGCGGCGATAGACGGATACGTGCCCCGTTTGCCCCGCCGCGCATGTCAGAGCCGCGGAACGTTGACGCCGCCGCCCAGGCAGTATAGGCCAGCTGGGAGATCGACAGGCCCGAGTTAAGGATCTTGCCCTTGAGGTCGGCGATGTCCTGCGCGTTGACCAGTTCATGATCGACGGGCGGCACCGGGTCCTGCCAGATCAGTTCTTCTGCCGGAACTTCCGGGCCGAGATAGCGGGATCGGGGGCCCATGTCGCGGTGGGTCAGCTTGAACCACGCCCGGGCGAAGGCATCCGCGAATTCCTCGGGGTTCTCCAGGTAGCGCCGGGCGATCGGCTCGTAGATCGGATCAAACTTCAGCGAGAGGTCCGCCGTGGTCATCATCGGCCGATTCTTCTTCAGCGGATCGTGCGCATCAACCACCATGTCTTCTTCCTCGACGTCCTTGGCCAGCCACTGATTGGCTCCAGCCGGGCTCTTGACCAGTTCCCACTCATATTTAAACAGCACCTTCAAATAGCCCATATCCCATTGGGTGGGGTTTGGTTTCCATGCGCCATCGATGCCGCTGCTGATGGTATCGCCGCCTTTGCCGCTGCCAAAGCTGCTCTTCCAGCCGAGGCCTTGCTCCTCGATGGGCGCGGCTTCGGGCTCAGGCCCCACATGTGCGGCATCGCCCGCGCCATGGCATTTGCCAAAGGTGTGCCCGCCGGCGACAAGTGCGACGGTCTCTTCATCGTTCATTGCCATGCGCGCGAAGGTCTCGCGCACGTCGTGGCCTGAGGCGACCGGGTCCGGGTTGCCGTCCGGGCCTTCGGGGTTCACGTAGATCAGGCCCATTTGAACGGCTGCCAGGGGGTTCTCCAGATCCCGGTCGCCCTTGTAACGGCTCTTGGGCTTATCGCTCGTAGCCAGCCATTCCTCTTCGGCACCCCAGTAGATGTCTTCCTCCGGCTCCCAGATGTCCGAACGCCCGCCGGCAAAGCCGAAGGTCTTAAATCCCATGGACTCAAGTGCGCAGTTGCCGGCAAGGATCATGAGATCGGCCCAGGAGATTTTCTTGCCGTATTTCTGCTTGATCGCCCAGAGCAATCGGCGCGCCTTGTCGAGATTCACGTTGTCGGGCCAGCTGTTGAGGGGCGCAAAGCGTTGATTCCCGGTTCCTCCGCCGCCCCGGCCGTCCCCCATGCGGTAGGTGCCTGCGCTGTGCCAAGCCATCCGGATGAAAAGTCCCCCGTAATGTCCCCAATCCGCCGGCCACCAGCCCTGCGAGTCGGTCATTAGGGTATAGAGATCCTTCTTTAAGGCCTGAAGGTCGAGTTTTTGGAATTCTTCAGCGTAATTGAAATCCTCGCCCATGGGATTGCTCTTGGAAGACTGCTGGTGAAGAATCTTGAGGTTCAACTGGTTCGGCCACCAGTCCCGGTTCGACATACCGCCCCTGGCAGTAGACCCCATAACCGGTTGTTTTTTATCTTTGTTCATGAGTTTTCTCCTTTCTTTGTGTGAAATTATCTCCGTAATACAATGAATGTAGTGCTTCGGAGTCTGTCTATCCAATTAATTTCATCGAAAGTTCGATGGGAAATAAATATTATTTGATCATATTTATCAATTAAAGACAAAAAAATATATTAACCTTTCTCTGTCATACACTCGCTGCATATACCGAAAAAGTCCAATCTATGATTCAGAATTTTAAAGTTGGTCTCTTCGGCTACCTCTTTCTGCATTTTATCAAGGCTATCCAGGTCGGGGTCGACAATTTTTTTACACTTGATGCAGATGACGTGCGGGTGGGGGGCGGGTTGGTTTCCATCATATCGGTTACTCCCATCCGGGAATCCTAACTCAAGAACTTCACCAAGTGATTTAATTAAAACAATATTTCTATATACAGTTGCAAGGCTCATTGTGGGGAAATCTCCTTTGATTTGGTCATAAATATTCTCAACGTTGGGATGGTTTTCGCTTTTGGCAAGAATTTTAACAATGGCCAGCCGCTGAGGGGTTATCTTGTGGCCGTTGCCCCTTAATTTTTCGATAATGGTTTCAAATCTTTTCTTATAATCAGCCAATTGAGGTCTCTATATTTTAATTGATAATAATTTGCAATTAACATTAATTTTCCATTAAGTCAATAGATCTTTCAATCAGTCTCACATGATAACTTCATTTAAATTTCGTTGTTTTAATCTGTCCAAATAGCGACATCAACATCAAGTCTGAATTAACCCAGTCCAGACCATAGCCAACTATCCCGGCCAGTAATTCCAGGCATTAACATAAGGGCAGTAAAAAGGAAGGCTCAGCCATCTCCTGATAAATGAAGATACAATATATTGGGGCCTTGCGGAATATAGAATGGTATGATTTTTTTTTATCAAGCATGGCAGCATGCTTGCCACGTCTGACATGATTCCCGGGCCTCCACAAAACTGCACCTTGAATCCGCCATTCCCCAGGACCGACTGATCCGAAATACTGCCGGAGAGAAGCCGGATGCTGCAGGTCAATTGCGGCCCGGGAAACCGTAAAACTCCGGGAACCGTAAGATCGATGGAATTACAAAGTCAAAAGCGCAAAAGATGCCGGTCGCTACCATGCAGGGCTCACACGCCGGAGCGGTTTTTGACAAACCACTCGATCAATTGGCCGGCGATGCTTAAAGGCGGGGGGATCCGGGGAAGGCTGTCCTTGTCAAACCAGCCGGCGTCGGATAGCTCCTCCGAATCGATTTGGATCTCTCCTGCCGCGTATTCAGCGGTAAACCCGATCATCAGCGAATTGGGGAACGGCCAGGGCTGGCTGCCGAAATACCGGATATTTTCGACGACAATGCCCACTTCTTCCTTGACCTCGCGCCGGACGCATTCCTCCAGGGTTTCGTTCGGCTCCACGAATCCGGCAAGCACGCTGTAGTAGGGAACGCGGGCCTGATTGTTGCGGGCAAGAAGGATTTGGTCATTCTTCATCACGGCAGCAATTACCGCGGGGGTGACCCGCGGATAATTGACAAGCCCGCACTGCGGACATATTTTTGCCTGCTCATCGGCTTTGTCCTCGATCCGGCTGCCGCAGGCGCCGCAGTAGTTATGCGCCTGTTCCCAGTGAATAAGCTGGTTGGCCCGGCCCGCCGCCCAGATCAGACCCTCGTCCAGTTGGGTTAAAAGCGTGAGAAGCGGCTTCAGGGCAAACCCGCCGGGCGGGGTTTTGTCACCTTCGATCGCCGCCGCATAGCAGGGGCGCTTTCCCAGAGAACCGATGAATTGTTTGCGGGTCAAGGTGATTCCGCTTTCTTCAAGCTCCCTGCCCGCCGGAATGATCAGGCCTTGTTCACCGCGCCGGGTTTTGATCAGCAGGCGGCCGTTGTCAAAGACAAACCAGAGGCCGGGTTCTGCGAGGTTTGCCTCCGGCTTGGTGCCGGGTATGAAATCCATGATCGCTATAACTCCCGGCCAGCTTTGCCGCCTTCCGCAGTCGTCTCCATGGCTCGGCGCACTTCCATAAAAAGGCCAACCATGGGTTCTGATATAACAGGTCGAATCCTTAATGGAGCGGATTGAACCTGGCAGGCATGGCAGCAGAGCTGACGCTTGAATGCCTTTTCCTTGGCTATTTTGAAACCCAGTTTACCATTTTGACCGTGGCCTTTCCAATTGCGCCGGCCTCGCCGAGTGCTGTGCTTCCGGGACCCCCGCCGGCGCCTTCCCGCACTTCGCCCTTATCCATGCCGTAACCAATACATCCACCGGCGGTAATCATGCGCTGAACCGTAAACCAACTGTATAAAATGCTGAGCACTTGTCCGGCGCCAACCCGCCTTACCGCCACGGCAGCACCGGCGACCTTGTCACGTAATTTTCCCGTCCAAAGCAACGCATAGGTTCGATCGATAACCGCCTTTGCCTGAGCGCTGACATTATTAAAGTAGACCGGTGTCCCGAAAATAATCCCATCCGCGTTTTCGAGTTTTTGATAAATATCCTGCATATCATCCTCAATCACACAGACCCCGTCTTCAACACAACCCTGGCAGGCATCGCACGGGCTTATTTGCTTGTCGGCCAACAGGACCATTTCGGTTTCAGCACCTTTCTCCCTGGCGGCGTTTAAGGCTTCCGCTACCAGTATTTCCGTGTTTCCCCCCTTCCGGGGGCTGCAGACAATACCTGTAATTTTCATGAAAAACCTCCCTGCTGGAGTTTACCAAGTCCCCTGTTTTTTCATGCAGAAATCCGCACCGGTAAAAGTCCGGATAAAGCTTCTCCGCAATGGCCTTCTCCGCTTTTCGGGATAACTTAAAACAAACGGGCGCTTTTTTTATAAAGTCTTTATTCTATTCTTTTTGAAAGGTTTTTCAACAATATTTACCGATTGTGCTGCCGGACATAAAGCCGATGATGTCCGGTACCCGGGACCAATATTGCCGGTTAACCATACTTGCCAAGCCGGGCGGTATTTCCGGGCATGCTCAAATTTGCACATTGCATCTGTCATATTATTTTTATTGAAAGGGAGCTGGTTTGCGGCCGAGATTAAACCGGCAACCCAAAAGGTGAACGGTCAATGTCAAGGAAATTGCCGCTTTTTCCTGTTTACTTGAGTGGCAAAATCTTCGCAGCCGGCATCGGTTGCGGTTCCATTCGTGAAAAGTGATTAAACAGGAGGGATTATGAGCGTTATCGTTGAACTCTCTATCTTTCCCATGGATAAGGGCCTCAGTGTCAGCCCTTATGTCGCCCGGGCCGTCAAAATCATCGAAGGCAGCGGCCTGTCTTATGAGTTAAACCCCATGGGAACCAGCATTGAAGGAGAGTGGCCGGCGGTGTTCAAGGTTGTCGATCAATGCTTTAAAGACCTGCAAAATGATTCCGACCGCATTTATTTCACGATGAAGGGCGACTATCGCAAAGACCGCTCCGATGGGCTGAACAGCAAAATGGCATCCGTTAAATCGCAATTATAAACGGCCACTCATGCGCGAAAAAAAGCCCCGGCAGGCACATCCATGTCAGGGGCCGGGGCTCTCCGGCTGTACTCGGCAAGCCGACTGCCTTGGGTGCTTACAACCGGATCATTTGAACTTCTTGAGTCCATATTTTTCAGCCAGTTTAATTCTTTCCTCATCTGGCAGAGATGACATGAAAGCTTTCCATCCGGGGCACCACGACGCGTGCCACTTCCATAGCCGGCCTAATAAGGATTTGGGGTTACGATCATATTTTGCCCTGAAACCGCAGTTCTCACACCTGTGATCAGCCATTATATATCCTTTCCTGTGTTTGTTTTATTGACCTGCCTCAAAAAGGCACTGAAAAAATCCATATCAGGGCTGACAGCACGGCACAAGACCGGAGATTTTTAGGAAATATGTCCCGGCAGAAACGGTCCGTCAAATTAACAGCCGCGCGCCGTTATATGTTTTTTCCAAGAACGACCACAGGACCATTTTCGAGAATTCCGCCACAGTCATGTTCGCAATGATTCCGGGCAGTGACCCGGACCTGGTCTTTCTCATGGATATCACTGAACTAAAACAGGCATCAGCGGAAAAAGAACAGCTGCAGCAACAACGGATTCAATCCCTGTGTTCTTATGCATCAGAGGCTTGAAAAAGTTTCATGAATTTGATGAAGGCAATTTTGCCGCCCTTGACGTCAAACTCCGCGGCGATGGTTACCAGGGGCGAGCGCAGCCTGGCCAGCATCTCCTTGAACGCTTTTGAATCAACGGTTGCGGTGATATCCGGATGGCCCGCCCGCCCGGGGGTGATCTCGCTTACTCCTTTGCGCACGCAGACCGTGTAGGCGGCGTCAATGTCCGGGAACACAAAATGCACCGTCTGCCTGATGTCCGCGGCGCGCTGCGGATCCAGGTTCACGGCCATGCTGTCAAAAAAGGTGGAAAGGGGCATGGCATGCACCATTTCCGGGTCCGGCGCGGCGCGCTTGTCCATATCCAGGTCCTGCTCCAGCTCGGCGGCGCAGGTGAGATAATAATGCCTGGCATTGGGGTTTTTCTGGGCCTTGCCCAGGGCGGTCAGGGCGCCTGCCCGCAGATTTTTCACCCGGGTATTTTCCGGATTCAGGCGAAGCAGATGGTCGGTCAGCTCGAGCACCCATTGGTACCGGCCCTTCTCGTATCCCGCCTCGGCCTTTGCAAGCAATGCCGCTTCTCCGCCGGCAAGGTCTGCCATTTTCTCTGCCTTTTTTTTCGGCGGCAACTGGAAGAGATTCGTTGGGTTGCCGTCAAACCACCCCAGATTGCCGTCAAAAATCGAGCGCACCGACCATTCCACCGTGCCGTAGAACTCCTGGAGATAGGGATGCTCCGCCAGGTGCGGCGGCAGTTGAATTTTCTGCGCCAGTTCATCCGGGGCAAGCCCCTTGTTCATGCCGCGGATGGTCTGGTCATGGATAAAGGCGATGGCATCGCGGTAAACGGTCAAAAGCTCGCGGATTTTTTCCCGCCCGGAGACCGGACCCGTATGACAGGGCACCAGGTGACGGGCGCCCAGAGCCCGCATCTGCTCAAGGCTGTCCACCCACTTTCTGACATCCCGGTAGGGGGTCCCCCGGATGGTATAGAGGTTGGGAAAGGTTTTATAGATATTGTCGGCCGCGATCAGAACCTGTTTTTCCGGCAGCCACACGCAGATCTGGTCATTGGTCTCGCCCGGCACGTGAATCAGCTTAAACCGGATGCCGCAGATGGTGTCGCTGAGTTCATCGGCAAAGCTCCGGGTGGGACGGACAATGCCGATTCGGCTGTCCGGATGCACATTCAGCCGATAGCCGATTCCTGCATTGACAATGGCCGCATCATCCAGGCGGTTTCCGAACATCCGCATGCTGCGCCGGTTGATCACGGGCGTAAGGACGCTCACGATACGGTCCATGTAATAGCTGGTGGTTTCGTGGGCATATATCGGAATTTCAGGATCATCTGCGAACACCGAGGCGCCAAACACGTGGTCCGCGTGATTGTGGGTATATATCACCGCACGCACAGGCTTATCCGTAATTGCTCTGAACGCGGCCTGCACTTTCTGCGCAGTTTGAACGGATTCCAGGGTATCGATAATAATCACCCCGTCATCGCCCTCGAGCATAACCGAGTTGGCAAGACCATAGCCGATGGCAACGTGCACCCCTTCAGTGACGGTCTCCACCCGTTTTTCAAATTCCCGGCTGTGGGCTTTTAAGGCGTCAACTGCGCTGATGTCTTCAAATGATGCTTTCTGCCCCGGGTGCTGGCAGGCCGCGGTCAGGAGAAAGAGCAATGCAGAGATTCCGGCATACCTAAGAGCGTTTTTCATCGTAGCCGCCTTTCTTTTTGTTGTCCTGCTGCCATGTTTGCTTAATTCGCTTATGTCTTTTTACATGCCTGGTGCCATAAATCAATAAAGCGCGTTCCGGGAGCGGGTTTTACTGCTTGATTTTTCTTTATTATATTAATCCAATAAAACAATAAACGGGCAGCGGCCTCTGAAGTATGAGGCGGGACGCCTTGCCTATTTTGCCAGGTATTCATCGACTATCCGCCGGGCAATAAGGGGCGCATTGCCTCCGGCCCGGTTATTGATAATAATGCTGGTTTCCACATTTTCCTGAACCGCTTTTTTCATAAGCGCGACTGTATCTGCGAGCATACCGGTTTGGAGCATTTCATCAACGGGTTTGTCAAAAGGATGGGCCCTGGCATAAGCATCTTCGTATCGGATGCCCCGCGGTGTCATAAGACGCGCAATCCGCTTTTTCCCGGAATTGAAGATCCTATCGTCAGCTTTTGCCAGTTGTTTTCTCAATGACGGCAGCCATGTCCAATGAGACAGCACCTGGCCCACACCATGCTTTTCCAGGACTTCAAACACCGGGGCGCTCAGATATGCTTCAGTCCGAAATTCAATGTGATAGCGGGTGTCCGGCGGAATGGATCCAAAAAACCGGTCAAGATCTTCCGCCATTTCCGCGGCAGGCTTTCTTTCCTGTTTTCGCTGGTATTCCTGCTCGAATATCATTCCGTTCAGACTGGCGCCGAGGATATCATTGGCGGGCTCATAGAAACGCTTTGTGAAAATCGCCGGGTCAAGATACGTTTCGTTTTTAATGTGTTTGCCGCTGCGACGAATCTTTTGTGCCGATACGATCTGGGGCACTTTCAAAACCACATGGTCATTTTCTGTAATGTGCCGGGCATACGTCCTGAGCACATGGAAATTTTTGGCCGTCTTGCCGTCTTCTTCAAGCAGGGGCGAATAAAAAGTGTAATCGATTTCCAGCACAGGAAAGTGCTCAAAATATTCCGCTACACTTTCAACCGGCAGGACTTCCTCCTGGAAGGTCTTCCCCCCGACCTTGTTTGACCTGCGGTTAATCCGGCCCGCATAGTGCGTTTGGGTGTAAATCTGACCGATCCAGCCGGCATATCGGTCACTGGCCGTGCCGATGCGGATGTTGGGATGCAGGTGGCGGAACCGGTATTTCTCTGTCTGTTGCGCATCCCCGGATAGGTTGTTGGGCGCCTTTTTCATGACCTTGCGGTATCCGGTAAATTAGAGGACGATTTCTGCCCGTACCCGTATAAAGGTTTTTATTTCTAGGCAGTTTTTAAAATTATTATAGACCGGTTTTTCAGGCAAGACAAAGTGTTCGTGAGAAAAAACAAGTCAGAGATTCTATGAAGATAATAACGGGTTCATATCTGCCTCCTTTTTTTTAATAGAAAAAAACAGGAACATGTGACCCTTTTACCGCAAAAGAGCCAAATGTCAATTTATTACGTATAGATAGCCATTGTGCGCGATTTTAGATTTGCACCGGAGGCAAGCACTCATGGTCGAAACTTGCATTTCCGCCGTTGTCGTGCGATACATATTTCGGAAGGTCTCAATTGGCCGGACCCAAAAAAAAACGGGAGAGAATATGAACCAACATCGCCAACTGGCCGAGGAATTGATTGCCGAGGCGGAAAAATGGGACGGTTTTCGGGCGGGGATTGCCGCTATCGATGAAGTGTTGGACGGCCCTTCCTACAAGGCTCCAGCCGTGGGAAGTTGGAAGACCGGCCATTCAGAAAATATTACCCCGTGGCTGTCAAATGCCCGTTCTCTGCTGGTGCTGGCCATGCATCATCCAGAAGATGACCCGCGGCTGGACTGGTTTGACCGTGGCAATACCGCGGGAAACCGCCGGATGACAAAAATATCTGAGGAGTTGGGAACCTGGCTGTTCAGGACTCATAATGTTCGTGCACAGCCGCTGCCCTACCACGTGGAAAAGGGAGGGGTGTATCTGAAAGATGCCGCCGTGTTCGCAGGACTGGGCGTCGTGGGGAAAAACAACCTGCTGCTGGACCGGAAATGGGGCCCCAGAGTCCGGCTTCGTGCGGTATTGATCGAAGGCAGGCCTCCGTCCGGCCGTCCGCCGGAAGATTTCCAGCCCTGCCAGGGCTGTGCCATGCCTTGTCGGAAAGCCTGCCCTGAAAATGCGTTCGCCTCTGGACAATATGACCGTCCGACCTGTATCCAACGCCTCGATTCCGATCGTGACCATCCTATTGACAGCGGACAAAGAGATTCTCAAGGCGCTCCGATCCTTGTAACCGACTGGTGCCGGAGATGCGAATTCGCCTGTCCCATCGGAGAAAAATAGCCCCATTTTTCCCAGCAACCAACACCCGCCTGCAGCTATTGTTATTAAATCTGTAACCATCGGACCGTGGCGGGGGTTTTTATTTTCCCGGTGCGCAATGTTTTTGGGCTTCCATGCAAAGTCCCGCCATCCCGGACCCAAAAGGCGCTTTCCATGAAACATAGAAAAGTTGAGGTCAACGACAAGATGCAGCAGAATTACGTGTATTATCTTACCGAGCCGGCTGGCCGGAATTTCGCGCCGGAATTCAGGCCTGAGCTTACTCCCCGGCAGATGCTGCGGCTGGGGATTTTCGGGGGAAAATACATGACCGACTGTGCCAATGAATTTCCGGTAAGCTGGTTTGCCCGGGCGCGGCTCTGCCCGGAGCGACACGACCCTGCAATGAACTTTTTCGGAATCAACGCTTCTCAGCCACTGTCGGTCTGGCGGGAAAAGGGCTGGATTTACCACGAAGATCCCCGGGGATGGTTTCAGTGGTACTGCCGTTATTACCGGGGACGCCGGTGCCCGGATGACCGGCGCCAGATCAACCGCTGGAAGGCCATGACCCGCCATATCGCCCAAATTCAAAAACACTGCCGGCCGGGGGATCTCCATTGCCGTCCCCGGCAGCGCCAGGCGCTGCTCAACTGGGCCTATGACAGCCGCGCAATTTAGCTTCGGACAGATGAAATGCAGGCGGGTATCTGTGCCATCTTTTTACTGCGATCTTGTCTGCACAACCGACTGATATAACTTATTTGAAACAGCGGCGCCAGTCAGCAGCCCGGAGTTGTTTTATTTTTTAAAACGTATATATTGGATTTTGTGGAACCGTCAAAAAAATTCAGGCAGAAGGAAAATGAATAATGATGTACAATTTTAATTCGGCAGAAGTTTTCAAGGTGGCAATCAGAATTGAGGAAAACGGGGCAAAATTTTACAAAAGAGCCGCAGAACTGCAGACGGATCCCAAAAATAAAAAATTTCTTGAAAAACTGGCGGCCATGGAAGATACGCATAAGTCAACGTTCACAAAAATGAGCGGCAATCTGGCGGAAGCGGAAAAAGCCCAGCAGGTCTTTGACCCTGAAGGGGAAGTAGAAATGTACCTGGCGGCCATGGCGGATACCCACGGCGGAGAAGGCGCCCCTTCGGCCGCGGAAGCACTTTCCGGCAGTGAAACAATGGAAGAGATTCTCAAAATAGCCATCGGACTTGAAAAGGAATCGATTTTGTTTTATCTGGGTGTCAAAGATCTGGTGCCGCCAAAATTGGGGCAGGACAAGGTGGATGCGATCATTGAAGAAGAGCGCCGGCATGTGATTCAGCTAAATGGGTTTCTTAAAAAAATCAAATCCGCATAAAGAAACAATGGATGCCATCCTCGACAGCATTGCTGGCCTGGCTTAGTTACGATCACATTTGGCACTCGCCGCTTGTTTTGAGTGGGGATCACAGATATCATTTTTGCAGCAACCAACCTATAAACCAACATAACTTGCAACGGGATTCTCAAGTGCTCCCTTCCGCCGAATCTGCACAATCCTTGCCATGGAATGTTGTATTGCGGGTGCTTCTGGAGCCTGTAGCTTGATTCTGCTATTCCGCAGTGCCCCAGAATCCTCATTCATAGCCGTTCTATCGCCACAATTTTTCAACTCAATGACAACTTTTTGGATGAACACGATTTACATGAGGGCAGGTACGGAAAATGAAAATATTGAAAGCGGGAATTTTTGTTTTATTGCTGCTTGTTGTGGGCGGCTTTGTATCATTCCGGGTTTTCTTTCGCTCCGCTGTACCAGAGTATTCCGGAAGCCTGGGGGTCTCGGGGCTGTCTTCCCCGGTGGAGGTGAAAACTGATAAATACGGGGTCCCCCATATTATTGCGGAGAATGAAGCCGACCTGTTTTTTGCCCAGGGCTATATAACGGCGAGGGAACGCCTGTTCCAGATGGACACCACGCGCCTGGCAGGAAGAGGGGAGCTGTCCACGCTGTTTGGTGAGGCGACTTTGGATAAGGACCGATTCCTGAAAACTGTAGGATTCTACCGCATGGCCGAAAAAAGGTGGAAGGCCATGTCAAAGGAAACCAGGGGTGCAGTGGAGGCCTATACGGCCGGGATCAATACATATATCGAAAATATGCCCAGCCTGCCCCGGGAGTACATATTTCTCGGGGCTCGGCCCAAATCGTGGGAACCCGAGGACTGCGTGACCACGGTTTTGCTCATGTCCTACAGTCTCACCCGCTCAAAACGAATCGACCTGGCGATGCACCATTTGGGCCGAAAGGCAGGATTTGAAGTTCTTTCCGCACTGCTCCCGGAATACCCGGATTTCGCCCCCACGTTGACCGGCGAGGATCTGGCGCCGCCAAAACAGGATCCGGACGAAGCGATGCGCGCCCTGTCTGCCAATACAGCAAGGGGTGAGGGTGCCCTTTTCTTCGGACTTCCGGAGTTTGCCGCCAGCAACTGGATGATTTTTTCCGGCAGCATGACAGATTCAGGCAGCCCCATATTCACCGGCAGCCCGGATCTCAAGCCGACATTGCCGGCTCTGTTTTATCTCGTACACCTCAAGGGCGGCAGATATGATGTAATCGGCGGGTCTCTGCCCGGAGCCCCGGGCATCAGCGCATTGGGATTTAACGGCGATATTGCCTGGAGTGCGGTAAACGGCAGGGGAGACGAGCTGGACTATTTCGTGGAAAAGATCCATCCAGACGATGCTGGCAAATACCTGACTGAAAACGGTTACAAGGATTTCCGGATCATCGAGGAAACCCTTAAGATTAGGACAGATGAGGGCATCCGCGAAGAACCCCTTGAAGTTAAAATCTCCCGGCATGGACCCGTCATATCCGGGGTTATGGCTGCTGCGCCGGAAAATTGCGCCATGCAGTGGTCTGCTTTTGACGTGGTCTCCAGGGACATTGAGGGCCTGCTTGCCATGAACCGGGCAAAGAATTTCAGTGAATTCAGAAAATCTCTGAAGCTTGTCAAAACTGTCAACCTGGGGCTCGGCTATGCAGACAGTAGGGGAAATATCGGCTGGCAGTTTACGGCTTCTCCACCCATTCGCAAAAAGGGTCAGGGCAGTGTGCCTGTGCCAGGCTGGACCGGTGAATATGCCTGGACAGGGTATGTGCCCTATAAACGCCTGCCCTGGGATTATAATCCCGGGGCAGGGTATGTGGCTTCTTTTAATAATGATCCCGGCAATTCAAAAGATTTTCTGACCAATTATTACCTGTTCGAGCGGGCGATTCGTTTTCGGGATTTAATGGATCAGCGGTCTGGAGAAAAAGTGTCGTTGGAAGACGCCAGGCAAATGCAGCTTGATGCGGTTTCACCGGTGGCCCGGAGATGGGTGCCCCATATTCTTGAGGCCTGCACGGCGCCCGATTTACAGAAAGCAGCAGATCTCTTCCGATCGTGGGATTTCCGCATCGTCAGAAACAGCGCCGCGGCAACGCTGTTTAATGCCTTTTATTCCAAAATGATGGAAAACACCGTGGCAGACGAAACCGGGCAGGAAATCTGGGACTCGCATCTGCGCCTTTCCTACCTTTACTATGTACCGGATCTTCTTTTGACAAAAATCCATGATGCGGGCACGCATGCATTTTATGATGACGCCGGAACGCCCGACAAAAAAGAAAGCCGCAATGATATCATTAATAAAAGCATGCGGGATGCCATACAACAGTTATCGGCAAGGCTGGGGGAGAACCCGGAAAAGTGGCAGTGGAAGCGGGTGCATACCATGCATTTCGAGCACCCTCTGGGCAGCAAAATCTGGTTTTTGAATCTGGATCCCATACCCACGGACGGCTCTCATCATACAATCAATTCCGGCTTCTGGGACAACAGGAGGCCCTTTCGGATGGATTCGGGCGGGGTAATTCGCATGGTGGTCGATTTCGCGGATATCGAGAACTCAACCATGATCAGCCCGCCCGGACAGTCCGGTCATTACATGAGCCCGCATTATGACGACACCGCCCAAATGTGGGCCGACGGCAAGCAGATCCCCATGCACTTTAACTCTTATGAGAACCTGCCGCGGCAAATGGTCCTGGAACCTGCTGTGAATAAGTAGCCAAAACCACATAAAATTCAGGCAGGCATTTATGTGAGGCAGGAACAAGTATCTTTTCCGGTTGCCCCGCAAGGACAAATAGGCGCTGCCCTCCGTAAACCCGCCATGCTTGCCAGGGCCTTTTCAACTGCGGCCTCCTGCCAAACCTGCACCTTGGTTCTGGTCTTCCTTTATTCGACAAGAAGATCGATCCAGCAGTTTTGAGGCGGAGCCGGTATCCGTATGGGTTCACATCCATAGTGAAGGCTGAATTGAAAGGAGAAATGGGGATGCGTAAAAGCATTTTTATTACCGGCGCGGCTTCGGGTATCGGACGCGAAACCGCCCGCTTATTTGCCGGCAAAGGCTGGTTCGTTGGAATCGTAGATATCGACAGCGATGGCTTGCATTCACTGCAGGCGGAACTCGGTGAAGAAAACTGTTGTCTGGCAACAGCAGATGTAGGGGACATGGAGAGTTTAGGTGCGGCGCTTGAAGTGTTTTCTACTCTAACCGGCGGTAAAATGAATGTCCTGTTCAATAATGCAGGAATTTTGAGAATGGGCCGCAATGATACGATCAGCTTGGAAGACCAGCTTCTTACCGTTGATGTCAATGTCAAAGGTGTCTTAAACAGTATTCACTTCGCCTTGCCGCTGCTGAAACAGACACAGGGCGCCCGCATCATATCGATGTGTTCGGCTTCCTCGATCTATGGAATGCCAGAACTTGCCGTGTATTCAGCCACTAAACACGCAGTCCGGGCTTTGACGGAAGCTTTTGACCTGGAGTTTGAACGGTATGGTATAAGGTCATGCGACATTATAACACCCTATGTTGCCACGCCAATGGTCACGGGGGCTTCACAACAGGCCTATAGCGTGACTTCCACAGGCGTCAATCTCGGGCCCGGCCAAATCGCTGCACTTGTTTGGAAGGCGGCCCATGGCCATAAGCTGCATTGGAAAATTCATCCCATGACGTACCTCCTGTTCTTTACTTTTTGGGCGTTGCCGTTTCTCAAACGTCCGATCATTAAGCACCTTTGTCTGTCCAAGGGGAACTAAATTGAGCCCGGCTCGGGAGCTCATTCACCACAAAAATTTACTCCTCTTCAAATCGACGTTGCACGGTCGCCGCAAACAGGTCAGCTTGGCAAACCGGAAGTATAATCTCACAAGAACTCCAGGTTTTGGTATATAAACCCTGATAAGAGAATCGTGTTTGTTGATGGCCAAGCGGTCGTGCGCCGCGCCTTATCGAATCAACACCGACCGGCAAGCCATCCCAGACGATATACTTGAGCATCCCCGGATTTGCACCTTGGGTCTGTTATTCTTCAAACTTACCAAATTCACAATACTGCCGGGGGATAGCCTTAGTGCTCGCAATAAATAATGACGCCGGGAAATGAAAATCTGAAATTTGACAGCTCCATCATTTGCTGGAGATATAACTACCTCAAAATATTACCCCCGATCCCGGAAAATCGGGAAAAAGCAGTGCCACAAAATGCTCCGGAAAAGCTTGCGGTTGCAATAGTTATTTAAATTTGGGGGCTTTTCGAAAGGCGCCCCCCATGTTTGTACGAATCAAAAAATCCGGCAAGTACCATTACCTGTAAATCGTCGGGGATCGTAAAGAAGACGCCCAAGTCCGCCAGCAGGTCTTTTCGACCCTTGGCCATTTGGATAAGCTTCAGGAAAAGGGCCGGTTTGAAACCCTGATCCGATCTCTTTCCCGGTTTTCCGAAAACACGATGCTGTGAAATTTGGCCCGGCAGCACCACCGATGTGGGGACTCTCATTCCCGTGGTGGACTGGAGCCCGGCCTACAGGAATTGTATGAATGAATGCAGTCCAAAGTGGACCACAGGGAAGTGTTTGCGCTTTTGGAAAAATTGGCCATGATAGAAGGCAGACACAAGGAGCGCTTGTTCCGGGAATACCAGAAGCTGGATGCAGCCATTGCACATATAGGCATGACTTTGAGGAACAGGTGGTGCCCCGGGTCTTGGCGGGCGGCCTCAGCACTGAAGAAATCTTGAACCGGATGCAGCCAGTTCAAGATTCCATCCAGAAGATCCTGGATTTGGCAATGTCAATCGAAGCCCGGGCTCTGGATCTTTATCAGCGGGCTGCAGACAGACAGCCGGATAAAGATGGCCAGGTAATTCAGCAACAGACCGTGGATGAGGAAAGGTCCCATCTGGTTCAGCTTTGCAGGCTGCTGGAGCAGGTCAGCTGAGGGTCTCTATTGACCGGGATTGTTTTTCAAAGCATAGAAGCCGTGTATGGTCCTGATTAAGACCGCGCAGGCCGGGTATTATTTTCTGCCAAATCTCGAATGCGCCGAACGGCAATAACACAGACAAACCAGTATGGGGCCATCAAAACCGGCATATCAAACACCAGATGACATTTATTATGAGACACCCTTTCCACCCGATGCCCGGTTGCATTGATTCCCCGGACCCGCCAGGCCCAGTATGTTTCATCAATAAAGTCCGTAACCTCAAAGAAAAATCGTGGCCCGAAAAAGGTCTGAACAAAACCGGTGGACCCGGTCGTGATGAATCGATCACGGCATCGCACTGCCTTGACCGAAGGCCCCCATACGGGCCAAAGATGGGTGTCGGTGATAATTTGCCAGACCCTTTCACCGGGTGCCCGGATCGTTGCTGCCGCTTCAAGCATTTGCATCACGAGCTTTTTCAACGGTAACAATGCCGAGAAATCCGTCCACCGTGAGCTTGTCTCCGGTATGAATCGCGGCGGTGGCTTCCGGCACCCCGGTGACGCACGGAATTCCGTATTCACGGGCAATTATAGCCCCGTGAATCAGCATCCCGCCCCGTCGCTCAACGATTGCCGCTGCCATGGGGACCACCAGGGTCATGTTCGGATCAATGGCGTCGCACACCAGCACCTCTCCACGAATGAAACCGCCGAGATCATCTCGGCTCCGGATCACCCGGGCGGTTCCGGCGCCCACTCCCCGGCCGGCCGGCTGACCGATCAGCTGGCGGGCCTGCAGATCAACCCCATATTGTGCTTCCGGAACCGGTGTTTCAAAATCCGTATGATATTCCGGATCTTTCAAAGACCTTGCAATTGCATCGATTTTTTCCAGGGAATCCAGGCGGGCAACATTGATTCCAAGTCGTTTTTTTCCGGTTTCAGCGGCCCGTTTCATTTCCCTTTCAATCCGCCCGAGAAACATATTGTCATCATCGCGCATGCGATAGCTTGCCCGGGCCAGATCCAGCAGATCTTCAGCATGACCCCGGGCATCCGCATCAAACCCGGCCAGAAATTCGGCTTTTAGTTCCGACCGGGACTTGCCTGCGGTTTTCTTTGAGGGATCGGCTTCAGACATCTCAAGAATGATGGATACCAGAATTTCAGACAGCACATCCGCACGGCCCGAACCGGTAAATTCGGTTTCCATATACTGATGGAAAAACTGTTTTGCTTTCTCGGTAAAACCCGAATCCATGTCCAATAATTTTCCGGTTCTCAGCTTTTGTTTCAATTCCGGATTTTGCCGCACAGTGGCGGCCAACTCCGCAAGGTCCCGGTTTCTTTCAATGCTTTGTAAATCCGAAGTTTCCAGCAGCTGTACAAATTCATACGGATCCTCCGGGCGCATGGTGTCCGCGTAAAACTGCCCGAATAATCGCATTCCGTGGGCAAAGGGGATAAACTCATCCCAGTAAATTTTTTTCCAGTCCTGAAAAATTTGCATGCGCCGCTCAATTTCTCCGCCCAGTTTCTGGTCCGGCAGGCTCTCAATGTTTTCGGCGGCCAGGGCGTCAGCGTCCCGGATCATTCGGACCACCAGATCCTGCTCAATCCGGATACGCAGTTTCTTGAGATTTTCGAGACTTCTGCGCAGGCTGAGATACCATCCCCTGTCATCATTTTTCTGAGCGTCGATTCCGGTGGAAATCGGCCGGGATTGCAGCACATACAGCCGGCTGCCCTTAAATGTCCATTCCATGTCCTGGGGATAATCAAACAATTTTTCAGACGCCATGGCTCGGTCAAAAACCGCCCGGATATCCCCCGCATCCAGGGGAGGATGTCCGGATTTCAGTGCCGGCAGATCTTTGAGAACTGCGCCGCCGGGACCGGCGAGCATCCAGTTTTTTCTTTCCGCCGGCGTATGGGACAGAATTTTTCCGGTTTTCATATCCAGAATCCAGCGGTCCGGTTCAATGATCCCGTCCACCAGACCCTGATTCAGGCCATGCACCGATTCGATGACGCTTTCATTATTGTTTGCCGGGTTGCGTGTGAAGATGACCCCGGACCGGTCGCCATTGATCATCTCCTGGACAAGGACCGCCATTTTACTCTTGTTCACATCCAGCCCGATCTCTTTTCTGTAAAGCATGGCGGCATCCGACCACAAAGACGCCCAGACCAGGCGCACATGGTCGATGATGGAATCAATTCCGGAAATATTGACAAAAGATTCATGCAGGCCCGCAAATGAGGAGCCCCGGTTATCCTCGCCGGGCGCGGAAGACCTTACGGCAGCCATCGGATTTTTGAATACCGGCGCCAACCCTTCCCGGAGCTGATCCTCCAGGGCAGGCGGCATGGGCGTTTTGAGAAAAAAATTCCGAATCCGCAGGGCCGCATCCCAGATTTCCTCCCATCGCATTCGGGAAAAATCCTTGCGGCTGATTTCCATCTGTATGCGGGTGCGCAGGCCGGTTGACGAAATAAAGGCGTCATATGCATTGGTGGTAATGCAAACCGCCTTGGGAACCGGAAAGCCGCTTTGATGCAGACGCGCCAGAGCCAGGCTTTTTCCGCCGGCAATGTGCTGATCGGATGGGTTGATTTGGTCAAGGTTTATGATCAGAATCATTTCTCCATGTGGAGTTCCACAACGTTTTGAAACCGGCTGACCACATAATAACACAATACGTTTAACCGGATCAGCCGGGTGGAGGGAGATTTTGCAAATTCGGCAAGGTGGGGATGCTTTTGCAGGTAAATGTTTAAAAGTGTTACCTGCTCATTTTCGGAAAGCATGTCCACAGAACCGGTGGCCGTGGCCGCCATGGCGTCTGCAATGTCTGCCGGCGCATTGGAGCGG
>JAGXKN010000082.1 GCA_018335195.1 Desulfobacterales bacterium
AAGTCCTAAAATCGTTATAGCCGCCAGGCTATAAAATGATAACTTTCTGATTTTACTTAATCACTTAACCACTTAAAACTTAACACTGCCTGTAAAAAGGACTTTTTACAGGCTGATCAAGTCATATTCAGTCAAAGTGGGAAAATTTCATGGTAAACGTGCCCCGGCCCTGGGAAGCCGAGCGCAGTGCAGTGGTGTATCCGAACATTTTGGAAAGCGGGGCAATGGCGGAAATGATCTGATTGTCGCCCTTGGCGGCGATGGATTCGACCTTTCCGCCCCGGGAATTGAGATCACCGATCACATCGCCCATGAACGTTTCCGGAACAAAGACCTCCACGTCCATAATCGGCTCGAGCAGGTAGGGCTCCGCATTTGAGAGGGCCTGCCGGCATGCCATGGATGCGGCCACGGAATAGGCCAGATCAGAGGCCAGGTTCTCCCGGTATGAACCGCCGGTGACCACGACCTCCACATCCACCACCGGATATCCCATAAGCTCGCCGTATTCCAGGGCCTCCCGGATTCCCTTTTCCACGGCGGGGCCATATTGTTCGGGGATGGTTTCTTCAGGTACCCGGGATGTGACCTTCACCCCCTGCCCCCGCGAAAGCGGGTTCACCGAAATCTCGATCTCGGCAAAATGGCGCTGGCCGGCAACTTCCCGGTCAAAGACCGCATGTCCGGCGGCGGCTTTTGCCGCGGTCTCCCGGTAAACCACCTGGGGCCGGCCCACGTTGACACTGGTGTTGTATTCCCGCCGCATCCGGCTGATGGCCACTTCCAGGTGCAGCTCGCCCATGCCCGAAAGAATGGTCTGCCCGGTATCCTCGTCCTGCTTGACATTCAGGGTGGGGTCTTCTGCCATGAGCTTGTCAAGTACCTGGGGCAGCTTTTCCTGGTCATCATGGGTCTTGGGCTCGATGGAAACCGAAATCACGGGCTTGGTGAATTTCATCTGCTCCAGCAGCACCGGGTTGTCCCGGTCGCAGAGGGTCTCGCCGGTGGACGAATCCTTTAAGCCCACCACGCCGACGATGCTGCCGGGGCCGGCCTCGTCGATGCGCTCTCGCTTGTTGGCATGCATCTTGAGAATCCTGGATATCTTTTCCGCCTTGCCCCGCACGGGATTGTAAATCTCGCTGCCCGCTTTGAGTTTGCCGGAATAGACCCGCACGTAGGAAAGCTTGCGCCCCTCGATCATGGAAACCTTGAAGATCAGGGCCACGGTGGGGCCCTTTTGCTTTGCCGCAAAGGCGACCGTTTCCCCGCTTTCCGGGATTTTCCCGTGAATGGGCGGGGCTTCTTCGGGGCTCGGCAGAAACTCGACCACTGCATCGAGCAGGGGCTGGATGCCCTTGTTTTTCAGGGCCGAACCGCAGAGCACCGGCACCAGTTTCAATCCGAGGGTGGCCCTGCGGATGGCCGGGATCAGGTCGCGGGCGGTGATCTCGGATTCCTCCAGGTAGGCCTCCATGATGGCATCATCTGCCTCGGCCACGGTTTCAATGAGCTTTTCCCGGTATTGCTCGGCCATCTCCTGCAGGTCCGGTTCAATCTCCATGGTTTCAAACGGCATGTCGGGTCGGTCGGTTTTCCATACCATCTGACGCATGTTGAGCAGATCCACCACACCCCGGAAATTGTCTTCTCCACCCACGGGCAGCTGCATCACCAGCGGTACGGCGTTCAGGCGATCCTTCATCATCTCGATGGTCCGGAAGTAATCGGCCCCGACCCGGTCCAGCTTGTTGACAAAGGCAATCTTGGGCACCAGGTAATCATCTGCCTGGTGCCATACCGTTTCCGACTGGGGCTCTACGCCGCCCACGGCGCAGAAAACCCCGACCGCGCCGTCGAGCACCCGGAGGGAGCGCTCCACCTCGATGGTGAAATCCACGTGGCCCGGGGTATCGATAATCTGGATGTCGCAGTTTTTCCACTGGCAGGTGGTCACCGCCGAAGTAATCGTGATGCCCCGCTCCTGCTCATCGGGCATCCAGTCCATCACGGCCTCGCCGTTGTGGACCTCGCCGATTTTGTGCGAACGGCCCGTGTAAAACAGCACGCGCTCGGTCACGGTTGTCTTTCCCGCGTCAATATGGGCGATAATGCCGATATTTCGTATCTGTCCGATCTTTTTCATCTCACCAGCAACATCTGCGCTTTTAGGGGTAAACGGATATCCACGTGCCCGGCCAGGGTGTCGGCTTCTTTTCCGTTAACCAGGATTTTGACGGCCCGGATGCCGTCGGTATTGAGGATCAGGCTATTGACAACACTGTAGACGCTCAGCAGTTCGCTGCGCACGCCTCCAGGATGGTGTTCGGAAACCTCCCCGTTGAAATCCACATAGGCAATCCCGCCGCCGGTGATATACAGCGCCCGGAGCTCTGTTTTCCCGGGCAGTGTGCGCATCAGGCCGTTTTCCGGACCCGCGATCAGGGCCTCTGTGATCTTTTGACAGAAAACCGCCGTATCCGCCGTGCGCTGGATCCGTCGGGCTTCGCTGGAAAGGTAACCGGTTTCCGGATCGGCAAAATAGAGATAAACCGGCCCGCTGGATTCCTGCACGGTTTCCTGCGAGGCCGCCCGGCGGTCTGCCGGCCGCTGCTGTCCCCGGGATTCAGGACCGGCGCCGAAAAACACGATCAGGGCTCCAAGCAGCCCCAGCACACCGATGCGGGTTGCTGTTTTCTTCATGAATGCGTCTT
Organism: Desulfobacterales bacterium; assembly: GCA_018335195.1. Lineage (GTDB taxonomy): Bacteria > Desulfobacterota > Desulfobacteria > Desulfobacterales > Desulfosalsimonadaceae > Desulfosalsimonas. Next base: position 2,715 of record JAGXKN010000082.1, read on the forward strand.
TCCCTTTAAAAAGCATGTATCATAAGCCACCCGCCCCGGTATGTCAATCCGAGATGGGAACGGAAACCCTCCGGATCAAAATCGAAACCGGGTTCGGGTTCGGGTTCGACTTCCCGGCAGAAACGATTGCGATTTCGATACCGATTTAATTCGGAGGGCCAAATATTGCAATTGTGCTTGACTTGGCCGATGGTTTTGTGGCAGGAAAGATTTTTGACAAATTCCCACCAGCCCGGGGGGATTTATTTTTACCGGAAAATGATTATCCTAAATTGAGAGTTTCAGATTTTTAAAAGCAATTGATTTGAAAGGATAACATCCATTTCTATTTTAAAAATCTGAAACCCTTCGGGATTTTCAATTTTCCCGCATCTACTGCGTCAGATACAGCCTCGCATAGTTGACTATAGCGAGTCTGCATCTTCCTTGTATCTGCGGCAAACTTGAAAATCGCTCAGTTTAGGATTATATTGGACGTGAAACGCTGAAAAGGCGTTATTTACAATAATGCAATCGGCTGCTTCCGCCAGCCGGCCAACCCGGGTCCGGCACAGGAGGCACAAACGGAGGAAACGCTATGGGAGAACCAGCAATCAAGCTTGGCGGAAAACGCAAAAGCATATTCATGGACAAGGTCAAGGAAATGCTGCCCGAGGGCGGCAATCTGGACCTTTGCCTGACTTGCGGTGCGTGCGCATCGGGTTGCCCGGCCACGGGCATCGGCGGAATGGATGCCCGCAAGTTTCTGCGTATGGCCGCACTCGGCATGGACGAGGAAATCCGGAAAAACGAATGGGTTTGGCACTGCACCATGTGCCAGCGCTGTATTTATGTCTGCCCCATGCAGATCAACATCCCGCAGCTCGTATTTCATGCCCGGCAGAGCTGGCCCAGGGAGGAGCGTCCCAAGGGTATCCTCGGGTCCTGCGACATGGCACTGAAAAACGACACCTGCAGCGCAATGGGCGCAACAGAAGAGGACTTTCAGTTCGTGGTCGAGGACGTGCTCGAGGAATACCGGGAAGCCCAGCCGGAGTTCAAGGACATGGAGGCCCCGGTTAACAAGGAAGGGGCATATTACTTTCTAAACCAGAACTCCCGCGAGCCGGTCACCGAGCCAGACGAGATGGTCCCCCTGTGGAAAATCCTGCACCTGGCCGGGGCGGACTGGACTTACGGCACCAAGGGCTGGGCCGCGGAAAACTACTGCATGTTCATGGCAGATGACGAGTCCTGGAAGCACATCGTGGAAGTCAAGGCCAAGGCGGTGGACGATCTGGGATGCAAGGTCTGGCTCAATACCGAGTGAGGGCACGAACTCTTCGCGGTCCGGGTCGGACTGCAAAAGTTCAACATTCCCCACAACTTTGAGATCCAGAGCATCATCAGCCTTTATGCCCAGTGGATCCGGGAGGGCAAGCTCAAAGTCACCCCTGACTGGAACAAGGACCTGGGCGTGAAGTTTACGGTGCAGGATCCCTGCCAGTTGGTGCGCAAGTCCTTTGGCGACCCGGTGGCCGAAGACTTGCGCTACGTGGTCAAGAGCGTGGTGGGCGAGGAAAATTTCATCGACATGACCCCCAACCGCTCCAACAACTACTGCTGCGGCGGGGGCGGCGGATTTCTCCAGGCCGGCTACCCGGACGAGCGCCGGCAGTACGGCGAGATGAAAGCCAACCAGATCCTGTCCACCGGCGCGGGCTACTGCATCACCCCGTGCCACAACTGCCACTCCCAGATCCACGATCTGAGCGAAATCCGGGACCATCCGTGGCAGAGCGTGCACCTGTGGACCTTGATCTGCCTGTCCCTGGGCATCCTCGGGGAAAACGAGCGGGAGTATCTCGGCCAGGACCTGAAAAACGTGGCGATGTACGGCGCATAATACAGTGGTCGGTAGTCGGTGGTCGGTAGTCGGTGGTCGGTAGTCGGTGGTCGGTAGTCGGTAGTCGGTGGTCGGTGAGGTCACTGACCACTGACTACTGACTACTGACTACCGACCACTGACCACTGACCACTGCCTACTGAAACAACCCCGCCATATCCAGGCTGCGGTTTTGGACGTTGTCAGAG
>JAGXKN010000046.1 GCA_018335195.1 Desulfobacterales bacterium
TCATTTCTCCCCCTCCTTGCTTTGGCTTGTTAAAATCGGTTTTCAATAAATCCTTGAAAACCCGAGGCCGCAAATTAATACCTGAACGGCCACAGTTTTACATAAGAGCGCAGGATCCGCCACCAGTTGGCGATTCCGCGCGGCTCAAATATCAAAAATAAAACAATGACCAAACCGAAGCTCAAAGGACGAAGCCCCGTGGCCAGGTCAAGAGACGACGGAAGAATGCCGCCGGCCCATTCGGCAAGCCCTTCCACCTGCAGATCAAGCATCCTGATCGCGACAGGTCCGAAAATACAGCCTGTGAGCTGCCCCAGCCCGCCTACGATCGACATGGCCAGGTACTGGATCGACTCGTGGAGCGTGAAGGTCTCAAAGCCGGCGCCCCGGTTAAGATAAGCCATAAGAGCACCTGCGATACCGGCAAAAAAGCCTGACAGCCCGAAAGCAAAAACCTTGGTAAACCCCGGATGCATGCCCATGGCATCTGCCGCCCGGTCATTGTCGCGAACCGCCACCAGGCTCCGACCGTACCTTGTGCGCATAAGGTTGCGCACTCCCAGCCCGCCAACAACGGTGACAACAAGAAGCACATAATACCAGAACATGTAATGCTGTGATCTTGTCACTTCGCCTGTAAACCAGAAAGCACGGCCGACATACATGAACTGCCCCTGGTTGAAAATCTCCATGAATCCGATCACCCACTCAAATATCAACTGGAAGGAAAGCGTCGCCATCAGCAGATAAAAGTGCTTGAGCCGCAGGGCGGGCAATCCAACTATGAGGCCGAAAACCGTTCCCATTATCCCGGCCGCCAGGATCATCAGGGGCCAGGCATGGGTTATCAGTACATGCTGATCGCCTATAATACCTGCAGTGGATGCAACCGTATATGCACCCACCCCCATGAAGGCGGCATGCCCCACAGAGATCTGGCCTGCATAGCCGGTTACAAGATTTAGACCGTAAACCGCGATCACCGCAATGAGAATATTGTCAATCACCAGCATGTACTTGGTGGAAGCCTCCAGGAAAAAAGGCCATACAAAAAGCACCGCCAGAAACAGCACAAAAATCAGCCTGTCGAGATGGGTGGAAAAAATCCGCTGCTCCTGCCGGTAAGTGGTAAAATAATTCCCTGTGGCCAACCAACGATTTACTGACATAATCTATACCCGTTCGATTTCGTGTGTACCGAACAAGCCGTGGGGCTTGATCAAAAGAAGAACCAGCAGGATAATATACGGGAGAAGATTTGCTGTGCCGTACAACCCCCAGTTGCCGTCAAGATAACCGCTGGCAAACTGCTGGATGAGCCCCATGATGATTCCGGCAACCACTGCGCCAGGCAGCGAATCAAGCCCCCCGAGTATTACCACCGGAAAAACAATGATGCCGAACGCGTGAAGCGTATCAAAATTCAATCCAGTGATATTGCCTATAATTCCGCCTGCGGCAGCAGCGGTAAGCCCGGCTGTCGCCCATGCCAGTCCGAAAACTCTTGGAACCGAAATGCCAACGGACATGGAAGCCATCTGGTCATCAGAAACCGCCCGCATGGAAATTCCCACGGTTGATTTCTTGAAAAACCAGGTAAACCCCCCGATGAGTAAAAAAGTGATTAAAAGGCCCACGAGCTGAGTATAGGAAATATAAATCCCGCTTACAATAATCGGCTGGGTGGGCAGAAAAGCCGGAAAAGAAAGGTTTTCCGAGCCAAAGGGGGTCAGATAAATCACTCCGTCAATAATCGACATCAACCCGATGGTTACCATGATCACCGAGATGATCGGCTCGCCGATAAGCCGCCGCAGAAAAATTCTCTCCACGCTCATGGCCAGGAAAAACGTCAGGATCATGCCGAGAACAAAAGAAATATAAATCGGGATATGGCAGAACACCGTTAAGGAGTATATGATATAGGCGCCTGCTGCTATGATCTGACCATGGGCAAGGTTTAAAACCCTGGAAGACTTGTAGATCAGCACAAAACCAATCGCAGCCAGAGCATAAATTGAACCCACAACGATTCCGCTGATAACTAATTGAAAAAAATACGTCATCGGCTTTCTTCCATTGTGTAGAATTTGATTTTGGTTTTCACGGTCGAAGTCTGCCCGTCCTGGTATTGGTAAAAAGCCTCCACCTCTTTTTCGGTAATCGCTTCATCGTATAAGGCTTCATAAAGATCCTGATACTTATCCCTTACAAACTGCCTGCGGATCTTGCCGGTTCTGGTCAATTCCCCGTCGTCCATATCCAGGAGCTTATACAGAATTGCGAACCTGTAGATTTTGAAGTGTTCCTGCTCGGCCTTCTGATTGATTTTGGCGACCTCCCTGTAAATCAGGTCGGCCACTTCGGGTTTTGCAGAAAGGTCCATGAATGTTGAAAACGATATGCCCCGGTCTTCGGCCCATTTGCCCACCACTACGGGGTCGACATTTATCAGGGCGGCGACATAATCGCGCTGATCGCCGAAAATCACCGCCTCTTTGATATAGGGGCTGAACTTCAGCCGGTTTTCCAGAAACATGGGACTGAACATCTCGCCCCGGCTGTTGTACATGACATCAGAGACCCGGTCGATGACCACCAGATGACCGTTTTCGTCTATATAGCCGGCATCCCCGGAATGAAGCCATCCATCTTCTTCTATGAGCTCGGCGGTTTTCTCGGGCGCCTTGTAATAGCCTTTTGTCACCGAAGCAGACCTGGAAAGGATCTCGCCTTCATCAGAGATCTTGCAGTCGGTGCCCGGAAGCGGTTTTCCAACGGTCTCGGGATGCACGTCCCCGTTCCTGTGCACGTATGCGATCCCCGTGATCTCGGTTTGGCCGTAGATCTGCTTGAGATTAACCCCGATGGCCTGGTAAAAGGTAAACAACTCCGGGCCAAGCGCGGCGCCTCCGGTGTAGGCCTGCCTCAGCCGCAGAAAGCCGATCTGGTTGATAAGGGGGCGAAACATAAGCACGTTGCCTAACCAGGAAAGAAAGCGGAGCATCGGAGGGAGCTTCTGGCCTGTCATCCGGTAGTGTGCAGCCTTTTCCCCGATTTTCATGAAATAGTTATAGCAGAACTGGTTGAAACGATAGGATTCGTCTATTTTAAGCCAGATCTGCGAACGCATGTTCTCATAGATCCGGGGGGCGCCGAACATGAAATGCGGCCCGATCTCTTTTAAATCCGCCATGGCGGTTTCAACCGATTCAGGAAAGTTGATTGCAATACCGGTGGCCATGGCCACCCCGAAGGAATTCATCTGCTCGCCGATCCAGGCAAAAGGCAGAAAAGAGACATATTCATCAGTGTCATCCAGGGGATCGGCTTCCGTGAGCCTCAGACCCATGTTGATGTAATTTCGATGGGTCATCATCGCGCCCTTGGGCAGACCCGTGGTTCCCGAGGTCAGGCACAGGTGGCAGACATCATCCGGGCCGCCCTCATTCACATGCCTCTCAAAGAGCTCAGGGTCGTTTTGATGTGCTTTATCCCCGAGTGCATAAAGGTCCTCGATGTACATGAACCATTCATCCGACCTGTAGCCCCGCATCCCCCTTTCGTCTTCGTATATAACCTTCTTTACCGCAGGGACCCGGTCGCGGACCTCGAGCACCTTGTCCACCTGCTCCTGATCCGAACAAAACACCACGCTGACATCCAGTTGCTCAATAATCCCGGCGATCTCATCGGGCAGGCTGGTCTGGTAGATGCCCACTGATATCCCGCCCAAAGACTGGGCGCCTATGGCCACGAAAAGCACCTCTGGAATGTTGTCGCAGATCAGGGCGATCTTGTCGTCTTTTCCGAAGCCCAGTTCCTTCAGCCCCAAGCCGGCCCGGCGGGTATAGTCATAATAATCGTCCCAGCTGTAGGGAATCCAGCGACCGAAGTCCTTTTCCCGCAATGCCGTTCTTTCCCCGCTGGTATTTACCCGCCACCGCAGAAGCTGAGGGATGCTGTATTCAAGCATATATTCTCTGTTTTCCATACCTGTTTACTCTTCTTCCCCGATATAAGCCTCAATTACCTTGGGATTGGAGGCCACCTGTTGAGCATTGCCCGTTCCGATAACTTCGCCGAAATCGAACACATAAATTTGATCCGAAATATCCATGACCACGCCCAGATCATGTTCCACAAGCACCACGGTAATGTCCCATTCATTTTTCATATCAAAAATAAATCTGACCATGTCCTCTTTTTCCTCGATGTTCATTCCCGCCATGGGCTCATCGAGCAGAATCACCTCCGGGGTCAGTGTAAGGGCTCTTGCCACTTCAACTCTTTTCTGGATGCCGTAGCTCAGATTGCCCACAACCTGGTTGCGATACGGCTCCAGTTCCATAAAATCAATCACGTCTTCAACATACTTCCGGTTTTCAGCCTCCACCCGGGAAGCTTTTCCGAAAAAAACGACCGCATTAAAAAGGTTGTAGGAAAGATCCTTGTGGCGCGCCAGCATCAGGTTGTTGAGCACCGAGGTTCCCCGGAACAATTCCAGGTTCTGGAAAGCCCTGGAAATTCCGATTTTCGAGACCTGATGAGGTGATGCTTTTGTCAGCCTGTGGCCATTGTAATGGATCTCGCCCTTGCTGGGATGGTAAAAACCTGAAATACAATTCAGCAAACTGGTTTTGCCCGCACCGTTCGGACCGATAACGGAAGTGATCTGTCCGGACGCGATTTCCAGGTTCACAGAAGAAAGGGCGTGCAGTCCGCCGAAGGTGAGAGTGACATCTGATGCGCTTAGATTGGGCATAGAGTTCTCGTAAGTTGGGTGTTTAGGAGAAAGTATGCGCTGTTTGGCTTTAAAGTGACCGAGATTGGGTCCATAGTCAAGTGTACAGAATAGCGGTAAAATAGCGGGTTGTACCCACTATTTTTCAAGGGAAAGCAAATGCGCCCGCAGGTTTATCTTCTTGTTTTTTATATTTAATTTGGTTCTGATGTTGTGCCGGTGAAACAATACCGTGTTCTTGGAAACCAGAAGCAGTTCGGAAATCTCGTCATTGGTCTTGCCCGCCTTGATCAGGTCTGCCACCCGGATCTCCATGGGCGTGAGATTCCCGGTCTGAGCTGCCAGCCTGTTGATAAAAGGGGACACGATATTGTTCAGATTGGTCTCCAGGATCTGCAGCAGTGTCTTCTGGCGGGTATCCAGACGGGTATTCATGATTTTTTCCAGGTAGGGACGGACAAGTTCTTCCACGTTTCTTCTCACCATCTCGCTCATCCCTCTCTGGTCCTGTTCGTGCTGGTTCAGCAGAACCCGCAGGGCGGTATTTACCTCCTCGAGATGATGGGACTGGGCGCGCAGGTCCTTCTGGTTTTTCTGCAGGGAAACTTCAGCCTGCTTGCGTTCTTCGATCTCCTGTTCCAGGGCCCTGTTGGCGCGCTCGAGCTCCGCGGTGCGCTCTGCCACCAACTTTTCGAGCTGATCGCGGTATTCCTGCAGCTGTCTTTCAGCCTGTTTTTGAGCGCTTATATCGCGCAGGATCACGATGTTGCCCGCAGGTTTTCCGTCCGCGTCATGATACAGGGTGGAAGAAATCTGCACGTCAAGCACCCGTCCGTCCCTGGTAAGGCGCCTGGTTTCAAACATGGTGACCTTCTGGCCGGAAAGCATTTTTTCTATTGCTTCCCGGGTTTCGGGCCAGTTTTCCTCGGGCACGAAATCAATCCGGCCGCCTATGAGTTCATCGCGCGACATGCCGAAGGTCTGCTCAAAGGCGGGGTTTGCATAGGTGGCCACCCCGTTAATATCGTAGACCACGATCGGGTCCGGAGAAGACTCCAGAAGTGTCCGGTAGCGCGCCTCGCTTTCGCGAAGCACGGCTTCGGTCCTTTTGCGTTCGGCAAGCTCCCGCCTGAATTCTGCATAAAGGCCCGCCTTTTCAATTGCCAGCAGGGCAAGGCCGGCAAACCGCTGCAGGAGGGTCACGACCTCGGAGTCAAATCGTTTGTCTTCATCCACATGGGCAAGCCCGATCACGCCCTTGACTTCGCTGTCAGACTTTAAGGGAATCCCCACTATGGAACGCAGCCTGTCAAGATTTTTGTCCGGTATGCGGGCGGGCCAGTTCTGGTAGTCGTCCACAAGGAGCGGGGACTCGGATTCCCACACGCAGCCGCCCATGCCCTGGCCTCTTGCAACCCGCCGACCGAGCTGTCCCTTGAAAAACCCCATGCCCATCTGCATCTGCATGTAGCCGGTATCCGGTTCCAGCAGATAGATATAGCCGTGCTCGGTTCCGGTAAGCGCCGCGGCCCGATCAAGTATGGTTTCAAGAAGTTCTTCCTTGTCGAGCTTGTCTATCAGGCCCAGGGAGGTTTCGTGGAGTGCCTCCAGGTATGCTTTCTGACGGTGAAAGGCGTTTTCTGCGCTCCTGCGGCGCTCAGCCTCCCGGCTGAGGGCCAGGACCTGCTCTTCGAGCTCTTCATAAGGGGGGTTCGCGTTCATTTGACTCTGTCCGGAATTCTGGTAATGGCGGCCTTGTTTCGGGATGGATGAAGCAGTGCCGTGACTTCGGCAAATCCTTTTACTGCTTCATAAAACATTGATTTTTTATATTAACATGTTAAATGAGGTTGTGCAATGTTTTTGCCATGAGTTTGACGGCAACGCCTTACAATGACATGGATATCGCCGGTATTAAATAAATCGTGAATCACCGCCCGAAAGGACTGCAACCCTCATGGAAACGAGCCACAGGCACACCCCGTTGAGCGAACTTCGCGCCAGGTGCGAAAAACTCAAACAGCATCTTCAGCAAAACGACATCCCCGGCGCCCTTATTCTCCAGAATGCAGATCTGTTCTACTTCAGCGGCACCGCCCAGCAGGCAAACCTATACATTCCGGCACAGGGTAAGCCGCTGCTGATGGTACGTAAGGATTTTGAGCGGGCCAGGGCGGAATCAGCTCTGGAGCGGGTGGTTTCATTTTCCAGCCCGAAGGAGATTCCCGGAATTCTGCACGACTACGGCATTTCAACCCCGCAAAAACTCGGCATGGAACTCGACGTGGTGCCGGCCAATCTGTATTTCACATATGCGCGGCTTTTCAAAAAAAGCGAAATCACGGACATCAGCACACAGATCCGCATGATCCGGGCGGTCAAGTCCGCCCATGAAATCCAAAAGATCCGCGAGGCCGCGGCTTTCTCAGATCAGCTCGCAGCAGCCGTGCCCGGATTTCTTCACGAAGGCATCCCGGAAGTCGAGCTTGCCGGGCGGATCGAGGCAGAGGCCAGGAGACTCGGCCACCAGGGAATTGTCCGGATGCGCATGTGGGGCGCAGAACTCTTCTACGGCCATGTCATGGCTGGCTCTGCAGCCGCAGTTCCCAGCTACCTGGCCTCGCCCACCGGCGGCGCGGGCATGAGCCCAGCCGTGGCACAGGGCGCGAGCATGCGGCGTGTCCGCCGGCACGAGCCCGTGCTGGTGGACATGGTGTTTGCCGCAGACGGATACAATTCAGACCATGCCCGGATATATGCCCTCGGCGATCTTCCCGATGGCCTGATCGACGCGCACAACGCCATGCGCAGCATTCAGGAGGCAATCAAAAAGGCCGCCAGACCCGGGGCTGCCGCAGGGGACCTCTTTGATCTGGCCCTGGATATGGCCGCCGAACACGGCCTGGCAGATTATTTCATGGGCACAGGCGAACAGCGGATTCAATTCGTGGGCCACGGCATCGGCCTGGAACTTGATGAATTCCCGTTTCTGGCAAAGGGGCAGAAAATGCCGCTGGAACCCGGAATGATCATCGCGCTCGAACCCAAGGTGATTATTCCGGACAGGGGTGTTGTGGGGATTGAAAACACCCACGTTGTCACGGAAAACGGGCTGGAACAGCTGGGCACCTTCCGGGAGGACATCGTCCGGGTATGAAAATAAAACGGGCCGGCCCGAAGGCCGACCCGCCTTGGGGGGAAATGCTTATTGTGACTTCCACTGTTTCAGCAGCTCATCATAGGGCTTGGTCTCGGGCTTTTCATCCGGCCGCTCGGCTTTCGGAGAACCCTCCTGAGACAGCCAGTGCTCCCTGGATTTCTTGGGGTTGAGATCCGGGGAATACTTGGGCATTTTCAAGCGACCCATCAGCTCGTCCATCTTGTAGGCCAACTCGTCCATGGCCTCCTGCGGGGTGGCATCACCGGTGGTGACCAGGGAGACCTGCTTCCACCACTGCTCTGCCAAAAGCGGATAATGGGGCACGTTGGGCCCGGTGTCTGTCCACATGTGCTCCACGGGAGACTTGTAGAAGGTCACGATCCCGCCGTAGGTCCCCTTTTCCTCTTCTTTGGCCAGGTAATCGGAAAACACGGTGGATTTTCGTACAGGGGTTCGCCCGACAATGAACTTCTTTAAGCTCACGGTCTTGGAGACGCAGAACTGCGCCCACAGCCAGGCCGCGGCCCGTTTATCTCCCTTGACGCTGTTTTTCAGGATTGTCCATGAGCCGGCGTCCTGATATCCCACCTTCATGCCCTCGTCCCAGTACTTGCCGTGCGGCGTGGGGGCCACGCGCCACAGGGGCTTGCCCGTGGCGTCGGTGACCGGACTCTGATCCGAGTTAAAAGCCGGATCTGACAGCCAGGTGATATACTGAAAAACCCGCTGGGCGATGTTGCCCCGCGACGGGGTGGGGCCGGCCTCGGACCAGGTCATGGAGCCTGCGTCCGGCGGGGCGTACTTGTCCATCCATTCCACATACTTGCTCGTGGCATATACGGCCGCCGGTCCGTTGGCCGCGCCGCCGCGTTCCACAGAGGCACCGACCGGGATCTGGTCTTTTACCCGAATGCCCCACTCATCCACCGGCATGCCGTTGGGCAGGCCCTTGTCACCGGCTCCGGCAATCGAGAGCCAGGCGTCCGTAAAACGCCAGCCCAGAGACGGCGACTTCTTGCCGTAATCCATGTGGCCGTAGACCTTTTGGCCGTCGATTTGCCGGCCCGTGAAAAATTCGGCAATATCCTCGTATGCTGCCCAGTTGACAGGCACGCCGAGTTCATAGCCGTATTCATCCTTGAACGCCTTCTTGATCTCCGGGTCGGTAAACCAGTCATAGCGGAACCAGTACAGGTTGGCAAACTGCTGGTCCGGAAGCTGGAGCTGGTTGCCTTCGTAATCCTGTCCGAATTCGGGATTTAAAAAATCATCCAGATCCAGCATCGGGTTGGTTATATCCTTGCCCTCGCCTTTCATGTACTCGCTCAAATTCAGCGCGCTGTCGAGCCGCAGGTGCGTACCGATCAGGTCTGCGTCGTTTACGTAGATGTCATAGAGATTCCTGTTGGTCTGGATCTGGCGCTGCACCCGGTCAACAAGCTCACCTTCGCCGATGATGTCATGGGTCACCTTGATCCCGGTGATTTCCTCGAAAGCATCAGCAAGCACCTTGGCTTCCCATTTGTGGGTATTGATGCCTTCTGCCACAGAGGTGATTTCCATGCCCTTGTAGGGTTTTGCCGCCTTGGCAAACCATTCCAGTTCCTTTCGCTGCTCTTTTTTGGAAAGCACCGACGGCTGGAAAACATCTATCCACTTGTCAATCGTATCCGCCACGGCCGCGGCAGGCAGCAAAAACGCCAGTGCCGTGAGAATCAACACGATTTTTCCCATGTACGTTCGATACATGTGGACCTCCTCCTGAATAAAATGTTGGGGTTAAAAAATACGCACGGATTGTTTTTTCACTTCCTGTACCACCCCCTTCAAAATCTGAAGTGTCCGGTCTGTATTCCTTATTTCGAATTTGCCTGTTTATCCCCACACGCCTTCGACTGCGAACCAGGCCACGGAAATGACCAGCGGCACCCAAAGGGCCGTGGATCCGACAATTCCGAGCCAGAGCAGAAAAACGGTAATCAGCGACAGAATCCCGATAAAAAAACGGTCCCCCCGGGTTGTGCTGATGGGGAAAAACCCCTTTCTGGCCACAGACGGCGAGACTGCATCCCAGATGCCCATAAAGGCAATGGCGGCAAAAAGCCCGCCGATGGCCAGCCCGCTCTGCCATGTCCAGTACATCCAGGAAGTATTCGAAATAATCCAGTCCCACATTTTCTACACCCTCCCGAGGGCAAAGCCCCTGGCAATGTAGTTGCGCACAAAATAGACCACGATGGCGCCCGGAACCATGGTCAGCACACCTGCGGCTGCAAGCAGACCCCAGCGGACGCCTTCGGCGCCGATTCCCACGGTAAGGGTCACAACAACAGGCTTTGCGTTGGTCACGGTCAGTGCCTTGGCCAAAATGAGCTCGATCCAGGAGAAAGTAAAACAGAAAAATGCGGCAACACCCACGCCGGGTGCAATCAGGGGGAAAAATATCTTCGCGAAAAACCGGGGGAAGCTGTATCCGTCAATCAGGGCGGTTTCATCAATTTCCCTGGGGATGCCGGACATAAACCCTTCGAGAATCCAGATGGCCAACGGGATGTTAAACAGGCAGTGCGCCAGGGCCACTGCCAGATGCGTGTCATATATCTGAAGCGTGTAGTACAGCTCGGTAAAAGGTACCATGAACACTGCCGCAGGCGCCATTCGATTTGTCAACAGCCAGAAGAAAAGGTGGTGGGAGCCCCTGAACTTCCAGCGGGAAAATGCGTATGCAGCGGGAATGGCTGCAACCAGGCTGATGATCACGTTCAAGCACACATAGACAATGGAGTTCATGAAGCTGGATCGCCACAGCTCGGAAGTAAAGATCTCCGCATAGTTTTTAAACGTCAGGTCCTTGGGAATCAGCGTGAGTTCTTTTAAAATCTCGTTGTCGGTCTTCAGCGAGGTATTGATCATCCAGTATATGGGGAAAAACAAAACAAGCAGATAGATGATCAGCAAAACGGTCCGTTTCCTCATTTGGTTTCTCCTTTGCCGATATGGGTCATCAGCTGGAAGAAGATGTAGCTGAATACGATCACGATAAACAAATAGATGAAAGACGAGGCTCCGGCATAGCCGAGATTGTAGGATTCCGCCTTTCTTGCCACGTGCAGGCTGAGAAAGGTGGTGGCATCCCCGGGCCCGCCCCCTGTGAGCAGAAGCGGTTCCGCGTAAATTTTAAATGAATCCATGAACCTGAGCAGAACCCCGATAATGAGTACCGAGCGCAATTTGGGAAGCGTAACGTAGCGAAACGTCTTCCATGCAGAGGCCCCGTCGATCCGTGCGGCCTGGTAATATGCATCCGGTATTGCCTGCAGGCCCGCATAGCACAGCAGGGCCACCAGCGGCGTCCAGTGCCAGACGTCGAGCAGGAAAATGGTCATGAAGGCATCCACGGGGTCCTTGGCAACATTGAAGCTGTAATTGAACAACGCAAAGAACTCGGGAATGACGCCCACTGCGGATTGGGTCAGCACCCGCGCTATGATGCCCACCACGTTAAACGGTATCAAAAGCGGAATTCCCAGCAAAACGAGACAAACCGCCACGCCCGGGCCCCGTTTGGGCAGGCACAGGGCGATGCAGATGCCCAGGGGGACCTCCACTGCCAGGATCCCCATGCTGAAAACAAGCTGCCGCACGAGTGCCCGCAAAAAGGCCGAATCCCGCAGCACTTCCACATAATTCTCAAATCCCACAAAAGTCGGGGTCGAGCCGGCAAAAATATAGTGCAGAGAGTAATTGATCACGGTCATCAGGGGAATAAAAGCACTGATGGCCAGAACCGCAAGGGCGGGAATCACAAACAGCCAGCCTCTGTTTTTCATGGCGATCCACCTCGAAAAATGTTGACCCGAAATCGCCCCGGCTCAGGACGGCGGGCCGTGAAATTCCTCAGACAATGCGCTTTTCGTTGAAAAACAAATTGAGCTTTTCCTCGGGGAAAGACACCCAGATCCGGTCGCCTTCCGTAACAGGGATTGATTCGGAAACCCTGGCCTTGATACGCGAGGACTCCCGGTCACAGGTCAGCACCCTGTAGGCGCCGGTATATTCGATCACGGAAACAGTAAATGCCACGGCACCGGCCTGCTCCCGGGTCGCGATATCGACGACTTCGGGCCGTATACCGAATTTGAGGCCGTTACCGGCAGATCCGAGCTTGTTTTTCATTTCCTGACTTACAGGCAAATGAAAGTCTGAAAACTGCAGCGCGCTGTCCTGCAGGGTGCAATCCAGCAGATTCATTCCCGGGCTTCCGATGAAATAGCCGATAAAAGGGGATGCCGGCTGGGAATGCAGTTCGTGCGGCGTGCCCTGCTGGATGAGATGTCCATCCTTTATGATTGTGACATTATCGGCAAAAGTCAGGGCTTCGTGCTGGTCGTGGGTGACGTAAACCATGGTTTTCTTGAGCCGGTTCTGCACCTCCCGGAGTTTTCTGCGCAGGCCGCCCTTAAATTTCGGGTCAATAACCGTAAGCGGCTCATCGAGAAGCACCGCTGCGGTGTCTTCCCGGATAATGCTTCGGCCGAGCGAAATTTTCTGCTTGTCCGCAGCATTGAGCCTTGTGATGCGCGCTTTAAGAAGATCTTCGAGGTCCAGGATTTCCGCTGTCTCGCGGACCTTTTTGCCGATCGCCTTTTCCGGGACCTTTTGATTGCGCAAAGGAAAGGCCAGGTTGTCAAACACGTTCATGCTGTCGTAGACCACGGGGAACTGGAAGACCTGGGCAATTTTGCGCTCACGGGGAGCCAAGGGCGTGACATCTTTTCCGTCAACCAGAACCCGGCCGACAGTGGGCTGAAGCAGCCCGGAAATAATATTTAAGATCGTGGTTTTGCCGCACCCGGAAGGACCGAGCAAGGCATTGGCACTGCCGTCGGGCCAGGAAATATCCAGATTGGAAACCGCATATTCCCTTTGCGTCTCGGGCACCGAGGGCGGGTCGTATGTGTGGGAAATGCCTTCGAGTTCAATTCGGGCCATGCGTTTCCTCCATACCGGGCTTTCCGGCCGCGGCCGCTCAGCTGAAGGTTTTCAGCACAAGCTGCCTTGTTTCCCTGTCAAAAATAAACAACCGCGACGGATCCAGATATCCCGTTATCTCCGTTCCGATCGGAAACCGCGCAACTTCCTGCATCAGCACGACCAACACGAGCCCCTGATGGCGGACATGAAGCTCGGTATCAGAGCCGAGCTCTTCGGCAAGCTCCACCGTGGCAGTAAACGGAATAAGGCCCCGGCCGTTTTGACTCGACGTATAAAGATTGTATGCGCGGACGCCCACCAGGTACTGCTGCACCTGTAAACGGTCCCGGAAGTCGGTGACATCGATTCTGATTTCATCGGAAATGGAAAGGCTAGTTTTGCCCTGCTCGGTAACTTTATCGGCTTCCATGATATTCATGGTGGGATAGCTGAAATAGGCCCCGACCTCCACATACGCCGGATTATGATAAACTTCCTGCAGCGGCCCGTATTGCAGGAGGCGGCCTTCCTCGAAATAGGCCACGTCAGTGGACATGGAAAGCGCGTCCACGGATTCCGGGGTGGCATAAACCACCGCCCCGCCCTTTTGTTGCAAAAGCGTCTTGAGCTCTCCGCGCAGTTCCTCGCGCAGCTTATAGTCCAGGTTCGCCAGGGGTTCATCAAGGAAAATAAACCGGGTGTCCTTGATCAATGCCCGTGCAATGGCGGTGCGCTGTTTCTGCCCGCCGCTGACCTCTTCGGGATAGTGATTGAGCACGGCCGTCAGGCCGAGTAGCTCTGCGTGGTAGCGGACCTGTTTGTCAATATCGGTCTTTGAATACCGGGTCTTTGAAACCCGCAGGGGGGAGGCGATGTTCTCGTAAATGGTCATTGATGGGTAATTGACGAACTCCTGATAGACCATGGAGATGTTTCGTTTCTGAACCGGAACATCCGTGACGTCCTTGCCGTCATAAAACACCCGGCCCTTATCCGGCCGGTCGATTCCGGCCATGATGCGCAGAAGCGTTGTCTTGCCCGCGCCGGTGGCACCCAGCAGCGTTACAAAGGCGCCGTCCTCGATTTCCATGGACACATCATTGAGGGCCACGGCTCCTTCATAGGATTTTTCAATATTGAAAACGCCAATGCCCATTCAAAGGTTCTCCCGGCAATGCCTGGATTTTCCCGGGCGCTCCCCCGGAAATCAAATCACCCGCAGGACCGCTGGTAATATGTGTCAAACCTGTGTATTCGTTTGAAGCAGTATACCAGCCAGGCAAAAAGTTCGCAAGCGAAAATTTTGACAAAATTCAAAAAAATTCTTTCCAAAAACAACAAAAAGGTGGCGGAAAAAGACCGGCGCTCAGGCCACAAACAAATCCACCTCGGCGCGGGTCATCACATCCACAAGCGGCGCAGGCGGCTGCCGGTCCGTGAACAGGGCATGGATCTCCCCGATATTGCCCAGGCGCACCATGGCGTTGCGCGAGAATTTTGTGTGATCAGCCACCAGGAAGACCTTGCGCGCGTTATCGATGATGGCCCTTGCCGCCCGGACCTCGCGATAATCAAAATCCAGCAGCGTACCGTCCACGTCAATCCCGCTGATGCCGATAATACCGTAATCCACCCGGAACTGCCGGATAAAGTCAATGGTTGCCTCCCCGATCAACCCGCCGTCCCGGTGACGCAGCAGACCGCCGGCAACAATGATCTCAAACTGCTCATTGTTGGACATGATATTTGCCACGTTGAGGTTGTTGGTAATCACCGTAAGCCGCCTGTGGCCGGAAAGCGCCCGGGCCACGGCCTCGGTGGTGGTGCCGATATTGATAAAAAGCGAAACATGATCCGGAATCTGGCGTGCCGCCATTTTGGCGATCTGCTGCTTTTCCTCGAAGCACAGGATCTTGCGCTCGTTATAGGCCACGTTTTCCGTACTGGAACCCATTCCCGCGCCCCCGTGGAAACGCTGGATCAGGCCTTCCTTGCTCAGCACGTTAATATCCCGGCGAATGGTTTGCGGGGTCACGGCAAACTCCCGGGCCAGGTATTCTATTGTAACAAACCCCTGATTCTGTACGATTTTCTGAATACGGCCATGGCGATCGGCGGGGCTCATACGCTTGCTCGATGCATTGGCCGGAGTTGCCGGATCATTCGGACTACAGGATGCATGTTCTGACATGAAACCTCCGGGGACGCGTAAACGAGAAACAGAAGAGTCGCAAAAACTGATGAAACAAAACGAATAAGATTTTTTCAGTTTCGAAAATTTACTCGTGACATTCCAGGATTTACTGTGGTATTATCAACATTATTTTTCTTTTAAAGTACCATCCCGGAACGGTTTTCACAAGCAAAAACCCGCATGCACCACGCACAGCGGAAAACGCCGTTGAATACCGCCCGGAACAGGAGGACCCGGATGCAAACCCAGGTGCTGATCATCGGCGCCGGCGTCACCGGCACCGGACTGGCCAGAGACCTTGCCCTGCGGGGCGTATCCTGTATTGTTGTTGAAAAACGGGATATCAATGCCGGGGCCTCGGGCGGAAACCACGGGCTTTTGCACAGCGGGGCCCGCTACATTGTTTCCGATCCGGCCGCGGCCCGGGAATGTCACAGGGAAAACCGCCTGCTCAAATCCGCGGCACCCCACTGCATTGAACAAACCGGCGGGATTTTCGCAGCCGTGGCAGGAGATGATGAACAATACGCGGCCGATTTTCCGGGACGCTGCAGACAATGCGGAATCCCGGTACGGGCCCTGGATTTGGAAGAAGCCCGGCAAATGGAACCGGGCCTTTCCCGCGGGCTGATCGCTGCATTTGAAGTCGATGATGCCGCCATTGACCCCTTCAAGCTCTCCCTGGACAACATCGCTCACGCCCGGCAGCAGGGCTGCCGCCTGCTGCGCTACAGCCGGGTCACCGGCTTTGATGTCACAAACAGCCGTATCCGCCACACGAAAGTCCTCGATGAACTTACCGACCAAACCCGGCACATC
This sequence comes from Desulfobacterales bacterium, assembly GCA_018335195.1. GTDB lineage: Bacteria > Desulfobacterota > Desulfobacteria > Desulfobacterales > Desulfosalsimonadaceae > Desulfosalsimonas. Next base: position 15,892 of record JAGXKN010000046.1, read on the forward strand.
GAGGCCGATGTGGTGGTCAATGCAGCAGGCGCCTGGGCGGGTATCATCGCCGGACTGGCAGGTGCGCAAATCCGGATGCACTATTCCAAGGGCAGCCTGCTGGTCACCCAGAGCCGCATAGCCCGGCGGGTGGTAAACCGCCTGCGCATGCCCACAGACGGGGACATCCTGGTACCCGGGGGTACGGTGTCCATTCTGGGAACGAGTTCCTGCCGCGTGGATTCACCGGATAAAATATACCCGGAAATCCCGGAAATCGATACCATCATCGACGAAGGCGCCGCCATGATACCGGAACTGGCCACCACCCGGTATATCCGCGCTTACTGCGGCGTGCGCCCTCTGCCTGCAGGCAACCGGAAAAAAGATGAGAACCCGGATGACCGCAGCGTAAGCCGGGGCTATGAACTCATCGAACACGACCGGCAGCCGGAAGAAATCGAAAACTTGATCACCATCACCGGCGGCAAGCTGACCACCTACCGCCTGATGGCGGAAAAAACAGCCGACCGCGTTTGTCGACGGCTCGGCATCCGGGAACCCTGCCGGACCCGCAGCGCCCCCCTGCCCGATACGGTGGACGCCAGGTGGACCGAACCGGGCCTGGCCCCGGATACCTGGCTACGCAAAAGCACAACCAACGACGTGCTTCTGTGCGAATGCGAAATGGTGCCTGAAAGTATTGTCACTGAAATCGTGGAAAACATCCACGCCCAGGAGGGGCGGCCGGATCTCAGGGCAATCGGGCTGCGCAGCCGCATCGGCAAAGGCCCATGCCAGGGCACATTTTGCAGCCAGCGCCTGGCGGCCTTCCTCTACGATCAAGGCCACCTGGAAAACAGGGAGGGGATTGAAGAGCTGCGCGCGTTTCTGCGGGAACGGTGGCGGGGGCAGCAGCCCCTGCTGTGGAACAGGTCCCTGGCCCAGGCCGAACTGCTCGAGGCCATGCACTGCGGGCTCTTTTCCATTGAACTGTGAAACGGAAATGACATGAACAGCCGGGAAGTTGACATCACCTGCGATCTCATGATCATCGGCACCGGCATGGCCGGTATGGCGGCAGCCCTGTTTGCCGCAGAGCACAACATAAAGACGGTTCAGGCAGGGCAGGCCGGGCAGCTCGGATTTGCCAGCGGCCTGATCGACGTGCTCGGCGTACACCCCGCATCAGGGGGGCAAATCGTGGACAATCCCTGGCAGGGCATCTCCCGGCTGCGCCGGGACCAGCCCGACCACCCATACGCCCGCATGGAAACTGCCGAGATTAAAACCGCCGTCCGGAACATGCTGACATTCCTGGAAAAAAGCGGATATCCGCACATCTGTCATGCGGAAAAAAACATGCACATGATCACACCGGCCGGAACCATCAAGCCCACCTATGCCCTGCCCCATACCATGGCCAAAGGCCCGGCGGCCCGGGCTGAACAAAAACCCTGCCTGCTGGTGGATTTCAAGGGGTTCAAGGGCTTTTCCGGCCGGCAGATTGCTCAAAGCCTGGCACCGTCCTGGCCGCAATTGCGGCCGGTGCGCATCGATTTTCCCGGCGTCTCGGGCGAGCTTTATACCGAGCGCATGGCACGGGCTTTGGAGGCGCCGGCAAACCGCCGGAAACTGGTTGACACCGTCTTGCCCCTGCTCGGCGATGCCCAAATCGTTGCTTTTCCTGCAGTACTGGGCATCTCCCGCACCCTGGAGGTGGCAGACGACCTGGAAAGGGGCCTGGGCGTGCCGGTTTTTGAAATCCCCACCATGCTGCCTGCGGCGACCGGACTGCGCCTGCAGGAAAAATTCGAATACCAACTCCGCGCCATGGGCATACATCCCTTTTTCCAGCACGCAGTGTGTGATGTTGCCGGATCGGCAGACCGCGGGTGGATCTTTACGGTGGGAAACGAAGCCGGATGCCGGCGGGTTGCCGCGCGCAGCGCAATCCTGTGCAGCGGGCGGTTTTTCGGCAAGGGGCTGCATGCAGACAGAGGCGGCATCCGGGAAACCATTTTCGACCTGCCCGTGGTTCAGCCGCCGGGCCGGGCTGCATGGCATCACAAGGACCTGCTGCACCCCGAAGGCCATCCTGTAAACCAGGCAGGCCTGGCTGTGGACGCCAATTTCCGGCCGGTTGATACAAACGGCCGTGAAACCCGGGCCGGTCTTTTTGCCGCCGGCTCCATTCTGGCCCACCAGGACTGGATGCGCCAGAAATGCGGCAGCGGGCTGGCAATTGCCACGGCTTACCGCGCGGTAAATGCATGCAGCGATTTTCTGGCATTGGGCTGAAGGCCGCATTGTGATATATATGGCAAAAACACGGCTTGAAATTTAACCAGAAGGAGGATCTGGCATGGGCGAGTATATCGGCGCTTTGGATCTTGGCACCACGAGCAACCGCTTTATCGTCTTTGACCGGCGGGGCCGGATCGTGGGATCTTACCAGAAGGAACACGAGCAGATCTTCCCAAAGCCCGGCTGGGTGGAACACGATCCAATGGAAATATGGCATAACACCGGGGACGTGATCCGCGGCGCACTGGCCCGGACCGGGCTGACCGGCAACGACATCAGGGCCATCGGCATTACCAACCAGCGCGAAACCACGCTGATATGGGACAGGAACACCGGGCAGCCCTACATGAATGCCATCGTCTGGCAGGACACGCGCACCGATGAAATGTGCCGCAGGCTGGCCGAAGACGGCGGCCAGAACCGGTTCCGGGCCAAGACCGGCCTTCCGCTTTCCACCTATTTCGCCGGCCCGAAGCTGCGCTGGATCCTGGATAACGCCGAAGATGCGCGCAAAGGCGCGGAAAAGGGCGAGGCCCTGTTCGGAACGGTTGAATCCTGGATCATCTGGTGGCTGACCGGGGGGCCGGACAACGGTTCCCACGTCACCGACGTGAGCAACGCCAGCCGCACCATGCTCATGAACATTGAAACCCTTTGCTGGGACGAGCAGATCCTGAAGGAGTTAAACATCCCGGAACAAATCCTGCCGCGCATCGTGCCTTCAATTGATTCCGAGACCTGGGGCACCACACGAAAAGACGGCCCGTTTGGCGCGGAAATCCCGGTTTGCGGAGCTCTGGGGGATCAGCAGGCCGCCCTGGTCGGCCAGGCCTGCTTTGATGTGGGAGATGCCAAAAATACATACGGCACCGGGTGTTTTCTGCTTTTAAACACCGGCACCGAGGCTGTGCACAGCAGCCACGGCATGCTCACCACGCTTGCCTACCAGATCCGGGGGGAAAAACCGGTCTATTGCCTGGAAGGCTCCATTGCCGTGGCCGGCGCCCTGGTCCAGTGGCTGCGCGACAACCTGGCGTTTATCGAGCATGCCGCTGAAATCGAACCCCTGGCAAAAAGCGTGGCAGACAACGGCGGGGCTTACATCGTTCCGGCGTTTTCCGGGCTGTTTGCCCCGTACTGGCGCTCGGATGCCCGGGGCGTGATCGTAGGCCTGACCCGCTATATCAACCGGGGGCATATCGCCCGGGCGGTGCTGGAAGCCGTGGCCTACCAGACCCTGGACGTGGCCGAGGCCATGGAAAAGGACTCGGGCGTGAAAATGAGCAGTCTGCGCGTGGACGGCGGCATGGTGGTAAACGAGCTGCTCATGCAGTTTCAGGCGGACATCCTTGGCATTCCCGTAATCCGGCCGAGAATTACCGAAACCACCGCCCTGGGAGCGGCATCCGCCGCCGCCCTGGCCAGCGGATTTGCCGGCGGCATCGAGGAACTCAAGGACAACTGGAAACTGGACAAAACCTGGAAGCCGCAGATGTCCGAAGAAGAACGTCAAAAGGACATCAAGAGCTGGAAAAAGGCGGTGGACCGCACCCTGAACTGGATCGACTAGGTTTCGGCCCGCTTTTTGTCCAGGTCGCCGGCCATCTGCCGGATGATCATGGAGACGATTTCTTTTGGCAAAAACTCCGGCGGGGACCGGGAAATGATGTCTTCCGTAATTTCCGCGGCCGTCTGGTCCGGATCGTTGGTGCGCGCCAGGGACTGCTCCATCATCTCCCGGAATTCCGCTGCGGCTTGTCCGGACCGGGACAAAAAATTGCGCCCGTCTTGCCCGGTGCGGGCGCCGTAATGCTCGGAAAGGCAGACATCGACATCATAGGCGGCCATTTTTTCCAGGCTCTGCTGGTACTTGTCAAAATCGGAGTTGGCTGCCGTAAAAACATCATCCCCCAACGCGATCCCGCCGGCATCCGAGGCAAACATGGCCTTTTCCTCGGGCACGTATGCCGCAATCGAGCACGAGGAATGTCCGGGCACCTCCAGGATTTCGATGGTCCGGTCTCCGCAGGCCACGGTCTGCCCCTCTTTTAGCACCTCGTTTACCGCAATGCCCGGAAAATCGGCAAAGCCCATCTCTCCGGCTTTTTCCAGCAGGTTCTGACGCTCCAGGGCCGCACGGTTCATGGCATCAATGGTTTCCACCACTTTCGGCTTGGCCAGAATCGCCCGGGCCGCTTCTGATGCGGCTACCGAAACCCCGGGCCACTGCTTTTGAAGAAACGGGACAATGCCGCAGTGGTCAAAATGGGCATGCAGGATCACAATTCTCCGGATTTTCTGCGTATCCAGGACCATCTCCCGGATCTGGTCCATGACATCGGGTGCGATGTAGACCATTCCCCCGCCGAGCAGGGCCGCCTCGGTGCCGCCGTCCAGATAATACACGTTGGATTCCCTGCGCCCAAGCAGGGTAATGCGCTCGGTTACCTTTCCCGGTGTTTGAATGACCATATACTCCTCCCTTCTCTGTACTACCGAATCATCCGAATCCCGCGTGCTGCAAGTATCCACAGCGCAATTCCTTCCGGATCAATCCGCATGCAAGCAATTATTACAAAATACACTATGCATACAACCCGGACCGCACGTCAAACCAGGGCTTTGCCCGCTCCAGTTGCCCGGCAAGCCTGAACAGCAAGTCCTCGGCCCCGAACGGGCCGACAAACTGAACGCCGATTGGCAGATTCTGCGCATTCCAGCAAAGTGGTACCGACATGGCCGGCAAACCGCACAAATTGGCCAACTGGGTAAAGGGCATTTTGGAAAGGCTTCTTTCCGCCATTTGTTCGGCCATTCCGGAAATCTTTAAAAACCCGCCCAGGCGCAGGGCATTGATTGCCTTGATCATCCGGGCTTCGCCCCCGCGGAGGTTCATTTCCCCGATTTTCGGCGGCGGCACCGCGATCGTTGGGCACAGATACAAGTCGTATTTTTGAAAAAAGCGCCCCATGCTTCGTGCCGACTGGTCCCAAACCCGCATGGCCTCGACAAAATGGGCGGCGGAAAAGCTTTTGCCAAGCATGCCCAGCGTCCAGGTCAGCGGCTCCACATCTGACGGCCGGGCCTTGCGCCCCAGCACGGTCTCCAGGTACCGGATATCCGCCCCCACTTCGCCGAAATAAAGCGTGAGATAACTTTTGGCCAGGGCCATACCCTCTATTTCCGGTTCCGCGGGCATCACATGATGCCCCAGGTCTTCGAGCAGTTGCGCGGCGTCTTCCACGGCGCGCACACAATCGGGATGAACCGGTTTGTCAAGCGGCGAGCGGGTATTAAACGCAATTTTCAAGGGTTCCGGCTCGTTTTGCACCTCTTCGAGATAAGACCGCTGCGGCGGCCGAATCTCGTATGGGGCGCCCGGATCCGCCCCGTTTGTGATATCAAGCATGGCCGCGCTGTCCCTGACCGATCGGGTAATCACATGCTCCTGCACCGCGCCCTGCCAGACTCTTCCCAGATCCGGACCCGTAGGGTTGCGCCCCCGGGAAGGCTTCAAGCCGAACAAACCACAGCAAGATGCCGGAATGCGAATGGATCCGCCCCCGTCTCCGCCGGATGCCATGGGGACAATCCCCGCGGCCACTGCTGCAGCCGAGCCCCCGCTGGAACCGCCGGGCGTATGTTCCGGGTTCCAGGGATTTCGGCAGGGACCGAATGTTTCGGGCTCCGTGACCCCGGTCAGGCCGAATTCCGGCGTGTTGGTTTTGCCCAGAATCACCACGCCGCTGTTTTTAAACCGGGTAACCAGTTCACTGTCATGTGCCGCCGGCACGTTTTTGAGTATCCGGTTGCCGTAAGAAGTGGGAACCCCTGCGTAATCGGCCATTAAATCTTTAAGCAAAAAAGGAACCCCTGAAAAAGGCCCTTCCGGCAGATCATCGGAAGCCGATTGTCTGCCCTGTTCGTCCATGCGGGTAACCACGGTGTTTAAGTCCGGATTGAGCCGGTCAATTCGCTCAATTGCCGCTTCACAGAGCTCGGCCGCACTGACCTCCCCGTTTTTCAACAGCTCTGCAAGACCCATGGCATCATACCGATCATATTCGGCAAAATTTCCCATGTCCCCCTCCTTCCCCATTGTTTCACACGGCAGCTGCCGTCAAGTCCGGCCTATTCCCGGATCATCAGGTTGAGCGAATCAATATGCTCCGGGTTCTGCGTGTCGATGATATCAATGATGCGCTGATACATCCGGCGCTTGTGTTCGGCAAAGATCCCGCGTTTCTTGTTGAAAAACCCGGCAAACGCCATGGTTTCGGCCATCAGATGCTCGGCATTCCCGCAGGCTTTCTCAATCACATGAGCGGCTTCGAGCTCCGGGGCGGTGGCCCGCTTGCCGGTGAGTTTGAGTTCATTGAGCTTGTACCGGGGAATGGCCTTTTCGATAAACGCATCCATGCCGGGCAGAAAGGGAATGCCCAGGTCCACTTCCGGAAAGCAGAAAAATCCCCGGTCTGACTTCATGAACCGGAAATCGCAGGCGCAGGCCAATATGGCGCCGTTTCCGAAAGCATGCCCGTTTATGGCGGCAATGGCCGGAAAAGGCGCCAGCAGCAGTTTTTTAAACACCGCGTCCATGCCGTAGCAGAAATCCCGGACCGCCTGATATTCCTCTGCCGCAAATCTCTCGGTCAGCCAGGCCACGTCAATACCGTTTGAAAAAAACTTCTCGTCCGAACTGGTCAGCACCAGGGCCCGGGTCTGCGGGTCTGCTTCGGCCGCATCCAGGGCATGGTTCATGTCCCGGGCAAAGTCCAGGTTCTGCAGGTTCTGCTCATTGTTCATCAAAACCGTTGCCACGCCTTCATCCATTTTCCAGGTTACAACTGACATGTCCCGTCCTTTCATGAAATACAAACGCTGAAATCAAACACGAAAACGCCACAGCTATGCGGCGCCTGCGCGAAAACCCGCTTGCTTGTGCTCAACCCAGGGCTTGACCCGGGATTGGTTAAACCACAGGGCAAACAGAATCACTCCGCCGCCTATAAGCAGGCGCAGCAGCGCCACCTCCCGGTTCCAGATCAACAGGTTGACCAGCAGGCCCGCCGGCACCAGGGCATTGTTCATGATCGCCAGCGCCCCGGGATTGACCATGGTTGCGCCCTTGTTCCAGAGAAAATATCCCACGGCCGAAGCCCCGAGGCCCAGCCACAGCAAAACGCCCCACTGCACGGCGGTGGTCGGCATCATGCCCAGATCCCCCCAGACCAGCCAGCCCCCGGTTGAAACCACCAGTGCGCCCAGGTAGAAAAACCCGAACACGGAATGCTGGGGCAAGCGCTGCAGGCCGGCCTGCTGCCGGCTTTCCATGAGTTTTTTGTATGCCACCTGCCCGAGGGCAAAGCACATGTTTGCCGCCTGTACCAGAAAAAAGCCGGTCACGAAATCCGCGCTCAGGGGATTGTAGCGGATGACCGCCGCCCCGGCCACGGCCACGGCCGCGGTCACCAGGTACCAGAAGGTAAACCGGCGTCTTGCCAAATCATACAACAGGGTGATGTATTTCTTTTTCTCCCC
>JAGXKN010000008.1 GCA_018335195.1 Desulfobacterales bacterium
TGTTTTAATAAAAACCGGAGGAAAATCATGACACAGCTACTTGAAAAAGCCTTCCAGGAGGCCTCAAAGTTGTCAGAACTGGAACAGAATGCTTTGGCCCGATGGCTGATTGATGAAATCCTATCTGAAAAAAAGTGGATGAATACATTTGCAGAGTCAGAGGCGGTACTGGAAAAACTTGCGGATGAAGCCCTTTCAGAACATAAACAGGGAAGGACAAAACCATTGGATATTGACTCGCAGTGATTTCGCATACAACAGAGCGCTTTCGTAAGCTATTGGCAAACCTGCCGAAGGAAATCCAAAAGCAGGCAAAAGAGGCTTATACACTGTTTGAAAAAGACCCTTATCATCCTGGGTTGCACTTCAAGCGGGTACATTCAAAGCGACCGATTTATTCCGTGCGCGTTTCAAGAGATTACCGTGCTTTGGGGATACAGCAGGATGGTGAGATGATATGGTTCTGGGTCGGTTCGCATTCAGACTACGATAAGATATTGAACCAGTTTTCCTGATTTTCCCGCCTTTTGCAATATCAATAATTGCGATTATAATATATTTTTATGTTACCAAAACAATTACTGTCACCTTTTCGCAAAAAGATTTTATATGCCATTGCCGGCATTGTGCTGATTTACGCGATTGCCGGGTTTGTCGCGGTGCCCCTGGTGGCGGAAAAAAAGCTGCCGGAAATCGCCGCTTCCGCGATAAACGGGCAGGTAACAGTCCGGGATATCGACTTTAACCCCTTTTTCTTCAGCGCATCAATCCACGGGCTCGATGTGGCTGACAAATCCGGACAGACCATGGTCTCTGCACAGCGGGTTTCAGCCAATGTGGAACTGCGCTCGGTTTTCAAAAAAGGGCCGGTGCTTAAGTCCGTTTCGATCCGGGGCCCGGAAATCGACCTGGTGCGATATAAAAACGGCGAATTCAACTTCGCGGACCTGCTTGTTAAAAAGCCGAAACCCGATTCTGAACCAAGCGCGCAAAAACCCGGCGATCCGTCCGGCAGCCCGATCTATTTTTTTGTTGAAAAATTTCGCATCCGCGACGGTCAGATCCGGTTTCTCGATGAAAGCAACGGATTTCAGACCCGTGCAGAATCAATTTTCTTGGGTGTGGACCGGCTTGGCAGCAAAACCGACAGGCCGGCGGCATTCAACCTTTCCGTTAAAACCCGGGCCGGGGAGGAAATTGACTGCACCGGCGAATTCGGGGTTTTTCCTGTTGCCGCAGAGGCCCGCATTGACCTGAAAAACGCGGATATCAAAAAATATGCCCCCTTTTACCAGGCCCATACCGGCCTTGCGGTCAAAAGCGGCCGGGTGGATGTGTCCGCAGACGTGCGCTGGCCGCAGCAGGCATCTTCAGCAGAAACCGGCAGCCTGGTTTCCAACGGAAAAATCCGCGTGCACTCCCTTTCCGTACTTGACCCGCAGACCGGCAACGCGGTTTTTGACATCCCGGTATTCACGCTTTCGGGGATTGACGCGGATTTGGCAGGCAAGTCCGTTTCCGCGAAAAGCGTTTCCACCAGTGGCGGAACCATTCTGGCCGAGCGAACCGCTGAGGGCGGGATCAATTTCAGCCGGATTACGGCCAGGGCGCCGGCAGCCGGCGACGGCAGCGACGCCCCTGAACGGGAAAACCCGAAGCCTTCCGAAAAAAAAGCTTCTGAGCCGGCGGCCGAACCATGGAATATCCGGCTTGATACCATCAGCGTCAGCGATTACACCCTGGCCTACTCCGATCTGGTACCGGAAAATCCCGTGTCCTTCAGGATCCGGCGCACCAACGTCCGCTTGTACGATTTTACCCTGCAAAAAGACAGCCCGAGCTACTGGTCCGTTTCCTCCCTGGCCGAACAGGGAGCGATTTCCGCCCAGGGCCGCGTTCAGTTAACTCCGCTTATGGCGGATCTGGATTTCAAGGTGACAGACATCGGCATAGATACCGCAGGCCCCTATGCAGCGCCTTTTGGCATGAACGTCGAGAAAGGCACCTTCAACGTTGCCGGCAGCATCGAGGCTGAGCAAACCCCGGAGGGCTTTGCCGGAAATTATGCGGGCGATCTTTGGATTGATGATCTTGCGGTCACCGGCATAAAGGCCGGGCCCCTTGAGATGAACATCCGGGAGGGCAGCCTGGAACTTGCAAGCAGATTTGCGGGGCAGACCACCCCTGACGGGTTTTCCGGCAGTTATACGGGCAATTTCCGGGTCGATGATCTCGGGTTGAGCGGCATCACTTCGGATTCCCTGGGCATAAACGTCACCCGGGGCAGCCTGAATCTCGGGGGCGAAATTGCGGCCGAACTCAAGCCTGACGGGTTTTCGGGCAGCTATGCCGGAGATTTCGGCATTGATGATTTTGCGGTCAGGGACGTCAAGTCCGGTGAACCGTTTCTGCGTTTTACGCACCTGGGCCTGGAGAACATCCGGGCCGGTTCCGATCCCATGGCTTTTCAAACTGGCCGGGTGATCCTCCGATCGCCTGAAATTTCCATGATCCGGGGCGAACAGGGCGATCTCACCCCTGCCCTGCTTGCCGGGAGCGATAAAAAAGCCGGGGCCGAACAAAAACCGGACAAGTCCGCGCCGAAACAGGACCAGCAGGAATCCGGAACATCGCTTGAGCTGGCAATTGCGGAGATCAAGCTTGAAAACGGCTTGTTCTCCTTTACAGACCGGTTCATCGATCCCGCGTTTTCAACCAGGCTGAATGCCCTTGACCTCCGGGTCTCCGACTTCCTGCTGGATCCGGAAAGCGTGGCGCCGTTTGAGCTCTCCGGCCGGCTGGAAAACCAGGCCCCGTTTACTATCAAAGGCGAGATCCGGACCCTACAGCCCACGGCCCGCACCGGGGTGAATATCGCCTTTTCCAACATCGGGATGCCCTTGTTTACCCCGTATTCCGGCAAATACCTGGGATACGAAATCCAGAAGGGCAAGCTGAACCTGGACCTGGACTACCGCATTGACGCCAGGAAGCTCAAAGCCAAAAACAAACTGATTTTCAACCAGTTCTACCTGGGGCAAAGTGTGAAAAGCCCGGATGCGCCCAACCTCCCCCTGAAGCTGGCCCTGGCGCTTTTGCGGGACCGTTCCGGAAAAATCCGCCTGGACGTGCCGGTGGAAGGCGACATGTCCAGCCCGGAGTTCAAGCTGGGCGGGGTGATTTATTCGGCTTTTATCAACCTGCTCAAGCGGATTGCCACCTCCCCCTTTGCCGCGCTGTCATCCCTGGTTCCCAATGCCGAGGAACTCAAATACGTGGATTTTGCGCCTGCAGGTGCGCAACTGGCGGAACAGGGAGAAGAAAAGCTGGATAACCTGGAGGCCGCCCTTTACGAACGCCCCGGCCTGCAGCTGCTGATTCGTCCGGGTGCGGATCCGCAAAAGGACCGGGAGGCATTCAAGCAACAGGCCGTGGAACAACTGGTTGAAGAGCAAAAAACCGGGTCTGCGGATACCCGCCGCACACCGGAACAGGAATATGAAAAATACCTGAAGGCCGCATGCCGGACGGCTGATATTGATACAGAAGATCTGTCAGCGGCGGAAATGGAGGCCGCCCTCCGGCAGACCATAGAAATTCCGGAACAACAGCTCACGGACCTGGCGCGAAAACGCGGAAAAACGCTTCGCGATCATCTGCTGGAAAAGGGCCGCATCAAGGCCGAGCGCATCTTCCTGGAAAATCCACAGATGACGGATAAACCCCGGGTGGAATTTGAACTGAAGGCAGCGCAGTGATCAGCAAATCGCTTTCTGGCGCAGCAGTTGATCTGCGATCACCAGGCAGGCCATGGCCTCGCACACCACGTTAACCCGCGGGATCGCGCTGACATCATGGCGGCCCTTGACCGAAATGCTGCGTGCGTGACGGCTCCTGTCCACGGTCTGCTGCTCAATGGCAATCGATGGAATCGGCTTGATCGCAGCCCGCGCAACCAGGTCCTGGCCCGTGGATATGCCCGCCAGGATGCCGCCGGCATTGTTTGAGGCAAACCCTTCCGGGGCCAGCGGATCATTGTGGGCCGATCCGGTCATGCCGGCTGCGGCAAAGCCCTCTCCGATTTCAACGCCCTTGACCGCGCCGATGCTCATCAGCGCCCGGGCCAGTTCGGCATCCAGCTTGTCAAATACCGGTTCGCCCAGGCCCACCGGGAGCCCTTGGGCAAGAACCTCTACAATACCGCCCAGGGAATCTCCGGCCTGCTTTACCGCGTCCACCCGTTCTTCCATTTTCCGGGCAGCCGCCATATCCGGTGCGCAGAACATGTTCTGTTCAATGGCCGCGCTGTCAAACCCGTTGCAGACAATACCGCCCAGGGCCCGGGTGTATGCCGTGACATGGATGTTTTCCCGCTTTAAAAGGGCTGCGGCAACAGCGCCGGCAGCCACCCGGGCCGCGGTTTCCCTGGCAGATGCCCTGCCCCCGCCGCGCCAGTCGCGGATACCGTATTTGGCGTCATACGTATAGTCTCCGTGCCCGGGCCGGTACAGGTCGGCATACGGCTGATAAGCCGAAGAATCCACGTTTTTGTTCTCGATCATAACGGCAATTGGTGCGCCCGTGGTCTGCCCTTCAAACACGCCGGACAGGATTTTTGCCTGATCGGCTTCCTTTCTGGCAGTGCCGGTCTTGGCACTTCCCGGTTTTCTTCTGTCCAGCATCTGCTGGATGTCTGCTTCTGACAGGGCGATCTTCGGCGGGCATCCGTCGATAACCGCGCCGAGGCCCTGGCCGTGGGACTCGCCCCAGGTGGTGACCCGGAAAAGGGTTCCAAAGCTATTTCCAGCCATAACGGCTCCTTATTTTTTCCCGCAGGGTTTGGCAAACCTGTTCGATATCCGCATCATCGGTGGATATCCGAATATGGCAGGCATTTTCATATAGCGGGTTTCTTTGCGCCAGGGTCTGGTGCACTTCATCTGCCAGGGGGTTGCTGGTAAAAGACGGGCGCTGATGCGGTGAATTGGCATCGTTTTGCATCCGCGCCAGAATTGTGTCCGGCTGTGCGGTCAGCCATGCCACAATACCTGAATCCCGCATTTGTGCAACGTTTTTCTCCCGCAGGACCACGCCGCCGCCGGTGGCAATCACCAGGTCCTGCTGTTGGCTTAAATCCAGAAGGATGCCGGCTTCCATGTCCCGGAAAGACGCCCATCCGTAGCGCGATACATAATCGGCAATATGCATGCCGGTCTGCTGTTCAAAAAGGCGGTCTGCATCCACAAATGCCATTTCCAGCAAATCTGCCAGGCATCGGCCCACGGCGGTTTTGCCCGTGCACCGGTATCCGATCAGGTAGATGTTCATTTTGCGTAAAGCCCTTCAAGCACTTCCCAGAACCCGGGAAAGGATTTTTCCACGCAGGACGGATTGCGGACCGCCACTGCCGGGACCGCAAGGCCGGCCACGGCAAAGCTCATGGCAATGCGGTGGTCGTCATAGGTGTCAATTTCCGCGCCCTGCGGGCTGCCGCCGGTAATCCGCAACCCGTCTTCGGTGATGTGCCCGTCAATTTTCATTTTGGCAAGTTCGTTTGCCACGGCTGCCAGGCGATCGCTTTCCTTGGCCCGCAGGTGGGCCACGTTGCGGATAATCGTGGTGCCCTCTGCAAATGCCGCGACCACGGCCAGGGTGGGCACCAGGTCGGGCATGTCTTTCATGTCTGCATCCACTGCAAAGAGCCTGCCGCCGGTTACAGTGATGCCGTCTGGATCGTATGACACCCGGCAGCCCATTTCTTCCAGAACACTTACAAACCGGATATCCCCCTGGCGCGTATCCGCAGTGATGCCCGCCACTTTCACGCGGCCGCCGGTGATAGCTGCCGCAGCCCAGAAATATCCGGCCTGGGAACAATCCGGCTCCACGGTATACGCTCCCGCAGCATAGGTTTGGCCGCCCGGTACCCGGAAATCCGTCAGGCCGCTTCTTTCGTATCTGATGCCGAACCCGGACATGATATCCGCGGTCATTTCCACGTACGGGCCGGATACCGGGCCGGCAGTGACACGGATATCAAGGCCGTTTTCCGTGCACGGCGCCATAAGCAGCAGCCCGGAGAGATACTGGCTGCTTTTGGTGCAGTCAATGGATACTTTCCGGCCGGTGATGTTTCCGCCGCGGATTTCCACAGGCGGGCAATTGTTGTTGTTCATGGACCGGGCCGAGACCCCGGCCTGGGCGAGTGCGTCCAGAAGCTCCCCAATGGGCCTTTCATGCATGCGCCCGGTGCCGGAAAATTCGTAAGGCCCCTGCCCCAGGGCGGAAACCGCGGTCAGCAGGCGCATGGACGTACCTGAATTGCCAAGATAGATGGATTTCGGGCCGGGGGCAAACCCTCCGGCGCAGCCATGAACATCAATAGTATCTTTATTATTTTCAATATTGACGCCAAGTTGTGTTATGGCATCCAAAGTGTAATTTGTATCATCGCTATTCAGGTAATCAAAAATACTGCAGATACCGTTTGATAAAGCCGCCGCAATGGCAGTCCTGTGGCTATAGCTTTTTGAGCCGGGCACGTGCACCGTGGCATTAATTCCGGCAGCGCATTTGATTTTCCGCATGAACAGGCTCCAGTCAAAATTTTAAGGCATCATACACCACCTGCCGCATTTGTGCAACCGGGGCATCAAGGCCGGTCCACAGGGAAAACTGAAGCGCGCCCTGGTATACGAACATGCCCACGCCGTCGATCACATGGCATCCGGCAGCTTCGGCTTTTGTGAGCAGTTTTGTGCGAAGGGGATTATAAATGATGTCCATGACATGCATTTCCGGGACAAGTGCGGATTCAGGCACCGGCACGGCATCCGTATCCGGGTGCATGCCAACGGGCGTGGTATTTACCAGGATATCAAAGGACCTGCCGGAGATCGCGTCCATGGAAACGGCCTGTGCCCCGAGGTCTTCTGCAAGCAGGCGCGCCTTTTCAGGAGTGCGGTTGGCAATATAAGGATCCGCCCCGCCGGCCTTTAACGCATGAACAATCGCCCGGGCCGCCCCGCCTGCACCGATGATGAGCGCCTTTTTGCCTGAAACCGCAATGTGTTCCGCCAGGGCCTGCACCGCCCCCTGGCCGTCTGTGTTGCAGCCCCTAAGTTTTCCGCCGGAATTTACGAAGGTGTTTACCGCCCCGATCTGCCGGGCGTTTTCATCGATTTCATCAAGAAAGTCCATGATCCCCACCTTGTGGGGAATAGTCACGCTGGCCCCGCGGATCCCCAGGGCGCGGATGCCGGCGGCCGCGCCTTTGGCATCCGCGGTGTCAAATGCCGCGTAAACGCCGTCGCATCCGGCAGCGGCAAAGGCCCGGTTTTGCATCAGCGGGCTTAAGCTGTGGCCCACGGGGTGGCCGATCACACAGTACACGGGAGTTTTTGCGCTTATTTCCATGCTATTTTTCCGTGATGGTTTCATCGATTTTCATGCCGAAATGCCGGCCCGCGTCCTCGGTTGCGGCAAGCACGCGGTCTCCTGGCTTGAGCACGGCAACAGAAACGGCCTTGCCGTCCGGGTCTGTCAGCCGGATGGTTTCCGCGTTCTGGACAATGGTGGAGATTTCACGGTCCCCGATTTTTGCCTTCACCATCATCAAAGGGCGCTTTTCGATTTTCAGGCGCCCCACGATACCGGCACTGGTCTCTCCCCTGTGGTTTACCAAAAGGACCTCGTCTCCTGCTGCCAGCTCCGAGAGATACCGGGTTTTTCCGTCAGGCACGCGGGTATAGGCGTGCACCGGTCCGGCGTTTACCCGGAAAGGGCGCGGGGCGACATACGGATTGGAAACACTTTCCGAATGCACCAGGAAAAGCGCCGAGCTGGCATTGCCCACAAGCATGCCCTCGCCCGGCCTCATATCGGAACAGGTGTCCACGCACACGCGATCACCCATGCCCAGGGGTTTTAATTCCGTGATTTCAGCGATATCCAGGGCGATGGTCTCGGTTTCGGTCTTGAGCACGGACAGCGCCTTTTTCAGGTCTGCCGCATCCGAGGGGATGTAGAGGATGTGGCTTACCCCCTTTTCCAGTATGCCGAAGGCCGTGCGCGCCTCGTCCAGGTTCTCCACCCGGGCAATTACATCCGCGCCCCTGGCAATCAGGTTTTCCAGCGGTATCACGGTCCAGTCGCCGCAGGTGAGGATCACCTTTTTCTCCCGGGCCAGCCGGGCGATTTCTTCTTCGTCTTCGCTGTCGGTGACTTCATAATACACAACATCTGTACCGATTTGCAAATCCCCGTCCTCGGATATGGTCCGGATGCGGCCCAGGGACTTGGCCGTATCCGCGTATCCGGGCGGAAGAACGAGACCGTCTGCCCCGCCTTCAAGTGCTGTGGTGGCCAGTTTTTTATCCCAGGGATCCACCTGGACCCAGATCTTTTTTCGCATGACCCACCTCTTTTGTGTTACCTAAACTGAGCGTTTCAAATTTTTAAACTTTTTGTTTTCATATTATTTTAAAGGATTTAAATAAATTTACCTTTAAAAATTTGCAACCCTCCGGGATTTCCAAATTTTCCGTATCTACTTTGTCAGCGGATGTTTCGCATAGTTGCCTATAGCATAACATCCGCTTCCTCGTATCTACGGCAAACTTGAAAATCGCTCGGTTTAGGTTTTATTTGCCCAGGATTTGCAAGCCGTCTTCCACGGAACCGTTTTCAAACAGGATTTTGGCCATGGCCCGGATCAGTTTCTGGGGGGTTGCGTGCTGAAATACGTTTCTGCCGATGGAAACCCCGGAGCCGCCCGCATCGGTTGCGCCCTTGACCATTTCCAGGATGTCCCGGTCTGAATCCATTTTCGCCCCGCCGGCAATCACCACCGGCACAGTGGCGCCTTCAACCACTTCCCGGAAGGTTTCAGGCGAGCCCGTGTATGAGACCTTGACGATGTCTGCGCCCATCTCGCAGCCTAGCCGGGCGGCATGCTTGACCACGGAAACGTCGTATTCGTCCCGGATTTTCTCTCCCCTGGGATAGACCATGGCCATCAGGGGCATGCCCCAGGTGCGGGCTTCGGCAGCCACCCGGCCGAAATCGTTTAGCATCTCCTTTTCCTGGTGGTCCCCGATATTCACATGGATGGACACGGCATCCGCGCCCAGCTTTAAGGCCTCCTCCACGCTGCATACCAGGGTTTTGGAATGCGGGTACGGAGAAAGGCTTGTTGACGCCGACATGTGCACGATCAGGCCGATGTCCGAGCCCCGGCGCCGGTGGCCGGCACCGACCAGGCCCTTGTGCTCAACGATGGCATTGGCCCCGGCTTCTGCCACGTTTGCCACCGCGCCCCGGATGTCGCTTACCCCGGCAACGGGCCCCACTGTCACGCCGTGGTCCATGGGCACAATGATGGTGCGGCCCGTGTTTCTGTCCATGATCCGTTCCATGCGGATCTGCTTGCCGATGATGGTCATTTTCAGCCTCCTTTGCTTTGCGGTTTAAATACTCTGTCCGGGGACAGACTTTAAGTCTGTTCCCGGTCCCCCTGATTCGGGGACGGATTTCAAATCCGTCCCCGGGCGGCTAGGACAGAATTAAATTCTGTCCCTGGTTGTCCGGGTAACCACAAAAAAAGCCGCAAGGGAGTTCCCCCGCGGCTGTTTTTGAAAACAAAAAAGCCGCGGGCAGTTTCGGGTCTGCCTGCGGCTTTGAAGATTTATGTGATTTCAGGACTTCATCAGCGCGCCGGCGGCAGACCCGTTGCGTAAAAATAATAATAGGCGTAATAAAATCGGGGGCTGCCGGTATTCATTGCGTTCATGGCGCTGTTTGTCTCCGGGTTGAAAATGGTTTTTACTGTTCCGAGCTTAATCTTTCGTGCCGCAGTTTTCCGAAATCGTCCCGGCTTGTCAAGCCTTTTTTTTAATATTGATGGCTTCGTAAAAAGCTGTTTATTCCGCTGCGGCGGCATTTTTGCAGAAAGAAAATCCGTAAGCACCTTGGCTGATCGGCGGCGCGAAAAAGGCGTTTCCTCGCTCCAGGAGCCTCTTCGAGTCTCAATTTCCGCTCGGAAACCCGCTTTTCCGCACCGCCGTCAGGTCAATGAAGTGCAATTTCGAAAGAGCGAAAAATAGGGTTTCCCTGGAAACCGGACAAATGTTATGCCCACCAGACAATAAAAGAGATAACATTCCGATTTTACTTAAACACTTAACACTTCAAACTTAACACTGCCTGTAAAAAAACACTTTTTACAGGCTTATTAAAACTTAACACGGCCTGTACAAACAAAGTTTTTACAGGCTACACCTTGTATTTGCCGAAATCCTCGGGCGAGAGATTCTGCAAATACTCGGCCCATTTCTGCCCCTGGTCGCTGTCGTCCTCCACTTCGTATTCCCCGTTTTTGACCTTGAGCTGCTGGACCACCGTATCATCTACATAAATGTCGGCCTTCAGGCGCAGTGCTATGGCAATGGCATCGCTTGGCCTGGAGTCCACGATAAACTCCCGGTCTTCGGCCTTGCAGTACATCTTGGCGTAAAACGTGTTGTTCTGCAGGTCGCATACCTCGATGCGGGGGACCGTGATTTCGGCCTGTTCGATGAAGTTCTTGAACAGATCGTGGGTCATGGGTCGCTCAAACTCGATGTTCTGCAACACGGACGCAATGGAAGCCGCCTCTGTCAGCCCGATCCAGATCGGCACCGAAAACTCCTCGTCCCTGGCATTTAAAATCAGAATCGGCGCGTTGGAATTCGGGTCAATGGCAAGGCCGGCAACCGTCATTTCATGCAGCATGGATTTTCCCTCCTTTGTTCGTATCTCGCACGGCTGATCCGTTTGCCGGCATTTTTCCCTTCAGCGAATTGGCGCAGGCCCGGTCAATAACCACCGGTATGATTTTTCCGATCAGCGCCTCCGACGCCTGCATCCCGGCGCCGGGCGGAACTTCAAAGTTGACGATCCGGTTTTCCGGGCTGCGGCCGCTCATTTCAACGGGCTCTTGCATATCCGCGCCTTCCGTATTCCGGCCGTGCTTGCTTACGCCCTCCACCAGCACATTCATGGTCCGGCCCACAAGCCTTTCATAAATGCGCCGGGTGATCTGTTCCTGGCAGTCCAGCAGTTCCCGGAGTCTGGCGTGTTTTTCCGCCGGGTCCACCTTTCCGTCAAACCGCCGGGCCGGAGCCTGCGGCCGGTCAGAGTAGGCAAAGGCAAACAGGGTGTCAAATTCCACCTTACTGAGCAGGTCCAGGGTCATCTCAAAATCCTCGCGGCGCTCCCCGGGAAACCCCACAATAAAATCGGTGGTTACGGCAATGTCCGGGCGCACGGACCGGAGTTTTTCAATGCGCTCCATGTAGGATTCCCGGGTGTATTTCCGGTTCATCCGTTTTAACACCGGGTTGGCCCCGGACTGTAGCGGCAGGTGAATATGATTGCACAGCTTGTCAACGGCGCCAAATGCAGCCACAAGTTCATCCGAGAGGTCCTTGGGGTGCGAGGTGACAAACCGGATGCGCTCCAGGCCTTCCACCTTGCTGACGCGCTCCAGCAGACCGGCAAATGAGCATAATCCTTCCTTTTTGCCGTATGAGTTCACATTCTGGCCCAGCAGGGTCACTTCCCGGGCGCCTGCGGCAACCAGCTCTTTGACCTCGCTGACAATCCGTTCCGGCGGCCGGCTGGCCTCCCGCCCCCGCACGTAGGGTACCACGCAATATGCGCAGAAATTGTCGCATCCCCGCATGATGGTGACATACCGGGAAACCCCGCCTGACTGGATGTTCTGTCCATGCGGGACAATTGCTGTTTCCGCATCCCTGCCAAGCGGTTCTGCTGTGCGGTCATCCGGCATTTCCACGTCCACAATGCGGTTTTCACCGTTTTCAAGCGCCCGGATATGGGCCGGCAGCCGGTGGATCACCCGGGTGCCCAGAATCAGGTTCACGCCGGCAAACCGGTCGGCAATTTTTTGCGCCTGCTGCTGGGCCACGCAGCCGGCCACGGCTATGCGCATTCCGGGCCGCCTGCGTTTTATGCCGCAGAGCCGGCCCACGGAGCTGAATACCTTCTGCTCGGCCTTTTCCCGGATTGCGCAGGTGTTGACAATCACCAGGTCCGCCTTCCACGGAGAATCCGTGAGCGTATATCCCATTTCAAGCAGCATGGCTATCATGCGCTCGGAATCATAGACGTTCATCTGGCAGCCCAGCGTCTGGATCATTGCCTGTCTGGTCCGGTTTTCTGCCATATTCAACCTTGCCGCCTTTTGTCCGGATCGAGCCACTGGCCCGCCTCTTCAACAGGCTCGATCAGATACTGTTTTGACAAATCCGCAAGGATGCCGCTGACGGTATCCTCGCATCCGGGCGCCACGTGAAGTGCAACTTGCGCGGCTTTCGGGTCAAGGGTTTCGAGCACGGCAATCCCTTCGTATGCTTCAAACAAATACTTGAAAAAGCAGATTGCGCTGCGCTCAATGCGCAGTTTCCGGCACACGGTCCGTTTTTGTGCGGGTTTGTCTGGTATCATGACAAAATCATATCACCGCCGCTTTTTCCTTTGCAACACAAAATAGGCATCTGCGAGCGATCTTCAAGGCGTTTTCCCCTGACAATCCGGACCCTGCCAGTTTCTCATTGTCAGGGGGAAAAGGATAAGTTATACCCACAGCATGGAAAAGGCATGGAACATTTTGCAGCCGGACGAAAGGCAGGTGCGCCGCCTCTACCGGCGGCTGCAGTGCCACCCGATAACCGCCGCCGTATTGGCAAACCGGGGGGTTGACGCCCCGGATGCGGCCGAAGCCTTTTTCAATCCCTCCCTGCGCAATATCGAGTCCCTGTTTGCCCTGAAGGACCTGGAAACGGCAGTATTGCGCATATGCCGGGCCATTTCCGACCGGGAAGCCATCCTGGTTTTCGGCGATTACGACGTGGACGGCATTACCGCCACCACCATCATATATCAGTTTCTTGCACAAGCCGGGGCAAAGGTGGATTATCACATCCCGCACAGAATCGAGGAGGGCTACGGCCTGTGCGCAGAGCACATCACCGGGATCGCAGCCCGATACGGGGCGGGCCTGATTGTCACAGTGGACTGCGGCTCGGCCAGTCATGACGCAGTGGAACTTGCCAGCCGCTCCGGCATTGACGTGATAATCACGGATCATCACGATATTGACACCCTGCCGCATGCATGCGCGGTGGTCAACCCGAAGCGCCAAGACTGCTTTTCCGGCCTGGACCACTTGGCCGGAGTGGGCGTTGCATTTGCCCTGCTCATGCATCTGCGTGCCCGGCTCCGGGAAAAGGATTTTTGGCGGGACAGGGAAGAGCCCAATTTAAAGGAAGCCTGCGACCTGGTGGCCCTTGGTACCGTGGCGGATATCGTGCCCCTGGTTCACGAAAACCGGGTGCTCACACGGGTAGGCCTGGAAATGTTAAACGCCGCACCGCGCCCCGGCATCCAGGCGTTGATCGAGGTCTGCGGCATTCAAAAACCGGCCCTGGAAGCCGAGGATCTGGCCTTCCGGCTGGGTCCCCGCCTTAATGCCGCCGGCCGGATGGATCATGCCCGCCTGGCCGTGGAATTGCTGACCACCGGGGATCCGGAGGAAGCCCGCCGCCTTGCAGAACACGTAAACACCCTTAATTCCCGGCGCCAGAGCGTGGAATCACAGATCCTGCGCCGCATTGAAATGTATCTGGAGCAGTGCCCGGAAATGCTGGCACAAAAATCCCTGGTGCTTTCAGACCCGGAGTGGCACCAGGGCGTGCTGGGCATTGTGGCCTCCCGGGTGACGGAGAAATACGGCCGGCCGGCGGTGCTCTTCGGGGCGAGCAACGGAATGTGGGTGGGATCCGCCCGGAGCCTGCCCGGGATCGACCTGTACGAAAACATCTCCGCATGTGCCGATCACCTGGAAGCCTTTGGCGGGCATGCCATGGCTGCCGGGCTTCGCCTGCGCCACGAACAGATTGAGGCGTTTCGCACCGAATTCGAGGCCCAAATTTGCAGCAACTGCCCGGATTCGGTGTTTGCAGCCCGTGTGGATCTCGACTGCGAGGTTTCCTTTGACATGATCAGTGAAAACCTTGCAGACGAGCTTTCGCGCCTGGAGCCGTTCGGTGAAAAAAACCCGGAGCCCCTGTTTTTTGCGCAAAACGTGGAAGTGGTGTTTTCAAAGATCATCGGGGAAAAACACATGCGCCTGATGCTGCGGCAGCCGGAGTCAAAGAAAAAGCAGACCCTTCCGGCGGTCTGGTTCAACATCGATCCGCAGCGCAAACTTCCCCGCCGCCTGGACCGGCTGGCATTCCGGATCCGTTGGAATCATTACAACGGCAGAAAAGACATTCAGCTCATTGTGGCCGACGCGGCAACACACCCGGAAAAACCAGACTCATGAGTTTTTTCTTGAAATCGCCGGCTGGTGCCTTTATGATACAGGATTATCACTTTTACGAAACCATACATAAAAAAAGGAATCGGGTATGTCCAAACGGTTTCGACCTGAGAACAGCGGGGAATCCCGATTGATTTCCCGAATCGAGACATCCAAGGAATATGAACGCCGGCGCTCCATTCACGCGGTCGGCGAAGTAATCGGTGCTTTGGGCAATGCCCTCTCCTCGAAACTCGTTGAAAACCGGCTTGTTGAGACCAACAATACAAACGCGCTTCGCGAGCAGATGGAGTACTGCCTGGAAAGGCTTTCAAAGGCTGATGACTTCGATATTGACTATCAGGTTTCCCCCCTGCGCAACCTGGTGGCAAATCCGCACGTGGTGACCCTTTACATCACGGCGTTCGTAATCGAGCAACTGATCAAGCACCCGGAAATCATTGATATTTACGGGTCGGATGAAGAGATTTACGCCTGCATCCACCGCCAGGTGGTAAGGTACCTGATGACCTGATGCCGCCGATATTCAATCCCCGGCTTGTCAACGATCCCACCGGCGACCCGGGCCTGTTTGTGCCGTTTTTCTATGAAAAGCGGGCCCTGATGTTCGATGCCGGAGACATCTCCGCGCTTTCCCCGAAAGATATCCTGAAAATCACCCATGTGTTTATCACGCATACGCACATGGATCACTTTATCGGTTTTGACCGGGTTCTGCGCATCTGCCTGGGACGGGAAAAAACCCTGCACGTTTTCGGGCCCGAAGGGTTTATTGCCAATGTATCGGCAAAACTCGGCGCCTATTCCTGGAACCTGGTACACAACTATGAAGCCCCGCTCCGGCTGGCGGTTACGGAAATCCATCCGGACCGGCTGGTTACCTGCCGGTTTGACTGCAGGGACGGCTTTGCCGGCTCTGCGCCGCAATCCCAAAGCCATGCAGCGCCGGTGTTATACCGGGAGCCGGCATTTACGGTGGATGCCGCCTTGCTCGACCATGATATTCCCTGTGTCGGGTACGCGGTCCGGGAGCGCTTCAGCGTCAATATCCGAAAGGAAATGCTCGAAGAGATGGGGCTGACCCCCGGTCCCTGGCTCTACGAATTCAAGCAGGCCCTTTATGCCAACCGCGACCCGGAAACTGAATTTGAAATTCCCGGTGACTATTGTCGGGACCGGAGATCGGAACGGTTTTTACTGGGCGAACTTGCCCGGCGCCTGGCCATTGTCACCCCTGGCAGAAAAATGGCCTACATCGCGGATGCGGCATTTCACGAGGCCAACCGGGAGCGGATGGCAGCCCTGGCAGAAAATGCGTATCATCTGTTTATAGAGGCGGCGTTTCTGGAGGAAGACCGGGATATCGCATGGCGGAAAAAACACCTGACCGCCGCCCAGGCGGGCCGGATTGCAGCCGAGGCCGGGGTTGCCCGGTTTACCCTGTTTCACTTTTCCCCCCGCTATTCCGGCAGGTACGCACAGTTTTCAATTGAAGCCGATCAGACCCGGTACCCTAGTCGGCTTCCAACTCGTCAAACTCCCCCTGGTGCATGATCATCAGGGCCAGCTTGTGAATGGCCTTTCGTTTTTCTTCCTCTGTACGGCCCGGATAATTTCTGAAGGTCAGCACCACCCCGGACAGGGAGGCAAAAAACGCCTGGGCGTTTAAGTGCAGATGTTCGGAGCCCTCGGTGTGCTCCACGGCCTTTTGAAACATGTCCAGGAAATGGCGCTGCACGCTGTTGAATTTTTTCAGTGCCTGCGGATTTAACTCCCCCCGGATCATGAAATGCACCATCATCTGGAAGGTGGCCTCGTTGTCGATCAGGTAGTCCACCACGGCAATGGCCAGGTCCTCGATGTTGCTGCCGTTTTCCCAGCGGTTTTTCAGCCTTTGCTCGATGTGGTGGATATCCTGGATCAACGCCTCCACAAACAGGTCATCCCGGCTGGGAAAATACCTGTATATGGATGCCGCCGAAACCCCGGCCTTTAAGGCAATATCCCGCATGCCGATTTCATGAAAGGACTTTTCTTCAAAAAGCTCCATGGCCGCCTTGATAATCAGCCGCTTGCGAACTTCGCGTTCATCTTCCCGTAGTTGTTCAAATGTGGATTTTTCAGACATCACCCGATTCCTTCAAAACTTTCTTCTCGTCAGACCGCACAGACTTCACCGAATGGTTTTCATCTAGTTTATCTGCATACCACAGTTTATTCTCATAAACAATGTTTTTTGTATTTCCCGATAAATTGTAAACTTTTTAATGTAGAACAAAAAAAAATTAAACGCAATAACAGATTTTCAGTTGGTCGATTTTATTACCAATCCACAGGGATGCGCACGTTTTTGCCGCCCTTGTTTTCAAAAAGCAGATACCCCTGCCGCCGGCCGAGCAAAAACAGTTCGTGCGTAATTTCCACGTCTTTTCGGCAATACGCGATGATTTCTTCGATACGGCCCTCTTTCCACCATTTCAATGCCTGCAGCCCGTCTGCGCTCTTGGGCGCGCCAAGGTTCACGCGGGCCAGGTGTTCAAGGGACAGCCGGTATCCCAGGTGGGTGTATACGTCTTCCAGGATGTCCAGGGTGGGCATCCGCCGGAAAGGCAGATTCACGTATCCGGACAGCACCCGGTAATCAAAGCGCCGGATGTTGAATCCGATCACGAGTTCCAAAGCCCATAGCCGATCGGCCAGTTCGCCGATCTCATCGTGGCGGAACACCAGGAAATCCGCTGCAACCGCGTCATAGAGCACCGCGCAGCTGATGCCCATGGCCGCGGCATTCGACCAGCCCCCGACTTCTTCTGCGCTGCGCTGGGTTTCAATGTCAAGTACCCCGTACCGGGTGATATCTGCATAGAGCTGCTTGCGCTGTCCGGATTCCGGCGCCGATATTGCCGAAACAGCGGGCGCCATGCCGGAGGGGTCTGCCTGCCCAGTGTTTTCATCCGCGTATACCAGGGCATCCAGAATGAATCCGGCGGAATTCTTGTCAATCGGCCGATTGCCGGATCCGCACTTGGGCGAATGTACGCAGGCGGGGCATCCGGTTTCGCACTCGCAGTCCGAAATCACCTTCAGGGTCTGGGCCAGCAGCTCATCTGCCCGGGCATATGCGCTTCTGCACAGGCCGATGCCGCCGGGAAATGCGTCATAGACAAAAACGGCCGGGCTTTGTACCTGGGCGTGAAACGGCGTGGAAATGCCTGCCAGGTCATCGCGGTCGCACAGGATAAACAGCGGGCAGATGCCGATGGCCGCGTGTTCCACTGCATGGATGCCGCCCATGAAGTGCAATTCCGCTGTTTCGGTTTTTTCCTGTACTTCCGGGGGCACGGCAAACCACATGCCCTCGGTTTCAAAAACCTGCGGGGGCAGGTCCAGCGAAAAGATGTTAATGCGCTTCTGATCCCGGATCTGGCGCTTTTCATAACCCGTAACCTGGTCTGTGACCCTGAGGCGGCCAAATCCCACCCAGGTACCGCCCACGGTTTTGCGCTCATATTCCTCCAGGATCTCGGTCTGCTTGTTGGCCCGCACCCGGGTATAATAGTTGGGCCGCGCACTGGAAACCGTGACGGTCTTGGTTTCCGGGTCCAGCCGGTCCACCCGGAAGGTCTCGCCCAGGTGCAGGTAAATCGCCCCGGGATGGGTTTCCCGAAAGGCCCGGAATCCGTCGACCTCTCCTCGGTTTTCCCCGGTTTTGCCGTCAATGATGTTAAACCGGCTGCCCGAGCCCCGCAGGTCGATGTTTCTGTGGGGCTGCTTGCGGGCGGCATAATAGATGTGCCCGCCTTCGCTGCACAGCAGTTCGCCCCTGCCGACCAGGCGCTTAAGGCACGGGCCGGACACGGCCGGGGAAAAGACCGGATCGTCTGCAGCCAGGGGATGCTCGGCTGCCGCACACACCAGGTGCTTTTCCAGCAGGTCCGTGTTGTCCGGGTTGACCATGGCCGATTCCGGCGGCATATGAATGAAGTCCCCGGCGTGCCGCATGATGTACTGGTCCAGGGCATCCTCTCCGCCGATCATGATGATGCCGGCATCCCGGCCGCTTCTGCCCACCCGGCCGCTTCGCTGGCGCGTGGCCATGACCGTGCCCGGGTATCCCACAAGGATGCAAAGGTCCAGATCGCCGATGTCAATGCCCAGCTCAAGGGCGCTGGTGGAAATCACTGCCAGCAGCTCACCGGACAGGAGCTTCTGCTCAATCTCCCTTCGCTCCCCGGGCAGAAAGCCGGCCCGGTAGGCGCTGATCTTTCCGGCAAACGCACCTTTCTGGCTTCCGGCCCACATGGCGATCAGCTCGGTCATTTTCCGGGACTGGCAGTAGACAATGGTCCGCAGGTCCCGGTGCAGGGCCGCCTTGAGCAAAAGAATGGCCGTGCGCGCCGGGCTGTCCACCGGGTTGATAAACAGCAGGTGGCGCTTTCCTTCCGGCGCCCCGGTTTCTTGAATCGGTTTTACATCCAGGCCTGTCAGGGCGGAACTCAGGGATGCGGGGTTGTCGATGGTGGCCGAACTGAAGATGAATACCGGATCCGCGCCGTATTGCGCGCATATGCGCCGAAACCGGCGCAGCACCTGGGCCATGTGAGATCCCAGGATGCCCCGGTAGGTGTGAACCTCGTCAATAATGACAAATTCGAGCTCCGCCAGGAACGCCGTCCACTTCTCGTGGTACGGCAGAATGGCAAGATGCAGCATTTCCGGATTGGTCAAAACCACGTTGGGCATGGTTTCCCGGATTTTTTTGCGCCGCCAGGCCGTAGTGTCTCCGTCATAAATGGATGCGGTGGGAGCAACGCCCCGGCAGCCTTCAGCCATCTGGTGAAAGGCACGCAGCTGATCCTGGGCCAGGGCTTTTAACGGAAACATGTACAGGGCCTTTGTTTCCGGGCGGGCCATGATCCGCTCGAGCACGGGCAGGTTATAAATCAGGGTCTTGCCACTGGAAGTCGGGGTTGCCACCACCACGTGCTGTTTTTCCCGGATTTTTGTTATGGCCTCGTGCTGGTGGGTATACAGGGCATGGATGCCCATTTCTTCAAGCAGGCCGTTAATTTGTGAATCCGGCCCGCTTTCTGCATATTGCGGGGGGCTTTCCGGCAAAACCGCGTGATGGACCACCTGGGTGCCCAGTCGCACGGATTGCTTCAGCGACCGGATGTATTCGTGGATGAGAAGGTCAGGGGATTGTGCCATTATGTTGTTTGTTTTTTTCGAATATGATTTCCCCCCGCCTTTCCGGGGTTTCTGCAGATATTGAAAATCGCGGACTCAAGCACGGCCGCCGGGGCCCGGCCGGTGGTTTTTAGCTTGATGTCGGCCTGGTGCAGCGTTTTTAATGCCTCATTGAGTTCTGCCTGCGCAAACCGGTCGGACTGGAGAAACGTCTGGTACACCGGGTACGGGTTTTTGGGGTTCTTTGCGATTACCAGGTCGCTTGCCGCACCGCTTTTTTTGCCGGTTGCCCCGGGCTGGAGGTGGCTTCTGATTTCCCGGGCATCATCGCTTAAGGCCTTGTCATATTCGACCACCGCCGGCATCACCTGCTGCCTGAAACGGTCATATCCCATTGCCGGCACCCACTGCCCGCCCCGGGACTCGGAAACAAAACTTTTGACGGCAACAAGGCGCCGGACCTGGTTGATCATTGCCGAGAGCAGCTGCATGTAGTGAAACCCGGATGCCAGCAGGGAATGCAGGTAATATATGGCCATGTCCGCATCCCGGCCGGCAAGCGCGCCTGTGAACGAAAAGACCGGGTCCTCCCGGCTCTGCTCGAGCACCGCGGCAACATCCTCCGCGGTAATGCGGGCGCGGTCTGCGGCAAAAAGGACCAGCTTTTCCAGGCTGGCGGCAAAACCGCCCGGGTCAAAGCCGATGCGCTGGTAGATCTGTTCAAAGGCGCCGGATTCGAGGGTTTTCTGGTGGGGGGCCAGGCTCTCCTTTGCGATCTGCCCCAGGATCCGCTGCTGTTCGTCGCGTTCGGCCTTTTTCGGGCCGGTGGCCACCGCGCAGTTGATCACGGTGCCGGCTTCCTTAATGGCCTTGTAAAGGCCCTTGCGCCGGTCCACACCGTCTGCGGCAATGACCAGGTAATGGTTTTTCGGCAGCCCCCGCTTGATGGCAGACAGCAGTATCCCGGCATCATCGGTTTTGCCGCCGTCGCCCGAATCGGGCAGTTCCCTGCATTTTTCCGCGATTTCAGAGATCCAGGCCACATCCGGATGGGACTCCGTATCAATTTTCAGCCTGGCGGCAATTTCTTCGGCAGCCGCGCCGGCGATATCCTCAGCCCGGCACCCGCGATGGGCCAGCAGGTCTTCCAGCAGGCGGGCGGCCTTGTAGCCGTCCCCGCTTTCGCGGGCGGCGCGCACCTTTTCCAGGTGCCTTGCCGGATCAAACGCCGAGACAAACAAATTCGGCGCCTTTAACAGGACCACCTTGTTGCCGGCAAAAAACGAAAACGTTCCCGCCCGCTCGGCAGCCTCGCTGGCTGCCGCGCCCTCGGCGGTATCCACGACTTCCAGGCAAATGGAACGGGATTCGGGGTCCGGCAGAATCGCCTCGATCAGGGCGCTGGTGATCCGCTGGCGCAGATACGGCTCCCCGAACACGAGATAAACCGGTGAAAATCCGGTTTTGCCCGTGTTCTGGATATGCGCTGCGGCTTCCTTGTATGCAATCTCTGCCATGGGTTCAGGCTTTGTGCATGGTTCGACGGATCATCACCAGCGCCACGATCGAAAAAAACGCCACGCTCAGGCCGAGCACCTGGGAAACGGAAAAGATATTAAATATATGCGCGCCCCGGTCGTCTCCCCGGAATATTTCGATAATCGAGCGCAGGACGCCGTAGAGGACCAGATAGAACAACAAAAGCTGCCCGGCAAAACGTTGGCGTTTGCGAAACGCGAATAATACAAGAAAGATAAACAGGTTTGCCGCAGCCGAATACAACTGGGTGGGATGCAGCGGCGTATGCAGCGGCGCCAGTGATTCCGGATGCGCAAAGCTCACTGCCCACGGAAGCTCGCAGGTTTCTCCGTAGCAGCATCCCGCGGAAAAACACCCCAGGCGCCCGAGAAAATGCCCCAGCGGCAGGGCCAGGGCGGCGATATCCGCGGTTTTGCCCAGGGGCAGCCGGTAGGCCCGCATCAATGCCAGGGCCGTGGCAAAGGCCGCGATAAACCCGCCGTAAAACACCAGCCCCCCGCTCCAGATTTTAAATATGTCCAGGGGAGCGGCCAAGAAATAATCCAGATTGAGGACGACAAAAAACAGGCGTGAGCCCAGGATTGCGGCAATGACCAGGTAAAAGCACAGATCCACGATGCGGTCCGGGTCAACGCCCACGCGCCCGGCCTCGTAACGGGCAAAGAGGATCGCCGCCAAAACCCCCACGGCCACGAAAAAACCGTAGGTATGCACGGTAAAGTCACCAAACTGGAATATCACGGGAAACATAACTTGCGAATGCTCCGAATCGGGCCTACAGCATCCTGTCCTATGCAGGCATTTTTCTGAAAATCACGTAGAAGGCGAAGATGACAATGCCCAGGGTGATGGCGCTGTCAGCGACGTTGAATGCGGGCCAGTGGTAATCCTTGACATATAGATCAATAAAGTCGACCACGTTGCCAAAACGCAGCCTGTCGATCAGGTTGCCCACAGCCCCGCCGAATACAAGGGCCAGCCCGGCTGCAAGCAGGCGCTCACCCGCCGGGGTCTGTTTGTATAAATAAATGATCAGTCCGAGCGCCACAAGCGTAATTATAAAAAAAATCATGCCCAGGCCGAAACCGCTTTGGGCGGCAAAGAGGCCGAATGCCCCGCCCGGATTCCGAAAGTGCACCACGTTTAAGAAGTCCGGAATCACGGTAATTGTTTCGTGCAGCGGCACCAGGTTGAGTATCACCGACTTGCTCACCTGGTCTGCCGCGATCACGGCCGCGGATACCGCAATAAACAGAATGTGCCTTTTGACCCGCTCCATGATGCCCAACCGATTATACCCCGGATTCGGCAAGCGCATTGCTGCATCGGCTGCAGATGCCGGGATGGTCATCATCGATTCCCACGGTCTCGTCATGAACCCAGCAGCGCTCGCATTTTTCCGCAGCAGAGGGCGCCACCCGGATCCGTAAGCCTTCCATGGATGCCTGGGAAAATGCATCGTCTGCCTGGCCCAGGGGCAGCAGTTTCACCCCGGAGACGATAAAAAACGTCCGCAAATCCGCCTTGTAGGTTTCAAGCAGCTCAAGAAGATCCGGTGCTGCAGCCAGGGTCAGTGCGGCATCCAGGGAGTGTCCGATGATTTTCTGCGCCCGGGCGGTTTCCATTACCCGGGTGACTTCCGTGCGGACCTTGAGCAGGGTTTCCCACCGCCCGGCCAGATCCGCGTCCAGGTGTTCTTCCGCGGTTTCGGGGAACCGGCTCAGGTGCACGCTTTGCTCCCGGCTGTCCTGTTGCGGCAGAAACGACCAGATCTCTTCTGCGGTAAACGGCAGAATCGGCGCCATGATCCGTGTAATCGCGGTAAGCGTTTCAAACATGACGGTTTGCGCGCTTCTGCGCGCCAGGGATTCGGCCGGTGAAGTGTAGAGCCGGTCTTTTAAAATATCAAGATACAGGCCGGAAAGATCAATGGTGCAGTAGTTGTACAGGGAATGATACACCACGTGAAACTCGTATGCATCATATGCCCGGGCACACCGCCGGATCAGCTCCTGGAGCCGGTGGCGCATGAAGCGGTCCAAATCCGGCATATCTGCTGTTGCTGCCCGGTCTTCGACCGGATCGAAATCATACAGATTGCCCAGCATGAACCGGCAGGTATTGCGAATGCGACGGTAGGCATCGCTTAACTGCTGAAGAATGTTTTCCGATATCCGCACGTCATCCTTGTAGTCCGAGGCCGCCACCCACAGCCGCAGGATTTCTGCACCGTACTTGTTGATCACCTTTTTGGGGGCGATCACGTTGCCCTGGGACTTGGACATTTTCTTGCCTTCGCCGTCGACCACAAACCCGTGGGTGAGCACCGAGCGGTAAGGCGCCTGTCCCTTGATGCCCACCGCGGTCAGCAGCGAACTGTGAAACCAGCCCCGGTGCTGGTCCGAGCCTTCCAGGTACAAATCCGCCGGCCAGGTCAGGTTTTCGCGGGCAGCCAGCACTGCGGCGTGGCTGACACCGGAATCAAACCATACATCCAGGATGTCGGTTTCCTTTTCAAACCGGCTGCCCCCGCATGCCGGGCACGCGGTCCCCTCGGGCAGGAAAAAGTCGGTTTCCTTTTCAAACCACGCATCTGCCCCGTTTTCCAGGAATGCGGAATACACCCGGTCCACCACTTCCCGGCTGATGAGCAGCTCGCTGCATTCGGCACAGTAAAACATGGGTATGGGAACGCCCCAGGCGCGCTGGCGGGACACGCACCAGTCCGGCCGGTGCTGTATCATGCTGTAGATCCGCTCGCGTCCCCATGCCGGGATCCAGGTCACCGTGTCAATGGCTTCAAGCGCCTTTCCGCGCAACCCCGTGCGGTCCATGGAAATAAACCACTGGGGCGTGGCCCGGAAAATCACGGGTTTCTTGCAGCGCCAGCAGTGGGGGTAGGAATGGGTCATCTGCGCGGAGGCCAGCAGCATCCCGTCTGCGGCCAGCTTATCAATGATCTGCCGGTCTGCGGCAAGCACGAACTCACCGGCAAGGCCGGGGACGTCATCTGTAAAACAGCCGCTTTCATTTACAGGGGAATAAACGTCAAGTCCGTATGCCAGGCCGATCTCATAGTCCTCCCGGCCGTGTCCGGGCGCGGTGTGCACGCATCCCGTGCCTGCCTCCAGCGTGACATGCTCTGCCAGCACAACAAGGGCGTTCCGGTCGACAAAGGGATGCCGGCAGTGCATGTTCTCCAGGGCCGCGGGATCGATTTCGGCAATAACATTGTAATCCGGGATTCCGAATGCCTGCATGCAGGTTTCCATAAGATCCCGGGCCAGAATCAGCACGCCGTGCTGATCTGTGTCCACGGCAACGTATTTGAATTCTGGGTGCAGGGCCACGGCCATGTTGGCCGGCAGGGTCCAGGGCGTGGTGGTCCAGATCACAATGGAGACGGTTTTACCGGAAAGCGCCGGGTCCACCCGGCCCGGATCTGCTGACAGGGGAAAGCGGACGAAAATCGAGGGCGAGGCCGCGTCGCCGTATTCGATCTCGGCTTCGGCCAGGGCGGTTTTGCAGCTGCAGCACCAGTAAATCGGTTTTTTGCTGCGAAACAGGCTGCCGTTTAATGCAAATTCACAGCACTGGCGCGCAATTTCCGCCTCGTAGGCATAGTTCATGGTCAGATAGGGATTATCCCATTCGCCCATTACGCCGAGCCGCTTGAACTCGTCGCGCTGAACGTCAATGTATTTTTCCGCGTACTTTCTGCACTCCTGCCGGATTTCCACGCCGGACATGGATTTTTTCTTCGGCCCCAGCTCCTTGTCCACGTTGTGCTCAATGGGCAGGCCGTGGCAGTCCCAGCCGGGTACGTATTCCGCGTTAAATCCGGCCATCTGCCGGCAGCGCACCACGATGTCCTTTAAAATCTTGTTTAAGGCTGTGCCGATATGAATGTTGCCGTTGGCATAAGGCGGCCCGTCATGGAGAATAAAGGGCGTGCGTCCGTGGGAATCCTTCCGGATTTGCGCATAGAGGTTTTCCGCCTCCCACTTTTTGAGTTGTTCCGGCTCCCGGTTGGCCAGGCTCGCCTTCATGGGAAAACCGGTCTGCGGCAGGTTCAGCGTCTTTTTATACTCCATCGGATATATCCCTCATGTATCGTGGAATGATTCATCACGTGCGAAAGCGGGTTTAAAAGTCTTTCAATTTATGCCAGTATCACAAAATATGTCAAGGAATTTGACAGGCCCGCGCCCCCGGGGTTTTGCTTGACAAGCATGCAGGGGTTTTCTACTGTGACGAGCACCTTTAAAACATTGTGCAACTGATTTCTGCAAAAGAATGCAGGCACTGCAAGACGTATATCCGCAGGGGTGAACCTGTGGGTTGCCCCAATGAAGAAATCAAAATTTCAAAAACAATCCAGGTGTGACAGATGATCGCGGTTGTGCAGCGGGTAAAGCGCGCCTCGGTTACGGTGGAAGGCGAAACGGCCGGAAAAATCGGTCCGGGCCTGCTCGTGCTGCTGGGCGTGGCCCGGGAAGACGAGGCGCGCGACATTGCCTATGTGGCCGATAAAACCGTCAATCTTCGGGTATTTTCGGATGACGCCGGGAAAATGAACCTGTCGCTGGCCGATACAGGCGGGCAGATGCTGGTGGTATCCCAGTTCACCCTGCTGGGTGACTGCAGCAAGGGCAGAAGGCCTTCTTTTGTAAATGCCGCGCCCCCTGAAAAGGCGGATGACTTTTATCAGCAGTTTGTCGGGCAGGTCCGGGAAAAGGGAATTTCCGTGGAAACCGGGCAGTTTCAGGCCATGATGGACGTGGGCCTGGTCAACGACGGACCGGTGACCCTGATTGTGGAAAGTCGGCCCAGGTCTCAGTGAGTCTCCCCTCGCATAGCGGGTGGCCTCAGGTAGCTTCCTTAAAGGAAGCAGAAAAAAATACAGGGAATAAATTCGAAAATCGAAGCACGAATATCGAAACAAATTCTAATGACCAAAATTCAAGATCCTAAACACATGCAGAAAATGGAACAACTGCCGGAAAAACCGGCCATATTAGTACCTGTTCTGCTATTTGGTTATTTTGATTTCGGATTTGTTTATCCCTTCCGGGATGATAGCGCACGAATTTCGATATTCGAATTTCGCGCTTTAATTTATCTCTCCGCAAAGGTCAAACCTTTAAGGTTTCGATCCCGATAGCGATTTCGAGTTTGGTTTGAAAGAAACAAATTTTTCTTCATATGCATGGATTATTGCGGCGGCTGCTGCAGTTCTCTTCCTGCTTCCGGCGCCGGGTCCCTGCGGTCAGTGGCAGCGTGTTGCCCGCATGATCGGCCACCAGGATGCAGTGGCGGTGGCCACGCCCAAGGGCGAACCACTTTATGCCAAAAACACGGAAAAACCGCTTGTTCCCGCCTCCGCCCTCAAGTTGCTCACCGCCGGTACCGCCCTGTCCCATCTCGGAGCCGATTTCCGGTTTGCTACGGAATTTTACCTGACCGCCGAGAATAACCTGGTAATTAAGGGATACGGCGATCCCCTGCTGGTCTCCGAGCAGGTTGCCGCGATTGCAGAAACTCTGGCCGGCCGGATCAATGAAATTCACGACATTGTCCTGGATGACGCCTATTTCAGGACCCCCATCGAGATACCGGGCACGCGCGCGGATTCCACCCAGCCCTATGACGCGCCCATCGGTGCCTTGTGCGTGAATTTCAACACGGTCAATTTCAAAAAGGTCAACAACGCATACGTCAGCGCCGAACCCCAGACGCCCCTGCTGCCCACCGCACGCAGGCGGATTCGTGGATGCGGGGTTGAATCGGGCCGGATTCTGCTTTCCTTCCGGAAAAAGGAGAACCTGATATATGCCGGAGAGCTCTTTGCCTATTTTCTGGCACAACAGGGGATAAAACCGAAGGGGCAAATCCGCCCGGGGCGGGCGGACCCGCAGGCAGACCGACTGGTCTACCGGCACAAGTCCGAGTTTTTGCTAACTGAGGTCATTTCCCGGCTCATGGAACATTCCAGCAACTTTATCGCCAACCAGGTTTTGGTCCGCACGGGCGCAGAGGTATATGGCCCGCCCGGCACCCTGGAAAAAGGCGTGTGCGCGGTTAACACGTACGCCCGGAGCGTGCTGGGCATATCCCCCACGGTCGTTGAAGGCTCGGGCATATCCCGGCGCAACCGGATGACAGCGCAAATGTTTATCCCCCTGCTGGCCGAGTTTGCTCCGCATTCTTCCCTACTTTCCGAAAAAAACGGGATATTCCGCAAGACCGGCACCCTGGACGGCATTCAGAACCGGGCCGGATACATTGAAAAGGACGGAAAGCTCTACCCCTTTGCCGTGCTCATCAATACGCCGGGCAAATCCGCAGAACCGGTGGTGGAAGAAATTGCATCAATTGTGCGGGGGCT
The DNA here is from genome assembly GCA_018335195.1 of Desulfobacterales bacterium. Lineage (GTDB taxonomy): Bacteria > Desulfobacterota > Desulfobacteria > Desulfobacterales > Desulfosalsimonadaceae > Desulfosalsimonas. Next base: position 27,504 of record JAGXKN010000008.1, read on the forward strand.
GAAAAAATAGGCGGCAGGTGCAGGCAGTGATTCATGCCGGTCTGCAACGTTACAGCGAGGGTTCCTCTCCGCTGGTGATAAAGGCGTAGGCGTTGTGGTTGTGGATGGACTCGTAGTTTTCAACACCCACGGCATACCAAGTGATGTTTTTGTCCTCCTGGAGCCCCAGGGCGATATCCCGGGCAATATCCTCGACAAACTTGGGATTGGTAAAGCCTTTTTCAGTGACGTATTTCTCATCCGAGCGCTTCAAAACGGAGTATACATCGCAGGAGGCGGCATTTTCCACCAGTTCGACCATGTCCTCGATCCAGATGAACTTTTTAAACCGGGTGCTCAAATAAACCTTGCCCCGCTGGTTATGGGCGCCGCACTCGCTGATTTCCCGCGAACAGGGGCAAACCGAGGACACCGGAACCACCACCTCTGAAACCAGGTCCACCTTGCACCTGGAATTCACCGAGCCGATAAACCGGCAGGTGTAGTCCATCAGCCCCGGAGATTCGCTGACAGGCGCCTGCTTTTCGATAAAAAACGGGAAAGTAACCTCGATATGCGCGGATTCGGCGTTTAAATGGGATTTCATCTGGGTGAGAATATCCGAGAAGGTCTTTAAGGACAGCTTGGGGCGAAACAGATGCAGCAATTCGACAAAGCGGCTCATGTGTGTGCCCTTGCATTCGTGCGGCAGGTCCACGTACATGTTGATCGAGGCAACTGTGTATTGATGGCCCTTGTTGCGATCCAGCACCGTAACCGGATACCGCAGCCCCTTGATGCCGACCTTGTTGATGGGAATATTGCGGTAGTCGCGCTCGCTCTGCACGTCCTTCATGGTTCGCTGTATTTTCAGGCGCCGCAGTTCCGCCTCGGTATCATCACCAATCATTTTCGTCAAACCGTATGGTCCCTGTTTCATCGAAATTGGCCGGTCAATTGGTCCGGTTTGTCTGTTTTAGCATGTAGTCGATATTGACATGGCTCATGGAACGGAAGATATTGTCCTTGATCTTTTTTTTGCCCCGGGTCAGTTCATTGACCAGCGATTTCATCTCCCCCCGTTTGGAATTATTCGCGGAAGGACACGGATTGTCATATTCCGGAAGCCCGATCTGCCCTGCCAGGCGGCGGATCCGGTCTTCATCCACGTATGCCAGGGGGCGGATAAGGGCAAAGCGCCCGGAAAACATTTCCTGCCACGGGCGCATGGTACTCATCACACCAGTATAGCACATATTAATGAACAGGGTTTCAATAATGTCGTCCTTGTGATGCCCGAGGGCGATTTTGTTGCAGCCCAGCTCATCGGCGACTTCAAAAATCCGCTTGCGCCGCATACGGGCGCACATGAAACACGGATTTTCCCGGTTTGCCTCGCTGTGTGCGAATGGACCGTTGTCCGTATACTCGACCCGCAGATCCCAGCCCATATCCCGGCACCATTTTTCCAGCTCCGGGGCAAAGCCGCCGTCAAATCCCGGGTCAATGTAAACCGGATGCAGGCGGTAATCAATGGGAATCCGTGCAAGCCGCACGGCAAGCATCCACAGAAGCGTCAGACTGTCTTTTCCGCCGGAAACAGCCACCAGGATACGGTCATCCGGGGCGATCATGTCATACTGATGAATCGCCCGGCCCATGTCCCGATTGACAGCCTTGTAGTCATAATCAGACATTGATTCAAACCCGAACACGCTATGAATCGGTTTGCGCATCACCCTGGTGTTCAGTCGTATCTTCGGCTTCTTCAGGCTGATGTTCTATACCCTGGTAGTCTGTGTAGTGTTCGGTCACAAATACCTTACCGGCTGCGATTTCCCGCAGCGCCACCACGATGTCCTCGTTTTCCGGAGCTTCGACCAGCCTGGCGGTGCCCTCTTTGAGCTGGCGTACGCGCTTGGCGGCCGCGTGCACCAGGAAAAAACGATTGGGGATGCGTTTTAAGCAGTCTTCCACGGTAACCCGTGCCATTTTTCAAAACCTCCTGTTTTATCAAGCAGCGCAATTCAGGTATTATACATTCGTTTCGTATAAACCTGCCATCTAACATTAAATCCGAAAATCGAAATTCGAAACAAATTCGAAATCTGAATGACAGAATGAACAAAACAATCCGGAACAAACCACGGCATTTTTGTCACACATCGTTGTTTGCCCCAGACGTTATGGGGATTTCGTGTTTCGATATTCGGACTTTCTGAACGCGTTTCTGCGTTCAGAGGCTATACAATATCAACGAGTTCGTAATTTCTCCGCCCGCCGGGCGCATCCACAACGATTTCCTCTCCGAGCTGTTTTCCCACGATTGCCCGGCCCAGCGGAGATCCCACTGAAATGCGGCCTTCCTTGATATTGGATTCCTCCGGCCCGACGAGCTGATAGGTGACCTCGTCTCCGGTATCTACGTTTTCAAGCACCACCGTGCAGCCGAACACGGCCTTTTCCTTGGAGAGCTGGTCCGGATCAATAACATCGGCGTTTGCCAGCTTGTATTCAAGTTCGTTGATGCGGGCATCCAGGAAGCTCTGCCGTTCTTTTGCAGCGTCAAATTCCGCGTTTTCGGACAAATCCCCGTGGGCCCGGGCCTCTTCAATGGCCTTGATGTTTCTGGGACGCTCCACGCTGCGAAGCTGGCTCAGTTCGTTTTTTAAAGTTTCGTATCCCTGTTTGGTGATCGGTACCTGTCTCAATTTGATTCCTCTGATACCCCGGTTTTGATAAATTCTGCGACCATGTCTCCCACCTCGGCGGTGGAATATCCCATTCTTCCGGCGCCCACATCCTTGATGCGGTCTTTTAACACTTTCTTGACAGCCGTCTCCACATCCGCAGCCGCTTTTTGTTCGCCCAGGGTTTCGAGCAGCAGCTGGGTGGAGGATATGGCAGCCAGCGGATTGATGATCTGTTTTCCGGCATAACGCGGCGCGGATCCGCCGATTGGCTCGAACATGGAAACGCCTTCCGGATTGATGTTGCCGCCGGCGGCGATCCCCATTCCGCCCTGGATCATGGCCCCGAGGTCGGTAATGATGTCTCCGAACATGTTGTCCGTGACAATGACGTCAAACCACTCGGGATTTTTCACCATCCACATGCATGTAGCGTCCACGTGGGCGTAATCGGTCTCAATGTCCGGATATTCGGAAGCCACCGCATAAAAGGCCCGCTCCCAAAGGTCAAAGGCGTAGGTCAGCACGTTGGTTTTGCCGCAAAGGGTGAGCTTTTTCTTCTTGTTGCGGTTGCGGCAGTATTCAAATGCAAACCGGATGCATCTTTCCACGCCCTTGCGGGTGTTAATCGAGTCCTGCACGGCCACTTCATCCGGCGTACCGCGCTTTAGCGTCCCGCCGGCCCCGGCATACAGCCCCTCGCTGTTTTCCCGGACCACTACGAAATCGATATCCGCAGGCCCCTTGCCGCCAAGCGGCGTCGCCACCCCTTCGTAGAGCTTGACAGGACGAAGGTTGATGTACTGGTCGAGCTCAAAGCGCAGCTTGAGCAATAAATCTTTTTCCAGGATCCCGGGCCTGACTTCCGGATGCCCGATGGCGCCGAGAAAGATGCTGTCCATGCCGCGCAGTTCCGCAAGCACGGAGTCCGGCAGAACCTCGCCGGTTTTCATGTAATGCTCCCCGCCCAGGGGATACCATTTAAAGTCGAGGTCAAATCCGTGCTTTTCCGCCGCGCTTTTAAGCACCTTGACCCCTTCGTCCACCACTTCGGCACCGGTACCGTCACCCGGGATGACGGCCAGGGTGTATGTCTTCCCCATCTGGTTTAACTCCTTGTTGACTGTTGCGCAGTGCTACCAATATTTGCAAAATCGGGTAGACATAAACGGTATTGCCCGGTGACGCGCCACCCTAATGGCGGACCGATGTGTCCGCCCTTAGAGGTATACGGTTGTCATTGTCTGCATTCTTTTGCAAAAACCAATAGGTCTCTTAATCCTGCCGATATCCTGATGGTGATGCGGCATCGGGCAGATATCCCACAATACTTGCACCCGCCCGGACCTTGTCACCCACGGCAACCGTCGGCCGGGATTCTTCCGGCAAAAACAAATCCACCCGGGAGCCGAAACAAATCATGCCGAAACGCTGCCCGGTTTCTACCTCCTGATTTTCTCCCGTGTTACAGATGATCCGCCTGGCCACCAGCCCGGCAATCTGCAACACGCCGAGCGTGTATCCGCTTTCGGATTCCAGGATCACCGCGTTGCGCTCGTTATGGGAAAACGCGGTTTCCCGGTCAGCCGGGTAAAAGCGGCCCGGGGTGTAGCTGATTTCCCTGACCTGGCCCCTGCAGGGGATGCGGTTGACATGAACGCTGAACAGGTTCATGAAAATCCCGATCTGCAGGCACCTGCCCGCTACATACGGGTTGTTGTCAGTTACGCGTACGCAGACAACTTTGCCATCCGCCGCGGAAACCAGCGCGCCTTGTGTATCTGGCGTAATTCGGTCCGGATCCCGGAAAAACCAGCAGATGAAGAATGTGACCGCCAGTGCGGACAGGGCCAGGCCGACAATATCCACGAGGGCAAAAATCAGCGTGGCAAAACCTGCTGCTGCAATCAGCGGATACCCCGGCTCTGCAATAGGAAAGGCCGACCGGCTCTGCGGATCGGCCCGGAAAAAATTACCCATTTGCCTCTTTTCCAATCGTATATAAATTTATTAATATATAATTTTTGCATTTGTCTGTCAACAGGAACACAAGGTCATCTTGCGGCTTTCACACCGGCCGGGGCGGCCTTTTTTCTTTCGGCATCGGAGTTTCGAATATACTCCGGCACGAGCTCAAACCCGGTTTGTGTTTGCCCGCATCTTGCGCGATGCCAGGCCATTTCCCCGACCACGCCGGCCCGGAGGTGGTTTGCCGCATCCGGTGCAAAAAGCGCATATTCTCCAAGGCGGCTTTCCAGCAGGTCCCGGTACAAAAGTGCGCCGCTGCCCACAAAACGGCAGGGCGCGTCAAGCTGCCGGATGTATTGGGCAAGCGCCTCAGGCGCGCAGACCCATGCCTGGCGGACCGGGTTCAGTTCGTTTTGTCCGGCCTTGTAGATTTGCGCGTATACCTCGCCTTTTCTGGCATCAATAGTCGGGCAGAGAAGTCCCTGATTTTCGCGCAGCGGGTATGCCAGGGCCGATAGTGAGGTAATGCCCACAATCGGCTTGCTGCAGGCAAGTGCAAAGCCCTTGACCGTGGCAAGTCCGATGCGCAGCCCGGTAAAGCTGCCGGGCCCCACGGTCACGCCATATGCATCCATGTCCGCGATCTGCAGCCCGGCAAGCTGCATCAGGGAATCGACCAGTTTCATCAGGTGCCGGGCATGAGTTTGATCAAAATGGACAAATAGTTCCGCCCGGAGCCGGCCGTCGCTTACCAGCGCCGCACTGCAGGTCCGGCCTGCGGTATCCACTGCCAACAGGTTCATGACATCCCTATGCTTTTTCTTTTCCGGTCTGCGATTTGGCGGCGGTTTTGGTTCGGGTCTTTGCCGGCGCACGCTGCGGTGTTTTGGCCAGGTCCTTGCCGATGGCAACCTCGATTGCCTCGTCAAGGGTGTTGACCGGGATGAATTTGATTTTGCGGCGAACGTTTTTCGGAATCTCGGAGAGCTCGGGCTTGTTTTTCTGGGGAATGATAATGGTGTTAATGCCGAATCGCAGCGCGCCGATGGCCTTTTCCCGGAGTCCGCCCACCGGCAGGATTCTTCCCCGCAGAGAGACCTCGCCGGTCATGGCCACAGTCTTGTCCACGGGCCTGCGGGTCAGCGCCGAAATCAGGGCCGTGGCCATGGCAATGCCGGCTGACGGGCCGTCCTTGGGTATGGCGCCGGCCGGCACGTGGATGTGGATATCCAGGCTGTCAAACGTATTTTTCTTCACGCCCAGTGCCTCGCGGTGGGCCCTGGCATAGCTCACTGCTGCCCGGGCCGATTCCTGCATGACCTCGCCGAGCTGGCCCGTGATGATAAGCTCGCCCTTTCCTTCAAGCAGGGAAACCTCCACGTAAAGCACCTCCCCGCCCACCTGTGTCCAGGCCAGGCCGGTGGCCAGACCCATCTGGCTTTCGTCCTGGTCAAGCTCCGGAATATATTGCGGCGGACCCAGATAGGTGTGCAGGTTGCCTCGGGTCACCCGGAACGGGCCGCTTTGGCCTTCAGCGATTTTTCTGGCAACTTTCCGGCATAAGGCGGCGATCTCCCGTTCCAGGTTCCGAAGCCCGGCCTCTGAGGTGTATTCGTTGATGATCCGGGACAGCGACGCCGGGCTCAGGGAGAAATAGTCCGTTGTCAGACCGTTTTCCGAAAGTTGCCGGGGCAGGAGGTAGCGCTCCGCAATCACGGTTTTTTCCTCCTCTGTGTAGCCGGGCAGCTGGATGAGCTCCATGCGGTCGAGCAGGGCCGGGGGAATCGTGTCGGTCATGTTGGCCGTGAGAATAAACAGGACCCTGGACAGATCAAACGGCATATTCACGAAATGGTCGCTGAAATTGGTGTTCTGTTCCGGGTCAAGGGCCTCGAGAAGCGCTGATGAGGGATCTCCCCGGAAATCCATGCCGATCTTGTCGATTTCGTCCATCATGAACACCGGGTTGTTGCTGTTGCAATAGCGAAGTCCCTGTAGAATCCTTCCCGGCATGGCGCCGATATAGGTGCGGCGATGTCCCCGGATTTCTGCTTCATCCCGGATGCCTCCCAGTGAAAGCCTGAAAAATTTCCGGTTCATGGCATCGGCAATGGACTGGCCCAGCGAAGTTTTCCCAACCCCGGGCGGGCCCACAAAACACAAGATCTGGCCCTTTTTACCGGGGTTTAACTTGCGCACGCTCAGATATTCCAGAATCCGGTCCTTGACCCGGTCCAGGCTGTAGTGGTTTTTGTCCAGCACGGACTTGGCATGCGGAATGTCAATGACATCCTTTGTGGAGCGGCTCCATGGCAATTCGACCAGCCAGTCGAGGTAAGTGCGCACAATGGTGGCTTCTGAAGAGTCCGGGTGCATCTGCTCCAGGCGCTTGAGCTGCTTTTCCGCCTCTTTGGCCGGCTCCTTGGGCATCTTGGCCTTCTTGATCCGTGAGCGGTAGTCCTCGACCTCGGCGGAGCGTTCGTCCTGCTCGCCGAGTTCCTTGTGAATGGCACGCACCTGTTCCCTTAAAAAATAATCCCGCTGGTTCTTGGAGATTTCATCACGCACGTTCGACTGGATTTTGGCCTGAACCGTGGAAAGTTCCACTTCCCGGGTCAAGTAATTGTTGACTTGGTTCAGGCGCTGCACCGGGTCCTCTTCTTCCAGCAGGCCCTGGGCTTCTTCAGTTTTGAGCTTGAGATTGGATGAAACCAGGTCGGCAAGCTTTCCCGGGTGTTCGATTTCGTCTAAAAGCATGCCGATCTCGCCGGTGTATTCACCCTTAATATTGAGTATTTTTTCACAGTTTTCCCGGACGTTACGCATCAAGGCCTGATGTTCCAGATCAATTTCTTCAACCGAACGGTCCGGAATTAAATCAATATTGACATGATAATATGTTTTCTTATTGACAAACCGGGAAACCTTCGCCTTTTCAATGCCGTGGATCAAGACCTTGAAGTGCCCGTCAGGCAGCTTAAGCATCCGCAGGATCCGACAGACCGTCCCCACCCGGTAGATTTCCTTGGAGTTGGGTTCCTCGGTCATGGGGTCCTTTTGGGCGGCGAGGAAAATCAGGCGGTTGTTTTGCATTGCATCCTCGATCGCTCGCATGGAGGGGTCTCGTCCAATGTATAACGGAAGCACCATGTCGGTAAAAATCACGACATCGCGCACCGGCAGCAGAGGGAGCCTTCCGGGAATTTCGATTTCGCGCTCCTCGTTGTCGTCAATGAGGCGAATCAGGTCTTCCTTATCGCTTTCAGCCATTATTGCTCCTGACTTTCTTGGAATATCTGTTTTTTGACACTGGTAAAAATCGATTCCCGCTACGAATAAATCAATCCGGGCAAGCGAGTCAATAGTCTTGTGTCGGTAAAAATCAATTTGTTCTCAATACCGGATATGCTACAAGGGAACTTGTCTGTTAACTGTATTATTAAGCAAGGTGCCGGCCATGTCAAACCTGATTATCGGTGTATTTTCCTTTTGCGCCGGTCTTTGTATCGGCAGTTTCTTAAATGTCTGCATCAGCCGGCTACCCCGGAGCCTGTCAATCGTAAACCCGGGGTCCCGGTGTCCGCAGTGCGGCACGCCGATCCGGTTTTACGACAATATCCCGGTGCTCAGCTACCTTTTGCTGGGGGCGAAGTGCCGCGGCTGCGGTGAGTCCATTTCAGTGCGCTACCCGGCAGTCGAGCTGCTCGCCGGCACCATGGCATGCGGCATTGTACTAAAATACGGGCCCACGATTCCGGCGCTGATTTATTTTCTTTTTATTGCCGCGCTCATTGTGGTGGCCTTTATCGATCTGGACCACCGCATTATCTTTGATCGCATCAGCCTGACCGGCGTTGTGGCCGGACTGGCCGCCTCCCTCGTATTGCCGGAAATCTCCTGGACCGATTCCCTGATCGGAATTCTCGCCGGCGGCGGCAGCCTGTTTGCAGTGGCAATGGGATATTACCTGATCACCGGCAAGGAAGGCATGGGCGGCGGAGATATCAAGCTGCTGGCCATGATCGGGGCTTTTACCGGATGGCAGGGCGTCGTCTTTACAATCTTTGCCGCCTCTGCCGCCGGAACGGCAGTGGGCCTTGCCCTCATGGCCTCGGCAGGTAAGAACCTCAAGTTTGCCGTGCCGTTCGGCCCGTTTTTATCCATGGGCGCCGTTGTCTATTTATTCTTTGGACAAGCGATAATTCACTGGTATTTAATGGGTTTTCGTCCGTACTAAATTGTACAACAGGGAGCAAAACGGGCTTGAGGCATCAAAACATGCTTGACACACCGATTTGGCACAAGTATGTATATCAGACAGAGCGGTTCGATTTTCTGACAATCCTTTACCATACGAGACGAAACTGCTATCTCCATGCGCGGTTTTCACACACTTCAATCAACTCAATCAACATTGCCCATTGCCGGCATTGCCACGTTCATCAAGGCAGACCAACACCTTATTTTTAACCCAAACAAATGAAAGGAGTCATGCAGTGAACAAAGCAGATTTAGTCAATGAAGTCGCAAAAGTCGTAAGCACCAAAAAAGAGGCCCAGGCTGCAGTGGATTGCGTAATCCAGACGATTACGAAAGCCATGTCCAAGGGCGACAGCGTAACCCTGGTGGGATTCGGCACTTTCAAGCCGGTAAAGCGGGAAGCCAGAACCGGTCGCAATCCGCAAACCGGTGCCCCCATTCGCATCAGCGCACGCAAGGTGCCGAAATTTACACCGGGTAAAGGCTTAAAAGACGCGCTGAGCTGATTTCCACTTCATCCGCATTTTTCGTGAACAAGTTTGACCGTCTTGTAAAAAACCAGTTTGAGATGGCAAGAGAAAAGTTCAGTATCAAGGTGCCGCAAGTCCCGTGGAATGCGGCGCAACGCAGATATTGGACTTTTTACGAAGCCATCAAGTTTTTTCAAAAATAAAAATGTGCCGGGGTCTGTGAATTTTCCAGTTCCGCCAAGGCACATTTTTATTTTTGCGTTTGGACGTCTTGCGGCAAGACACAAAAAAGGCAACACCAACGAAACCGGGTGTTGCCTTCAAACCTACCGGCTGGTGACTGCGGGAACTAACAGGTTCCGGTCCCGCAGCTGGAGCATCCCTGCCCCATCTGCATATTTGAACTTATTGAAAAGCCGAACCCTGTAAAATCGATTTTAATCGGCTGGGCCTCGGCCAGAAAGTCCTTGTTCGCGATAAATTGAAAACCATTGATGTGAAAGACTTCGTCGGATTCGTTTGGTTCATCCAGAACCATTGCCAATGACGGCCCGCCTCAGCCGCTTGGATTTAAAAGCACCCGGATGGGCCGGACGCTTTTGTCCTTGAAGAATTCCGTAATCTTGTCATATGCGGCATCTGTAACTTCCAGCATGTAAAACCTCCATGGTAAAAAATTAATTGTGATGGCTTTTGCAAGCGTATTCAAACTTATGCCCCGTTGCATAAAAAAGGGGTTATTGAAACTAGCCACAAATTGGGCTGTTGTCAATAAAAATTCGACTCTTTTTGACGGATTTTGGGTTCACTCGGCTGATTCCTGCATGGATTCGATAGTTTTCCTGTAAACCGCAGCGTCCTGCTCGGAAAACAGCAAAAAAATGACCTTTTCAATGGAGGAATTGTTTTTCAGGAATTCGATGGTGGCCTCCACTGCGACCTTGGCCGCCTCGTTGACGGGGTATCCGTACACGCCGCAACTGATTGCCGGAAAAGCAATGGTTCGCACGCCGTTTTCCGCGGCCAGCCTCAAGCTGTTTTTGTAACAGGCGGCCAGCAGTTCCGCGTCCTGAGGCTTTCCGCTATATACCGGCCCCACGGTGTGGATCACGTATTTCGCATCCAGATTGCAGCCCCGGGTAATTCGGGCTTCTCCGGTGGGGCATTCCCCGATTTTTCTGCATTCATCGAGCAGTTGCGGGCCCGCTGCCCGGTGTATGGCGCCGTCCACCCCGCCGCCGCCCTTCAGAGTCTGATTTGCCGCATTGACAATGGCATCCACGGCCAGCTTCGTAATATCCCCGATTTGTATTTCCATGCGGTCAAAAACGTTATTGCGCATAAGGTCCTCCCCTGAAAGATGTGTTCCCCGCACTGCGAACCTTTGTCAGTGTGCCCCTTTTTGCCCTGAATGTCAAACCGGTCTGTTTTTCAAACGCCGGCAATTCTTGACGCAAACAAAGTGATCTGTTACTTGACCCGAGCTCCGTCTTCAGATATCAGAGACCCTGCTTCCCATTTATATTTTTTATATATTCAAAAGAGAGAAAGGAACATGCCATGGAACAAACCTTATCCATCATCAAGCCCGACGGCGTCAGCCGGTGCCTTATCGGCGAGGTCATAAAGCGTCTCGAGCAGGACGGCATCCGGATTGCCGCCATGAAAATGCTGAAAATGAACAAGGCGCAGGCCCAGGGGTTTTACGCCGTGCACCGGGACAAGCCCTTTTTTGACAGCCTTACCGACTTCATGTCTTCCGGGCCGATCGTGGTCATGGTCCTGGAGGGCGACAATGTTATCGAAAAAAACCGCACCCTGATGGGCGCCACCAATTACGAGGAAGCCGCAGAGGGAACCATCAGACGTGATTTTGCAACAGACATTGAAAAAAATATCGTACACGGTTCGGATTCCCGCCAGACCGCGGAATTCGAGATCGGGTACTTTTTTAACCGCTTTGAATTTGCTGTCTGAAAAAAATACACCCGAAGCACCCGGAGCAATGGTTTCTCTTCTCCTGATTTCCGGGTGCTCCGGGGTTATGCCCTACTCCTTGCCTTTTAAAACCGACATAAAGGCGCTCTGGGGAATCATCACCTCGCCTGCCATCTTCATCCGCTTTTTGCCTTTTTTCTGTTTTTCCAGCAACTTTCGTTTCCGTGTAACATCGCCGCCGTAACACTTGGCAGTAACGTCCTTGCGGTAGGCGTTGATGGTTTCCCGGGCGATCACCTTGGCGCCGATGGCGCCCTGGATGGCGATTTTAAACATGTGCCGCGGGATTTCCTCCTTGAGCCGTTCGCAGGTCTGGCGTGCCCGGGTTGTCGCCTTGTCCCGGTGCACGAGCTGGGAAAGCGCATCCACCCGTTCACCGTTGATCAGGATGTCAATGCGCACGATGTCAGATTCCCGGTAATCGAGCATATCATAATCAAACGAGCCGTACCCCTGGGTCACGGTCTTTAAGCGGTCGTAGAAATCATACACCACTTCGGCAAGCGGCATCTCGAATACCATCTCCATGCGCCCGCTGCCAAAATGCTGGTAATCCCGATTAATTCCCCGGCGTTCCATGCACAGCTGCATGACCTGTCCCATGTGCGTGTTGGGCGTGATAATTGCAGCCCGAATGTAGGGTTCCCGGATATAGGCAATATCCGTCGGATCCGGGTAGTGTGCCGGGTTTTCGATGATCATGCTGGTGCCGTCGTGCAGTCCGATTTCATACTGGACCGACGGGGCGGTAACAATTAAGGAGAGACCGTATTCCCGCTCCAGGCGCGCCTGGACAATTTCCAGGTGAAGCAGGCCGAGAAAGCCGCACCTGAATCCGAAACCCAGCGCGGCAGAGGAGTCCTTTTCATAGACCAGGGAGGCGTCATTTAGCTTGAGCTTGTCCATGGCTGCGGCCAGGTCCGGGTACTCGTCTGTGTCCACGGGGTAGATCGAAGAGAAAACCACGGGCTTGGGTTCCTTGAACCCCGGCGTGGGCGCGTCACAGGGCCGGCTCTTGACTGTAATGGTATCTCCGGACTTGGTGTCGCTGACGGTTTTGATCCCGGCGACCACGTATCCGACCCGGCCGGCGGTAATTCTGTCCTGGGGCACGCGCTTGATCTGGAAAATGCCGACTTCCTCGACCGTGTATTCGGCCCTGTTGGACCAGAACATGATTCTGTCGCCGGCCCGGATGGTGCCGTCAAGCATCCTGAAATGAACGATCGTGCCGCGGAACGGATCATAATGCGAATCAAAGATCAGTGCCCTGGCCGGATTGTCAGGATCCCCCTTGGGCGGCGGCAGCCGGTTGACAATTGCCTCCAGGATTTCTTCAATGCCGAGCCACTGCTTGGCTGAAACCAGAATGGCGCTGTCCGGATCCAGGCCGAGTTCATCGTCGATCTGGGTTTTGACCTTGTCGATATCCGCAGATGGCAGATCGATTTTGTTGATCACCGGGATGATTTCCAGTTCGTTTTCCAGTGCCAGGTACAGGTTGGCAATGGTCTGGGCCTCCACGCCCTGGCTTGCATCCACCAGCAGCAATGCGCCTTCGCACGAGGCAAGCGCCCTGGATACCTCGTAGGAGAAATCCACGTGGCCGGGGGTGTCAATCAGGTTCAGGTAATAAAGATTTCCGTCCTTGGCGGTATACGGCAGGCAGATGGTCTGGCTTTTGATGGTGATGCCCCGCTCGCGCTCAAGGTCCATGGTATCGAGCATCTGGTCCTTGAAATCCCTTTCGGACACGATGTCCGTGGTCTGGATCAGGCGGTCGGAAAGCGTGGATTTACCGTGATCAATATGTGCAATGATGCTGAAATTGCGAATGTGTTCCATAAAAAAGATCTTATCTCAAAAGTTTGTTGTATAAAGGAAAACGACGTTACCGGGCATGCGGAGTAAAAGAAAATCCATAATAGCTAACAATTCGCGGGACCCCTGTCAAGCAGACAAGGGGGAGAAAACATGGATTGCACCAATAAGAAGCGGGCACCCGGATAAAATCCCTTACCAGGGTTGTTCAATGCGCACTTTTAAATACAGGTCGCCCCGGTTTCCTTTTCCGTCATCCCTGCCCTGCCCCTTGAGTCGCAGCACCCTGCCGTCGCGTATTCCTGCGGGTATCCGGAGTCGATACATCCGTTTCTGGAGCCCGCGGGAGATGTTGACAAGCTTTACTGCACCGGCGGCCGCTTCATAGGGAGTTACCCGGACGGTTTCGTACAGGTCAGGCGAATCCCCGGAGGCGGAAGGCCTGATGACCTGCAGCCGGTCGCTTTTTTTACGCCGGATGGCCCCGCGGTGGTAGCCGTCCCGGGTTTGTGCGGCAGGCAGCAGGGGTAATAATTTCAAAGCCGCCACGCCGAATGCAAAACCGCCGATATGTGCCCACCAAGCAATGCCGGTCTGCTGTGCCTGCGAACCGGCGGCGTTTAACAGCTGCATGAAAAACCAGAGCCCCAGGAAGAAAAACGCCGGAATTTCCACAAACAACGGGATAAACAGAATCGGGATCAGGGTCAGGATCCGTGACTGCGGGTAGAGAATAAAATAGGCGCCCATGACCGCGGCAATGGCCCCGCTGGCCCCGATCACCGGCGTGGTGGAGGCCATGTTCAAAAAAAAGTGGGCCAAACCGGAGGTCAGCCCCCCGGCAATATAGAAGAGCAGAAAATAAAACGGCCCCAGGTGGTCCTCCACATTGTCGCCAAAGATATAGAGCATCCACATGTTAAACAGCAGGTGGAAAAACCCGCCGTGAACAAACATGAAGGAAAACAGGGAAAACACCTGCTGGGGCAGCGAAAAATAGGCCGCCACATCCCCGACCGTATACCGGGCGGGCACAAGACCGTAGGTGAATATGAATCGCTGGAGATCCTGGGGGCCGTAGGAAATCTGCGCCAGGAAAACGAGTACGTTCACGGCAATCAGGGCGTGGGTGACAAGGGGATAGTGTTTTGCCGGAACCGTGTCTCGGATCGGGATCATGGCCGTGGCCTACAGCAATTTTAGGGTCCCGTGCCAGGCGCCCCCTGTTTCAGGGACGCCATGCACATGCTCAAATCCACAAATCGTGCGGCATGCGTCAAGGCGCCCGATGAGATGACATCCACGCCCAGGCTGCTCAAGCGCTCGAGCTGTTCCCGGTCCACCCGGCCGGAAACCTCCACAGCGGCCTTGCCTCCGATGATTTCAACCGCCTCGGCAATCATCTCGGGCGTCATGTTATCGAGCATAATCACATCCGCGCCTTCTGCCAGGGCGGCCTCGACCTGCTGGAGGTTTTCGGTTTCCACTTCAATGCGGATCAGGTGAGATACCCGGCTGCGCACGCGTTGCACGGCCGAAGCAATCCCGCCGCAGGCGGCAATATGGTTGTCCTTTATCAGTACGCCGTCATACAAGCCCATCCGGTGGTTGCATGCACCACCCACCCGAACGGCGTATTTTTCCAGCGCCCGCCATCCGGGAACCGTCTTCCGGGTATCTGTCAACCGGATGGCGGATTCCGGCAGTGTGTCCACATAGGTCCGTACGTGGGTAGCAATGCCGGAGATGCGCTGGAGAAAATTCAGAGCAATGCGCTCGCCAAGAAGCAGGCTCTGCATATCGCTTTTCAGCTCAGCAACCACGCCTTGCGGGGCCACCCACGCGCCCTCCTCGACCCGGGCTTGAAACGATATGTTGCAACCGAGCTTTTCATATACCCGCCGGACCGCATCAAGCCCGGCGATCACCAGCGGCTCGTTGGCCACGATCCGGGCCTGACCGGCAGCAAGGCCAAGGCCGAGCGGTTCGGTGGTAATGTCGCCGTGCCCGATGTCTTCTGCAATGGCCAATTCGATTAACTGGTCCACGGCCCGGCAGAGCGGAATTTCAAAAGGATGCATCATGACTGGTGCGATTCGATGGCTTTGATTTTTTCTCTATTGCTCCGGAGCTTTTCAAGCTTTTCCGCCTCTTCTTCGTACTGGCGCCGGACCTGCTCGACCACCGAAGCCGGGGCCTTGGACAAAAATCCCGGGTTATCCAGTTTTTTGCCCAACCCGGCCATATCCTTGTCCAGCTTGGCGATTTCCTTGTCAAGACGCTCAATTTCCTTTGAAAAATCGATTACGCCCTCGAGATAGACAGATACCGCGGCATCGGCGACAATGGCAGTGGCGCAACCGCCGGGCTTTTCCCCGGCTGTCCCAACAGTCAGGTCCTGCAGCCGGGCCAGCGTGGAGATCATGTTTCGGTGCCTTTCCACGGTTTCCCGGGTTTTGGGTTCTTCGGCCTGAACCAGCACGGACAGTGCAGTCGAGGGGGCGATATTCATCTCCCCGCGGATGTTCCGCACGGAAGTGACAACGCCCATGATCAGTTCCATATCCGCTTCTGCTGCCGGGTCCACTGAAACCTCCGGGTATCGGGGATCTTCTCCGGCAAAGCATGCCGTCATGATCGAATCCCGGGTACCGGGCAGTTTATGCCAGATCTCCTCTGTGACAAACGGGATAAACGGGTGCAGCAGGATCAGGGTATCATGGAGCACCCGCCATAGCGCAGCCCTGGAGGCCTGCTGCGCATTGTCATCAAGATTGCCGTAAAGTGCCGGCTTGACCGCCTCCAGGTACCAGTCGCAGAATTCGTGCCATACAAACCGGTACAGGGTATTGGCCCCGTCATTGAAATGGTAGCCGTCCAGGGCCTGCCTGACCCCGTCAGTGGTTCGCTTCAGCCGGGATAAAATCCACCGGTCCGGCAAAGAAAGCTTTTCCGGGTCAAATTCGGGATGGGCCGCTGTGATGTGCATGAAGGAAAAGCGCGCGGCATTCCACAGCTTGTTAATAAAATGCCGGTAGCCCTCAATCCGCTTTTCCGAGAGTTTGATATCCCTGCCCTGGGCGGCAAACGCGGCCAGGGTGAAACGCAGGGAATCGGTGCCGTAATTTTCGATCACGTCCATGGGGTCAATCACGTTGCCATAGGACTTGCTCATCTTCTTGCCGTCTTCGTCCCGGACCAGGGCATGCACGTAGACGTCGTAAAACGGGACCGCTTCCATGAAGTGAATGCCCATCATCATCATCCGGGCCACCCAGAAAAACAGGATGTCAAACCCGGTCACCAGCACGGAGGTGGGATAGAATATATCCAGCAGATCGGTTTTCTCCGGCCAGCCCATTGTGGAAAACGGCCAGAGCGCCGAGCTGAACCAGGTATCCAGCACGTCGGGATCCCGCACCAGTTCGTCGCTGCCGCAGTCCGGGCATTCGGCCGGATCTTCCATGGAAACGATGAGTTTTCCGCAGCCTTCGCAGGTCCAGGCCGGAATCTGGTGGCCCCACCAGATCTGCCTGGAAATACACCAGTCCCGGATATTTTCCATCCAGTTGTAATAATCGTTGGCCCATTTTTCCGGGATGATCTGCGTGCGGGACTGCCGCACCGCCGCAACGGCCTCTCTGGCCAGTGGGCCGGTTTTTACAAACCACTGCCGTGACAGGTTCGGCTCCACCACGGTGCTGCACCGGTAGCAGTGACCCACACTGTGCTGATAATCCTCGATTTTAATCAGCAGCCCTGCTTTCTTAAGGGCTTCAATAACGGCCTCCCGGCATTCAAACCGATCCATGCCGGCAAAATCGCCCGCCTCCGCAGTCATGTGCCCGTTGTCCGCGATCACCTTCAGACTGTCCAATCCCTTTCTCTGGCCCACCTCAAAGTCGTTGGAATCGTGGGCCGGCGTGATTTTCAGGGCCCCGGTGCCGAAAGACATGTCAACGTATTCGTCCCGGATAATCGGTATCTCCCGGCCGGTCAACGGCAGGATCACACGGTCAGCAGTAACGGATTTGTAGCGGTCATCATCCGGATGGACCGCCAGTGCCGTATCCCCCAGCATGGTTTCCGGGCGGGTGGTCGCCACGATCGGGCCTTCCTTGCCGCCCGGGTAAGGATAACGGATATGATACAGGTGACCGTGGTGCTCCTCGTGTTCCACCTCGATGTCGGCAAGTGCGGTCTGGCACCTGGGACACCAGTTGATAATATAGCTTCCCTGGTAAATCAGGTTTTGTTCGTAAAGTTCCACAAAGACCTTGCGCACGGCCCGGGAAAGGCCGTCATCCATGGTAAAGCGCTCCCTGCTCCAGTCGCAGGAGGCCCCCAGTGACTTGAGCTGCCGGATAATGGCACTGCCGTATTTTTCGCGCCAGTCCCATACCGCATCAACAAACCGTTGCCTGCCCATTTGATGCCGGTCGAGGCCCTGTTCCGAGAGCTGGCGCTCCACAACGTTCTGGGTGGCAATGCCGGCATGATCGGTCCCCGGCACCCAGAGCACGTTATCGCCCCGCAGCCGCCGGTACCGGCAGAGGATATCCTGCAGGGTGATGTTTAACGCATGTCCCATATGCAGTACGCCGGTCACATTGGGCGGCGGGATAACGATTGAAAACGGTGTTTCGGTTTTGCTTTCCCCGGCCTCAAACAATCCCTGCGCTTCCCAGTATGCATACCAGCGCGCTTCCACGTCCCGGGGTTGGTACCCCTTGTTCAGCGTTTCGCCCCCCATTTATTTTCGCTCCAGAATTCTTGTTCCGCGTTTAAAATCAAAAAGATGGGGATTGTAAAAACCCCCATCTTTCAAAAAATTTACAATTTTTGTCTCATTGCCAGAAAATCGGCCTGCAGATCAAGGCGCCGGTTTATGAGCCGGCGTTACGGTTTAATATCAACTCTTTGATTTTTTCAATATCCTCAAGCAGCCGCTGCTCGATCGCCTCATTAATCAGTCGTTCGATGATATTTGCATATTTTTTTTCAATCACCCGTTCCAAGGCGGCTTCCAGTTGTTCCTCGATAAAGGAGCCCCTCGGATCCTGTCCGGGTTGGGATTCCTGGCCCGCCGGTGCGCCGGTACGAGCCATGCCACCTGCACCCGGGGCTTCATCCGGAGGAAAGTAATCGTCGAGTTCACGGGTGATATCCTCGACTTCAGATGAAAGACCTGCTTCAGGCGCTTCCAGGTCCCCGGATGTCTCGGTTCGACCGGCGTCTTCGGTCTGTCGGGGGGGGGCGTCCGGGGAAGGCATTTCCCTGTCGAGCTCAAGCTCGCTGGACTCCTCCCGACCGTTCCGGGTGGCGCCGGAAATCCCGTTTCTGGCCTCATCGACAACCTCTTCGGTCAATTCGATGATCTCCTCATCTTCAACCGAGGTCCCAACCGCAATGTTGGACAACTCGATGACACTTGCCTTCTGATTCTTTTTATTGTTTTCTGCCATAAGGGATCCCCTGTTTATAAGGCTGATATGACAATAACTAAATACTAAAAAAATATCCGAATCCCCGTCTATTGTCAAGGAATTTGCCGCCCTGTAACTTTTTCCGGATGTGGGAATTGGCGTGCCGCCGGTAAAACGCTTTGCAAGCAGCCGCCCGGTTAGTATATGATGCAGGAACCAGTCCCTGAACTGATTTGCAGGTGGAGGCAATGCGCCGATTCTATATTCATCCGGAACAACTCGACAAGGCCGAGCCCCGAATCACCGGAAAAGATATCCGGCATATCCGCGACGTGCTCCGCTTGTCGCCCGGTGACACCATCCGGCTGCTCGATGGATCCGGCCGCATGTTTGATGCGCGGATTGCGGCATTCGAGGAAAATGCCGTGCGCGTCGCCCTTTTGAATCGGGTTGAAGCACGGAACGAATCCGCACTTGAGCTTATCGTGGCCCAGGGGTTTTTAAAGGACCGGAAGATGGATGACCTGGTCCGGCAGATCACGGAACTGGGCGCAACCAGATGGATCCCGATGATCACCGAAAGAACGGTAGCCCGGCCGGATGCAAAACGCATGGAAAAACGGATTCAGCGATGGCAGGCCATTGCCGTGGAAGCGGTCAAGCAGTGCGGCCGCAGCATGGTCCCGAAAATCGACTCCATGACGGGCTTCAAAAACGTGCTCGGACTGGCGGGAACCGTGGATCTGCCTGTGTTTTTCTGGGAACGCGCCACAGCGCCCATGGATCAGCCCCCTGAAATTCGGCCCGCATCCGTGCTGCTGGTGCTCGGCCCGGAGGGCGGCTTCACGGAGGCTGAGGCCGGGCAGGCAAAGGCGCGCGGATTGCGCTTTGCCACGCTGGGCCCGCGCATCCTGCGGGCCGAAACCGCGGCCTTGACAACCACCGCTTTGGCCCAGTACCTTTTCGGCGACCTTCAAAAAAGTCCTTGACAGTGCAGCCGCTTTCCTTATACATCATAACAAAATTTATGCCGAGGTAGCTCAGTCGGTAGAGCAGGTGACTGAAAATCCCCGTGTCGGTGGTTCAAATCCGCCCCTCGGCACCAGCGAAATCATAAGAAGGCGGCCCGTAAAAGGCCGCCTTTCTTATTTCGGATCAGGCCCCCTTGGGATTGACGGTGAGTCGGAAATACGTTTACCCGCCTGTCCGGAACAGGGGGTGACTGCGAGTTACTCCTTGATCACGATCGCTCCGGGAGCGCATTCTTCGGCAGCCCGGCGGACCCGGTCTTCGAGCTCAGGCGGGACCTCATCGACAATGACCCGGCCGATAAGCTGATCATCATCATAAGCGAACACTTCCGGGCATACCTTGTTGCAGTTGCCGTCACCCATACAAAGATCATAATCGATTTGCACCTTCATGACATCTCCTTCTTGTCAATTGATTTCGTTGTTTGCAGGCATCACAGCAAGCAAATGACTGTATAATGCGTCAAGATCAGACCCGATCCCCTGAAAACATCTCCCGGGCGCGGTAGGAGCTTCTCACCATCGGACCGGATGCCACCGCGGCAAATCCTGCCGCAAGGGCGTACTGCCGCCAGCCTTCAAACATTTCCGGTGTTACGTATTCTTCAACCGGCAAATGCCGGGGTGTTGGCTGCAGATACTGCCCAATTGTAAGCATGCTGCATCCGGACGCAAGCAAATCGGAAAGTGCCTGTTCGACAGCCGCCCAGTCTTCTCCCAGGCCCATCATGATCCCGGACTTGACCGGCATATCCGGCCGGGCTGCGGCGGCCTCGGCAAGGACATTCAGGCTGCGGCGGTAGTCGGCCTCCGGCCGAACCCGGTGATAAAGCCCGGCAACAGTCTCGATATTGTGATTCAACACGTCCGGGCCGGATTCCATCACCTGCTGCAGGCAGTTGCTGCTGCCCCCGAAATCCGGCACCAGCACTTCAATTGATGCTTGCGGGAGCTGCCTTCGGATTTCCCGGATGGTTTGCACGAAACACCCTGCCCCCTGATCCGGCAGATCGTCCCGGGTAACCGAGGTGACCACCACGTGCTGAAGATCCAGTTCCCGGGCGGCGGCGGCTACCCGGACGGGCTCCTCGCGGTCCGGCGCTCCGATTGGGCCGTGGGGTACGGCACAAAACCGGCAGTTTCGCGTGCACCGCTGTCCCATGATCATGAATGTGGCGGTCCGGCGGGAAAAGCATTCCCAACGATTGGGGCATGCGGCTTCTTCGCATACCGTGCAGATCCCTTTTTGTCGCAAAAACCGCCGGGTTTGCGCGCATTGACCGCCAATCGGCAGGCGTCTTCGGAGCCAGGCCGGTTTGCGCAAATCCCGGCTGCAGTCTGTCGATCCCCGCTTTTCAGGCGGAAACTTCTGCATGGCCCGTCTCCTTGAAGTATTTTTTTAAGTAAGAGGCCGAAATCGGCTCCAGACGGACGCCGAACACGCTTGAAAAATGCGCTTTGGCCGTCCGGATGACCTCGGGCATGGATACGGGGCCGCAGATTTGTCTTGCAACGGAGGTCATCTGTACCCCGGACAGGCCGCAGGGGGAAACCCAGTCAAAGGGCTCAAGATCCGGGTCCACGTTTAAAGCCAGTCCGTGAAAACTGACCTTCCGTCGTACCCGCAGGCCTACGCTGCCGATTTTTTTGCCTTGGACCCAGACCCCGCGGCCAAGGGCGTCCCTGCGGGCCGGCAGTCCCCAGTGGCAGGCAATTGCAATCATCACGGTTTCCAGGGCATGGACAAAGTCCGCGACATGCCAGTCGTTTAAGGCCAGGTCCACGATAGGATAGGCCACGAGCTGTCCCGGCCCGTGATACGTAATGCTTCCTCCCCGGTTGGTTTTAACCAGGGAAATGCCGCGGGCATTTAAAAAATCTTCCGAAACGCGCAGGTGCTCTGCCCCGCCCCGGTTGCCAAGGGTAAATACCGGCAGATGCTGGAGAATAAGCACGATATCCCGGTTTAACTCCCGGTTTGCCCGGGCGGAAACCAGCTTCTGCTGAAGCCGCAGGGCCTGCATGTAGTCTGTTACCGGCAGCTCCAGGCAGGCCCATACAGGCTTTACGCAGGAAGGGCCTTGATGTTTGGTGCCTGTATTATTCATAATTCTTCACCCACTCAGGCACGGGTTTCTGGCGGCCGTGGTCCGGCCCAGCCGCCTGAGCCTGCTCGCGGTCGGGGCCTGGCGCAGAAGTTCAGGCTCTGTGCGGGCTTCCCTGTCAATGGCTTGCACGGCAGCGATATAACCATCCAGTGTTTCCTTGTTTTCGGTTTCCGTGGGCTCGGTCATGAGGGCGCCGTGCAACACAAGCGGAAAATAGATCGTCGGCGGGTGAAAACCGTAATCGATCAGACGCTTGGCGATATCCAGGGTCTTTACATGGCAGTCGGCCGGGTTTTTGTTCGTGAACACGCACTCCTGCATGCACAGCCGGTCATAGGGCAAATGAAGCGTCTGCTTTAAATTTTCCTTGAGGTAGTTGGCGTTTAATATCGCCAGTTCACTGACTTTCTGCAAATTTTCCACGCCCATGCTGAGTATATAGCAGCAGGCTTTTACCATCACGCCGAGATTCTCCAGGCCCATGTCAGAAAGTACGGGCGTTCGTCCGATGCAGACCAGCAGCCTTTCAGCGGACGCCTCGGTTTTGGGCTGCGGCTCCGACTGCTGCTGAAACGGCGAGTCACCGATGGTTCCATTCGCGCCCGGCTCGGTTTTTTGGATGGATTCCACCGCCCGTTCCGGGAAGCATTTGATTTGCTGCTTTTGAAACTCGCGCAAAAGCGTTTTGGAGCAGGTTTCGTCAATAAGCGAAAGCGGAAGCAGTCTGTCCATGACTTCCACGAGGGTTACCCGGCTGCCCAGCGCGGAAAAAATCGTGGCAAACTCGCAGCCGATGACACCGCCGCCGGCAATCACAAGTGATTCCGGCACGGTTTCAAGGCAGAGGGCATCCGCGCTGGAAATGACCCGCTCGCCGTCAAACGGGATGCCGGGCAGCGGCCGGGGACCGGCTCCCTCGACAATAATCAGGCGGTCCCATTGAACGGTTTGCGTGCTGCCGTCGGCCTGTGTCACTGTAAGCTTCCGCGGTCCTTTAATAAAGCCACGGCCGTTTACCACCCGGACCCCCAGCTTATCAAGGATCCGGTCGACCTCCCTTGGCCTGGGCGGAGACAACCTATTGTCTGCGGGCGTTGAGCCGGGGCATGTCAATTTCAGGAGAACCTGGCAGGCGCACCCCGAATTTACTGAAACGCCGGCAATCGGTCATCAATGCGCCTTCCGCCCGCATCACCTTGGAGGAAATACATCCCCGGTTCAGACAGGTGCCGCCAAGGGCGTCGGCTTCCACCATCGCCACCTCAACGTTTAACTGGGCGGCCCGCACGGCTGCAAACAAGCCGCCGGGACCGGATCCCAATACGGCTATTTTTAAAGGCAGATCAAATTCCCGGGCCTGATGCCGGATTCGTTGACTGAAATGCAGAAACTGTGGACATTTCTTTTCATATTTATATTTATACCTAAATTGAGCGTTTTTCAAGTTTGCCGGATATACAAGGAAGATGCAGACTCGCTATAGTAAGCTATGCGAGGCTGCATCTGACGCAGTAGATGCGGTAAACTTGGAAATCCCGGAGGGTTTCAGATCTTTAAAATAGAAATGGGTGTTATCCTTTAAAATAAATTGCTTTTAAAAATCTGAAACGCTCAATTTAGATTATAATATAACAGGAATTCCTCTTTTTGTAAATTTTCGGGGCAATTGCCGGCCAATTTTCAGCTTTTCCATAATCAAAACCCCGCGCTTTTTTTTGGTTTTGACGTTTATCAAAAAGATTGACAGGCAAGTCAAATTTTGTTTTAATTTCAGTTAACTAAGTTTATCCTCGCCTGGAGGGAGAAATGATTCCGTCCACCCACTCCACATCCGACCCGAACCAGACCCCCCTGTCGGTAGCTATTGTTGGCGGCGGCCGACGCTGTCTTTCACTTCTACAGATGCTCCAGTCCGATGCGTTAAGGGACCTGAAGGCCGAAATCGTGGGAGTTGCCGATACGAATCCGGGTGCGGTGGGCTACCGGCATGCGGAAAAATCCGGCATTTTCACGACATCCGACTTCCACCGCCTCTTTCAAATTCCGAATCTGGACCTGATCATCAATCTTACCGGAAGCCCGGAGGTCAGCCAGCAACTTGTGGATTTTGCGCCTTCCGGGATCAGCGTGTTTCCCCACGCTGGCTCCCGACTGTTCCAGGAAATTGTCGAAAAGGTGCTCGGCGCTGAGCGGCAGATCGACCAGCAGGCTGATGAAATTTCCCGGGCCCAGGCATTTGCACGGGCAATCGCCCAGGCAACGATTGTCGACGTGATTGTCCTGGACCGGGATTTCCGGATTGTCTGGATCAATGAAGCGGGCCTTCGGACCGCCGGATTGACCCGGGAAGAAGCGCTGGGCCGCTACTGTTTCCAGATCTCCCATCAGCGGCTCAAGCCCTGCGTCGGCCCGGATGCGCCCTGCCCCATGCAGGAAACCCTGGAAACAGGCCAGGCAGCCCATGCCATGCACGAACATCGCAGCGCAGACGAACATTCCAGGTATTGCGATATTTCAACATATCCGCTGTTTAACCGTGCCGGGGAAGTTGTGGAAGTGGTGGAAATCATCCGGGACATCACCGACGATCTCAATGAAAAGTTTGAGCAGCGGACCCGGGCGCTCAAGGAAAATCTCGCCCAACTGGTGCAGGAAGATAAACTGGTGGCCCTGGGAAAAATGGTGGCCTCAGTGACCCATGAAATCAATAATCCCATTAGCTCCATCATCAATTTCACAATGCTGGTCTCTGAAACGCTTCAGGAAGGCCCGCCGGATCCGGCGCAACTTGAAAAACTGGTCAAATACCTGGACCTGAGCCGTCGCGAGGCCGAACGCTGTGGAAAGATCGTAAACAACCTCCTCTCTTTCGCGCGGCAGCAGCCCATGGAGCCGAAAATTATCGATTTGTGCGAAATCATGGAACGGGTCATCAATCTACTCGGACACACCATGGAATTGTCCAAAATCCGCCTGGACTGGAATTGCCAGGAATCCGCCCTTTATCTGCGCGCAGATTACAACCAGATCGAGCAGTGCCTGCTCAATCTGGTTTTCAACGCCATTGAGGCCATGCCCGACGGCGGGCAACTGACCATCAGCGCAGGGCTTGATTCGGCGGGCGAACGAATCTGGTGCCAAATCAAGGACCAGGGCGTAGGTATTTCTTCCCGGGATCTGCCCCACATCTATGAGCCCTTTTTTACCACCAAGAGCGAAAGCTCGGGTGTTGGCATGGGCCTTTCCATGGTCTACGGCATCATCCGTGAACATAAGGGGGAAATTTCAGTGGACAGCGCGGAAGGAAAGGGCACAACTTTTGAAATCACCCTTCCTGCAGCACCCAATGAACACGCCGGGGGAAAGGGCAATGAATGACCTGAGAATCCTGGTTGTCGATGATGAAGAGGCCGTGCGGGAATCCATGGCTGCGTGGCTGGAAAAAACCGGCTATACGGTCTCTCTGGCCAAAAACGGCCCCGATGCCTTGGCCTTTCTGTCCCGGGAGCCCTTTGATCTTGTACTGCTGGACATTAAAATGCCGGGCATGGACGGGCACGAGCTTCTACGGGAGATCCGGCAGCACCATCCGGACACGATAATCGTCATGATCACGGCGTACGGATCCATCGATTCGGCGGTTACCGCCATGAAGGAAGGCGCCAGTGACTACCTGCGCAAGCCTTTTAACCCTAAGGACCTGATCCAGTTGGTCGAAAAGCTGGCAAAAGAAAAGGAAATGGCAGATGAATACCGTCTGGCCCGGGATCGGCTCGCAGCGTATGAAAACAAGGAATTCGGAGACCTGATCGGATGCTCTGAGGTGATGCAGTCCCTGTTTCAGCAGATCGAGGAGGTGGCCCGGGCAGACGTGCCAGTGCTGATTACAGGGGAAACCGGCACCGGCAAGGAACTGGTCGCTCGTGCGATTCATTCGCACAGCAGCCGCGCCTCGGGTCCCTTTGTCGCCATCAATTGCGGAGCGGTTCCGGAACAACTGCTTGAAAGCGAGTTGTTCGGACATGAACGGGGCGCATTCACCGATGCCGTGAAGGCCCGGGTTGGCCGCCTGGAAATGGCGGATCAGGGCACCCTTTTTCTCGACGAGGTGGGAGAAATATCTGCCCAGATGCAGGTAAGCTTGTTGCGGGCGCTGGACGAAAAATCCTTTTTCCGGGTGGGCGGAAGCCGCCAGGTAAAAAGCGATTTCCGCCTCATCTGCGCCACCCACCAGGATGTGCAGGCCCTGCTGAAAAGCGGTCAAATGCGAAGCGACTTTTTCTATCGCATCAGCGTGATGCCCATGCACATCCCGCCTTTGCGGAAGCGCGGGGATGATATCATCCTGCTGGCCCGCCGTTTTCTGGAGCGGTTTTCCCATGAGATCAACAAGCCGATCGAGGATTTCACCCCGCCTGCCTATCGCTTGTTAAATCGTCACAACTGGAGCGGAAATGTACGTGAACTCATTAACGTCATTGAACGGGCGGTCATGGTGGGCCAGGGATCGAAAATCGATGCCGAGGACCTGTCCTTTCTCGGATCCGAGCCGGCAACGCCGTCGCCGGGGGCGCCCTTAAGGGAGGTTGAGGCAAAGCATATTCGCCAAACACTGGAAGACTGCGGATGGAATATCTCCCGGGCCGCCGAGGTGCTGGAAATCGATCGCGGCACCCTGGCCCGGCATATGAAAAAACACGGGATTGTCAAACCCCGATAAAGCAAAACAAACCATGTGGCAGGTTCCTGTGGAGCACAGATCCGGGTGCGAAGAAAAGCCCCTGACAAAGCGGCGCCACGTGGAGGTCGTTGCCCTGGGGCAAGTGGAAGAACTGGCTATTTCCGTTGCAGCTGCCAATATTCAGGCGATTCTGGGACTGATGGCCAGGGTGGTCCCGCCGTGGTCGGATCCGGATTACGCGGTTTTGCCGGGACGGGGGCAATACAATGCCATCCCGGTTTTAAAGGAGTTAAGCCGCCAGGCAGAAAACAATACCCTACGCCTGGGAATCACAAGCGCAGATCTCTGCCTGCCTTTTTTGAGCTTTGTCTATGGAGAGGCCCAGGTTAACGGAAAAGCCGCCGTGATTTCCCTGCATCGGCTCAAGCGCGGTCCGGACGGAAAAACCGCACCTTCCGGGCTTTTTCTCCAGCGGCTGGCCAAGGTTGCCATCCACGAAACCGCCCACGTGATCGGCATGACCCATTGCCGGCAGCAGGGTTGCATCATGTGCTTTTCCCTGGAGCTCGAATTTCTCGACGCGCTGTCCATGTCATTCTGCCCGGACTGCGATCTGGATCGCAGACGGCGGGTTCGGATATAAAGCCTAACTTTGCGCGGCAAACCGGCCTGTATACGGATCAGGTGCGCAGGAACTTGTGTTTCAGTTCATGCCAGTCCAGTTCCGGGAGGTGGCCGTAGATGTCGGGCATGGCCCGGCCGCCGGTGGCTGCCAGCGCATGTCCGCTTTCCTCGGCGATAATTGCCGTTAGCGCCTCTGCTTCCTGTTCCAGCCAAGTGCGGCTTTCCTCGCCAAAATACAGCCTGTGCAGGCGGCTGCTCAGATGAACCGGCTCAATTACCATCAGCCACCCGTCGTCAAACGGCTCCCATTCCGGAAACGAGTCTTTTCCCGAGGCCTTGGGATTTACAGCTACCACCACGCCTTCTGTCGGGCACAGGCATTCGGCCTGCAGGCTGCCGCGGATCAGCTCGCAGCAGGCCTCACCCTGGCGGATCGCCGTTCCCATCCCGGGCAGCACTATCCGGTCAAACGGGCCGAACAGGCGGGCGGAAAAATCATCAAGCCCCGTGCGGACAAATCCACCGTATTCCACCCGCGCCCACGTGTGGCCGGGATGGTAGTAATAACTCTCAGCCAGGGCAAACCCGCTGACGATTTTCTGCACCGAGTGATCCTGGAAATCCGCCAGCGACTCATTTTCTATCATTTCATTGTAGGGGCAGGTATCGCACTGGTAATTGTTGATGCAGTACTTATAAGAAACTCTTCCGGAAAGCATATGGCGGCATTTCATCTGTTCGGCTTCCGTGCGGAACCGATCCGGAAAAGCCCGCCAGTCCATTGGAGCGCGACCATTCTTTAACCGGCCGCTGGCCACGTCTTTTTTCAGACGCTTGTGCAGCGGGCAGCTCAGGCAGTCAAATGCATTGATACACCGGGTCGGCTTGATTACCCCGGCCTTGCTCCATACGCAGGTATTGCTGCGCA
Organism: Desulfobacterales bacterium; assembly: GCA_018335195.1. Classification (GTDB taxonomy): domain Bacteria; phylum Desulfobacterota; class Desulfobacteria; order Desulfobacterales; family Desulfosalsimonadaceae; genus Desulfosalsimonas. Next base: position 55,488 of record JAGXKN010000008.1, read on the forward strand.
TGTCAAATACCGCCGGGCTCCCTGCGGAATGGCGGCCCTGGGTTTTTCTCTTCATGGGGACCTCCTTTGTGTTTGGAATTAAAGTTGATTTCCGACACATAAGAAGGCAAAAAGAATGCCAGTTCGCCAAATTTCCGCATTTATTTGCGTTTATTCTAATATACTGAAAAAATAAGATAATCAATATGAATCAAAGGCGGGCATGGGGCCTGGCAATTTTGGGCAGCGCGGCGCATGTGATGCATGATCCACCAGAATTGTGCCAGGGATCAGGCAATCCCCGGGGTTGCCGGGGCATAAAAGGTGTGCGGGGAATTCTGCAGTGCCATGTGGCACCGCGCAGCAAGCATCCGTTCCTGTATACGGATGCTGCAAAATGCCGCATCTGTGCAGAATCATCCGGGCATTCGAAGGGTTATTCAGTGACCGGTTCCGGCCTCCGGTACCAGGAGAACTTCAAACCATGAAAAGGCGGCCAGCAGGGCTGCCTTTTCATGGTTTCCGTCTTACGGGATTTTCCCTAAGAAGATTTTACTCTGACTTGTACTTGAAGGATAGCTTGACAACTGCCCGAAACAGCGACACTTTCCCGTCCTCGATTTTTACGTCCAGGTCCTTGACTTCAGCCACCCGCGTGTCGCGCAGCGATTTGGAAGCGGTTTCAACGGCATTCTTGACTGCCTCTTCCCATGAGGTTTTGCTTGTGCCGACCAGTTCGATGAATTTGTAAACGCTTTCACTCATGGTTTCCCTCCTTGTCTGGTTAGTTGTGTTCTATGTTTTTAATCAAACCCTTATTTAATATAATAAACGTGGTTGTGTTTGTCCAACCCATTTCATCTTAACCAAACACTGAGAGATGGTCGCTAATCCTTTTGAATTTCTTCATCATTCTTCAGCGCCCCTTGCATTCGCCCGGCAAGTGATTATTGTAGAAACATCAAGCTTTCAAAAAATCAAATAATATGGCGAGATTTTAGGTTATTATGGAACGCAAGAACATGAATATCCCGAATCCCAAAGAGATCGAAAAAGAAATTTCAGACTTTCTTTCCAAAAAATACGGAAATCAGGTAAAAATCGTTTCCCCGATCGTGGTGCCGGAACACGGATCTTCCGAAGATTCCCCGGGAAAAGGCCAAAACGATCATGACGTCAATTTTGACTTAAGACCCGAAGAGCTCATCGGTTATCTGGACCAGTATATCATCCGGCAGGAAGCGGCCAAGCGGATTCTGGCCACCAAGATCTGCACCCACTTCAACCGCATCGGCTACGGCGAGCGCGCCGGGCAAGGTGGCGATTTCGAGGGGCGGATCAAGAATAACATCATCATGATCGGCCCCACGGGCGTGGGCAAGACTTACATGATCAAGCTCATCGCCAAGAAAATCGGGGTCCCTTTCGTCAAGGCAGATGCCACCAAGTTCAGCGAAACCGGATATGTGGGCGGTGATGTGGAGGACATGGTGCGCGACCTGGTCCGGGAGAGTGACAATGATATTGACCTGGCCCAGTACGGCATCGTCTACATCGACGAAATCGACAAGATCGCCGGCAGCAAGACCCACTACGGCACGGATGTTTCGAGAACCGGCGTGCAGCGGGCACTGTTAAAGCCCATGGAGGAGACCGAGGTTGAGCTTAAAAACCACAATGACCCCATTTCCATGATCCAGGAGGTGGAACAGTTCAAAAAGACCGGAAAACGGGAAAAACGTTCGGTCAATACCCGAAACATCCTGTTCATTGTCAGCGGCGCATTTTCCGAACTGCCGGAAATCGTGCGAGAACGCACCACGGACCAGTCCATCGGCTTCGGGGCCAGAATTCAGGAATCCCCGGATGAGGCAGCCGCCCTCCACCGGGTCAAGGCGGAAGACCTGGTTGAATACGGGTTTGAATCCGAGTTCATCGGCCGGCTGCCGGTGCGCTCCGTATTTGAGCGCCTTTCCCAACAGGATCTGCTGGAAATTTTGAAAAACCCCAACAACCCGATTATTTTGAGCAAACGGCTCGATTTTGCCACATACGGAATTGATGCACGCTTTTCCGAGGAGGCCCTGGACATCCTTGCCCAGCGGGCTTATGATGAAAACACCGGCGCCCGGGGGCTTGTCAGCGTTATCGAGCAGGCGCTGATCCCGTTTGAAACCCGCCTGCCCTCCTTTAAAATCAGGCGACTTCCGATCACCGCCGAGGTGGTCGAAATTCCGGATAAAGTGCTTGAAAAATGGATCGCCGGCGGGGACACCGACCGGCGGGAGGCGGAATTTACCCGTATTGCCGAGCAAAACCGCAGCCGGTTGATCCAGTATCTCCGGGAAAACCGCAAGATGCTTTCCGAGCAATACGGCCTGCCGCTTTCAGAATACCGTATTGAGCGGATTTCAGACGAATACTGGAACAACGTGGTGGAAATCGGCACAGCTGTCAGTAAGATCAAGTCCTATTACGATCTGATCAAAAAGGTCGAAATTGATTTTTACAACCGGCACGATGTCAATGTCGTACTTGAAGAAGACGCCATTGATTATATTTGCGAGCTGATGTCGAATCAATCATTGAATATCGACCAGATCTATCGTAAGCTGTCCGATGATTTTGAATACGGATTGAAATTGATACGGGAAAAAACCGGCAAAAACCGCTTTTTCATATCGAAAAACGCGCTTGCGGAGCCGGAAAAATTTTTGGACAACCTGATAAAAACTGAATTTGCCAAGCACAACATCTCCCCGGATCTGGATACGGACCCGGTCCAATAAAGGATGACGTGAGGCTTAGATGATCGGAATTTCCAAGCTTTACTGCGGCACGGTGGAGCCCTCGGATACCCTGCGCTACGGCCGGCAATCCAAAGAAATGCCTTCGCACCTGCTCCAGTTTTCAGCAGACAAACGGCCCGTGGTGGTCTGGAATATCACCCAGCGCTGCAATCTCAGGTGTATTCACTGCTATGCTCATGCCAAGGCGGGCCTTCAGGAAAACGAGCTTTCCACCGCCGAAGGCAAGGCCTTAATTGATGACCTTGCCGAGATGGGGGCCCCTGTGCTGCTTTTGTCCGGCGGAGAACCGCTGATGCGGCCCGACTTGCCGGAACTTGCTGAATACGCGGTCAACCGGGGGATGCGGGCCGTTATATCCACCAACGGAACCCTGATTGACCGGGATACCGCACGGGTATTAAAAGACATCGGGCTTTCCTACGTGGGCATCAGCCTGGACGGCAACAGGCAGGTTAATGACCGGTTCCGGGGAATGGAAGGCGCCTTTGACCAAGCCATGAAGGGAATCGAAAACTGTCAGGCCGCAGGCATCAAGGTCGGGCTGAGATTTACCATCAACCGGTTTAACGTGGATGAAATCCCGGGGCTTTTTGACCTTCTCGAGGAAATGGAGGTCCCCCGCATCTGCTTTTATCACCTGGTATACGCGGGCCGCGGTTCGAGCCTGGTCAATGATGATGTCTCTCATGAAGAAACCCGGCAGATACTGGATCTGATCATGGATCGCACCCGGGATCTCCATGACCGGGGCAAGCCCAAGGAAGTGCTCACCGTGGACAACCATGCAGACGGTCCATATATTTATCTGCGCCTGCTGCGGGAAAATCCCGAGCGGGCCGCGGAAGTGCTCGAACTGCTGCAGATGAACGAAGGCAACAACTCGGGCCGAGGCATCGGGTGCGTGAGCTGGGACGGCGAGGTGCATGCAGATCAGTTCTGGCGTCACCACAGTTTCGGCAATGTCCGGCAGCGGCCCTTTTCGGAAATCTGGACTGACACCTCGGCTGACCCGCTGCTGGCCAGGCTGAAGGAAAAGAAAAAGCACGTCAACGGCCGGTGCGCGAAATGCCGATGGCTTGACATCTGCGGCGGGAACTTCCGGGTTCGGGCCGAGGCGGTGACCGGCGATGTCTGGGCTCCGGATCCGGCCTGCTACCTGACAGACGAAGAAATCCAATAAAAAAACAGCGGGGATTCAAATATGCAGTTTCCGGATTACCGGCCCAGGCGAATGCGGCAGAGCGAACCATTCCGGCGAATGATCCGCGAAACCCGCCTTTGCACGGACAATCTGATCATGCCCCTGTTTGCCGTCACCGGCAAAAACGTGCGGGAGCCCGTGGAATCCATGCCGGGTCAGTATCACATGTCCGTGGACCATGTGGCCAAAACCGCAAAAGAGGCCAAAAACCTGGCAATCCCGGCAATCATTCTCTTTGGCGTGCCGGATCAGAAAGATCCGCTGGCCACCCAAGCCTATGCCAAAGACGGTATTGTACAGCAGGCAATCCGTTCGGTAAAGGATGAATGTCCGGATATTGGGGTAATCACGGATGTCTGTCTTTGCCAGTATACGGACCACGGACATTGCGGGATGGTGGAAAAAGGGGTGATAGATAATGATGGATCCCTGGACCTGCTGGCCCGCACCGCCCTGTCCCATGCAGAAGCCGGGGCCGACATGGTGGCGCCTTCGGACATGATGGACGGCCGGGTGGGTTTTATCCGGGAGATCCTGGATGAAAACGATTTTACCCACATGCCGATCATGTCCTATGCCGCCAAGTATTGTTCCGCCTATTACGGTCCGTTCCGGGAAGCGGCGCACTCGGCGCCGCAGTTCGGCGACCGGCGCACCTATCAAATGGATCCGGCCAATGCGCTGGAAGCCGTGCGCGAGGCAAGCCTCGACGTGAGCGAAGGGGCGGATGTCATCATGGTCAAGCCCGCCCTGCCCTATCTTGACATTATCAGCCGGATCCGCGAAGAAATCGATCTGCCGGTGGCCGCCTACAATGTCAGCGGCGAATACGCCATGATCCGTGCTGCCGAGAAAATGGGTTGGCTCGACGGAACCGCGGCGGCTCTGGAGACCCTGACTGCCATCAAGCGGGCCGGGGCGGACATGATCCTGACCTATTTTGCAATGGAAGCCGCCCGGACGCTGCAAAGCGATCCGTCCGGTTAAGGCAGTGGGAAACTTATCGTGAATACCGAAAACCGCAGACATCCCGAAAACCGGGACACAGCCGGAACGTCTCCGGACCCGGGTAATCTGCGCCTGGTGGCCTGGGAAGTGACCCGCAACTGCAACCTGTCCTGCGTGCACTGCCGGGCAGCGGCAACATGCGGGCCTTATACCGGCGAGCTGGACACGGCTGCATCCTTTGCCCTGCTGGATCAAATCGCAGAAGTCGGCCGTCCCATCGTCATTCTCACCGGCGGCGAACCCCTGCTACGGGAGGATATCTTCGATATTGCCGCATACGGCTCCCGAAAAGGCCTGCGCATGGTCATGGCGCCCAACGGCACCCTGGTTACCCCGCAGAAGGCCAGGCAGATGATCGACTCGGGCATTGAGCGTATCAGCGTCAGCCTCGACGGCGCCACTGCGGAGGGCCATGACGGGTTCCGGGGCGTGGACGGCGCGTTTGAAGGCGCGCTTTCCGGCATTGAGGCGGCAAAGGCCGCGGGTATTGAATTCCAGATCAATACCACCATCACCCGATTAAATCGCGATGAGATCCCCCGAATTCTTGAACTCGCGGAAAATCTCGGGGCGGTGGCCCTGCACATCTTCCTGCTGGTACCTACCGGACGGGGAAAGTACATTGTGGATCAGGCCATCACGGCCCGGGAATATGAAGAAACGCTGAACTGGTTTTACGATCAGAAGAACAAAACCCGGCTGCAGCTCAAGGCCACCTGTGCGCCGCACTATTATCGGATTCTGCGCCAGCGGGCCCGCAGCGAGGGCAGGCAGGTCACCTATCAGACCGATGGCCTGGATGCAGTAACCCGCGGATGCCTGGGCGGAACCAGCTTCTGCTTTATTTCCCACAGGGGCGTGGTGCAGCCGTGCGGCTTTCTGGATCTCAACTGCGGGGAGGTGACCCGCACTTCTTTTGCCGACATCTGGCAAGATTCGGAAATTTTCCAATCCCTGCGCAACTTTGACAACCTCAAGGGCAAATGCGGAGCATGCGAGTATAAGCGGGTCTGCGGCGGATGCCGGGCAAGGGCCTACGAGGCCACCGGAGACTGGCTGGCAGAAGAGCCCCTGTGCACCCATGACCCCCTGAAAAAGGCACGCAAAAATAAGGAATCCGGATAAACCGCAAAAAAATGCGATTTTCCAGTTCGAGGCGGCAATGGAAATCAAGCAGATCTTTATTCCCAGGATGGCCAATTTTGCCTACCTGATCGGCGATCCGGCAACCGGCACCTGTGCGGTGCTCGATCCGGCATTTGATCCCGGAAAAATCCTGAGCGAAGTGCAGGCCGGCGGATATACCGTCAAGTACGTGATCAATACCCATGCACATTCCGATCACACTTCGGGCAACGCGAAAATCATCAGCGCCACCGGCGCACGGCTCTGCATTCACAAGGACGATGCCCGGCAGCTGGCCAAGGTGCTATCCCGGGCAATCTCCCGGGTCATGGGCGGCAAGGGCTCACCCAGAGCGGATTGTCTGCTTGCCGATCATGACGTGATTCAGCTGGGACAGATCGAGCTGCAGGTCATTCACACCCCGGGGCACACGCCCGGCTCCATTTGCATATACACGCCCGGTCACGTGTTTACCGGGGATACCCTTTTTGTCGAGGCCGTGGGCCGGACCGACCTGCCTGGAGGTTCCTTTCAGCAGATTCTGGCCTCAGTCCACGAAAGACTCTATACCATCCCCGCAGATACCTGTGTCTGGCCGGGCCACGACTATGGGCCTTCGCCCTCGTCAACCATCGGCCATGAAAAGCAGAACAATCCCCTTTCGTGATATGCAAATCCGGGATCTGACACACCGGCAAATGGCAGGCCAGCGAATCATGGCCGGATTTACCGGAACCATGTTAAATGCGGATCTCAGATATCTCATTGATACGCTCTGCGTGGGCGGCATTATCCTGTTTTCCAGGAATATTGAAAACGCCGGCCAGGTTCAGCAGCTCTGCGCCGATGCCCGGGCATACGCCGCATCCTGCGGCAACCCGTCCCTGATCATTGCCGTGGACCAGGAAGGGGGGCCAGTGGCACGGCTCAAGCCCCCGGATTTTACCGAGCTGCCGGCAGCCGCCCATATCCGCAATGCATCCGAAGCTGCTGAATTTGCAGGTATTGCCGCTCTTGAACTTTCCCGGGCCGGCATCAATATGAACATGGCACCGGTTCTGGACGTGACCGATCCGGCGGGCAACAGCGTAATGACCGGACGCGCATTCGGCAATGACCCGGCAAAGGTGGCGGAGATGGGCACGGCGGTGATTTCCGGCCTGCAGAAAAACGGTGTTATGGCTGTGGCCAAGCATTTCCCCGGCATCGGCAGGACATTTACGGATTCCCACGCCGACCGCCCGGATCTGGACATCTCGGCAGCGGAACTCCAGGCCCGGGACCTAATTCCGTTTTCCGCCGCCGTCCGGAACCACGCCGCCGGGATCATGCTGTCGCATGTAAGGTATGGCGCGTTTGACCCAAAGTGCCCGGCCAGCCTGTCGCCGGCGGTGGCCAGCGACCTGCTGCGCCGGAAGATGGGCTATCGGGGACTTGTGCTCACCGATGACCTGGAAATGGGTGCCATTGCCCGGTATTACGAGATGCCGGAGGCGGTTCACCAGATCCTGGAAGCAGACATCGACATCGCCCTGATCTGCCATACCATGGCAAAAATCGAAGCTGCCTTTGAAACCATTTACGCGGAATCCGCCGGCACGAAGTATCGCCGCGGCCTGACTGAACCGGTTACCCGGATCCTTTCAACCAAGGAGCGTTATCTCGAACAGGCTTGATTTATTGCAGGTCCTCGAGTATCTCCTGCTTCTGGTCCTGGTACTCGGACTCGGTAATCAGCCCATCTTCGTAAAGATCCTTTAAATACTCCAGCCTGTCGCGGATGCCCTCTTTGCGGGTTTCCCAGTCACCGGCCGGTTCTTCCGGCCCGGGTTTGTGCGCCTCGGGTGTTTTTTCTTTCCCGGGTTTTTTCTGCTCCGGCTTTTCGGCTGCAGATGTCTCCCCGGCAGATTCTTGCACCTGTTTTTTGCCTGCCGGCTTCACACCTTCTGCCACCCTGCGGATATCTTCGACTGGCGCCTGTATCCACATGGGGTCTGCCTTACCGTTTTCCCCCCGATGATGCCGGATATAGGGCCGATTGGCCAGAACCGGGGTGTCGGACTCGGCCACGCCGATGGAGTCCCCCTGATTGAATTCGCTTCTTCCCTTGGGCTGGTCATCCAGGTTGACCTCCTGGTTGATCCAGGAGAAATCAATATTGAAATTCCCCCCGGCATCCACGAAAAGCGTGCCCTGCGTGATCCGGCGTTTTTGAAACAAAAGCCCCCGGCTGTAGTTAAAAGAAGTAAAATGAACCCGCTGGGTGGCATCCGCGTTTTTCAGGGCCCGGGATACCGCCGGGGCAAGCCGGTTGATCTCGCGGTTCTGAAAAACCGGCCTTTCTTCGGAGTCGCTCAAAAGCCTTGGCGTCGTCATATAAGACAGGTCATTGAAAAACCATGCCAGGTTTTCAGTCCCGATATCCGCGGGATGGCTGTAGCTCTGGGCCACCGGCCTGCCGTCTTTCATCTTTTGCTGAAGCTTTACAATAAACCCGCTGTCCTTGTTCACAGCGGTATCCTGCCATCCGCCTGACGAGCCGCATCCGGCCGCAAAAAAAACGCAAAATAAAATGATTACCAAAAATTGGGTCCGCATTGGCAACTCCCTGATGATAAGGTTTAAAGCACTTTCCGGGTTTTTCCTCAGCCTGCGGCAAAACCCGGCCCGGCCATTTCAGAGGCCCGGAAAACCGCGTATCTGTCTTCATCCAGCGGATAATCCCAGCACCCCTGGCGGTGGAGCATCCGGCCGCCGAAACCGGTTTTGAATCGGAAAAGCCCGTACATGGGATGTTCCGGATCCGGGTTCGGTGAGACGCCGAAAAGGTCGTATTCCGTACATCCGGCCTTGTGTGCACGGGAAATGGCCTCCCACTGCACGGCATAGGATCCCATCAGGTTTTTTCGTTCTGCTGCAGATGCACCGTAAAGATAGGTGGCCCGGCTGCCGGAAATGGCCAGGATGATTCCGGCCAGGGGGTGGCCGCCGGCCTCTGCAAGCAGCAGATGCACGCTGGCAGGAGACTGACATCCCTGATTTTCCACCCTGAAGGCCGAGGCAAAGTAATCCATGTCGTTCAAGTTCATGCCGTGTCTCCGGACGGTCCGGCGGTACATATCATACCATACAGGCAGACCATCAATGCCCGCATCCCGCACACTGACCCCCTTTCTGGCAGACAGGCGGATATTGTAGCGGGTCTTGGGCTTCATGCGTTTGAGAATCCGGTCCCGGTCCGCTTCCACATCCACCAGCACCGTATCCGGGGGAAGCAGATCCGTGGGCGCCCTTCTTAAGTTCCAATACGCTGTATCAAAATTCATGCGCATTTCCTGCACGCGGATCTTAGGTGCGCCCAGCCATTGATTGTCCGCTGTATAACGGCTCGGTTCATTAACCCAGGGAGACTGCCAGGGCAGATCATAACGGATGAATATGCAGTCTTCCGGCAAATGGGGGGCCAATTGCCGGGAAATTTTTTCCAGCCAGGTGCCGCGCTGTATTGCATCGGGCAGCATTTCCGGGCCGAAGGGCACATACGCCATTCTGGCTCCGGGGCCGATTGTGCGTAGAACCACGAGCATGTCTGAGGCGCCGTGCGCGTCCAGGCGAATATCAAACGCCCGGGCGCCCCTTCCCTGCTGCTTTTTCAAGCGGCCCCAATAGGCTGTCTGCTGCAGGTTCGCGCCCGGAGCGACCTGTCTTGTTCTTTTGGGTTCCAGAAAAACTTCCATTTTCACGCTTCCTGACACAAATACCATATGTTTTCAGAATGACATTACTTAAAACATGCGGTTCGTATCCGGTCAACCCCTGTGCTGCTTTCCGGGTTTTGAATTATGTGCGTCTCAGGCCCGGGCGGTGAGCAGAAACACGGTAAAACTTTCGGTGTGATTTTCCGCGGGCTGTTTTGTAATCTCAGAGGCGGTGACATCGGCGACATCCCGAAACCCGGCGGCAGTCAGCTCCCGGGCGAGTTCGGCCCGGTCAAAGCCGAAATGAAACACCCCGGTATTATCCTCGTGAAATTTACCGCCTTCTGCATCCAGGTCCGCCACACCCAGATAACCCCCGGGTATAAGAATGTTTTTGAACTGATCAAACAATTGCTCCACCTGCGGGATATGGTGCAGGGTCATGGAGCTTACAACTAAATGATAGCTTCCGGTGAGCACCTCGTCCTGCTCAATATCGAGCAGTCGGGTATCTACGTTGGAAACCCCCTGCTGTTGCGTTTTTTCCGCCAACATGGACAACATGCCTGCTGAACTGTCCACGCCCGTGATGGACCGGACAAACGGCTGCAGGGCCAAAGTCAGCAACCCGGTGCCGCAGCCGAAATCCAGAGCATCCATTTCCGGACCCAACGGGATTCGGGATTTGACGGCATTTGCCACGTCCCCTGCCAGTCTGACCCGGCGCGGTTTTTCGTCCCAGGCCGCGGCTGCCTTGTCAAATGCGCTTTTCCGGTTCAGTGTCATGGCCGTATTATTATCATGATTCCCGTGTTTTTCAAGAGCGGACTGCAAGTGTTTTAGAATCCGGATCCTACCAGCCGCAGCCCCGGTTCCGGATACCCCGGGAAAACTTTTTGCAGATTGCTCTTGATCAATCCGAACTGGATTGCGTATATTGAACATCGTTCCATAATCCTGACCGATCAATGCAAGTCATCGTATTGAATTTACAGGAGGCCGCAAATGCATACTTCCCTTTTTTCCGCCATTGATGTCGGCGGCAAAACACTTGAAAACCGAATCACGATGGCGCCCCTTTATCTGGGATATGCCGCCGAGGGCGGGTGGATTTCGCCCATGCTGCTGGAACACTACCGGCTCATGGCTCGGAGCGGTGCCGCATTGATTACCGTGGAAAACGCCACGGTGGACCACCCTGTGGGCAGCGGGAGCAACCGGACGATCCGGCTGGATACTGATGAGAATCTTTCCGGATTAAAGGAACTGGTCCGGGAGATTCAAAAGCAGGGCGCCCTTGCATGCGTCCAGATCAACCATGCCGGCCGGTTTGCCGGGACCGCAGAACCGGTGGCACCCTCGGCCGTGGACACCTTTGGGCGGACGCCGAGGGCCTTGACAATAGATGAAATCAAAGATATTTGCGATAAGTTCCGTGATGCGGCCAAGCGTGCCAGGACCGCCGGTTTTGACATGGTGGAGCTCCACGGCGGTACCGGATATCTGCTTTCCCAGTTTGTCTCCCCCCGGACCAACCAAAGAACCGATGCCTACGGCGGCAGCCTGGAAAACCGGATGAAATTTCCGCTGGAAGTATTTTCCGCGGTAAAATCCGAAGTCGGCGCCCTGCCGGTCGGCTACCGGTTTCTGGCAGACGAATTCCTGGATGACGGGCTGAAACCCGGAGAATCCACAACGCTTGCGCAAAAGCTTTCAGAGGCCGGCGCGGCTTACCTTTCCGTGATGGGCGGGACCTACGAATCCTTCACGAAGCCGGAAATCATTCAACGGTCCAAGACCAAGGGCTATATGGCCGATCTTTCCGAAGCGGTCAAAAAGCACGTCTCCGTACCCGTGATCACAGCCGGCCGCATTTCTTCGCCGCAGACCGCAGAGAACATCATCGCCGGGGGCAAGGCCGATCTGCTCGGACTTGCCCGCGTGTTGTGGGCCGATCCGGAGTGGCCCAAAAAGGTCCGGGAGAGCCGCGAAGACGAAATCATTCACTGCGACCCGGCCTGCGAGGATATCTGCATGCAGCTGGTCATGAAGGGCAAGCCGGCTTACTGCACACAGTGGCCGCCGGAAAAAACGCGGAAGTTCAAGGACCTGTTTCAATAAACAAGCCACCCGTGCTTGACACGGACATGAATGTGTGCCAGTAGTGAGCATATGCACAAAATTCCTGAAATACAGCAACGCCGCCGCCGGATTACGATGCGGGTGCGTAAGCCGCAAAGCTTTTCTCCGCCAGTGCCCGGAATTTCAACCCATATATCGGGAGGCCCATATGTTTGAGCTGCAGTTTGACGAAAGCAAGTGCCATGCCTGTGTAACGCGCGATTGCCTGACTAGGTGTCAGTATATGGATCTGGACGCGCAAGCGGCCGGAATTGAGATGGAAAAAATCATTTCCGGGCAGGACTCCCGGGTACTCCACGAGTGCCGGACCTGCTATGCCTGTGAAGAGTATTGCCCCACCGGGAATCATCCCTTTTACCTGATTGTCAAGCGCCAGGAGGAACTGGGTATCACACCCCTTCCCGATCCCATTATCCGGCAGGGAATCCAGGTGGGAGTTCCCTTCCGGGGGGACCCGGAAATCACCGAGATCAACGGACCGGTTTTAAACATGGGCGTATTCAGCCCGCTAGCCCGCCTGGCCCAGGGAAAGCTTTTTGAAGATTTAACCCGGATATCCACGGACAGCCGGAAAATGCACCACTTTTTCTGCCAGCTCATGTACCTGCACTTTGCCAGGACCTCGGTGATTAATCAGCGGCTGCCCGGGGTGATTGAAACCATCTCCGCCTACAAACCCACCGAGGTGGTACATTTTCACGACGAATGCTACGGCACCTACACTTCCTATGCCCCGGCTTTCGGCATCGAGGTGCCGTTTCGCTCCATCCACCTGTTTGAACACCTCTACAACAGACTGACCGAACTCAGGGAGGAAATCCGGCCCGTAAACTACAAGGTCGCCTACCAGCGGCCCTGTTCCTCCCGGCTGTCGCCGGATGCGCACGCGTATGTGGACAAGATTTTCGACCTGATCGGCGCCGAGCACGTCAGCCGCAGGTACGTGGATGAAAACGCCCTGTGCTGCGGCAGCACCATCGTATCACAGAAACAGGAAGGCAGCCGCAGGTTCTGCCTGGAGTTGCAGGAGGAAAACATCGAGGACATGAAGCAGGCCGGCGCCGAGCTCTGCATTTTCAACTGCCCGGCGTGCATGCAGACAATGGGAAAACAGGTAGCTGAAAACGGCATCATGCCGATCTGGATGAGCGATCTTTGCAGAATGGCCATTGGCGAAACACCCGCCTGAGGAGGTAGATCTATGGATTCAGTATATGCGGCACTGGTCGAAATTGTCGGCCAGGACTACGTTTCGACCCGCACAGAGGAGCTTTTCACCTATTCCAAAGACCTGGGCACATCCGAACCCCAATGGCCGGATTACGTGGCCGCCCCGGCAACCGCCGAGGAAGTCAGCCGGATTGTCCAAATGGCCAATGAAAAAAACGTGGCCGTGGTTCCGCTGGGCGGGGGATTGTCGCTTGCCGGCCTGGCACTTCCGCTCAAAGGCGGCATTGAGCTGGATTTAAAGCGGATGAACCAGATTCTGGAACTCAATGAAAAAGGCCGCTATGTGGTGGTCGAGGCCGGGACTTCCCACGGCAAGCTCACCGCGCACCTGCACAAACATGCCCCGCACCTGATGCACTCTGAGCCCGGGGCACCGCCGGCGGCCACCATCGGCGGCAACCTGGCCATCCACGGCCAAGGCGATCTGGGGCACCCTTACGGGTTTAACTCGGATATGGTCAGCGGCATGGAAGTGGTGCTGCCCACCGGGGAAGTCTGCCGTTTCGGCTCGTGCGCCCTGGGAAACAGCTGGTACACACTGCATCCGCTGCCGGACGTGAGCATGTTCATGGGATGGAGCGGCAGCACCGGGATTATCACCAAGGTTTCGCTTCGCCTTTTTCCCTGCAAAAAAATCCAGGAACAGGACGCATTTGTGGTGGAAGACGAGGAGCTGGTGCCGGACATTCTTTACGAACTGACCCACGTGGGCATGGCAGAAGACATGATGGTGGTCAGCCAGGAAATCCCGCCGCCTTTTAACCGGCTTCACTACATCCTGATCAACATTTCCGGCGATTCCCGCAAGGAGCTGGAATTCAAGCGGCAGCTCATGTTTGATGATCGGCTTTCCAAATACATTCAGGATGGCACGGGCGGCATCGGAGCCGGCGGCCAGGAAGTGCCCCGTCCCGTGGTTAGCAAAACCTCGGACTGGCGTAAGGGCGGCGGTTTCGAATACGTGGGCGCGATCATGCCGGTGACAACCTATCCGGAATGCTACAAGTCCGGTGTCGAGATTTCCGGGCGGCACGGCATCCCCTATACAACCCTGGGTCGGGTGCTGGGCAGCGGGCACAGCATGATGTTTTCCTGGACCTTTGCGTTTAACCGGGCCGATGAGGAAACCGTCCGGCATGCGCGTCAGGCCCTGCACGAAACCGACGAAAAGGTCCTGGAACTCGGGGGAACCCTGTGGAAACCCGCGGTATTCGGACAGAAACTGCTCATGGACCGGATGGATGACGGCACGCTGCAGATGATGCAAAAAGTCAAGCACATGCTCGATCCAAACGGCATTATGAACCCCGGAAACTGGGAGGTGGCCTGATGGCGCTGACACAATACAAATATATGGATATCATCCACCGCTGTTTTCGATGCGGGTACTGCAAATTCCCCCTGGACTGGGAGGATGTGGACAACTGCCCGTCCTATGCCCGGCACCGGCTGGAAAGCTATTCCAACGGCGGGCGGCTGTGGCTGATCCGGGCCTGGATTACCGGTGAGATCCCGTGGTCCGAGCATCTGGCAGATATCGTCTATTCCTGCGTGGCCTGCAAGAACTGCGAGGAAAAATGTCCCCTGTCATTTTCCGATGATATCATCAACATGGTGACAGCAGCCAGAAACCTGATGGTGGATCAGGGGCTGGTGCCGCCGGCTGCAAAAAAGTATCTTGAAAACGTGCAGCTTCACGGAAATCCGTGGGGCCTGGGCGCAAAAAAACGGGACCAGTGGATGGCCGATCTTTCCCTGGAACCCTACCGGGACCAGGAATTTTTGTATTTCGTGGGCAGCGAGGGCGCTTACGACAGCCGGGCCCAGTCCGCGGCCCGGGCCCTGGCCGGGGTTCTGCAGAAAGCCGGGGTGTCTTTCGGGGTCCTGGGAAACACGGAAACCGATGACGGCAATGAAGCCGAACTGCTGGGCGAGGACGGCTTGGTGGAAGTCCTTGCCGAAAAAAACATTGCCCGTTTTGCCGAGCACGGGGTAAAAAAGATCATTACCCTGTCGCCGCATGCCTATAATGCCCTGAAAAATATCTATCCGCGCCATGGCGGCGAGTTTGCGGTATATCACTACACCCAGGTGCTTGCCGACCTGGTCCGGGCGGGAAAACTGGCGGCCCCGAAGCTGGCACCTGTCAAAATCACCTATCATGATCCATGTTTTCTCGGGCGGTGGAACAATGAGTACAAGGCACCCAGAAAGGTGCTCCAGTCCATCGGCGGCGTGCAGTTGCTCGAAATGGGACGCAACCGGAAAAGCGCTTTCTGCTGCGGCGGCGGCTCGGGCAACTACTACATGGACCTTTTGGGCGGCAGTGCGGATAGCCCCGCGCGCATCCGGGTGCGGCAGGCAAGCGCCACGGGCGCGGATGTGCTGGCCGTGGCCTGTCCCAACTGCCTGAGCATGCTCGAAGACGCGGTCAAGGTAGAAGGCCTTGAATCCAAACTCATGGTCAAAGACATTTCCGAAATCATGTACGGAACGGAATAATGCGGCTGGGAAATGCGCAACAGCCGGGGGGATTTACGGTTGTTCCCCCGGTTTATTCCGGCCGGCCCATGGCGCTGAGTTCTTCTTCGATCACGCCCTTGAACAGTTCCAGCTTGTAAGTATTTCCCGGCAGCGGATCCGCGTTTTCAACAATGGCCGCACGCGCTTCTGCAATGGTTTTGTCATCCAGGCGGCGTCCCCGGATCACGTTTTCCACGCTGCGGCTCCTCCAGGGGATCGGCGCTGCACCGGATAAAAACACCCGGCTGTTTTCCACCCGGTCGCCGTCCATCTCGAGGGCCAGCGCAACCCCGGCCAATGCGAAATCCCAGGATCGCCGGGCCCGAACCTTGCGATAGCTGCTCTTCAAGTTTGCCGCAGGCCGCGGCAGATCAATCCGGGTGATCACTTCCCCGGGCCCGAGCACGGTCTCGGTCAGAACGTTATCCCTGGGCGGCACGTGCAGATTTTCCACGGCAATGGTTTTACCGCCGTCCGGCCCGGCCACCCGGAGCTTTGCCCCCAGCGCTGCAAGTACCGGTGCGGTATCCGAGGGATGGGTAATTACGCAGATCCGATCATGGCCGAATACGGCATGAAACTGGTGTTCCCCGGCCAACGCATAACACATATCCCCACCCTTTCGAAGGCAGTGAAACTCCCCCCGGTAATACCAGCAGCGGGGTTTCTGGCAGAGATTTCCGCCAAGGGTCCCCTGGTTTCGGAGCTGGGGGCTGGCCACTTCAGACGCCCCCTGGGCCAGTCCCGGATATTTATTCCGAACCAACGGATTTTCCGCCACTTCCGTGATCGTGGCAAGCGCACCGATGGTCAGGCCGTCGTCAGCGGTTTCCCTGATGCCGTACAAATCGGCAAGTGCACTCAGGCTCACTACTTTGTCCACATCCATGATCCCCTCGCGCAGGCATCCGATCAGATCGGTGCCCCCGGCGTGCAGGGCGGCGCCTCGGGCGCTTGCGTGTTTGACCGTATCCTTTACCGTTTCCGGCCGGACATATGAAAAACTTGGCAGCACGGTGGTTCCTCCTTTTTACGATCAAAGGTGTCTGCGGATTTCAATGGGGTTGACCGGGGCCCGGGTAAACCGCACGCTGGTTGCCATGTACAGGGCATTGGCAATTGCCGCGGCCGTCGGGATGGTCACCGGCTCGCCCAGTCCCTTGGCCCCCGTATTGTTGGCTTCCGGATCGTCGATTTCAATGGGCAGGCTTACCATGTCCGCGGGCACGTCCAGGGCAGTGGGAAGCTTGTAGTCATGCCAGTTGCGGTTACAGAGCTTGCCGGTTTGTTTGGCATCCAACTGCCGGAATTCGGTCAGTCCGAGGCCGATGCCCATGACAATGCCGCCGAATACCTGGTTGTCGTAGGTGAGGCGATCCAGCACCCGCCCGCTGTCGTGTGCCCCCAGGAAACGCAGGATACTCACCTCGCCGGTGCCGATATTGACCTCGAGTTCGCAGAACTGGGCGCCAAAGGGATTCACACTTTTTCCTTCCGGGTTGGGCCCCCGGTAGCCCACGCCCATGACAACGCCCCGTTTTTTCAGGCGACTGACTTCCGTGACCCGTATCCGCTTTTCGCTGTTGCTCCCGGAAACGACTTCCGCGCCCTGGTAAACCAGGTCCGCGGCCGGCACATCCAGATCTTCGGCCGCCATTTCAAGCACTTGGCGTTTGACGTCTATGGCAGCATTGCGAACCGTGGGCGACTCTGTAGGCACGGTCTTGCTGCCGCCGCTGGGCGTGGCATACTGGGTGGTGCCGGTATCCGCATGCTCGATCTGGATCACCTCGGGCCTGATCCCGAGTTCCTCTGCAGCCACCAGGGCCATGACCGTCTTTGTACCGGTGCCGATATCGCTGGCGCCCATGTTCAAATTCACGGATCCGTCGCGGAAGAGCTTGATCGCCACCGTGGCCGGCGGCCCGCCGCCGCCCACGATCCACACGCAGGCGCCCATTCCCACCCCGCGCTTGACCGCCCGGTTCGAGCGATTATGTTCACGGGCCTTTTTTACGGCCGCTTTCCAGCCGAACTGCTCGGCACCCTTTTCAATGCACTGGCGAAGGCCGGTGGTGGTATAGGGAATATTCCCGCGTGCCTGACTTACCTCCGGAATGTTTTTCAGCCGGAGTTCCACCGGGTCCATCCCGATTTTTTCAGCCAGATCATCCATCATCTGTTCCAGGGCCCAGCTTCCCTGAGGATGCCCCGGGGCCCGAAAAGGCCGGGCCGGTCCGGCGTGTATATAGACGTCCCTGGAACTGCAGCGGACATTGTCGCATTGATATAGGTCCCGGATCTGCCAGTCCACCAGGGAGGTCCCGCCGGCCGGATAGGCGCCGCTCGGCCCCGTGCATGCAAAATCCAGCCCGGTCAGCGTGCCGTCTTTTCTGGCCCCGGCCTTCAGGCGCATGGTGTTGGCCGGTCGATTTCCCACGCACAGATAGGTTTCCTCACGGGTCAATATCATTTTAACCGGCCGGGCCGCCTTCCGGGCCAACAGTGCGGCAAGCACGGTGTACTTGCCGGGCTGCAGCTTGCTTCCGAAACCCCCGCCCATGTAATGACCGATCACCCGGACCTTGGAAAGCGGCATTTCCAGGACTTCCGATATCCGGGACTGCACCGCATATACGCCCTGGCTGGACTCCCAGATAGTAAGCCGATCCCCGTCCCAGTTGGCAACGCATCCGTGCAGCTCCATGGGCGTGTGAAGCTCGCACGGGGTCTGGTAGGTCTGCTCGACAACGGCATCTGCACGGGAAAGACCCTTGTCCGCATCGCCCCGGATGTATTCATCCGAGCCCACGAGATTGCCGCTTTCGTGTACCCTTGGCGCCTTATCGTCCAGCGCCTGGTCATGGTCTGACACATACGGCAACACTTCGTATTCCACCTTTATGGCGCGGACCGCATCCCATGCCTGGTAGCGCGTATCCGCGGCCACGGCTGCCAACACTTCGCCTTCAAACCGGCAATGCGGATCAAAAAGCGGGGCAGCATAGTCGTCATACTTCCATTGCAGCCCCCCGGACTCAGGCGCGTCCCCGGAAATCAACGCCCGCACGCCCGGCATCTTCCGGGCCGGGGCTGTATTTAATTTTTTGACCCGTGCGTGGGGGTGCGGACAACGCAGAATGGCGCCGTAAATCATGTTGGGCAGTTTGATATCCGACGGGTACACCGCTGCGCCGCTGAGGCGCTCATATCCGTCCACCCGGGCAACACGTTTTCCCACGATGTCGGTTGTTTCCCAGAAACCAGCATCTCTGCCCGGCTCCGGTGTCTCGGGAACGGGCAGGCCTTGCCTGTAGTATATACTGTCGTCTTGCGCCATGGGTCCCCCTTATCTTTTTTTCAGATCAGCGGCCTTTTGGGCGGCCCGGAAAATATGCGTATAGGCGCCGCACCGGCAGAGGTTGCCGGAAACCCCGATGCGGATTTCATCCAGGCTCGGAGTCGGGTTTTTTCGAAGCAGCCCTTCCACGGCCATGATCTGCCCTGGTGTGCAATAGCCGCACTGGTATGCGTCTTCTTCCAAGAACGCGTTCTGCACCGGGCCGAGCTGCTCGCCGGACATCAGTCCTTCCAGTGTGGTGATCCGGCGGCCTTCAGCCTCCACCGCCAGGGTCATGCATGCGTACCTCGGGATACCGTCGATGAGCACGGTGCACGCCCCGCATTCCCCGCGGCTGCAGCCCTCCTTGGTGCCGGTCATGCCGAAGGCCTCGCGCAGCACGTAGAGCAGTGTCCACCTGGATTCCACCAGTACGGCGTGTTGCGCCCCGTTGACATGGAGGCTTATTTTCACAGTATTTTCCGCATCCATGACCTTTTCCGGGGGTACCGGCTTTGAACGGGCGGCAATGGCCGCACCCGCAAGAGAAGCGCTCACCGCCCCGGTACCCATAATCTGGATAAATCCCCGGCGGGTAAAACCGCTGCGGCCAACATCATTATTGCCCTGGTCATCTGATCCCATATAAACCTCCTTAGAAGCACGATACCCGGTAAGTTTTTTTTGGATGAAACAGATGCATCATTTTTTTAATAACTGATTTTCTTATCTGCGCAAATACACAATAACGCGTATTCCAGCCTGCAAACCGCAGTATTGGATAATGCATAATTTCGTTATCCCGTGTCACCTGAAAGAAATCAGGTTGGCGCATGGATGCGGTCACCTCCCGGGATATACTTGCACCCGGGCCGAAACTATAATACAATACCAATGAACAATGTTCGCAGCAAAAACCATGGTATGAGCAGTACTTACGGCAATTGCCCCCCAAAGGAGGTCCGGACATGACAAGCCAGATGCCCCCCAGATTTCAGGCCGGTGACGCGTTTTTTGACCAGGCGCTCTATGACTGCTACCGGAAAAGCAACTACCCGGAAGCGTGGCTGGCCGAAGGCAGATCCTATGACCCGGCAGATGCCTACGTGATCAGTCATCCGAGCTGGTTTTTTGAAGACGTGCCG
This sequence comes from Desulfobacterales bacterium, assembly GCA_018335195.1. Taxonomy (GTDB): domain Bacteria; phylum Desulfobacterota; class Desulfobacteria; order Desulfobacterales; family Desulfosalsimonadaceae; genus Desulfosalsimonas. The sequence goes on from JAGXKN010000008.1 coordinate 75,689, forward strand.
GAGATTCCGGAAATTTCCATTTATGACCTGTTTGCCCGGACGGTCGAGCGCCAACCGGAGGACACGGCCGTAATCTTCCTGGACAAGTCCGCGACATACAGGCAGTTAAACGACCTTGTCTGCAGGTACGCCGCACTGCTGAAAGATCTGGGAATCGGCAAAGGCGACGTGGTGGCCGCCATGCTGCCCAATTCCCTGCAGCATATCGTGGCCTTTTACGGGGCCACCATGATCGGGGCGGTCCACAGCCCCATCAACGTCATGTACCAGTCCGACGAGGTTGCCTACCAGGTAAAGGATTCCGGCGCCAGCGTTATCCTGATACTCGACCTTCTCTTTGACCAGGTCCGGCCGCTTGTTGAAAACAATACCGTCCGGGAAGTCATTGTCACCAACATCAAGGATTGGGCCGCCGGGGATGCGGTTGTGCCCGAGGCCCTGAAGATGTTCTGGGACATTCCCAAAAATGCTGTTCCCGGTACGCGCGACTTATTCGAATCCCTTGAAAATTACGCCCCGCTGAGAGCCTCCGAATCGGTGGAACCCGAAACCGACACCGCTCTTTTGTTGTATACCGCGGGCACTACCGGAAAATCCAAGGGTGTGATTGAAACCCATTTCAACCTGGTTTTCAACTCCCTTACCCACACCCACGCGTTTCGGGCCTGGGGGGATCACGAGATCAATTTCTCCATCATGCCCATGTTTCACACGGCCGGATATTTTCTGCACCTGCTGCCCACGTTTTACCAGGGCGGCACCGTCATTCCGATTCCCATGTTTGATCTGGCAGACGCGTTCCGGGTGATTGAAGCCTACAAGGTGAACGTGATTTTTGCCCCGCCCACGTTTTTTATTGCCATGATGTCAAATCCGGCTTTGATCAATAACCATGACCTTGGCAGTCTCAGGGTGACCATCGGGTGCGGCGCGCCTGTTCCCGAGGCCGTGCAGAAAAGTTGGAAGCAAACCACCGGTGTCAATCTGGTCAACGGCTGGGGAATGACCGAAACCAACAGCGGCGGGATCATTTCCATTCCGGGTATCAAGGAAAAGACCAATTCCATCGGTATCCCCGTATACTCCGAGGTCAAGATAACCGATGAAAAAAACCGGCTTGTCAGGCGAAACACAGAAGGCGAAATCTGTTACCGGGGCCTGCAGCTGGCCCGCGGCTATCTGAACAAACCCGAGGAAACCGCGGACAAATTTCTGCCTGACGGTTGGTTCCGCACCGGGGACCGGGGCTTTGTGGACGAAGAAGATTTCGTGCATTTTGTCGACCGGATCAAGGACCTGATCGTGGCATCGGGTTATAATATCGCGCCCGTGGAGGTGGAAGATACCATTTACCAGCACCCGGCTGTGGCTGAAGCGGCCGTTGTCGGCCAGCCGGATGCCTACCGCGGAGAGACGGTCAAGGCGATCATTGCTCCCAGGCCGGAATACAAGGATCATGTCACGGAGCAGGAAATCATTGATTTCTGCAAATCGCGCCTGGCATCCTTCAAGGTGCCCAGACGCGTGGAATTCCGGGAAAGCCTACCCAAAAACGCCGTAGGCAAAATCCTGCGGCGCATGCTGCGGGAATAGCGGGTTTTTCCCACCCAAACGCCGATGACCGGAGAAGTGCAGCAATAACCAGGTAAGGCGGCGGCAGACTGAAAGCTGCAGCCTTTACCGCAAATCGCTGGAGGCAGAAATGACCTGGCAGACGCTTTCCCTGACATGGCAATACGTTGAAAAATGGGCGCAACAAACACCGGATGCCGAGGCTCTGGTATTTGAAGAACAACGGCTCACCTGGAACGACTTTAAGTCCGGGATGGACAAGGCGGCCAAAGCCTTTCTCGAAGCCGGGGTGGAAGCCGGAGACCGGGTGGCCATGCTTTCCATGGCCCGAACGGAGTTCCCGGTCACCTATATGGCGGCAAACAAAATCGGGGCCATGTGGCTTGGCATCAATCCGAAATTCACCCTGGATGAACTGCGCTATCAGATCAGCGACAGCAAACCCGCTGTCCTGATAGCGGTAAGCGATTTCCAGGGGCAGGATCTTTCCGAAAATCTCCAGGCCCTTGTCCGGGAGTTTTCATTTCTCAAGAAGGTCCTGGTTATCGGCAGTCCGATTGCAGGCACCGAAGACTACCGCAGCTATGTGGATAAGGACAGAACCGAGCTGGATGCATTGCTTGCCGAGCGGATCGGGCAGGTCCGGCCCGAAGACGAAGCCCTTCTCATGTATACTTCCGGATCCACCGGAAAACCCAAGGGCGTGGTGCATACGCACCAAAGCATCATTGAAAATATCCGCGTGGAGGTGGAGAAATTTGGTTTCCGCCAGGGCAGCCGGGCCCTATTGCATTTTCCCATCAATCACGTGGCTGCAGACGTGGAAATCGGGTTTGCCGGCATTTTTGCAGGCGGGTGCCTGGTATGCATGGACCGGTTTGATCCCGCGGCTTCCCTGAAGGTCATAGAAGCCGAAAAAATCAATGTGCTCGGCCAGGTCCCGGTCATGTTCCTGCTCCAGTTCCAGCAGAAGGAATTCTGGGAAACCGACACCACGAGCATCGAACTTTTTGCCTGGGCCGGCTCTGCGGCTCCGGACCTGATGCTCAAGGTGCTGTCGGGTATTGCCCAAAACACCGGCGCCGGGCTGGTTACCGGATACGGAAGCACGGAAGTTTGCGGGTTTGTCACGTATACGGAAAAAGATGATGACATGGACACACTGCTGCACACAGTCGGCAAAATCGGCCCGGGCTTTGAACTCAAAATCGTGGACGGCAACCGGCGGGAAATGCCTGAACGGCAGATCGGGGAAATCGCCCTGCGGGGCCCGTTCATGTTTTCCAGATACTGGAACATGCCGGATGAAACCGCCCGCGTACTTGACACCCACGGCTGGTACTACACCGGCGACCTGGCGTGGAAAGATGCCCGAGGCTATATTCATATAACCGGCAGGACCACGGAGATGTTTAAAAGCGGCGGGGAAAACGTCTATCCCAGGGAAGTCGAGGAAGTCATCGAGCTCGACGAATCCGTCCTGTTTGCCGCAATGATCGCCGTGCCGGATGAAACCTACCAGGAAGTCGGCTGGGCCTATGTTATGCTGCAGCCCGGCAGGGAAACCACCGAAGAAGCACTTGAAAAACTGTGCCGGAAAAAACTGGCCAACTACAAAGTGCCGAAGCGATTTTTCATCCGGAATCAGCTGCCGCTCCTGGCAAACGGAAAAATTGACAAAACCGCTTTGAAAAAAGAGGCCGCAGCGCACCCGGCCGGAAAATAGCCGCCTGATCCCCGCTCTGCCCTGCTTTTGAAAAACCATTGCTGCACCCTTCGGCATCGGCTGTAATGCAATTATCAACGGTGTTTAAATACTTTCACTTTGTTTTGGATTTTGTTATCATTCTTTCCGATTTGTAGTTCAGCTTTCTGTTTTACCCCTCTATAAAAAGGAGCCTTTGCATGACAAACCCTTATGAAGCCGCCTATCAACAGTCCATTCAGGATCCCGAGACCTTCTGGGCAAAAGCCGCGGAAGACTGCCACTGGTTTCAAAAGTGGGACAAAGTGCTCGACGATTCGGCAAAACCCTTTTATCGCTGGTTTACCGGAGGGAAGATCAATACCTGCTACAATGCCCTGGACTATCATGTTGACGACCGGGGCCGCGGCGGGCGCATCGCGCTGATCTATGACAGCCCTGTTACCCATACGATTAAAAAATATACCTATGCCGAATTAAGAGATATCGTGGCCCGGTTTGCCGGAGCCCTGAGAGATCTCGGCGTGACAAAAGGCGACCGGGTGATTATCTACATGCCCATGATTCCGGAGGCGCTGGTGTCCATGCTGGCCTGCGCCCGCATCGGCGCCATTCATTCCGTGGTTTTCGGCGGATTTGCCGCCAAAGAACTGGCCACCCGGATTGATGACGCCCGGCCCAGGGTGATTGTTTCAGCCTCCTGCGGAATTGAGGGTCAACGGGTCATCCCGTACAAACCCCTGCTTGATGAAGCCATCCGGCTGAGTACATCCCGGCCGCAGTCCTGTGTTATCTTTCAAAGGCCCCAGGAGACTGCCACGCTTTTACCAGACCGGGACGTTGAATGGGATACGGCCATGCAACGGGCGACTCCTGCAGACTGTGTGCCCGTGGCAGCCACGGATCCGCTCTACATCCTGTATACTTCCGGCACCACCGGGCAGCCAAAAGGCGTGGTCCGGGACAACGGCGGTCACGCAGTGGCCCTGAAATGGAGCATGAAGGCCATTTATGACATTGATGAAGACGACGTGTGGTGGGCGGCCTCTGACGTTGGATGGGTGGTAGGGCATTCCTATATTGTTTATGCACCCCTGCTGAAGGGCTGCACTACTGTATTGTTTGAAGGTAAGCCGGTGGGCACTCCGGATGCAGGGGCTTTCTGGCGGGTGATTTCCGAGCACAACGTAAAGTGCATGTTCACCGCTCCCACGGCCTACCGCGCCATCCGCCGGGAGGATCCGCAGGCCCGGCTTTTGCAGGAATATGACATGTCCGGTTTCCGGATTCTTTTCCTGGCCGGCGAACGTTCGGACCCGGCCACGATCCAGTGGTCTGAAAAGCACCTGGATGTACCGGTTATTGATCACTGGTGGCAGACCGAAACCGGATGGGCCATTGCAGCCAACTGCATGGGGCTGCACCGCTTTCCGGTCAAGTACGGATCTCCCACCAAGGCGGTGCCGGGCTGGGACGTGCGGGTGCTGGACCCGGCAAACGAGGAGTTGCCGCCCGGCGAAATCGGCGCGCTTTCCGTGCGTCTGCCCCTACCCCCCGGATCCCTGCCCACCTTGTGGGAAAATGATCAGCGCTTTGTCGAGGCCTATCTCAGCGAATACCCGGGTTATTACAAGACCGCGGACGCCGGAATGATCGACGCGGAAGGTTATATTTACGTCATGTCCAGGACCGATGACATCATCAACGTGGCCGGTCATCGCCTGTCCACAGGCGCCATGGAAGAAGTGCTGGCCGCGCACCCGGAGGTGGCTGAAGCGGCCGTCCTGGGTGTGCATGACGCGCTAAAGGGCCAGGTTCCCGTGGGGTTTGTGGTGTTAAATGCCGGGGTAAACCGGAATTCCGAAGAGATCATAGACGAGTTGGTCGCCATGATCCGGGACCAGATCGGGCCGGTGGCCGCATTCAAAAAGGCCACCATCGTCAAGCGGCTGCCCAAGACTCGGTCCGGAAAAATCCTGCGGGGTACGATTCAGAAAATCGCTGACAACCGGGAGTTTAAGGCACCGGCCACCATTGACGACCCGGTCATCCTCGATGAAATCAAGGGTGCACTTGAAAAAATCGGCCTTGCAGAAGCCAGAAAATAACCCAGAGTGGATGCTCCGGTATAAAGAAGTCCGGAGATGCGTGCTGCGGGGCTGTCCGCAGCACTACCGGAAATAAAACAGAGAAATGGTCTCTGCCACACATGCCGGTTTTTCGCTGCCCTCCACCTCAATGACAACGCGCCAGTAGATTTGGGCCCCGCCCGCGATATCCTTGACATCCCGGAGGGTCACCCGCGGCCGGATTTTGCTGCCGGCCGGCACCGGGGCGGCAAAGCGCACCCGGTTCAACCCGTAATTGACAGACATCTTTGCCGGGGGAAACGCAACGGTTTCCTCCATAAAACGGGGTATCATGGAAAGCGTGAGAAACCCGTGGGCAACCGTGGTGCCGTACGGTGATTCGGCTGCAGCGCGTTGCCGGTCCAGGTGAATCCATTGATAATCCCCGGTGGCCTCGGCAAACAGGTTAATCTGATCCTGGGTGACCGCCGCCCAGTTCCCAACTGCGATTTCCTCCCCGATGTGACCCCGCAGTTCGTCTATGGTCTGAAATTGAACCCTGGCCATTTGCCATTTCCCTTTCTAAATCCGGATTGGTTTTGTTTTGTATTTCATATCACAGGATATGGGTGCTGACAAGCATTCAGCCGGCTGCCGCCGGCTTGACGGCGCAATGGTTTCTATATATTTTCTTTGTGAGCTCCGCCTCATTCGTGGTTATGCTAAGGCGTGTAAAAAAATCAAAACTCCTTCAAAACCCGGGTAAAACATGAACAGATCCAAAACACAGGCAGCGCGATTTGAGCAACTCCTCGCACCGCACATGAACACCCTGTATAAAACTGCATGGCGCCTGGTCGGCAAGGCGGATGAAGCCGAGGACCTTGTTCAGCAGGTCCTGGAAAAAATTTATCCCCAGACAAAAAAACTGGAAACCATCGAGCAGCTCGGCCCCTGGCTGAAAAAGGTGGTTTATCGGGAATTTGTCGACAATTACAGAAAAAGGGTCAGGCGGCCGGAAAATTACCCGGCTGAAAAGGAAGATGCACTTGAAAACCTGCGGGAATCGGAAGATAATCCGGAAACGCTGGTGTTGCGGGCCGAAAACCGGCAGCGGGTGCTGCGGGCACTGGATCGCCTGGATGGCGACAACCGGGCGCTTGTTGTAATGCACCTTGCGGAAGGATATACCCTTGCCGAGCTGGCCGAAATTTTCCAGATTCCGGCAGAAACAGTGAAAACCCGGCTCCGGCGCGCAAGAGCCAGGCTGAAAAAAAATTTGCTGGCCTGAACCCGTTTTTTTTCAAATTACGTGTTAATCAACAAAAAGGGTGAGCTTATGAACTGTGCAGAAATTCGGCAGCATATTCGGGAAAAAATTCACCACGGACAATCCGTGGCTGATGATTCAAAACTGATGCGGCATTTGCGGGAATGCGAGCTCTGCCGCAATTTTTGTACGGATATGCTATTGGGCCGGTCGTTAAGGGATATGCCGATGCCGGAACCCCGCGACGGTTTTGCCACTGAAGCAATTCAAAAGGCTGCAAACCGCCACAGGGCAAAGCTCAGGAGATCCTTTTTTCTCGGTTTTTCCGCTGCTGCCGTATTGATGATCGCAATCGGC
>JAGXKN010000047.1 GCA_018335195.1 Desulfobacterales bacterium
AGGAAAGGGTTTTTCCGAATGCCGGCAGTTATTTCGGCGGGGACTTGATTTCAGGCGCCTATTCCGCAGGGTTCCATGAAAACGAGGAAATCGCCATTCTCGTGGATGTGGGGACCAATGCGGAAGTGCTGCTGGGCAACCGGGACTGGCTGGTGGCATGTGCCGGGGCGGCCGGGCCGGCGCTTGAAGGGGGCGTCTCGGAGATCGGGATGGCAGCGGGGCCGGGCGTGATTGACACCGTGCAGATCGACCCGGATTCCGGCGAATTTGACATCCGCACCATTGAAGGTCAGCCTCCGAAGGGAATCTGCGGTTCAGGGATGATCGACCTGGCCGCGCAGCTTTTTATCTCCGGCATGCTTGATATCCGGGGGCGGCTGGTGCCGGAGGCCTGCGGCACTCGGCTGAAGGAAGCAGACGGCATGCGGCATCTGGTCATCGTTTTCGGCGGGGATTCTGAAACAGGACAGGACCTGACCATCTCTCAGGCCGATATTGACAGCCTGATCCGATCCAAGGCGGCCATGTATACGATCCTGGACACCCTCACCATGTACGTGGGCATATCATTTGAAGATATTTCCACATTTTATGTGGCCGGTACGTTCGGTTCCTTTATCAAGCCCCGTTCGGCCATTTCCATCGGCATGGTTCCGGACCTGCCCGAGCAGACCTACTGCCCGCTGGGCAACAGCTCCCTTAAGGGAGCTGTTTGCCTCCTGCGTTCCCGCGCGGCGGTGGACGATATTGAATCCGTCCGGGACCGGATCACCTATCTGGAGCTAAACGTCAACCAGGATTTCATGAACCGTTTCAGTGCGGCAAAGTTTCTGCCGCACACGGATGCCGGCCGATTTCCCACGGTGATCCGGGCCGTCTAGCGGGGTTCTTTTTTATCGTGATCCCGCTGGGAATTGTTTTTCTTGGAGCGGGACTTGCCGTGGGTGCCCCGCCAGATCTTGCCGCGCTTGCTTCTTCGGTCTCCCTTGCCCATTTTGCATACCTCCAATCTTTTCTATTTTTTTGATCGGTTTATATTCAGATTTTCAGACTGATGTTGGGGACAGAACTAAAATCTGTCCCCGGTCATTCTTACTGAAACCGCTGGTCCCAGTAAAGGCACGGGTGGAATTCATACCATGCCAGTCCCTGCAACGTGGATCCCCGGGTACAAGGATTCATTATACCGACCATGACGCAGGTGTCAACAATGTCGTGAACATCCAGGGTGATACCCGCCCCTTGGGCCACGGCGGTCATCAGCCCGCCTTCTGCCATGCAGGATTTGATGTGCGGTTTCATCTGTTTTAAAAACCTGAGGGACTGTTCCACATGGTCCTCGGATTGATGGGACAGCACCTTGCGCACGGCGGTTTCCGCGTCAATGGTGCCGGTTTTGCCGGCGTTTTCAAAAAGTATTCTGGCCACATGCGGCATAAAAAACATTTCTTCCGGGGCAAACCGCAATACCCGGTCTTCCCAGGAACCGGTCTGCCGGGAGCGCACCGGGATCAGGATCCGTTCTTCAAAAGCCATGAGCAGAATGTCGTGCTTGTCTTCATCCGAAAGCGGAATCTGCTCCGTGTAGACATTTTCAGACCGGAGCGCGGCGTTGATCAGGATGGCCATTTTTTCGGACTCGTCTTCGGACAGTTGTACGGAAAGCGCACTGGCAATCCGGTTTACCGGGTTTTTATCCGTTTGCATGGTGAAAACCTCCCTTACGTGATTGCGGCGGGATTTCCGTGATCGGGGTAAAGGCTCGGGTTGAGCTCGTAGATCGGGCCGTGGTGGTTTGCCGGGGCAATTCGGGCGGAAAGCTTCGGGCTGAGAATACCGCCGCCTTTTAAAACCAGGATCAGGGGGCCGGTGCGGTGATAAACCCCGGCATTCCGGCAGGCGGTATGGACTCCGCCGGCAGTGATGGTGAATTGTTTGGCCTGTTTTCCCAGCTGGCCGACCAGCTCGGGAATTTGCCGCCACTGCGGCTCGTCCATGTCCCGGTACAGGTCTGCAACCGCGGTTTCCACCTCCCAGTTCCCGGTCTTTAATGCATTTTTTACCAGGTAGCGGCCGATGTTGGGCATTTCGTAAATTTCCCCCGGGCGCATTGCCAGCAATCGAAAGTCCCACTCCCCGCATGCGGCACTTCGCCTTGGGATCAGGAGCTTGAACGCCCAGGCTGTCAACAGCAGTTCTTCCGCGTCCGGGCCGGCCGCGGCCAACACGGTATCATAGGAAATGGAGGCACGTGCACAGGCGTCTGCAAGTACTTGAGCAAGCGGCGCGCTTAAGGGGTCTTCGCCGATGAGAACCCTGAGTGCGGCAATCAGCGGGCATTCGTGGACTTCATCCATTTTTTGGTATTTATAATAAAATAATAATTCTTATGAAAGCCCACTGCAAGGAGAAAAATATGTTTTCATTTTGATGGGTTATGTGGAATCGGAAGGCTTGCCGGCTCAATGCAGACGCCTGCGGCGGTCTCTGCTGCTTTCAAAACCATAGCCGCACGTTCTGCCCGAACTGAGCCGTACTTCTTCTACATCCCGCCGGTCAATCGGAAACCGGCGGCAGACTTCAGGCCGAAGCCGGGAGTGATAAATTTTGCAGAGACCGTTTTCATCGAGCAGCGGGCATCGGAAAACGAATTTACAGCAGGTCCCGCATTGTTTACACTCTCCGGTTCTTCGGCTTGTTCGCTGTCGGGCCCGGCGCCCGGCCAGGGTTGTCAGGCAGAGCCGGCGAAGCTTGCCGTAGAGCAGGACGATGTCGCATTTGGTTTGTTCAATGACGTTGCCGACATCCATTTGAGGCAGGTCCTTTCAAAAACGTGTACGTGTCTGTGCAGCCTTTGACCGGCCAGCAAATCAGGTGACGGGATATTTGTCAAGTCTTCAGACAAACAGGAAATCGATGATGCCGAATGTCTCCAGGGCTGTCCAGAAAATAAACAGTGCATACAGCATCAGGAGCACCATGCATTCGGCCCGGGAAACCCGCAGCTGGGTGCGCAGCATGGCAAAAAGCACGATCGTAGCCAGGGTCAAAAGGCCCATAACGGGTGCGGCAACCGCGAAATTGACAATTGATCTGCCGGCAATCAGTACGCCGACGGGAATGGCGATCAAAAGATCGAATATATTGCTGCCCAGCACATTGGCGATGCTTACCAGCCCGTCTCCCCGGCGGGCGGCCTGGATGCTGACAAAGGCATCCGGCAGGCTGGTGGCTGCGGCAATGATGGTCAGTCCCCAGAAAAAATTGGGCGTGTTGAGCAGGTCGCCGAATACAATGGCCGAACGCACCAGCCCTTCCACCCCCAAAGCGATGATGCCCAGGCTGAAAACCAGGTTGATCCACTGTTTTTTTACGTCAAGGTCCCGGGAAACATCAGAGGCATCCGGTACCAGTCCGGCCTGGTACTCCACGGTATCCTGGTGCTGCAGAAAAATGTAGACTCCGTAGAGTGCCACCGGAATCAGGGCAAGGGGCCGGGTGACCATGCCTTCCCACCGGGTGCCTTCCACGGGATAGTAAATCAGGGCGAATGCAAATGTCAGCAGCAGCACGGTAACGCTGATAATGTAAAACAAGGCGTCTTTGTATACCAGCTCCCGGTTGGTTTTCAGCTCTTTTCCGATAAGCCCGGAGAGCCCGGGAATAACCAGGATGTTGAAAATGGCAGATCCCACGATGACGGCCACGCCAAGTTCGAACTCACCGTGGATCAAAGTGGCGATCACCGTGCTTGACAGTTCCGGAAAGCTCGAGCCTACCGCCATGATAATCGAACCCTGAACCACGGCCGGCAGGCGGTAATAGACGGCCAGGCGGCCGGCGGTGCGCTCCAGTACAAAGCTTCCGTGCCAGACGGCCGCAGTGGATACGATGATCACGATGGTGTAGGCGATCAGCAGCATGGATTTCGGGTTTCCGTGTACGGGTCCTGCCCGTTCCAGTTTTGATAGCGCCGGAACTCGTCCTCGAAGTTTTCGCTGAGCTTGCCAGTGCCCATGGCGGCTGCGATCCGGGTCGGATTCCAGAAGCGCACTTCGGATATTTCCGCGGGATTGTGGCGAATTTCCCCGTCAAAACCGCAGATGTAGGTATAGACCAGTTCGGATTCAAAGTCATTGGCGTGAATGTAGCAATAGGCAAATTGCATGGCGGCCGGACAGATGCCCAGTTCTTCGGACATTTCCCGGTGCATGGCTTCCTCCACGGTTTCGCCGAAATCCACGTGCCCGCCCACGGACGTGTCCCATCGGCCCGGGGCGACCTGCTTTTGCATGGATCGTTTCTGCAGCAGCAGTCGGCCGCGGCGGTCAAATACAAGCACGTGGACCACCCGGTGGAGCAGCCGGTTGTCGCCGTGGGCCTGTTTTCTCGGGGCAACGCCGCAGATGCGCCCGTTTTCATCCACGATTTCAAGGGGTTGCCAACGGCGCAGCAGAGGGGCGCACAGCACGCGCCCCCACCGGGTGGCCGAGATATGACGGGCAAGTCCCAAAACAGTATTTGTTTTTCTGTCCATTTTCCGGGTTATATGCGGTTTTTCCGGCATAAATCCGAAGCCCGAAATTCGAAGCAGATTTGAATGACGCAAGTACCAGATGATCAAAACGAATTTGTCTGTGGTGCGCCGTTTCTGTTATTCGGATTCCGTGAGTTCGTCATTGTTTATCCCGATGGGATGCTTCGCGCGCGTTTCGGAATTCGGATTTCGCGTTTATGGTATTGTTCTGTTTTTCTGAGTGCATTTACAGCCCCTGGTCTTCGTCTAACCCCTCTGTTTCACTGATCAGCCCCTGGGAGCGGGCGCGCTCATACCACTGTTTTCTGGCCCATTTGCGCATGTTGGGGATGGTGTCGGTTTCATCAATGATTTCGGTGCCCAGCAGGGTTTCCAAAATGTCTTCCATGGTGATTACGCCGGCCACGCCGCCGTATTCATCCACCACCAGGGCGATATGCTCCCGCCGGTTTAAGAGTTGTTCAAAAAGTCGGAACAGGTTGACGGTCTCCGGTACCGCCAGGATATCGCGCCCCAGCTCGGAAACCGGCCGCTGGGCATCCCCGGTGGCCAGGGCGATCAGCAGGTCGTCTTTCAGGATATATTTTTGGATGGTTTTTTTATCCGATTCATACAGGGGAATGCGGGAAACATGGATTTCCGGATGTTCTTTGTATACATGGTTAACGGGCATTTCCTCGGGCAGGGCGAACATGACCTTTCGGGGCGTCATGATGTCTGCGGCACGGATGGAACCGAAGCGCATCAGGTTTTTTAGAATCCGGGATTCCTTTTCCAGAAACAGTCCCTCTTCGAATCCCAGGTCCGCCAGGGCCCGGATTTCCTCGCGGGTTACCGGCGTGATGGTTTTGCCCCGGGAAAAAAGCCAGGTAACCATCTGGGAGAGCTGTACCAGCGGATAAAGAATTACGATCAGCCCGCGCATCATGGCCACGGTCGGCCGGGCCAGACCCCGCCAGTAAAGGGCGCCGATGGTCTTGGGAATAATTTCCGATAATATCAGGATCAGAAAGGTCAGCACCGCAGATGTCGCCCCCACGTAATGACTGCCGAATACCATGGCAGCCTGGGCTCCGACACCGGCGGCTCCCACGGTGTGGGCAATTGTGTTCAGGCTCAGGATGGCGGCCAGCGGCCGGTCGATATCGGTTTTCAGGTTGCGGAGGCGCCTGCCTGCCTTTGGATGGACTTCCTCAAAGGCTGCGGTAAAGCTCGGCGTGATCGAAAGCAGCACCGATTCCATGATCGAGCACATAAAGGAGACGCCCAGGGCCAGCAGAAGGTAGAAAATCAGCAGTGTCATGTGGATACGGGGTTGCTTTGTTTCAGGATAAACAGGTGCACAAACCGGGGGTCCAGGTCGTGTGCGGAAACCGCTCCGTATTCGTCCGCGATTTTTGAAAACAGGTCTTCCAGGGCCGAGCCTGTTTTTTCAAAAATTGCATCCCGGCTCGTGCCGGTGACTTCGCTGAGCCAGTCCAGGAAATCGGATCTGGCCGAATCCGTGATGCGGGGCGCCTTTTTTCCGGTTTGCCACAGTTGTGAAAAAAACGGGCGGAACGTGTCCACCGGGATCGGCTCCGGGCTTTCTTCCAGGTTCAGCCGGTTTTTGGCCCACAGGGTGAGCAGGAGATTTTCATGGGTAAGAAAATGCCTGCCAGGCAACCGGGCGGTATCCAGGCCCATTTGCGCAAAGATTTCGTCAAAGGCCATGGCTTCATGTAGGGCGGTTTGCGCATCGTCAACATCGGCAAGGGTTTCAAAATCCCTGTAAAGCTGGCCGGTTTCGTAGTTGTCAAAGTATTTCGGCCGGGCCAGCAGCAGCCCGCCGATGTGACCCACCAGGCGCTCGCCGAAAAAACTCAGGGCCAGATGGTTTTTTGCATACCAGCTCCGGGTTTTCCATTTCCGGGCCTGCTCCCGGAGTTCGGCAATCAGCCCGTATCCGGTGCGGAAGATGTCCGTCAGGGAGTATGCGCGCAGAATTGATGCGCTTTGGCTTGCCTCGGGCGGGGCATCGGTTTTTGCCAGCCGGTGCAGCCCCAGGCTCAGGTACCCGCAGGCTTTTCCCACCACGTCGCGCAGTTCCCCGCGTTCCCGGATGGGACGCTGGTCTGCGGCAATTACCTGGTTGCAGAGGGTGGCAAATTCCACCTGGAGTTCGTGGAACAGTTCGTGTGCCTCAATTTTCCACAGGGCATTGGAAAAGATCGTGCTGCCGGTCATCATGGCATTGTGATGAAAGGGCACGGGAACGGTGAAATCCGCCTCCGGGTCATCTGCCGTGTATTTGTGCGGCCGCTTGCGAACGTTTTCCGGCCGCATGGCGGCATAAATCCCCACTGCTTCGTCAAACGGGAGAAAACCTTTTTCCGCAAGCCGGACGTTTCTGAGCCGGAAGGATTCCTCTTCGGCCTCGGAGGGCATGACGTTTGCGCTGCGCAGCAGGGTGGCCTGGTAGGCGAGATGGTCCTCGTCTGCGAGCCGTTCAAGCATGCGGTGGATCAGGTGCTCCCGCTGGTCCCGGGTGTCCTCGTCGCCTGCCGCGTTTAAAAAGTCGTCTCTGATGCGCACGTAAAATACGGTGTCATAGGAGAAAAAGCCGTCCGGAAGGTCTCCGGGATCCGCATCGTCTTCGCGGACAAGAACCTCTATGGCCTCGTGGAGGCAGTATTCCAGAAGCTCGGTTTTTTCCTCCATGGTCCAGCGGATAAAGCGGTCAGCGTCGGCCTGGTTGAGCAGGTTCATCCAGTGCGTGAGCGCACCGGTATTGATCCGGTCCCGGTTCCAGATTTCAAGGTCCAGGATGTATTCCCACTGGCGGTTGGATGCCAGGGAGAGCAGTTCCAGGGCGTCTTCCGGGCCGATTTCATTGACCAGGAAGAAAAAGTCTTCCTCGGCCATGGAATGCACCAGGGCCGCTGGCTGGGCGTGGTCCAGGATTTCATCCAGGGCCTTTTCCGGCGGTAACTCCAGGATGCGCCGCTTCTCTGCAGCAAGCCGGGCCAGGCGCTGGTGATGCCGGATTTGAATGTCTCGGTCTTCTTGGTTTTCTTCAGTCATTTCATATTTGCTTCAGAATTTGAATTTACAGACAACCCGTTTGGAACCCGGGTTTTTGCGGATTTCACTTGCCGGGGCACTGGGCGCGGACGTTTTTATCAATGCCGGCGCTGCCGTAGGCCTGGTCAAAATATTCGGAAAATTCCCTTGCCAGAGCCTCGGCTCTGCGTTCAAATTCCGCCTGATCCGTCCAGGTGTTTTTCGGGTGCAGCATTTCACCGGGTACGCCGGGGCAGGCGTCGGGGACGTTTACGTGGAAGCGCTTGTTTTCCGTGTATGATACATCATCAAGCTTTCCTTCCATGGCCGCATCCAGCATCGCCCGGGTCAGGTTGATGTCAATGCGGGATCCCACGCCATAGGGCCCGCCGCTCCATCCGGTATTCACCAGAAAAACCCGGGTGCTGTGCTGCTTCATTTTATTTCCGAGCAGATCCGCGTAATATTCGGGTCGGTTTGCCATAAAGGGCTGGCCGAAAAACCGGGAGAAAGTGGTCTGGGGCTCCTTGATCCCGGTCTCCGTACCTGCGAGTTTGCTGGTGTATCCCATGAGAAACCACAGCATGGCCTGCTCCGGGTCCAGGCGGGAAATCGGCGGCAGCACCCCGTTGGCATCCGCGGTCAGAAAAATAATGGTTGAGGGATGCGTGCCGGTGCCCTTTAGCTTGACGTTGCTTAAGTATCGCAGCGGATAGGAGGCGCGGCTGTTCTGGGTGAGACGATCGTCGAACAGGTCCACTGCCCCGTTGGGATAAGTCATGCAGTTTTCGATGATTACGCCGTTTTCGACGTATTCCCGGGGATTGAACACGGCCTTGTAGATTTCCGGCTCTTTTTCCGGGTTTAAATCAATGAGCTTGGCGTAGCATCCGTGTTCAAAATTGGCAATCCCGCGGTCATCCCATCCGTGCTCGTCATCCCCGATCAGCGCCCGGTTCTTGTCTGCTGAAAGCGTGGTTTTACCGGTGCCGGAAAGACCCAGAAACATGCTGACCCTGCCTTTTAAATCCTCGTTTGCCGAACAATGCAGCGGCAGGATGTTTTCCAGCGGCAGGAAATAGTTCATTGCGGTAAACATGAGCTTTTTGGCGCTGCCGCAGTAGGCCGAGCCAAACACCAGCCCAAGCCGGTTCTTGAAATCCATGGCGACAATCATATCTGATGTGGTGCCGTCTTCGCGCTTTCTCAGCTCGCCTTCGTATTTGGCGGTATCAATCTTGTCATACGGGACGACCAGCAGGGTGAAAGGCTTATCTGCAAACACGCTCTGGCTGATGTTTTCGGGCATGGGGCGGAACATGTTCATGGTAAACAGGCTGGTCAGGGCAAAGTCGGTGACGGTCTTAACCGGCAGGGCGTACTTGGGATCCGCGCCAATGACCCGGTCGGTGACATACACCCGCGGTTTTTTCCACAGCACGGTCAGGGCGTCGACCCAGAGCCGGTGGAAAGTGTCCGGATCAAGCGGGATATTGTTGGGAGAACTCCAGTCGATGTGGTCTTCGAGTTCCGGGTGCCGGACGATTACGGTGTCTTTGGGCGACCGGCCGGTGGATTCCGGCGGTGTCCACGTGGAAAGCGCGCCCGAGGGCAGCACGAGGGCTTCGCGGTAGTCAATGGCATACTGCGTGATCTGAAACCGTTTCAGGTTGCTCAGCACTTCCGGGTGCGTGGAAAGCATCTGGTTCAGGGTTTGTATGGCCATATCTGTTCCTTCTTACTGGTTTGTATAATTGGCGGAGAATTTTTCGGCAACCGGTATCTGCAGGTCGATCCATTTCAGAATTCTGTCGAATTCGTCTCTGACCTCTGTCAGGGCCCGGCCCCGGTGGCTGACCCGGTTTTTTTCTTCGGCTGTCAGCTGGGCAAAGGTCTTTTCCAGCGGCGGGTAATAGAACACCGGATCATAACCGAATCCGTTTTCTCCGGCAGGGGCTTGCGCAATTGCGCCTTCGCACCGGCCTTCATAAGTCAGGGCCGCGCCCGTGGGCACGGCAATGGAAATGACACAGACAAAGGCCGCGCTTCGGTCCTCGGCGTTTTTCAGCATCTCCAGCAGTTTGGCGCACTTATCGGCGTCCGTGGCTTTGCTGCCGGCAAACCGGGCTGAATGCACGCCGGGCTGTCCGTTCAAGGTGTTAACGCAAAGGCCCGAATCATCTGCCATGGCGGGAAAACCGAGTACCCGGGAAGCAAATGACGCTTTCTTGTAAGCATTTTCGTCAAATGTTTCCCCGTCCTCGGGGATTTCCGGGATCGGGCCGAAATCGTCCAGGTTCTTTACCGTGACCGGGTAGCCCTCGAGCATCTGCCGGATTTCAGCGGTTTTCCCCGGATTCCGGGTGGCAATGACCAGAGTGGTTCGTTCAATCATGTTTTCCTCGAGTCTGTAAAATGAAATGTGTATTTTCCGAAGGTTGGATTTTTCCAGGCACAACCTTTATTTATATCGGAAGCCCGGCAGATTGTAAACCCCTTTATCTCAAGCAAATTGCCATTTGCGGTGCTGGCATGAAAAAGGCTTTACACCCGCTGCCTGCATATTATATGACTTTCTAAAATTGATGAATTCGTAAAAAGCTGTTTATCCCGCCAGGGCGGTATTTTTGCAACAAAGGAAATCCGTAATCGCCTTGGCTGATCGGCGTTGCGAAAAAGGAGTTTCCTCACTCCAGGAGCCTCTGCGAGCCTCGATTTCCGCTCGGAAACCCGCTTTTCCGCACCGCCGTCAGGGCAACGAAGTGCAATTTCGCAAGAGCGCAAAAAAAGGATTTCCCTGAAAGTCCTGAAACCGTTATAACCTTCAGGCAATAAAATGATAAATTTCTGATTTTACTTAACCACTTAATCACTTAAAACTTAACACTGCCTGTAAAAAAGACTTTTTACAGGCTTAAATCTAATGCAGAAACGCATAATATCAAATCCGGTATAGAGGAACCATGCATATGCACAAGCTGCTGCAGGAAGGGGCGGGGGATAATCTTTTGCTTCTGGGCAACGAGGCCATTGCCCGGGGTGCCGTGGAAGCGGGGCTGGCCTTTGCCGCCACATATCCGGGAACGCCCTCCTCGGAAATTTCGGCCAATTTTTTCCAGATGTCAAAGCAAAGCGACCTGTACTTCGAGTACAGCACCAATGAGAAAGTCGCCCTGGAGGTAACTGCTGCGGCCGCAAATTCGGGCGTGCGCAGCATGTGCATCATGAAGCACGTGGGCATGAAC
Source organism: Desulfobacterales bacterium (assembly GCA_018335195.1). Taxonomy (GTDB): domain Bacteria; phylum Desulfobacterota; class Desulfobacteria; order Desulfobacterales; family Desulfosalsimonadaceae; genus Desulfosalsimonas. The sequence goes on from JAGXKN010000047.1 coordinate 10,825, forward strand.
GTGGCCGCAGACGCGATGATGACCCTGGCATACGTCGGGGTCAAGGCCGGGCTGGTGATCCTGTCGGCAGATGATCCCTACATGTTTTCCTCCCAGAACGAGCAGGACAACAGGTACTACGGGAAGCTCTCCGGGCTTCCCATACTCGAGCCCTCGAGCGTGGCCGAGGCCAAGCAGATCATGGCCGATGCCTTTGAACTCTCCGAGTCCCTGCAGGAACCGGTCATTGTACGCACCACCACCCGGCTCAACCATTCCACCGGCCCGGTGGTGCTCGGAGAGATCCCCGCGCCCAAAACCAAGGGCACGTTCGTGCGCGACCCGTTTAACCTGGTCACGGTGCCCGCGGTCTCCCGCAATCTCCATATCCGGCTGCTGGAACATATCGAGCAGGCAGAAGCCCTGTCCTGCGAGTCCGCCTATAATTTCGTCCAGGGCAGCGGGCCATGGGGCATTGTGGTCAACGGGGTGAGCTACAATTACGTGGCAGACGCGGTAAGGGATCTGGATATCGCAGACCGGGCCCGGATCCTGCGGGTGGGCTTTTCTCATCCCATGCCCGGGCGGAAAGTCAAGGAGTTTCTGGAAGACTGCGAAAAGGTGCTGGTCGTGGAAGAAGGCGAGCCCTACATGGAGGAGGCGGTCCGCGCCCTGGCCCAGGAGGCCGGGCTGACCCTGCAGATCAGGGGCAAGGCCCCGGAGCTGTTTTCCCGGCTTTTTGAATATGATCCGGCCATGGTGCGCGGAAAGATCGCCGCCTATTTCGGCGTTGCCTATGAAGCGCCCCAAACCCCGGATCTTTCGGATGTGCCGGAAATCCCCCATCGGCCGCCGAACCTGTGCGCGGGCTGTTCGCACAGGGCCACTTTTTATGCGGTCAACAAGGCCACAGACGGAATAGAAACCGTCAAGCCCACGGATATCGGCTGTTATACCCTGGGTTTTATGCCGCCGCTTTCCACGGGCGATTTCCTGATCTGCATGGGCTCCTCGATGGGCACCGGCTGCGGATTTTCGCAGGTTCTGGACCAGAAGGTCATCTCCTATATCGGGGATTCCACTTTTTTCCATTCCGGCATTCCCGGGCTGATCAACGCCGTGTTCAACAACCATGACGTTACCCTGGTGATCCTTGATAACCGGACAACTGCCATGACCGGACATCAGCCGCATCCGGGCGTGGACATGAACGTATTTGACCAGCCGGGGTACGGACAGGTTTCCATTGAATCGGTGGTCCGGGGCATCGGCGTGCCCCATGTCAGCGTGATCCGGCCCTATAACATCAAAAAGAGCATTTCGGCCTTAAAGGAGGCCATTGATTATCCGGGGGTTTCCGTGGTGATCGCCCGGCAGGAATGCGTGCTGCTTTCCCGGAGCCTGAAGAAAAAAACCGGGCGCCCGTTTACCGTAAATCCGGAGAAATGCGCCAATCACCGTGCATGCATAAACGAGCTGGCCTGTCCCGCCTTTTATATCGACAACGGGCAGGTCTGCATTGACGCGGCCATGTGCACCGGATGCACGGTGTGCGCCCAGGTCTGCCCGGAAAACGCCATTATACCGCTGAAAGGCGAAGATTGATACCGTCTTTAGAATTTTTACCAGTTTCGGGAGTTGGAATAAGTTGCGGAATCTCTGAAGCAATAAATCCGAAGCACGAAATCCGAAATCCGAAATAATATCGAAATCCTGAAATTCAAATAATCAAAACGAAGGAAGGGTTTGTTCGTTCTTGGTTTTAGACATTCGAGTTTCGAGTTTGCTTCGGATTTCGATATTCGGATTTCGAATTTTTAAATCTGATATCTTCACAGGAAGCTGATATGGATGTAACCCGATTGATCATCGTGGCAGTCGGCGGGCAGGGAAATCTGCTGGCCTCGCGCGTGCTCGGTGAGGCCGCCCGGAGTTCGGAGGTGCCGGTGCGCATGAGCGAAATTCACGGCATGGCCCAGCGGGGCGGGGTCGTGGAGTCGGCCCTGGTGTTCGGAGACGCCCAAAGCACGATCATTTCCGACGGGGAAGCCGACATCCTGCTCGGTTTTGAGCCCTCGGAGGCGCTGCGCGCCCTGAAAAAATGCAATCAAAACACCACGGTGATCACCAACACCGCGCCGCTGCCCCCGTTTACCGCAGCCACCGGCAAGGGTACCTATCCGGAGCTCGATACGATCAAGGCCCGGCTTGCTGACAAGAGCGCCCGCCTGATCGCCCTGGATGCCGCGGATCTGGCAAAGCAGGCCGGAAATGTGCTTGCCGTGAACATGGTGCTTCTTGGGGCGCTTAGCGCAACCGGGTTGCTTCCCCTGAGCCCGGATAGCCTGGAGGCCGCCATCCGGGAAGTCACCCGTCACCCGTTTGTGGAGATCAATTTAAAGGCCTTTGAACTGGGACGACAGGCGGCCGGGGCCTGATCAGGCCTCTGGCAGGTCGTTTGTACAAAAACGCGCCGCAATGTTTTCCTGCTCGTCCAGGATTTCCCGCAGCACGGCCATATCGGTCATGGGGTTCATGATCACCGCGCGCAGCACCACAATGTCTTCCGGGCAATGGCGGTCTCCCTGGAGCGTTGTCCGCGATACAAAGCTCTGGCCCGCTTCCCGCTGCATCCGCTGCAGATCCCGGTTTACCTTGTTTAACTCGTTGTTGATCCGGCATTTGTCTTCCTGCTTTTTGCGGCCGAGGCTTTCCTGGATATCGGCCGGGCAGTACCTGTAGGTCAGGATGTTTAACACCGGTTCGGTGACCAGTTCAAAATCCGGCCGTTGGCGGATTTCCTCGGCAAATGCCGCAGCGGTCCGGATGCCGTGGTCAATGAGCAGGGCATAGCCTTTGCTGCCCATGATTTTTAAAGCGCTGTCCAGGATCAGGGAGTTGGCCTCCCGGGAACCGGACAGCGACTTGATCCCCAAATCTACCGATCCCCGCCGGTTGACGTAGTGGGCATGGTAGGCGATCACGTCCAGGATGGTGGGATCCCGGAAATATACCATGCCGCAGCTCATGGGCATGTAAAACTGCTTGTGCCCGTCAATCGTTACCGAATCGCTTTTCTCGATTCCCTGAAGCAGATAGCGGTATTCTCGTGACATCATGGTCGGCCCGCCCCAGGCGGCGTCCACGTGAAAATGGATGTTGTGCCTTCCGCAGACATCGGCAATCGCATCCAGGGGGTCCACCGTGCCGGTTTCCGTGGCCCCGGCGATTCCGACCACGGCAAGGATGCAGGTGTTCGGTGAACGGGATTTGAATCGTTCAATGGTTTCTTCCAGGGCATTGACGTCCATCTGGTAGTGCTCGTCCACCTCGATGGGGATAACGTTGTCATTGCCGATTCCCAGGATTCCCGCGGATTTTCTGAGTGAATAGTGCACCAGCCTGGATGCCAGGATGACGCAGCGATCCACGTCATGGGCCCGAAAGGCCGCCGGCACCCCTTCGCACTCAATCCCCCGGAATTCCTCCGTGGGTGCGAACCGGGCGTTTCTTGCCACCCACAGCGCGGTGAGATTGGCGGTGGTGCCGCCCTCGGTAAACACGCCCAGGGTGGTTTCCGTGTTCTGCACGTGCTCGGCGTAAAAAGCCTCGTCCATATGGTAGATCAGCCGGTGGATTTTTGCGATCACCTGCTTTTCCACCACAGAGAAGACCTTTGAGGTCTCCAGCTTGACCACGTTCTGGTTCAAGGCGGCCACAATGGTCTTGAGATGAACCATGAAATAGGGAATGGCAGATGTCATGTGCCCCACGAAATAGGGGGAAGCCACATTGACCGCGTGCGGCGCGGTTTCGTTGATCAGGCAGGTGATCACATCCGCGAGTTTTTTCTCCGGATCCTCGCTGATTTCCGTGCGCATGTAGCTGCGCGACAGGTCGCGCAGGCTCTTGGCTTCGGTAATGCCGACATGACGTTTGAGAAACTCGTGGAGGCCGAAGAGAATGCGCTCCATGTACTTGATCAGCGTCGCCCGGCAGTCATCGTCCTCCGGGCGGATAAATACCTTGGACAAGTGTTCCCAGTCTGCGACCAGTTCTGTTTTTGAAGGCGGCGGGCTGTTATCATCCATTGATTTTAAAATGCTTTTTTTATAGTATCTCAAAAGCCCTTTTGCCTTGTCCCTGCCCGGGTCAGGCAAAAAAGAGAAATAATTTAAAAAGTGCAATTATAATCGCAAGCCCACAGGCAGGTCAACAACAATTCCAGCATTTTTACCGGGAGAGACCAATGGACAGTGCGCTGGTCGTGGGTCTGATCATCATGGTCGGCTTGGCGCTGGGCGAAGCCGCCCGGATGATCCGGCTGCCCAAAATCACGGGTTATATTCTTGCGGGCATCGTGCTCAATCCCCGCCTGACCGGATGGATCCCGGTTGATTTCGTGCACCACACCGAAGGCATCACCAATCTGGCCCTGGCTTTTATCACCTTTTCCGTTGGCGGCACCCTGCTGATATCCAGGCTAAAGCGCCTGGGAAAGGGAATTCTTTCAATTGCGTTGCTCGAGGCGGAGATGGCATTTGCTGCCGTGATACTCGGCGTTTTTGCCGCAGCCTGGCTGCTGGGTTTTTCGGTTCCAGGCCATGGTCCCGCCATGCTGCTGCCGCTGTGCATTCTTCTGGGGTCCACTGCTTCGCCCACGGATCCGACCGCCACCCTGGCCGTTGATCATGAATACGCGGCCAAAGGAGACGTGAGTGATAGTATTATGGGGATTGCCGCAGTTGATGATGCCCTGGGCATCATCAACTACAGCATTGCCATTGCGGTGGCGGCCGTTTTCATGGGCAGCAGCCTGTCCGTGGAATCCGCTTTGATCGAGCCCTTTCTGGCGGTGGCCGGCGGGGTCACCCTCGGGGGGCTTTTCGGCTGGATGTTAAAAAGCGGCGTTGTCCTGTTTCACCGGGAAACCGAAAGCGCAATAATCGTGTTGGTTTTCGGCATGCTGGCGGTGTGTTTCGGCACGGCGGCCATGCTGGGGTTGGATGAACTGCTTGCCACCATGTCCATGGGTGCGGTGGTGGCCAATTTCTGCAGATACCAGGAGCAGATTTTCCACATGCTCGAGCGCTACACCGAGGAACTGATTTTCGTGCTGTTTTTTACCATCAGCGCCATGCATCTCAACTTTGCCGCCCTTTCCGGAGGGCTGGGTTTTGTGGCTTTGTTTGTGCTTTTTCGGGCCGCCGGAAAATTTGCGGGCACGTTTCTGGGCGCGGCGCTTTCCGGGGCTCCGCGAAAAGTCCGGCGGTATACGGCCTTTGGCCTGCTTCCCCAGGGCGGCATCGTCATCGGCCTGGCCCTGATGATCCGGGGCAACCCCGAGTTTGCCCCTATAGCGGATACCTTTATCGGAATCGTTATCGGCGCCACGGTGATCCACGAGCTGATCGGCCCGGTCATGGCCAAGCTGGCCCTGAACCGTTCCGGGGAGATCGGTGTTGAAAAGCGCAAATAGCCCTCCATCCCGCAGAGATACAGGGACGGGTCCGGGCCGGATCCGAACCCGGTTGCTGGACTGGTACGCGGAAAATTGCCGGTGGCTTCCCTGGCGCAGTACGCAGGACCCTTATCATATCTGGGTCTCTGAAATCATGCTGCAGCAGACCCGGGTGGATACGGTCATTGGCTATTACCGGCGCTTTTTGCGGCGGTTCCCGGATGTGGCGGATCTGGCCGCGGCCGGGCTGCAGGACGTGCTCAAGCTCTGGGAAGGCCTGGGATATTACGCCCGGGCGAGAAATCTGCATCAGGCGGCGGGGATCGTGAACAGGCAATACCACGGCCGGGTGCCGTATTCCCGGGCGGATTTTATCGCCCTGCCCGGGGTGGGCAGCTACATTGCCGCAGCCGTACTCAGCATCGCCTATGAGCAGCCCTATGCAGCGGTGGACGGCAATGTCAAACGCGTGCTCTCCCGGATTTATGCTGCAGCCGTGCCGGTAAACGGTCCGGGTGCGGCCGCTTTTTACCAGGGCCTGGCAGATGATCTGCTCGAACGGGAACGGCCCGGCATTTTCAACCAGGCGGTCATGGAACTGGGCGCCCTGGTGTGCCGGCCGGCCGGACCGGACTGCGGCAGCTGTCCGGTTCGTGATTTGTGCATGGCACAACGCCGGGGGGACGTGCAAAGTTTTCCGGTCCGGAAAAAGCGCAGGTCAGTGCCGACTTACCGCCTGGCCGCGGCCGTGATCCGGAAGAAGGGACGAATCCTGATTGTTTGCCGGCCGGAAAACGGCCTGCTCGGCGGTTTATGGGAATTTCCCGGCGGCGAAATGCAGTCCGGCGAATCCCCGGAGGATGCGGGTCTGCGGCTGACACGGAAAACCGTGGGGCTGAATACCGGGGCGGTGCACTATCTGACCCGGGTGAAGCATGCGTATACGCATTTCAAGGTAGAGGCGGATGTCCTGATCTGCGATTATCATTCCGGCCGGGTGCGGTTAAACGGGCCCGCGGATTTCCGATGGATTTCCCCCCGCAGCCTGGGCCGCTACCCGCTTACCGGGATGACCCGCAAGTTCCTGCCGAAACTTGTGAAGATGTTGTCATCTGCTTGATGTGAGTGAGATTGCCATGACTTTGAAAATTCCGGAAATCTCTTGGCAGCAGTGTTTTGATCGCCTATCCGACGGGGCGGTGCTGGTGACGGTCAATCGCCGGCTGGCCCGGTCCAGTGCGGCCCGGTATGCCGAGTATCGCCTGGAGCGGGGGGAGACTGCCTGGCAGACGCCTGATATCCTGCCTTATGGGGCGTGGCTTGTCCGGCTGTTTCATGATCTGCTTTATTCCGTCCCCCTTGGCGAGCCCGACAGCCGCGTCCAGCCTGTGCTCATGGACGAGCTGCAGGAAAAGCTGGTATGGGAAAGCATCATTGCCGAATCCGAGGCGGCCTCCCGCATGATTGACGTGTATGCAGCCGCCCGCATGGCCCAGGAAGCCTGGCGCCTGTGCCGGGAATGGAAGGTGCAGGTCGGCGGCGGAATGGCGTGGTCCGCGCCCGATCCGGCTGCATTTTCCGGCTGGGCGGAAAGTTTTGAGTGGTTTTGCCGCCGCTCGGGATTCCTGGATCGGGCGCGGCTGGCCGAATATTTGAGCGCTCCGGCAGCGGACGGGCACATCAGCGGGGTACCGGAATTGATCCTTGCCGGGTTTGACGAGCTGGCCCCGGTCCAGATGGATCTGTTTTCCGCATTTCATGCCGCAGGCACCCGCGTATGCCGGCTGGCCTGGCCGGTACGGGCCGGTGCGGCAGTAACTTTGGTGGCCGAAGATGATGCAGCGGAAATCCGGGCGGCTGCCGGGTGGGCGCGCAGGCATGTGGAAGCGGATCCGGGCGCGCGCATCGCGGTAGTGTCTCCGCGGCTGGCTGCCGACCGGGAAGCGGTCTGCCGGGAGTTTGAGGACGCGCTTTGTCCAAACGCTATCCTGTCTTCGCATCCGCCGGACAGGCAGATGTTTAATATTACGGCCGCCCCCGGGCTGTCGGCGTATCCTGTGGTGGCTGCAGCAGAGCGCATCCTGGATATCGCCGGCCGGCAGGGGACCGAGGTGTTTGAATGGAGCCGCCTGCTGCGTTCGCCTTTTTTGGCAGGCGCGGAAACCGAGTTCGGGGCACGCGCAGCACTGGATGCCCAAATCCGGGCACACGGCGATCTTTTTTTTCCGGTTACCGGAATTATCCGGATGGCCCGATCCCTGGCAGGCAAGTCAGCTACTGATCCGGATCTGCGCATCCTGTCTGCAGTCCTGGAGAAACTCCGGACCCTGGCCCGGGGCATGCCGGCCCGGCAGGCTCCGGATCAATGGACGGAGACTTTTTCCGGGCTGCTGGATGCCGCTGGCTGGCCCGGACAGCGCAATCTGTCGAGTCGGGAGTATCAGACGGTATCCGCTTGGCAGCAGGGCCTGGAAGCCTTTGCGCGGCTTGTACCGGTAAGCGGTCCGCTGTCCCGGTCCGAGGCCCGGCGGACCCTTTCCCGCATGCTGTCGGAAACTCCTTTTCAGCCCGAGCAGCCGGACGTGCCGGTTCAGATTATGGGGATGCTGGAGGCCGCAGGCGAGGAATTCGACGCCCTCTGGATCATGGGCATGCATCACGAAATCTGGCCGCCCCCGGCCCGGCCCAACCCGTTTCTGCCGGTCTCGATCCAGCGCGAACAGGGCCTTCCCCATTCCAGTCCGGCCCGGGAGCTGGCGTATTCCCGGCAAATCACGAACCGCCTGCTTTGCTGCGCAGACGAGATCATTTGCAGCTATGGCGGCAGTGACGGGGAAAGCACGCGCCTGGCAAGCCCGCTGATTGATCATCTTGAACAGGCACGGGGCCCGGAAAATGGTGTCGGCTACTGGCGGCAAATGCAGGAAAGCGCTGAGATCGAGAGCCTTGCAGACATTGCGGGCGCAGGCGTACCCCCGGGCGGGGACGTGCCCGGCGGCACCGGCATCATCAAATCCCAGGCGCTGTGCCCGTTTCAGGCTTACGGCAGATACCGCCTGGGTGCCCGCGGTCTTGAAATCCCGGAGCAGGGCTTAAACGCCCGGGACCGGGGAATCCTGGTTCATCGCGTACTTGAACTGCTCTGGAATCAGATCTGCGACCACCAGCGCCTTTCGGCAATGAGCGACCGGGAACTAAACGACGGGATTGCCGAAGCTGTTGAGTGCGCCATCCGGAAGCTTGCAGGCATGCGGCCGGATACATTCACGGACCGGTTTACCCGGGTCGAAACCGACCGGCTTCACAATCTGGTTGCAGAATGGATGGCCCAGGAACGGGCCAGGGCGCCCTTTGCAGTAAAGGAAAGCGAAAGCCGGATGCATGTTCGGATCGGAGATATCGGTCTGTACGCCTTTGCCGACCGGATCGATGCCCTGGAGACCGGACAGGAGGTGATCATTGATTATAAAACCGGCACCCCCAGCCCGGGCGACTGGTTTGCCGAGCGCATTGCCGAACCCCAGCTGCCGGTCTACAGCCTCGGCCTGGACCGGGAACCGGGAGGCGTTTTATTCGCCCGCGTGAGAAAGGGCGAGGCCGCGTATCTGGGCATTGCCGCTGCTGACGGCCTTTTCCCCCGGGTCAAGGGGATCATGGACGACGGGCGGGTTGCAAAGGATTGCGAAAGCATCCAGGAAGTCATGGCGCAATGGGAGCAAAAGCTTTTTATCCTGGCAGAAGAGATCCGCACGGGCCATGCGGCCGTGTCCCCGGTTTCGGAAAACAAGGCCTGCCGGTATTGTGATCTTGCCCCCTTGTGCCGGGTCTGGGAGGTATCGAGAACATGACGCAGATTGCAGACGCAGAAGAACGAAAGCGGGCGCTTGACCCGGAGCGGTCATTTATCGTGCAGGCCCCGGCCGGATCGGGCAAGACCGAGCTGCTGATCCAGCGCTACCTGGGGCTGCTGTCACGGGTGGAAAATCCCGAGGAAATCCTGGCCATTACATTTACCCGCAAGGCGGCCGCAGAGATGCGCAACCGGGTGCTTGCCGCCATTGCCCGGGCCGCGGAAAACATTCCGCCGGAGCAGGCCCATGAGCGCACCACCTGGGAGCTGGCGCGGCAGGCCGGGAAAAGGGATGCGGAGAAAAACTGGCAGATGGAGAAATCCCCCTCCCGGATGCGGATCATGACAATTGATTCGCTGTGCGCTGGGCTGACCCGCCAGATGCCGGTGCTTTCCGGATTTGGGGCGCCCGCCCGGATCACCGAAGACCCGGATGCGCTGTATGCGCGCGCTGCGCGAGAGACCGTGGCCGCGTTCGAAGGCGGAAGAAACCGGTCCGGGGCAGTGGAAACCTTGGTGCGCCACCTGGATAACCGGCTTTCCACCATGGAAAACCTGGTGGCCCTGATGTTGCCCCGCCGCGATCAGTGGATGCGGCATGTGGCCCGGGCGGATGACCCGCAGCGGCTGCGGTCCATGCTGGAATCCGCCCTGGAGGCGGTCATCGGTGAGGCGCTGTCGGATCTGCGCCAACGGTTTCCGGATGCGGCGGTTTCGGATCTTACGGATCTGGCCCGGTTTGCCGCGTCAAACCTGGAGGCTGCCGGCGCGGAATCACCTGTTATCCATGCCCGGAACCTTAGCGGCCTGCCCGGCACCGATCCCCGGGACCTTGCGGCCTGGCAGGGACTTGCCGAGCTGCTTTTAACCCGGAGCGGAGAGTGGCGCAAGGGCGCCAATAAGAACCTCGGGTTTCCGGCGCCCGGGTCTGCCAAGGCGGACCCGGAAAGAAAGATGCAGCTGGAGCGCCAAAAAGCCCGGTTTAAATCGCTTTTGGAGGATCTTTCCGGTGATTCCCGTCTGGCCGGGGCCCTGGACATGGTGCGGCGCCTGCCTGCAACCGAATACAGCGACAGCCAGTGGGCGGTGCTCGAGGCGCTTTTTGAGGTGCTCTGGTTGTCTGCTGGGCAGCTGCAGGCGGTTTTTGCCATGACCGGGGAGGTGGATTTCGCAGAAACCGCCATCCGGGCGCGGATCGCCCTGGGAGACCCGGAGGATCCAACGGACTTGGCATTGTCCCTGGATTACCGCATTTCGCATATTCTCATGGACGAGTTCCAGGATACCAGCATCAGCCAGTTTGAACTCATGCAGGGCCTGACTGCGGGATGGTCGGCCGGGGACGGCAGGACCTTTTTTGCGGTGGGCGATCCCATGCAGTCGATCTACGGTTTTCGGGAGGCCGAAGTGGGTCTTTTCTTAAAGGCTTGGGAACAGGGCCTGGACGTCCACGTGCCGCTGGAAAGACTTGTGCTTAAAAGCAATTTCCGGTCCGAGGCGGGGATCGTGGAATGGGTGAATTCGGTATTCTCGATGGTGCTGCCGGATACCGGGGATGCCGATACGGGGGCTGTGCCCTACATGCCCGCCGATCCGGTTGTTGCCAGGAACCGGGATCCGGCCGTAAGCGTGCACCCGTTAATTGAGGCAGAGGATGCAGACGAGGCCGATTCTGTGCTCGATTGCGTGAACCATGCCCTGGACGCTGACCCGGAAGGAACCGTGGCGGTGCTTGTGCGCAGCCGGAATCATTTAAAGACCATTGTCAGCGAATTTCGTCGGGCCGGCCTTCGCTTTTCCGCAGTAGAGATCGATTCCCTGGCGGATCGACCGGCGATCCGGGACCTGGTATCCCTGACCCGGGCCCTGTCGCATCCGGCAGACCGCCTCGCATGGCTGGCAGTATTGCGTGCCCCCTGGTGCGGATTGACATTGAAGGATCTGCATGCGCTTGCGGGTATGGATACCGGTCGTACGGTTTATGACCTGATTCACGATGAAAGCCGGGTCTGCGCCATGAGCGAAGACGGGCAAAAGCGGCTGCAGCGGGTCCGGCCGGTTCTGGATGAAGCCGTGGCTCAGCGCGACCGGCGCAGTCTGAGGCGGCGGGTGGAAAGCGCCTGGACGGCCATGGGCGGGCCGGCCACCGCGGCGACCGCAGGCGAGCTTGCCGACGTGCCGGTGTATTTTGATTATGTGGATGCACACCTGGGCATTGATCCGATCACGGACGTGGAGGCATTTGAGCAGGGGGTCTTCGGCCTGTTTTCCCTGCCCGATGCCGGGGCGGATCAGCGGCTGCAGATCATGACCATTCACAAGGCCAAGGGCCTGGAATTTGACATGGTGATCATTCCGGGTCTGGGAAAAAGCCCCCGCACCCAGGACCCTTCCCTGCTGCTGTGGCAGGAGCGGGCGGCCGCACCCGCCGGACAATCCCTTTTAATGGCGCCCATTTCCGAGACCGGGG
>JAGXKN010000048.1 GCA_018335195.1 Desulfobacterales bacterium
CGTGTGGCTTTAAAATTCCCGGAGTAGGGGGCAAATCTGTGCGGTTGCCCCGGCAAGCGAAGCACGCGGCCCGGCGTTGAATACCGGGGTCTTCAGGCAGCCCGCCACAGGCAGTCGGTAAAATATCCCGCACTGTCGGTAAATTCGGCCTCCACGGCAAAGCCGTTTCTTGCGGCCAGTTCCCGGGTCTGATGCCGGGTGAACTTGTGCGAGGACTCGGTGTGGATCGCTTCCCAGGCGGAGAAGTCAAAGTTTCGGCCCAGCCGGCCGATATGCACCCGCTGTTCGCAGGTGCTGATCAGATAGCTTTGCACGGCACGGGCCGCTACATCCCATGTGCTGTAAAAACGAAACAGCCCGGGGTCAAAATCGGCTTCAAGCTCCCGGTTGATACGGGTCAGGAGGTTTCTGTTAAACGCGGCCGTAATCCCCTCGGCATCGTTATAGGCACGGGTCATGACCGCGATGTCCTTGACGAGATCAAATCCGGTGAGCACGCAGTCCCCGGTATTGATCGCCCCTCTGAGATTTTTCAAAAACGCTTCCCGGCCGCGGGCCGAGAAGTTGCCGATGGATGATCCCAGGAACAAGACGATATTCCGGCAGTGGTTCTGACCGGAGAGCCATTTTAAACCCGCCAGGTAATCGGCTGTAATGCCGCGGGTGCGCAAACCGGGAAACCACCGGGAAAACCGGTCGGAAACGCAGTCGACCGCGGCCCGGGAAATGTCAATCGGTACATATGTGAAATCCGTTTTTTTTGTGCGCATCTGTCCGATAAGCACCCGGGTCTTGGTCCCGTCTCCGGCCCCGAGCTCCACCAGGTTCAGCGGCGGTCCGCCGAATAAATCCGTGAGTGCCGCCTTGTGCGTTTGAAAAATTTCCAGTTCGCACCGGGCGGGGTAATATTCGGGTAGGTTCATTATCTGCGAGAACAGCCGGCTACCGGCATCGTCGTACAGGTACTTGCAGGGCAGGCCTTTTCGCGGCATGGACAGCCCGTGCAGCACGTCGCGGGCAAACCTGCGCAGGAATGCCGCCTGTGATTCGTCTTCTGCCTGTTGCAGTATCGGTATGCTTTCCATCATGCGACCTCCGTTCGGGTTGCCCGGTTGCGCGCCTTATCTGCAGGGCGCGAAATGTACGATATTTTTTGAACCCCGAAGTGTCTGATCCAGAAGTTCAAGCGTCCTGTCGATTTCGGACTCGGTGGTAAAGGTGCTGAGGGAAAAGCGCAGGGCGCAGTGAGCATCGGCCTCGGACAGTCCCATGGCCGTCAGCGCGTGCGAAGGCGCCGAAGAACCCGAATGACATGCCGAACCCGAAGACAAATACACCCCGTGCCGGGCCATTTCAAGCACCACGCTTTCTCCCCGGTAGCCCGGCAGGGTGACGTTCGCCGTGTTGGGCAGCCGGTACTGCCGATGCCCGTTTACGCGGCAGTCCGGGACAATGCCTTGGATGCCGGCCTCGAGCCGGTCCCGCATCTTCTGCACCCGGCCGGATTCCGTCAGGTTTCCAGCCGTCTCGGCGGCCGCTCGTCCGAATCCGATAATGCCGGGCAGGTTCTCCGTGCCGGAGCGCAGGCCGTCTTCCTGGCCGCCGCCGTGGATAATGGCCGCCACTTCAAGGCCGCGGGCCACGTACAGGGCGCCCACGCCCTTGGGGCCGTAAGCCTTATGGGCCGACAGGCTTACCAGGTCGGCGCCAAGAGAATCCACGCGGAGCGGAATTTTGCCGAATGCCTGGACCGCATCCGTGTGAAATAGGGCCCCGGCTCCGTGGACAAGGTCACTGATTTCAGCGATCGGCTGGATGGTTCCGGTTTCGTTGTTGGCCGTCATGATCGACACCAGGGCGGTTTTTTCGGACAGGGCGGCTTCCAGGTCCGCCGTCCGGACCCGCCCGGTCGGGTCCACGGGGAGATAGGTGACCCGGTACCCCCGTTTTTCAACCCACCTGCAGGTGTTTAACACCGCCGGGTGCTCCACGCAGGAGGTGATTACGTGATCGCGGCCGGACGCCGCGGATTCGAGCGCTCCTTTGACGGCCAGGTTGACCGCTTCGGTGCCGCCGCCGGTAAACACGATCCGGCGGACCGTGCATCCCAGGGCGCCGGCCACCTGCCGGCGCGCCTCGTCCAGGTGCTTTTTTGCGCCAATGCCGGCGCCGTGGATGCTCGACGGGTTGCCGCAGATTTCCAGGGCCCGGGTGACGGCCGTGCGCACAGCCCCAGAAATGGGCGTGGTGGCGTTGTTGTCAAGATAGACCGGAGCCGCGGCGTTGTGTGCCGCCCCGGCATCCGGGGCGATTTCTTCTTCTGACATCGGCTCGCGGGTCATCTCCAGGCGGTCCGTTTCATGGACCCTGCTGATTTCGCACAGCAGGGATTTGTATACCGGAAAGCCGGATATCGGGTCATACTGGTCCAGGTCGGTCAGGGTATTCACGTTGGTTTCCCGCCAGACCTTCGGGCCCACCGGCGATCCGCAGGCGTGATTGGCGTCGATGCATCCGGCGGCGATGTCCCCGGTTACAATCGCCCGCATGGACACGGCCCCACGCGGGGTGGCAATTCGCACCCGGTCGCCGTTTTGAATTTCGCGTTCGGCCGCGTCATGGGTATTGATGGTTACGGCCGGCTCGGGCCGGTGACGGTTCAGGGATTTGATGCCGTGGTGTTGGGTGTGAAAACTGGTGCGCAGCCGGGAACCGGAATTAAACACCAGGGGATAGTGCCGGACCAAATCCGGCCGGCTCCGGGGCCCTTCCTGCGGGGGCGTGAATACCGGCAGCGGCTCATAACCGTATTCATCCAGCACGCCCGAGGCGATCTCGAATTTGCCCGAGGGGGTGTCAAATCCGGGCCTGCCGTCTTTCCTGAGCAGCCCCTTTTCCCATTTCCGGTATTGCATCATCTGCGTGTCGATCGAAACCGTGCCGCCCGCGTCCTTTACATCATCGTAGGTAAACCCGGAGCCCGCAAGCACATCGTCAAACATTTCCCGCACGCTCTGGGGATAGAGATGCCCGTAGCCCAGCCGGTCTGCGAGCTCGGACAGGATGAAAAAATCGCTTCGGGCCTCGCCCACCGGCTCGATAAGCGGCTCCCGGATGCGGAAGATCGAGCCGTAGACCATGTAGGATTCGATCTCGAAATACGTGGCCGCCGGCAGCACAATATCGGCGTATGCCGCGTCCGCGGTCATCTGCCGGTCGATGCAGACCAGGAAATCCATATTTTCCAAGGTCTTTCGCCACAGATCCGGATTCGGCCAGGAAGTGATAATCGATCCGCCCTGGATGATCAGGCCCCGGATTTTATACGGTTTTTCCTCCAGCACCGATTTGGGCAGGTCAATGGCATGGGCTTCGTCGCGGTATTTGACATACACCGGAAACCGGTCCTTGCCGATGCGGATGCCGGTATCCGGGTTTTCTACGAGCCCGTCGCGGTTGATGGGAAAATTGTTGCCCGGCATCATGAAACAGCGTCCGCCGGGCATGTCGAGCTGGCCGGCAAGCGCCCAGAGCACCAAGGTGGCCCGGATGCCCTGGACCCCGGTGGTGGAGTATTCCATGCCCGTGTACATGAGCTGGGAGGCCCCGCGGGCGGCCGCCAGGCGGCGGGCCAGCGACCGGACCGTATGCGCATCCACGCCGGTGATTTCCTGCACGACCTCGGGCCGGTAATGCTGCACGTAGCTTGCAAAGTCGCTGAAGCCGACGGTCCAGTCCCGCACAAAAGGCTCGTCATAAAGTTCCTCTTCGATGAGCACGTTGCACATGCCCAGTGCGAGTGCACCGTCTGTCCCCGGCCGGATCGGCACCCACTGTCCTCCGGTGAGCGTTACCGCTTCGGTCCTCCGGGGATCGATCACCACCACTCCGGCGCCGCGTTTTGTCGCATTCACTACGCGCCGCATGTCCACCGGGGGCAGGTCTGTTGCCGGATTGGTCCCCCAGATGACGATGAGCTCGGCATTTTCAATGTCGTTGTACATGTCATTTAAGATCCTGCCGAAGGTCACGTGCGGTGCGATCATGCCGTAGGCCACGTAGCAGAGGGCGCCCACGCCCATGGTATTGGGGGATCCGAATGGAAACAGCACGCTGGCCGCAGAAGACACCTCCACGCCACTGGGCTGGAAGACATCGCAATATGCAAGTTCAAACGTGCCTACCCCGGTGTAGATGGCCGTGGCCTCGGCACCGTGGGCGGCCTTGATGTCTTTGTACCGGGCGGCGATGGTCTCCATGGCCTCGTCCCAGGAAATCGGCTCGAACTCGTATGTGCCCTTCGGTCCGGTGCGGCGCATGGGATGGCGCAGCCGGTGTTCGGAATACACAATGTCTGCCGCGTGCTCGCCCAGTTTGCAGACAATGCCCATTTCCGAGCTTTCGTCCGGGCGGATCCCGGAGATCCGTCCGCTTTCATCGTATTCTGCGACGATCCAGCATCCGGCGGCACATATGCCGCAAATGCCCCGTTTTTCAAAAGTCATACCAACTCCGATGAATTCCGTTATTCTTTTATGATGATCCGGGTGTCACAAAAATCCCGAAAGACACGAAGACCACCGTCGCTCATGCGTGTCCGCGCACGGTCCTCGCGGCTCTGAATCCGGTTTTGCCGGCAGGTTCGGGGGCTATACCTGAAAGGATAATCATATCGGATTGATTTGCATGTTCAGAATTTCGACACCAGGGGGGGAAAGACCGAATCGGCCGATATTTCAGCGGGAAATTTTATCGGGCGATCCGGGTTGGGATGACCCGTCTTCGGGCGGGATCTCCTTGATGTCAAAAGAAAAGGCACCGGCCTCCCGGTCCCGGATGAAATCTTTGAGGCTGGCAAAGACTACGCGGAAGGCCAGTTCATCCCAGGGGATTTCGTTTTGTCCAAACAACCGGGTTTCAAGGCTTTCCTCGCCCGCGGAAAAATGATCGTCGAGCAGTTTTGCCCGGAAGATCAAATACATCTGGCTGATGTGCGGGATGGTAAACAGCCGGTAAGGCACCAGTTCGCCGAGATTGGCCCGGGCCTCTTCACGGGCCTCCCGCCGGGCCCCGGCCTCAACAGTCTCCCGGTTTTCAAGATATCCCGCCGGTATGGTCCATCTGCCGTAGGCCGGGTCAATGGACCGCCGGCACAACAGGATCCGGTTTTCGGACTCGGCGATACAACCGACCACCATTTTCGGATTCTGGTAATGGATCATGCCGCAGCTCGGGCATACATGCCGGGGCCGGTCGTCTCCGTGCGGGATTTCGTAGTTGAGCAAATGTCCGCAGTGGGTGCAGTAATTCATCGGATCGGTCTTTTTTATGTCCGTATTATATCGATCCCGGGCACGGGACCGGAAATTTTTTTTGGATTTCCGTAGATATTTTTGTAAGATACTTTTAATGTAAACGCCAGCCACATCTTTTAAGTATATGGATTTTGCCAAGGAGGCCCATTATGTCCAACAAGCAAGCAGTTGATCTAAGAGAAGTGGAGAGCATGCTGAGCTCTCCGGAATCCAGTGTCGATCTTTTGCCGGTGACTGCAATCCGGGAAGCGGATCATGCGTTTTTTTGGGGCGCCTTTTTCCTGGCGATCGCCACCTGCCTGTTTGGATGCGCCGCCGCCCTGTATGCCACCGCTTATGATCATACGCCGTTTATCATCATGATCGAGTGCTTCGGGGCCATGTTTTTCATCTTTTTTGCCGCCTTTATTATCCGGGGGCTGCAGATCCGTAGAAAATCCAGAGCGCGGGAAAGACGGCGATCTTCCCGGGATATTGTCTATCCGCATGCCAGGGATGACCGGTATGCCGAGGGGGCCGGTTTTACCCGGCTGCAGGAAAACATCCAGAAGGAACTCGGCGACGGGACGGCAAGAACCCGGGAGGAAATCATCGGCATCCTTTCGCGCATGTCAACGGAAGACGTGGATGTGGGGACCCTCAACCAGGTCGTCACCGCGCTTGTGGAAGCGGGCCTGCTGAGCGAAACCGAGAGCGACGGCCGCAGAATGCTGACGTTTAACAGCAGGGCCGCGGCCTGAGAGTAATGGGTGATGCGTAATGAGTCATGTGCGGGTATGTGTTGGCGGTCATGTATCGTAAGAAGGCAGCGGGATGCCCACGCTTTTTGAACCAGTGAAAATCAGGGAAATGGCGGTGCCTAACCGTTTTGTGCGTTCGGCCACCTATGACGGGTGCGCCGATACAAGCGGGCATGTCACCGGTGCCCAGGTGGCGTTGTTTGAACAGCTTGCCGCGGGCGGCAGCGGGTTGATTGTCACCGGAATCGCCTACGTGCATGATTCCGGACGGATATCCGCCTATCAGAATTCCATTGCGGATGATAACGCCATTGACGGCCTGAAGCGACTTACCGATGCCGTGCATGATAAGGGCGCGCGGATCGCGGTGCAGCTTTTTCACGCGGGCAGGGAAGCCGCCGGGTTTTTAAAGACAAAAAACCGGCAGGCGGCCGGGCCTTCGGTGGTGGCCGGTGATCCGTATTTTCAAAGGCCTTATCGGGCGATGACGGAAGATGAAATATACGAGATCATCGCCGCTTTCGGAGATTCCGCAGAACGGGCCCGCAAGGCGGGCTTTGATGCGGTGCAGCTTCATGCCGCCCACGCCTATCTGCCCGCCCAGTTTCTTTCGCCGCATGCAAACCGGCGGCAGGATGACTGGGGCGGGAGCCTGGAAAACCGGCTGCGCCTGCACAGTGAGATATACGGCAATATCCGGGAAAAGGTCGGCCAAGACTATCCGGTACTGGCCAAACTCGGGGTGGCCGACGGTTTTGACGGCGGCCTGGTATTTGATGAGGGAAAGCAGGCGGCGCAATTGCTTGCTCGATGGGGATTTGACGGTCTGGAGATCAGTTCCGGGCTCCGGGGCAAACGCTACAGCGAAACCGAGTTTAAAACCGGCATCAGCCGACCGGAAAAGGAAGCCTATTTCCGGCAGTGGTGCCGGCAGATCAGGGATCTGGTAGACGTCCCGGTGATGATGGTGGGCGGGCTGCGCAGCCCGGATCTCATGGCGGAAATCGTGGCAAACCACGAGGCGGACATGATTTCCCTTTCCCGTCCCCTGATCCGGGAACCCGATATCATCCGCGCCTGGCAGTCCGGCGACCGGAAAGCACCGGACTGCATCTCATGTAACAAGTGCCTGGAGGCCTTGTACAAAGGACAGCAGCTGCATTGTGCACAGCAGAAATCCCGTGCTGAAGGGTAACTGCGCCCCGATGTGCTTCCCTGTTTTCCCTTGACGGACCGGACCGGTTCTTATAGAGATAAAGCAGAAAAACGGTCAATTCGACCGAAATCCATCACAGGAGTTTTAAATATGAATTGGGATTGGGACAAGCTCCAGCAGCGGCAAAAGGAGCGCGGCAGGCAAGGCGGCGGCGCCGGGGGCGGCGGACCGCAGCCGCCGAATATGGACGATATCATCAACAAGTTCAGGAATCTGAAGTTTTCCTGGGGCTGGATTGGCATTGTTGTCGCCGTTGTGGTGATTATTATCGGCGCCACCACGGTCTACACGGTGGAAACCAATGAAGTGGGGGTGATCCAGCGTTTCGGGGAATACACCCGGACCACCCAGTCCGGGCTCCATTTCAAGCTGCCGGTGGGGATCGAAAAGGTCACCAAGGTAAAGACCAAGCGGGTTTATACCGAGCAGTTCGGCAAGGCCGAGGAGTTGTCCGGGTCATCGACTTATGGCGCCAGCCGGGATGAAATCGAGGCGGCCATGATGCTCACCGGGGATCTCAACGTGGGCGTGGTGCCCTGGATCGTGCAGTACCGGATCAAGGATGCCTACAATTATCTTTTTAATGTCGCGGATGTGCGCAAGCTGATTCGCGACATGGCCGAGGCCTCCATGCGGCTGGTGGTGGGCGATCGCAGTATTAACGAGGTGATCAGCAAACGCCAGGAGATCGCCACGGCCGCGCAAGTGCGCCTGCAAAAGGACCTGAATGAAGCCAAGACGGGAATCCAAATCGCTACTGTGGAGCTGGGCAACACCAACGTGCCCGAGCCGGTGCAGGACTCGTTTAACGAGGTCAACCGGGCGGTCCAGGAAAAAGAAGAACTGATCTACAAGGCCCGCAAGGATTATAACCAGGTGATTCCCAGGGCCCGGGGCCAGGCGGAGAAAACCATTGAAACCGCCAAGGGCTACGCGTTCAAACGGACCAACCGGGCCGAGGGGGATGCCTCCCGGTTTCTGGCCCAGTACGAAGCCTATAAACAGGCCGAGGAGGTTACGCGCCGCAGGCTGTACCTGGAGAAAATGGAAGATATCCTGCCGAAGCTGGGGGATAAATATATTGTGGACAGCCAGCAGGACAACCTGCTGCCGCTGTTGAATCTCGGTTTGAAAAAGGGTGTCCAAAATGCAGGCCAATAAATATATCGCAATTGTCATCGTTGTCATTGTCGCCGGGTTTGTTTTTCTGTCCTCGGCCTACACCGTGGATGAAACCGAGCAGGTGGTCATCACCCAGTTCGGCAAGGTCATGGGAGAACCCGTCACGGAGCCGGGATTGAATTTCCGGATCCCGTTTGTCCAGCAGGCGAATTTCTTCCCCAAGAACATCCAGGCATGGGACGGGGAGCCCGGGCAGATTCCGACCCTGGACAAGACCTATATCTGGGTGGACACCTTTGCCCGCTGGCGGATCACCGAGCCGGTGTCGTTTTTCAGAACCGTCACAGATGTGAGAAGCGCCATGGGCCGGCTCGATGACATCATCAATCCGGCGGTGAGAAACGCGATTACTTCCCACGAGCTGATTGAAACCGTGCGCAACAGTGACCGGGAAATGACCACCCTGGATCAGGAGGAACTCGACGAGGTTAAAAGCGAGGCAATCAAGGAAGTGGTCGAGGAAACCGAGGAAAAGGAGAGGCGGCAATATGACATTAAGGTGGGTCGCGCCAAGCTCACCAAGATGATGCTCACCGAGGCCCAGCCCAAGCTTGACAAGTTCGGAATTAAACTCATTGATGTCAAGATCAAGCGGGTCAATTATGTGGAAGGCGTTCGCCGCTCCGTATATAACCGCATGATCGCCGAGCGCAAGCAGATGGCTGAAAAGATCCGCTCCATGGGGCAGGGAGAGGCCCGGAAAATCGAGGGTGACAAGGAACGGGACCTGCTTGAAATCCAGTCCGGTGCATACCGCACGGCAGAAGAGATCAAGGGGGAGGCCGATGCAAAAGCCACCAAGATTTATGCCGAAGCTTACGGCAGGGCCCCGGAATTTTATTCCTTTCTCAAGTCCCTGGACGTGTACACGACTTCCCTGGAAGGCTCGGATTTGATCCTTTCCACGGATTCGGAATTCCTTCAGTATTTAAAGCAGTCCCGCGCCTCATCAGGCGGTGCTGCAAAATAATTGCCGCACAAAAAAACCGGGAAAAACGTGAGCGTTTTTCCCGGTTTTTTATACACGAACCAAAGGGTACCATTTTATTTACTTCCCTTTTCGTCTCTGATGCCTTGTCCGTGCCAGTAATTTGCGGTGCTTATGTTTGCGCATTTTTTTTCTGCGTTTCTTTACAACGCTACCCAATGGCTCACCTCCTTTCCTGACAAATTCGGTCAGTTGATTTCAAACCTGAAAAAGGTTTTGGGAAAACTTGATTTATCAGAAAAAAATAGCATATCGTCTGCAGGGTGTCCATAGTTTTCTGCGGGCCGGGTCCCTGCAGCGATTTGTCCCGCAAACCCGGGAAAATGATTTTTTTCCGGAATCAGCAGGCCGATGACAATGCCAACGGAGAATCCGAAATTCAGTGCGGATCAGATTGCCGTGGTCAGCCGGGCGGTAGCCACGGCCGAGGACCTGGTCAGTGATTACTACAAGCTGTCTGCCACCCGGATGCGTAGGCTCAACTATGATGTCAAAACCGTTTCCGATCTTTTTCCCAACGAGATCGTGGCGGATCATTTTGCCCAGATTGTCCGGTACAGGGCGGAGAAAAAAAATTCCCTGCTGAAAACCGACGTGGAAGACTTTTATAAAATATGTCTTCAGGATCATTCCATATTGCCGGTGGTGACGCGATTTACGGAAATCGAACTTCACCCGTTTCTTATGTATGTCATCTGCCACGAGCTGGTTCACGTGGTCCGCTTCCAGCGTTTCGAGCAGCAGTTTCATGTGCCGCAGGACCAGAAGCAGGCCGAGGAAATCCGGGTGCACCGGATTACCCACGAGATGCTGGCCGGTGCAAATATTGCCGGAATGCAGCCGGTTCTGGATTTTTACGAGAACTGGCGCAACGCACCGGATATGTTCATGCCGTGAAAAAATATACATAAAAAAATTGCGATGCCATCTTGACAACCCGGAATTATGAACTATATTGATAACGATAATCAATTAGGGTATCAGTATCAGGGTATCATTCTGAAAACAGGAGAGATTTCAGCGATGCCAATTTATGAATATCAATGCGGAGCCTGCGGCAGGGTGCACGAAATTCTGCAGAAGATGTCCGAGGACCCCCTGTCGAAGTGTCCTGACTGTTCGGGAACGCTGCATAAGCGGATCTCCCAGTGTACATTTCACTTAAAGGGAACCGGTTGGTATGCCACCGATTATGCCAACAGTTCCAAGACACCTTCATCTTCCGGCAAACAACAGGATTCTCAGCCGAAAGAATCCGCTGCCGACGCGCAATCAACAACCAGCAGCAATAACAGCGAAAGCGATTCATAACAGAACTTACGGATCTGTCTGCGGCCCGGGCTGATAAATCCCCGACAGCGCCTGGCGGGAATGGACAAACGATCTATGTCCGGATGCAGGGTTTTGCGTTAGATTTTGTAATCATTGAGTTTTATTTTCTTTCAAATCGAAATTATTAAAAACCGCTAGAAACGACAAAAGGAGAAGTGGGAAATGAAGATCAAACCGTTAAATGATCGCATTCTGGTAAGACGCTTGGAAGAGGAATCCAAAACAAAGGGCGGTATTATCATTCCGGAAAGCGCAAAGGAAAAGCCGGCCCAGGGAGAAGTCGTGGCGGTCGGCGACGGCAAGCTCGGCGATGACGGCAAGCGGATGCCGCTGCAGGTAAAAGCCGGAGACCGGGTGCTGTTTGCAAAGTATGCCGGCACCGAGGTTAAGATTGAAGAGGAAGAGCACCTGGTGATGCGGGAAGACGACATTCTGGGTATTATCGAATCGTAAACGCGCGGTTTGCAACTAAAGTGGAATTCAAAAGAACTGGAGGGAAAAAGATATGACGGCAAAAGATATAAAGTACGGGTACAAGGCCCGTGAAAAGATGCTAAACGGCGTGTCCAAGCTTGCTGACGCGGTGGTCGTAACACTGGGCCCCCGGGGCCGCAACGTGGTGATTGAAAAATCCTGGGGTTCGCCCACGGTCACCAAGGACGGCGTCACCGTGGCCAAGGAGATCGAATTTGAGGATAAGTTCGAAAACATGGGCGCCCAGATGGTCAAGGAAGTGGCCAGCAAAACCAGTGATATGGCCGGTGACGGCACTACGACTGCCACCGTATTGGCCCGCTCCATATATTCGGAAGGCCAGAAGCTCGTGGCCGCGGGAAACAATCCCATGTCCATCAAGCGCGGCATCGAGACGGCCGTGGAAACAGCGGTAAAGGAACTGGCCAGTTTGAGCCATCCGGCAAACGAACAGCGGGAAATCGCGCAGATCGGGACCATTTCGGCAAATAACGATGAGGCCATCGGCAACATCATTGCCGAAGCCATGGAAAAGGTCGGCAAAGAAGGCGTGATTACCGTTGAAGAAGCCAAGTCCATGGAAACCTCTCTGGACGTGGTCGAGGGCATGCAGTTTGACCGGGGCTATACCTCCCCGTACTTTGTCACAGACGCGGAAAAGATGATCGTGGATATGGAAGAGGCATATATCCTGATCAGTGAAAAGAAAATCGGCAGCATGAAGGATCTTCTGCCGATCCTGGAGCAGGTTTCCAGGACAAGCAAGCCCCTGCTTATTATTGCCGAAGACGTGGAAGGCGAAGCCTTGGCAACCCTGGTGGTCAACAAGCTGCGCGGCACCCTGAACGTCGCAGCGGTCAAGGCGCCCGGGTTCGGCGACCGCCGCAAGGCCATGCTCCAGGATATCGCCATTCTCACCGGCGGCCAGGTGATTTCCGAAGACGTGGGCCTGAAGCTCGAAAGTGTATCCATTGACGATCTGGGACGGGCCAAGCACGTTTCCATTGACAAGGACAATACCACCATTGTTGATGGCGCAGGCGCCAAGGAGGATATTGAAAAGCGCGTCAAGCAGCTCCGCGCCCAGATCGATGAGACCGACTCCGATTACGACCGTGAAAAGCTGCAGGAGCGGCTGGCCAAGCTCGTTGGCGGTGTTGCGGTGATCAACGTGGGCGCGGCCACCGAGACCGAGATGAAGGAAAAGAAGGCCCGCGTGGAAGACGCCTTAAATGCTACGCGTGCAGCCGTGGAAGAGGGCATTGTTGCCGGCGGCGGTGTTGCCCTGGTTCGGTGCTTGGCAGGACTCGGAAAGCTGGAGCTCGGCGCGGAAAGACAGCTCGGCGTCAATGTCGTCATCCGGGCCATGGAAGAGCCCCTGCGTCAGATCGCCAATAATGCCGGATATGAAGGCTCCGTGGTCATCGACCAGGTCAAGAAAGAAAAGGAAAGCCACGGATATAACGCAGAAACCGGCAAGTTCGAGGACCTGATGAAGGCCGGTGTAATCGATCCCACCAAGGTGGTTCGCTTTGCCCTGCAGAACGCGGCAAGCGTGGCTTCCCTGATGCTGACCACCGAGGCCATGATCGCCGAAATCCCCGAAGAGAAGGGTGAAGGCGGCGGCATGGGCGGTGGCGCCGGCATGGGCGGCATGGGCGGAATGGGTGGAATGGGCGGCATGATGTAGCCCTTTCGCCAGGTATTTCCGTACCAGCCGGATTTGTGGATTCAGAAAGTGTTCCAGCGCCTTCATGCAGCATGCTGCATGAAGGCGCTTTTATTTGCATATCCCGGCATTCCGCAGATCGGGGCTTTTTGTTCGTCACCATTGTTCTTGACAGCAGCCCGCAATCTCGGATAATGAATGCCTGAACCATACGTTGCGTTCAGGCAAAATGCGAATACCGGAATTTGAAGTTCAAAATCAATTCAAGCGCTCCAGCTTCACATCAATCAAACGGATCAAAAGAGGCGTTCATGAATTCGGATAAGTTCAATGTTATTGCCATGGTGGCAGATGCCAGCCCGATGGTGCAGTTTGTGATTTTTTTGCTCCTGGCTTTTTCAGTGGCCACCTGGGCGATCATTCTGATCAAGTACGTGCAGGTCCGCCGCGCGTATAACGAGTCGGCCTTTTTTATCGAGTATTTCTGGAAGACCCGCGATTTTTCCAACTCCTTTGCCAAGGCAAAGGAGCTTCGCTACAGCCCGGTGGCGCGGATTTTCCGGATCGCCTACATGGAGTTGAAAAAATTGAACCGACTTGCCTCCACTGCTTCCCAGTCTGCTGAGCACGGCGGCGATACTTCCGCGGGCAAAAAGACCATGGGCGTTGAAACGGTGCGGCGGGCGCTGAACCGATCGGTAACCATGGAAAGCCTCCGGTTGATTCAAATGGTGCCGTTTCTGGCCACCACCGGCAATATCTCCCCGTTTATCGGCCTTTTCGGAACGGTCTGGGGCATTATGCATTCCTTCCACGGCATTGCCTACAAACAGGGGGCGACCAGCCTGGCCGCGGTGGCACCGGGGATCTCCGAGGCACTGGTGGCAACTGCGGCCGGCCTGGCGGTTGCGATTCCCGCCGTGATCGGGTACAATTATTTTACCCAGAAAATCAGGATACTTGAATCCGAAATGGAGAGTTTTTCCTCGGATTTTATCAATATCGTGGAAAGTGATTACATGGCATATCGGGAGGCTGCAAAGTGATGACCAATCGCGAACGAGATTCCCTGCTCTCGGACATCAATGTCACGCCGTTTGTGGATGTGATGCTGGTGCTGCTGATTATTTTCATGGTTGCGGCCCCGATGATGGTACAGGGCGTGGATGTAGCGATTCCGGAGACCAGATCCGCACAGCAGCTGGACACGGAAAAAGAACCGCTGGTGATATCGATTGACAAAGACGCGGTGATCCGGATCAATGATTATGAAGTTGACATGGATCTGCTCGGGGAAAAACTGGGCAAGATTTTCGAAAACCGCACTTCCAGGGAGGTTTTTCTAAAAGCGGACGAAAATGTGGCCTATGGCCGCGTGGCAGCAGTGATGGCCGAAATTCAGAGCGCAGGCGTGGAAAGACTGGGCGTGGTCACCGAGCCGACCGGCAATACCGGAAGATCCGAAAAGGACCGAGCAAATCCGTGATGCGTGACAAAACCAGGCAATCCGAAGCCGTTGAACTGTATCGGCCCGTTGCGCAATTCTCTTCTCTGGGGATTTGCCTGCTGATTTCCCTGTTTGTTCACGTTGTGATTCTTGGCGGTTTGATGTTATCGCCGTTGGGGGCCTCAGACAGCAGGCTGACGGATCGCGGCAAGGCGATCAACGTGGATTTGGTGGCAATGAACCCGGAGGTTTCCGCGCCCCCGGAAAAGGAGTCTGACCAAACCGCATCTTCAGAGACCGCTTCGGCTGAAAGCAGCACCCCGCAAAAAGCAGCGGCAGACGAGGCCCGGCCGATTCCGGTGAAAAAAAGCGCAAAGAAGAATATCCCCAAGGATCACGACGTGAAAATGCCGGAGCCGCCCGAGCCTGAGGTCAAAACCGCCATGAAGAAAAAGACCTTTGACAAGGAAAAGGTGCTTGAAGACGCGGTCCGGCAGATGGGGGAAAAATACCGGCAGCAGCGGCCCAGGTCGATCGAAGACCGGATTGCCCGAATGGAAAAGAACGTGGGGAGCCAAAAGGGTGTGGCCCGCCTCGGCAACAGTCAGCGTGCGGATACCACCGGCAGTGCACCTTCGGATGAATACAGCCGCATGGAAATCTACCAGGCCGAGGTGGCGGTATTGATGAAACATAACTGGACCTTTAACCCGGACATGGCCGGCAGCACCGAGGGACTTGAGACCCGGCTGGTCATCCGGATTCAGCCCGACGGCACGGTTTCGGAGGTCTGGTATGAAAAGCGTTCGGGAAATAAATATCTGGATGAATCGGCTTACAAGACAGTGAAAAAGGCAAGCCCCCTGCCGCCGCTGCCCGAAGGCCGAAACCAGTATCACCTGGTTTTGGGATTTACCCCGACCGGCCTGGCGCAATAGAAAAAATGTTGCGGGCTGCAATCCGGCCCGCAATCTTAAATCTGGATGGATTTCATGACAAATACGATGAGATTATTTTTCAGGATCATGATCTGCGCATGTGCGCTTGCGCTGGTTCCAGGTGCCTGCCCGCAGGCGGCCGATTATGATTACATCAACATCCGGGAGCCGTTCTCGCAGAAGATTCCCATGGCGATTCCGGTGTTTAAAACCCTTTCCCGGGGCGCCGCTGAAAAGCAGGTGGCGCAAAACGCCGCGGACATGCTGGAGGCGGCACTGGCATATACCGGTTATTTCAAGATGATTGACCGGGATGCCTTTTTGCAGGATCCGGGCGGGCAGGGCATCGTCATGGAAGAGATCAAATTCGGCAACTGGACGGATATCGGTGCGGAACTGCTGCTCACCGGCGGTGTGCGCCTGGAATCCGGGGTGCTGCAGATGGAGTTCCGGCTTTTTGATCCCTATCGGCAGAAGATGATTCTGGGCAAACGCTACACCGGGAAGGTGGACGGCCAGCGAAAGATGGTGCTCCGGTTCTGCGGCGAGATGATCAAGCGCCTGACCGGGCGGCAGGGTCTGTTTGACAGCCGGATCGCATTTGTTGGCACCGGAGATGAGGGCAAATCGGTCTATGTGTGCGATTTCGACGGCAAAAACGTCACCCGGACCACCAAGCCCCAGAGTATTGTGGTTTCACCCGCATGGGCACCCGATAACCGGTACATTGCATATACCGCATATACCCATGGAAACCAGCGGATCTATATCAGCGATTTGCAGGACGGCTCGGTTCGTGAGTTTGCCGCATACGAGGGAATAAATCTTACGCCCGCCTGGCATCCGGGCAGCTCAGCTTTGGCGGCTACGCTCTCCTTTGAGGGCGATGAGGAGATTTATCTTTTGACCGAAACCGGAAAAATTGATAAAAGACTTACAGAAAGCTGGGGCGTGGATGTATCCCCCGCGTTTTCCCCGGAGGGAAAGAAAATGGTCTTTGTGTCCAGCCGTTCCGGATCTCCCCAGCTTTATGTGAAGGATATGCGTTCCGGGTCCGTGCGGCGGCTGACTTACGAGGGTACCTACAATACCCAGCCGGACTGGTCCCCGGTGGGCGGTCAGGTCGTATATTCTGGGATGAAAAACGGCCGCATCGATATTTATGTCATTGACGTGGATTCCGGGGAAACCGAGCGGCTGACCCGCAAGGCAGGCGACAATGAAGCCCCGAGCTGGTCCCCGGACGGAAGCATGATCGTGTTTACATCCACCCGCACGGGGAATTCCCGGATTTTTGTAATGACGGCATCCGGCACGGATCAGCGGATGCTTCTGGATATGCCCGGCAAGCAGCAGCTGCCGGACTGGTCCCCGCCCAAAAGGGAATAAGCAAGCCGTCCCCCCGGGCTTTTTCACTTGTTTGTTACAGGTTCATTGATCGCTTGACCCACATCCAAAAGGAGGACATCATGACGAGAAAATTGAATATGAAATTCAGTCTGTTATGCATTGTGATGCTAAGTCTCGCCCTTACCGTGTCATGTGCGAAAAAGCCCCCGGAGACCACCATCGAGTCGGAGCAGGCAGAGGCGGCCGAAACCCGGGCCACGGAATCCGAGACAGACACCGCGCGGGCTGATGAAGATTCGCTCACCGAAGAGGAACTCGAGGCCCGCAGGCAGGCCGAAGCCGAAGCCCGGCAGGAGACAGCCGATGCCAGGGACCGGTTTGTTTCCCAAAAGGTTTATTTTAAGTTTGATGACTCCTCCCTGACCGACAGCGCACGGGATGTGCTGCGAGACAAGGTTCAGTGGCTCCGCAATCATCCGGATGCGTGCGTGATTATCGAGGGACATTGCGATGAACGCGGCACGGACGAGTATAACCTGGCCTTGGGATCCCGCCGTGCCGAAAGCGTCAAGGATTTTCTGACCAAGGCCGGCATTAATGGATCGCGTTTGACCACGATCAGCTACGGAGAAGAGCGCCCGGCGGTTAAAGGGCATAACGAAGAGGCCTGGGCCGAAAACCGCCGCGCTGAATTCCGTTTCTGCAGCAGCGAGTAAGCCGAAAAAGCGGTCTTCCCCCGCGTACCGACGATGAAAAGAGGGATGTATAGAGAAGATGCATAAAATCTTTGTTTTTCCGGGTGTGCTGGTCTTGGCCGGACTGATGCTTATGGGTTCCGGGTGTGCCACAAATGCAGATGTGCATCAGCTCCGCAATCGCCTTGCAAAACTGGAAAAGCGGAACCAGGTGTTAAACGCTTCGATCGACCGCTTGAATAACGCGATTTCCGGGGACAAGCAGAAGCGTAATGATATTCGGGAATTGTTTGCCAGCCAGGATGCGGCTTTTGATGAGCTGAAGTCGGAGCTGCGCAAACTCCGGGGGAATTTCGAGGAAACCGAATACCGGATCAGCAAGGATGTGGCGTCCCTGCGCAAGGATCTCGATGAAGCCGGCAAGAGAATCGATGAAAACGCCGAGGATCTTGAGTACCACGATAAGCGACTGTCCCGGCTCGAGACCTTTATGGGCATGGAAACCACGGACAAGTTCGAGGCCCTGGCTGAATCCAGATTCCCGGATAAAGCCGAACTGGAAAATCTCACCGAGGAGGAGTTGTACGGCACCGCCAAGCAGGCGTATGACAACGGTGAGTATCAGACCGCGGTGCAGGGGTTTGAGCTTTTTCTGGAAAAATTCCCGGATTCGAAAAATGCGGATAACGCCAGGTTCTGGATCGGAGAGGTCTATTTTGCCGAAAAATGGTACGAAAAGGCCATCCTCGAATACGAAAACGTGATCAAAAATTATCCCGAGGGCAACAAGGTGCGCGGGGCGTATTTAAAACAGGGCATGGCCTTTGCTAAGCTCGGCGAAAATGCCAATGCCCGCCTGATACTGCAGACATTGATTCAAAAATACCCGGATAGCGACGAGGCCGAGATCGCCAGGAAGAAACTGGCAAGCATGAAATGACAAGCCGGACACGGATGATTCACAGGCCATGGCAACCTTTATCGGCATAGATCCCGGATTGGCAGCCACCGGGATTGCCGTGATCGAAGGCGCGGGCTTGGCGGTTCACCATTATTCCTACGGAACCATTCAGACAGATGCCGGACAGGACCTGCCGCAGCGCTTGGACCGTATTTTTGCGGATCTCTCGGAAATCCTGGGCCGGGTCCGGCCGGATGCCATGATGGTGGAAGATGTCTTTTCCCTGCCCAGGTATCCAAAATCCGGGATCACCCTGGGACAGGTCACCGGCGTGATCCTGCTGGCCGGGTACCAGGCGCAAATCCCGGTGCAACAGGTTGCCGTCCGGGAGGTCAAACAGGTGCTCACCGGCAACGGCAATGCCGGTAAACAGCAGCTCGAGGCAAGTGTCCGCCGGCGGCTGGATCATTCCGAACCCATCAAGCCTTCTCATGCCTCCGACGCCCTGGCCATGGCCTTGGTGGGGCTTTACCGGGAGAATTCGCCCGCATCGGCTTTTCTTCGTACCTGAGCCGGGGTCCGGAATGTATTACACGAAAGATTTACCGCATCTGCCACGATTGTACTTATGATTGCATATCTTGAAGGTTCGCTGCTGAAGAAGGAATCCGACCGGGTGTTGCTCCTTGTCAATCACGTGGGCTACGAGGTGCTGGTGCCCGCCTTTGTCATGGAAACCATCGAGCCCCTGGCTCCTGGGGAACACCTTTGCCTTTACATTTACTACCACCAGACCGAACACCAGCCCAAACCGGTGCTCATCGGTTTTAACCTGGAGGCGGAGCGGGAGTTTTTTCAGCTTTTCATCAGCGTGGAGGCCATCGGTCCCTTAAAGGCGGTCAAGGCGCTCAACATTCCGGTAAAGGAAATCGCCCGCGCCATTGAATCCAAGGATTCCGCCCCGCTGAAGCGCTTAAACGGCATCGGCGAGCGCACGGCCCACAAGATTATCGCCACCCTGGAGGGGAAAATGGGCAAGTTTGCGCTGATTCGTGATCTGCCGGAAAAGCCCGCCGAGCCGGCCGCGGATTTTGTCGACCAGGTCGTCGGCGTGCTCGTGGATCAGCTCGGACATGGCCCGGCAGAGGCAAGAGAGATGGTGGCAGCGGCAATGGAGCGAAAACCGGATCTTTCCACCCCGGAGGATTTGTTTGAAGAGGTTTACAGGGGGCAGGTCGGCAATGAACAATAACGGGTTCAAATTTTCCTCATCCGGCCAGGGTATTGTTTCCGGCCAGTGTCTGCCCTCGGATAACGAACCGGAGATGATATCGCTGCGCCCGGAACGGCTTGCCGACTACATCGGCCAGGGCGAAACTATTGAGACCCTCAAGATTGCCATTGAAGCCGCCAGGATTCGCGGCGAAGCACTGGAGCACGTCCTGCTGCATGGTCCGCCGGGACTCGGCAAAACCACCCTGGCCCATATCATCGCCAATGAAATGGGCGGCAGACTGGTGATCACTTCCGGGCCGGCCCTGGAAAAGGGCGGGGATTTAATCGGCATGCTCACCCAGCTCGAAACCGGGGACGTGTTTTTCGTCGACGAGATCCACCGGCTGTCCAAGGCCGTGGAGGAGCTTCTGTATCCGGCCATGGAGGATTACTGCATTGATTTTGTCTTTGACAAGGGAATCAATGCCAGAAGTCACAGGTTCAGATTAAAGCAGTTCGTGCTGGTGGGGGCCACCACCCGGGTGGGCCTGCTTTCCTCGCCCTTGCGTGACAGGTTCGGACTTTTCAGGAGCCTGGATTTTTACGACCAGGCAGACCTTGAAAAGATCGTAAACCGCTCGGCCCGGTTGCTGGACCTCCAGATTGACCCCCGCGGGGCGGCGGAACTGGCCCGGCGCTCCAGGGGAACGCCCAGGATCGTCAACCGGCTTTTAAAGCGGGTGCGCGATTACGCCCAGGTACGCTGCGACGGCCGGATCAGCAAATCCGCGGTGGCGGATGCCTTGCGCCTGGAAGGCGTGGATTCACAGGGCCTGACGTCCCTGGACCGACGTTATCTGCAGACCATCATCGATTATTACGCCGGCGGCCCGGTGGGCATCGAGGCCATTGCCGCAACGCTCCTGGAAGAAACCGACACCCTGGTCGACGTGGTGGAGCCTTACCTGCTCAAGACCGGGTTGCTGGTGCGCACTTCTTCCGGCAGAAAGGCGGCTTCAGCCGCATTTTCTCACCTGGGATACCCAGTCGAGCAGTAATTAAAATGGGGCGCGTATGCCGGTGATTTCCTTGACCACCGATTTCGGGCTCGCAGATCCCTATGCGGGCATCATGAAAGGCGTGATCGCCTCGATTTGCCCCGCGGCCCGGGTCATTGACCTCACCCACCTGATAGATCCCCAGGATGTGCACGGCGCGGCTTATGTCCTTTCTGACGCCCGGCCGTATTTTCCTGAAGACACCGTTCATGTCTGCGTGGTGGACCCGGGCGTGGGCAGCGGGCGCCGGATCGTTGCCCTCAGGACTGCCGCCGGGGTGTTTCTGGCTCCGGATAACGGCGTGTTGAGCCTGGTACTGGAAGACCCGGCGCCCGTAGAAGTCTTCCGGGTGGAAAATCCGGATATCTTCCTGCATCCGGTCAGCCGCACGTTTCATGGAAGAGATGTTTTCGCACCGGCCGCGGCCTATCTGGCATCCGGCATGCCATTGGGGCGGCTGGGCGCGCCGGTGGCCGCCCACTCGCTGGTCCGCCTGGATTTCGGGCCGCATGCGGGTTTTGACAAGGACGGCGGGCTGACAGGGGCAATCATTGCCGTGGACAGGTTCGGCAACCTGGTTTCCAATATCACCCGGGCGCATTTGCAGGAGGCCTTCGGGATCCGGGAGGATGAGGACGTTTCAGTTTGCGTGCAGGTGGGCGATCAGGTCATATCCGGAATTGTCGGCTCCTATCAATCGGTGCGGCAGGGCACGCCCCTGGCGATTATCGGCAGCACCGGCAGGCTGGAAATATCGGTTAACGGCGGCAATGCCGGCAGGTATTTTGTTGCCGGCCGCGGTGATCCGGTAACACTCCGGCGGGACGGCACCGCCGGGCCGGGGGCGGCTTAACCGCCTGCGGCAAACAGTTGGACAAACCGGCCAAAATCCAGGTTCACGCCGGCAAAATGATCAAACGTCACGTCATTAAACCCTAGTGCGCATTCGGATTTCAGGCGGTCGAAAATGGCCAGGTAATTTGCCAGGATCCGCTGGTTCCAGTCCAGGCCGAGTTCTTGTGCGGTCTGGCGGATGGCATCCGGCTGTCCCTCGATTTCCAGGAAAAAGCCAAAGGGCATGCGGTCTATGCACAGGATCGTATTGCCGTAGATGTAGGTTTCCCGGTGTTTTTCATAGACTTGGGCGTTGTGATAGCCCAGCGCCTCGAAAATCGCCGCAGCGGTGTCAAAGTCGCTTACCGTGACTTCGAGTTCGCGGTGAACCTTGAAGTCGCGGTTTTCTTCGGGTGCCTCGCCCTTGTAGGTGAGCTCGGCCCGGCTGTCGGTCCTGCGCAGGCGGAGCAGGGCGTTTTTCCGGATCAATGAAGCATCCGCATCCTCGAACCGGATATTTTGCTCAAAGCGCTTTCCCGCAAATTCCGCGCCAAGGTCTTCAATGCGCCTGCGGCTTTCCTCCGGCGCTGCCAGGTAAAACTTGACTTCGATTTCCAGGTCCGTATTTGTCATTTCCGTTGTCGTTGCCTGAATCGTTTTCGTAGTTTCAGAATCCCGATAATCGGGCACAATATCCAGCCTCGCCATGAATGTCAATCTCCCCTTTTTTTGTCGAAATCGGGAGCGGTATCGAAATCGAGGAAAAATGCCGGTTCCGATCACAACAACGACCTGTGGGTTGATTGCTGTTGCTGATCAAATTCGTTGTGCACTGCAAAAAAGAAACCCGGGTCTTCCCGGATTTCCGCAGGGCGGGCCGGCGGGGAAGTTTGCGCATCTGCCGTCCGCTTTCGCGCCCGATGCATCTGCGCAAACCACCCCGCCGTCCCGCCCTGGCCCAACTCCTATACAGTTGTCCCTGTCCAAATCCGGACTTCCTC
>JAGXKN010000083.1 GCA_018335195.1 Desulfobacterales bacterium
AGTCAAGAGGGCTTTTTAGCTGCGTGATGCGATCGGGCAGGAGATGCAGATACATTACGGTGGTTTTGAGGGATCTGTGACCAAGCAGGCGCTTAACAGTATATACGTCCGTACCATGGTACAGCAGGTGGGTCGCAAAGGAATGCCTTAATGCATGAATACCCCGGCCCCTGGTAATGCCGGCTTTTTTTTTGCCTTTTTATAGATCTGATAGGCCGTAGTAGAGCCCATATGCCTGTTTTTTTTATGCCCGGGAAATAACCATTCACCGGGTTGGTATTTGCGCCAATAGGTGCGGAGTTCCGGGAGCAGGCTTCGGGAAAGAATTGTGTAACGATCTTTATTTCCCTTTCCCTGTTCAACGCGGATCATCATCCTGGAAGGATCGCTTTCGATATGTTCCGGCCTGAGGTAAATGGCCTCACTGAGGCGAAGTCCTGCGCTGTAGACGGTTTTGAGCAATACCCTGTGTTTCAGGTTGCTCATTACATCAAATAACCGCCTGACCTCTTCTTCGCTCAAGATGCTTGGCAGTTTCTTGATTGCTTGGCCGCGGCGGGATTTTCCACCTGGCTTCCTCCCATTTTAAGACGTTTTTGTAAAAACAGGAAAGCCCGCAAAGCATATTGTTTACCGAGCCCCATGCCAGCTTTTTCTCTTGTATGAGATAAAGCAGATAATTTTGAATTTGCTCACCCGAAAGGGCGTCAGGCGGCTGGTTGTAAAACCTTGCCAATCCTTTAACTGCCAGAATATAGTTTTTCTGGGTGTGCCGCGAGAAACGATGAATTGTCATGTAATTGATAAACTGGATTTTTAGATCGGTACTCATGATTATACCTCCTTGAAAAAAATTATAAGAAAAGCGCATCGGCCTAATATAGAGGTATAATAATGCTTTATGGAATGGGAAAAGATGTTCGGATCGATTTATAAGACGGCGGTGGAGATTGTAAATCCGCGAAGCGGTTCAGTTCCTGCGGAAACCCTCTTAGCTGGCAACATAGCGTGCCAGCATCGCCATTATTGCAATTCGGTGGCATATTGCACGCTTCTCGCTATTTAGATTAAGCTGGCCGGCCATGGCATCCAAGGGACCGCCAAAGACGTCATGGATGAAATGCGGCATTTGCTATATGTATTAACCCTAAAAAATAAGGATCGTAATCCTGTCCGGCGAATGGAGACGCCCAGTAAGACCCAGGCCGAAGTCCTATCCGCGTTCAGTTACCGGGTGGACAAGGATGGGGTCTTACAGCCCGAATAATTGTAAGCACTGATTATTCGTGTATTTATAACTGTTTTTACTGTCTCTCTCTTAAACTCCTGTACGAGATATGCTCGAACAATTTGGCCGGCAGTATCAGGAGTATATGAGCCGGGCGCCGATGTTTTTCCCGAAGCGGCACAATTGGGGGGCCATGCTCGGGGAACTGATCTATCATGGGCCCGCAGCAATACCAGACAAAGTCTTTCCGGCAGTGTCAAGAAGACCGTTATTGAAAAAGATCCCTCCATGATTATTCTTAAACTAATAAAAGATGCAGTAATGCAACTGGATAAAAATAATGGCCGGACCGGTTGACGCCTGAAGGTTTTGAAGCTGATAAGCTCATATAATGTTCGGAGAGCGGCAGCCGGTTATATTACAATGTTCCGTATGAAAGGAGAACAGAAATGAAGAAAATACTGATACCGGTAGATGGTTCGATTCATTCCACCGATGCGATGAATTATGTGGTGACAGTGTCCCCTGTTCTTCAGGAGACTATCTTCTCGCTTTTCCATGTGCAACCGATTCTATCGGACTATATCGTGGAAGAAGCCAGAAAGAATCCCAAAGCAATGGAAAAACTCAAACAACTGTATGAAGACAATGAAGCGCGGGCAAAAGAACTTCTTGATCGCCACAAGGACCACTTGATCCGCTCCGGTGTGCCGGGAGAACGCATTGAGGCACAGACCCGCCGGCGCAAGGAGGGAACCTCCAAGGATATCATCCAGCAGGCACTGAGCGGGGCGGCAGACGGCATCCTTATTGCCCGACGGGGATTGTCCAAAATCCAGGACACCTTAATAGGCAGTACGACCAGAAGCATTATTGATCACAATGCGAATATCCCGGTCTGGGTGGTGGATGGGGAAATCTCCTCAAGAAACATCCTCGTGTCGGTGGATGGCTCAACAAGCTCTAAAAAAGCTCTGGATTACGTCCTTGACCTCATCACAAAGAATCCGGATGTGGAACTGACGCTTTTTCACGTACAGCCTTCGTTAAAGGATTATTGTGAAATTGATTTTACTGAGGCCCAGGAAGCGAATGAAAACCAGGAGGACGTTGCAAAAATTGTCGAGCAGGCCAACCGGCAATGTATCGAGAACTTCATGCAGTATGCCCGGCAGAAAATCTCGGAAAAGGGGATTGACGAGGATAAACTGAATTTCAAGACTCAGTCCGTAAGAATGAATATCGGCAAAGCGGTCATCGATGAATTCCGGCAGGGTGATTACGGCACGGTTGTGGCCGGCAAACGCGGAATCGGAAACAAGTTTTTTATGGGAAGCGTTTCCAACTATCTCATAACTCATCTTGAAAACGGTGCGTTGTGGATCGTTCCCTGACCGAAGGAGATTGTCGGATTGTGATGCGCACGTGAATAGTTGTTATTTTGATGTGTATCATGTGTGGGATGACTACAAATTCGTGTAAAATCGAGCATTTAAAAGACAAGAACAACCGAAAACAACAAGAAAAACCGACAATGCTGCGGAAGATCTTTCAAACGGTTGGGGTTGCTATCGCGACGCCCGCCCATGCGCCAATGCAAACCAACAAATCTGAACTTCAAGTAATGCTGTAAATGCGGCCTTTTTCTTTGCACCTGCAATTGCATCATGCCTTGCTCAGACAGCATTCCCGGGCATCCACGAAACTGCAGCTTGAATCTGCCAATGTGCTCCAGTCTGAAATTCACATTACTGTCCGGCCGTATGGCGCAATGGCACTCAGCACGCAGATCATACACCTTGATGGGGCCTATTTGTTTCTTACGCTTGCCGCCCAATACTCGACGCCGGCTCTGGCTACATCCAGGAAAGGCACTTTCCTTCCATCATCGCGTTGAATAACCAGTTTTTCGTGGTAGCAACCTAGCACGGATCTGACCACGGGGCGCACAACAGGCTGGATAACCGAACGCACAACTCCATCGTCCTGCAACACCTGTTGTCCTGTCCCCTTAACGCTTTTCCTCTTAGATTCCACAATCTCGAAATGCTTCGCTCCAAGCGCGATCTCGTAAAGATCTTGAAGTTCAGGACAAGCGGCTCGAACATGGCTGTGTAGTTCGTCAAAACTCGAAAAGTCGCGACCGTCAAATCTCACTGGAGGGGTGTCACACGATCTCCAGACCCAATCCACCATGTGCCAGCACGTCACGGAGAGATTGAAAGCAGTGTCCCCTTGATTCCGATGATTGGAGTTTGATGGTTCAGACTCCTCGACCAGTTTCTTAAGCTCGCGTTCAAGCTTCCCGAGGAGATCCATGGGAGTGTGTAAACCGAACGTGTTGAGGTTCTTTTTCATTGGTCTAACAAATTACTATGAAGCTTTTCTTCTTGCCATTATTCCGAACAATTCATCGCGTTTTCGCAACTCTTTGTCTCGTCTGAAATTTTTGATCGACCGCTCTTAACGCACAGATTATACAGAAAAATCATACAATCTCACAAGTGTGACGATATACTTCATTGGAAAAAAGATCAATGAAAAACCCTGGGCAGATTCAATCGACCTTCAAGGAGTCTCTTGTAGTGGTCAAGTAAAACGGTCACTTCCCTTTCTTTCTCGATTCTTAATGGCGTCCGTTTATTCACTCACATCAACCTACGCTGTGATACAAGATAGCTTGCCACGACATTCTCAAGTGCGGCCTCCTGCCAAATCTCCGCCTTGCTTCTGATATTCCTTAGCCGCCGCAATAATGCCGAATTGCGGTCACGGCATAGACATAATGTTTGAAAGAAGAGCCTACCCCCTTGCGACGTGGGTTAAGCTGTGCGACCTATAAGGTCAAAACGGCTCAGAGCCATAACCAAGGAGGTAGGCCATGAAAAAGATTACTGTATGTTGGATTGGATGTCCACAAGGAGAGTATCGATATCGCTATTGCCGATGCTCAGGAAAAAGAAACCGCCAGATATTACGGCAAAATCGAGGGCACCCTCGGCGCCCTGGACAAAGTCATCCGAAAACTTCAGTCCGGCGCTTCCATCCTGAAGTTTGTTTATGAGGCCGGCCCCTGTGGCTACTCGATCTATCGACACTTGAGCGCGAAAGGATATGAGTGCGCCGTGGTGGCACCATCAATGATACCCCGGCGCAGCGGCGATCGCATTAAAACCGATCGCCGCGATGCGCTCAACCTGGTCCGGCTTTT
>JAGXKN010000084.1 GCA_018335195.1 Desulfobacterales bacterium
GCATGACCTGGTCCATGATTTTTTTCCGCATCACCGCGTCAACCACCGGCGCAGGCGAATACGCGCCCATGCCCCCGGTGTTGGGGCCCTTGTCTCCGTCGTAGACCGTTTTGTGGTCCTGGGAGGAAGGCAGGGGCACAACGGTTTTACCGTCCGTAAAAGCCAGAAACGAGGCTTCCTCGCCTTCCAGGCATTCCTCGATCACCACGGTTTTGCCGGCCTCTCCAAACTCTTTGTCAACCATCATGCACCGCAGGGCATCAAGTGCCTGCTTGCGGGTATGGCACACGGAAACCCCCTTGCCCGCGGCCAGGCCGTCTGCCTTGACCACCACAGGGGCGCCCGCGGTATCAATATAGCGGCAGGCCCGGTCAAAGTCCGAACAGGAATACCCCCTGGCTGTGGGGATATTGTATTTTTCCATGAGCTGCTTTGCGTAGGACTTGCTGGCCTCGATGGCTGCAGCTGCCGCCGTGGGGCCGAATACGCGAAGCCCGGCGGCCTGGAAGGCGTCCACGATGCCTGCAGACAGGGACGCCTCCGGTCCGACCACGGTCATGTCGATGCGGTTATCTGCGGCAAAGGCCGCCAGCTTGTCGATGCTGTCTGCGGAAATGTCCACGCAATCGGCAACTTCCGCTATGCCGGCGTTTCCCGGCGCGCAGAAGATCCGTTCCACCTCGGAACTTTTGGCGATTTTCCAGGCAAGGGCGTGTTCCCTGCCCCCGCCGCCGACAATGAGAATCTTCATAAAGGCTCCTGCTCCCTGATAAAAGATGGGTTTTGCCAATCGGTTGTCATCTGGTCTTTGCGTTTTTCCATGGCCAGCTCAATGAGGCGGTCCAGCAGCTGTGCGTAATTCATGCCCGCAGCCCCGGCTGCCAAGGGCAGCAGGCTGACCGGGGTCATGCCGGGAATGGTGTTGGTTTCCAGAACACGTATCCGGCCGCTGCTGATGATCATATCGGTTCTGCTGCATCCGCTGCAAAACAGGGCCCGGTGTGCGGCCGCGGCCAGGTCCCCTGCGGTTTGCGCAAATTTTGGATCAATTCTGGCCGGGCAGATTTCATCGGTTTCCCCTGCCGAATACTTGGCCTCAAAATCAAAGAACTCATGATCGCCGCCGGGCACGATCTCGACTATGGGCAGGGTTTGAAGCTCCCGGTTGCCGAGCACGCCGCCGGTGATTTCCGTGCCGGACAGGTATTCTTCTGCCACCGCGGTGTCATCGCAGGCAAATGCGGCTTCCAGGGCTGGAGCAAAGGCGTCCGCGGAACGGACGATACTTAAGCCGAGGCTCGATCCGGCGCTGGCCGGCTTAATTACCAGGGGCAGGCCCAGCCGGTCAATGATCCGGGCGGCATCAACTTTTTCGTCCCGCTGCAGGCCCACGTATTCCGGCACGGGAATCCCGGCCTTTTCATAAAAATACTTGGATACCAGTTTGTTCATGGCAATGGCGCTGCCCATAACGCCGGTGCACTGGTACGGGATTTTCAGCAGATCCAGCAGCCCCTGGACCGTGCCGTCCTCGCCAGGCACCCCGTGCAGGATCACCAGTGCGACGTCAATGTTTGCGGCATCCGCCACCAGCCGGCCCAGGTCGGTTTGCGGATCATAGCGGAAGACCGCGTATTTCGACGGATCCAGCGCGGCACAGGCCTGTTCGCCGCCCTTGAGCGATATTTCGCGTTCCCCGGAACTTCCGCCGGAGAGCAGTGCCACGTTTCGTTTTGTCAGGCGCATGATTCAGGGTTCAAAGTTCAAAGTTCAAGGTTAATTCATCGGGTTCGAAAAACGGGGTTAAGTCGCGTTACGGCTCAAGCAGCCGCTGCTTTGCCTGCTGGTATTCATCCCGTGTGATAAGGTTGTCTTCAAGCAGCCCCGCCAGCCGGGTCAGGTCTCGGATTTCCGAAGCGGCTTCATCTTGTATGCGCGCCCCAGAACGGTTGTCTGAATCCGTGCCGATCATCTGCGTTTGACTTTCGCTGCCGTGAATCTTCACCGAGGCCAGCCCGCCCATCACGCTCACCTCGATATCTTTGCCCTGAAATTCCGGCAGACTGAGAATTTTGATCAGGGACCCCCCTTTTTTCCGCAAATACCGCAGCAGCATATACCCGGCGCCGATGATCAGGCCGAACCCGCCCAGCAGTATCCATAACAGGTAATTTACGATCCCGCTGAAAAAAAGCACCAACAGACCCACCACCGCCAGCAGCACCACGTGAAAGAGCAGTACAAAACAAGCGATAAAAACGCCCTTGATCACACTGCCGTCATTGCGCTTGTATTTGAACATGGATTTCTGTTTTTATGCCTTTAAGAGGCATCGTCCGATTTTTTCCCCACAGAGATGCGATCCAGCACCTTGCCTTCATACTGCTGAGGAATCTCGAGTTCCACCGATCCGCCGCGCATGGTATTGAGCTTCATGATCAGGTAATTGAGTTTTTTGAGCGTGCGGTATCGCGTGTATTCATCGTCAAGGTTCGACAGCAGCGTCTCTGTGCGGATGATTTCTTTTCGCAGTTCGATTTCCGGGGGAAGGCAGTCCGCATTTTTGAGGATTTTATAGGACAGCCTCAGCTCCTGCGAAATCCTGCCAAGATCCTCATGCACAAGCGGCTTTCCGGCGCCTTCGAGATTGTCGAATTCCCCGCTGCGCTGTGCATGGCGGATGCGCTCTTCCACGAGTTTTTCAAACCCTGTGAATACCATGGCAATCACCCCCTTAAACAAAGAAGCCTCTCCGGATTTGTCGCAGAGAGGCTTTCTCCTAAATTGAGCGTTTCAGATTTTTAAAAGCAATTGATTTGAAAGGATAACATCCATTTCTATTTTAAAAATCTGAAACCCTTCGGGATTTTCAATTTTACCGCATCTACTGCGTCAGATACAGCCTCGCATAGTTAACTATAGCAAGTCTGCATCTTCCTTGTATCTGCGGCAAACTTAAAAATCGCTCAATATAGGTTTCTAACAGATAGTGGTGGCGATGCAGGGATTCGAACCCCGGACGCTGCGGATATGAGCCGCATGCTCTGACCGACTGAGCTACATCGCCATGGAACAATTTTTCGGCAATTCGCAACTGCGCAAAGCCTTTTCATAAAGGAAAAAGCTTATACCACCCGGGCCTTGTCAAGTCAAGCCAAAACATCTCTGCTCTGCGCTATTGGGCCCTGTCTGAAGATAGCGCCTCCACGGTCAGACTGGCGACGTTTTCGGGCAGATCCGAGAGCACCACCATGTACGGGATGCTCCTGCCGGGCGCAACATTGACGTTTGTCCCCCCGGCGCCCTGCTTTCGGGAGAGCTGCTGGTTGATGCTTTCCATATCCATGGTTTTGAGCTGATTTTCTTCAAATATGTTGCCGCAGAATGCGGCCGCCTTTTTCACCCGGTTGCCGCTGCTGTCAAAAAGGTTGGCACGCACCAGTATATGGCTGCGGGCATGGTCGTACTGATTGGTGGCACTGCCGGTCACCACAAGCAGCCTTCCGGCCTGCTGGTTTTCAACAACCCGGTACTCCGGGGAGGATACAGCAATCCGAAGGCTGCCGGGATCCTCAACAGAAGCGGTTTTCATACCGAGAAATTCCCGGATCCCCAGAGAATCGACATAGCCCCGGACTCCGGGATAATCAATGTAATACAACGCGCCGCCGCCGGCCGCACCCAGCACGATGAGTATAAGCAGTGCCGCAAAAATCCGTTTTCCCCGCCCCCGTTTGCCCGCGGGAGCAGGGGCCTTTTTGGCCGCTTTCTTCTTTTTAGACGCTTTCTTTTCTTTTCCTTTGGGCGCCTCGGCTTGTTCCGGTTCGTCCAGGGGTTCTCCGCCCGCCTCTACAGCTTCGGTATCCGGGGCCTTCTGCTCCTGCTGCCCGGCTTCGACTTCTTTTCCGGCGGCGCGGGTCTCCTCTACGGCTTCCAGGGCCACGGACTTGCCATCGGATTTTTCCTCAAAGGTTTCATCGAGCATGGTGGACAGATCGACATCAAAATCGCCGTCTTCATCGGCACCGGTATGCCGGGTTGCCGGCGCGGTCTCCAGATCCAGGTCAAAATCGCCGATTGCGCCCTCGTCCTCGGCCTCCTCGGTTTTTTCCAGGAAATCCTCGACATCTGTCAGGTCAAGTTCATCTGCGCCCAAATCCCCGGGGTCTTCAGCCGCCTGTTCCTGTTCGGCTTCCGGGGATTTAAAATCAAGCTCAAGTTCAAAGTCCTCTTCCTCCGGGCCGGACCTCTCGGGCTCTTCCTCCTCCAGGTCCAGTTCCACCTCGAGGCTGTCTTCGCCGGTCTCAGCCTCCACCTCGGGCTGCGGCTCTTCTTCAAGGCCGAGATCAAACTCGAAGGCATCCTCGGATTCTCCGCCTGATGACGGGGTCTCGCCCAGGCCGAGGTCAAAAGCCCTGCTTTCCCG
>JAGXKN010000049.1 GCA_018335195.1 Desulfobacterales bacterium
GGAGGGAACCCAGATCAATGCCGAAGATCTGGCCCTTATCCGTCATTGCCGGCAGTTTTCCCTTAATTTCGGACAGAGGGATTTCGGTACGCTGGCTGATTTGTTCCGGGGTTTCGAAATAAAGCTTCAGGCGGCAGAAAAGTTCCGCCTCGTACGGGTTGAAGATTTTTTTGAGCAGCCGGAGCTCTATGCCATCGGCAGTGGGCGGGAAACCATTTGGCAGGGTGTCAAGCACGCGGGCCAGTTTGACGTATGGATCTTCACTCATGGACCGACTCTCCTTTTGCCGGCAAACGGGTTGGCGTCTGTATGGATTTCGATACGCAGATCCTGTGAGGATCAAATGTTGTCTTGACTATTGGGGTTGTTTGCCTTAAATATGAAAGATTAATGGGTATATTTCCGGGGGAAAGCCGGCATCCGGCTGTACCGGTTTGAATGCCTGCGCCTGCAGGGACCCGATTTCAATCTTTGAAGATACAGGGTATTATGACTCGCGAGGAATTACAAACAGAAATATACAAAATATTCCGGGAGCAGTTTGAAATCGACAATCCGGCGCCGGATGATGATTTGAAGGATATGCACGGATTTGACAGTATTGATGCCATTGAACTGCTCATTGAGCTTGAAAAAATTCTTGGCGTTTCCCTGGACCAGGAAACCAAGAAGGATGCCATGCTGCATATCCGGACCGTCAACCAGATCTGCGGCTATGTCCAGGAACTGATGCCCCGGAAGGATGCGGCCAATACAGACGTTGTGCATCGGTAATGGATAGAAGAGTTGTCATAACCTCGGAAGCCGCCATTACTCCTATCGGCGATTCAAAAGAGACCATTCTGGAAAATCTGCAAAACGGGGGTTCCGGGGTCAACCCCCTGCGCGAAGACGATCTTTTAAGCGACTATATCCATTCCAGGGTTTACGGTACAGTGGATTATCCGATTACTTATGATTTTGCCCGCAAGTACCGCAAAACCATGGGTCCGGTTTCCTATTATGCCTGCCGGGTGGTTCAGGATTTGCTTAAAAAATCCGGCCTGGATGCGGATTTTATCTCTTCGGGCAAACTCGGCGTGGCTTTCGGCTCCACTCACGGCAGCCCCTCGGTGCAGCGAAATATTTACCGGACGTTTTTCCGGGACGATCCTTCCGAGACCCGAAAAATCGGCGCGGTGGATTACCTGAAGTCCATGGTGCACACGACAGCGGTCAATATCACCAAGATGTTTCATATTACCGGACGGGTGATATCGTCTTCCACTGCTTGCACTACTTCCAGCCAG
This sequence comes from Desulfobacterales bacterium, assembly GCA_018335195.1. Classification (GTDB taxonomy): domain Bacteria; phylum Desulfobacterota; class Desulfobacteria; order Desulfobacterales; family Desulfosalsimonadaceae; genus Desulfosalsimonas. Next base: position 1,290 of record JAGXKN010000049.1, read on the forward strand.
TCCATCGGGTACGGCTACGAAATGGTGAAATACGGCATGCAGGATGCCATGATCTGCGGCGGCGCAGATGAATACGACACCACCACTGTGGCCGTGTTTGATAATCTGCTGGCCTGTTCCACGGCTTACAATGATCGACCATATTTGACGCCCCGACCGTTTGACGCGGATCGCGACGGCCTCGTGGTCGGCGAGGGAGCGGGTGCAGTGCTCCTGGAGGAATACGAGTTTGCCAGAAACCGAGGAGCAAATATTATCGGAGAGGTGATCGGGTTTTCGTGCAACAACAACGGCGGAGACCTGATTCTGCCGAATCTTGAAGGCATCCGCCAGACGATCCGGATCGGACTAGACAGCGCCGGTATCGGTCCGGAAGCAGTGGACTTTGTCAGCGCCCATGCCACGGCCACGAAAATGGGGGATGTTATTGAATCCCAGGCCATTGATCAGATTTACGGCAATTCCCCGCGGGTGACTGCGCTCAAGAGCTACATGGGACATACCATGGCCTCTTGCGGGGTAATTGAGACGATTTTGACGCTGTACATGATGGAAAAGGGATTTATCGCCCCCACGCTCAACCTGGAGAGCATCGATCCGAGGTGTGCGGCCATCAATCATGTGCAGCAGCTGACCCATGCGCCGATTCAAACCGCGGCCGTTCAGAATTTTGCCTTCGGCGGTGTCAACACCAACCTGATTGTCAAGGCTTATTCTCCCTAGCATGCCGCTTTGTCCGAAATACCTCAAGATTTTCGCGGACACGGCAGTTACCCTGTTGCTGTGGACCTATTTTACTCTGGGATTTGTAATTTTTTTTGCGCCCTTTTATGTTGCGGCCGTGATATTTGCCGCAGACCGCAGGCTTGCTTTTCAGAAATTAAACCACCGGTTTCTCAAGGGGTTTTTGTGGCTGCTGCGTAAAGCGGTGCCGGGCCTGGCAGTTGAAATCGACGACCGTATCCCGGGACTTGAATCCTGCGTGGTGGTGGCCAACCACCGGTCTTACCTGGATCCTGTGATCATGATTGCCTGTTTTGACCGGCAAAGCACAATCGTGAAAAAGGATTTCTTTCGGGTCCCGATATTCGGGCGGGTACTGCAGGCCGCTGGCTATATACCGTCGGAAGGAAACGGCAGGCTGGTCTCGCTTTTAATGGAAAGCATTGAATATATGCGTACTTACCTGGCAGAAGGCGGCGTTCTGTTTGTTTTTCCGGAGGGCACGCGCAGCCGGACCGGACGGATCGGTGAGTTTAACAAGGGTGCCTTTAAAATCGCTCGAAACGCCAATACCCCGATTGAGGTGTTGTGTATCACAAATACGGACAGGCTGTTTCCACCCGGCAGGTTTTTGTTTAATACCTGTGTCAGAAACCGGATACAGGTGCGGCGGGTCGGCCGCCTGTCCCCGGAGGACACCGGCGGGATGCCGATTGAGCAGGTGATGGCAGAGATCCGTGAAATTATGGAAAGTCACCAGGATGCCAATGCGGATGAACACCCGGAAAATGCGGATTGATGATGAACCTCTACGCGCTTTTCAGGGATGCGGCCGGCAGATATCCGGATAGGCCGGCCGTAATTGACAAAGACATCTTTGTTTCCTACAGGGAACTCGATGACATGATCTGCGTGCTTGCCGAAGATCTCAATGCCTTCGGTGTATTGCCGCGGCAGATGATCGGCTTGTGTTTTGTCAACAGCCCCGCCTATATCGCCGTTACCTATGCCCTGTGGAAGCTTGATGCCGTGGTGGTGCCCATTGATGCGGATTTCAAGGAGGCCGAGGTACGGCAGGTCTGCGACCGCATGCAGTTGTCTGCAGTAATTCATCATCAGGGCGGGGGTGACAGCTGGCCAACCGGCAGTTGCCCGAAGGTTGAAACCCCTTTTTATTTTCGGTCCATGTACTCCGGGACCCGGTCTGAATCCGGGATCCATATGGCTTTTGTGCGCTTTACATCCGGCACCACCGGGACGCGCAAGGGCGTGGTGCTTTCCCATGAGCGGATACATGAGCGTATTTGCGCGGTAAACAAAGCCCTCGGGATCACTTGTGCCGATCGGGTGCTGTGGACGCTTCCCATGAGCCACCATTTCGTTTCCACTATTGTGCTGTACCTGGCATGCGGGGCGGGTATCGTGCTGTCGGGTGGGATCTGGAGCCGGGCCATTCTGGAAACCATCCAGCGGCATCACGTCACCCTGCTCTATGCCTCGCCTTTTCATTATTCCCTGCTGGCTGCCGACACTTCCGATCAGATGATGCCCGGCGTGCGGATGGCGATTTCCACTGCCAGCGGGCTTCCCGGGTGGATTCACGAGCGGTTTTACCGCCGTTTTCAGCTCCCCCTGGCACAGGCTTACGGGATCATCGAAATCGGGCTGGTCTGCATCAACACGGACCGGCCCGCGAAAAAGCCGGATTCCGTGGGCCCCGTGCTGCCGGATTATCAGGTGCATATCAAAAATCCGCAGACTTATCCGGGCGGTGACGGCATGACATGCGGGGAGGTGTTTTTCCGCGGCCCGGGTTTTTTTGATGCCTATTTTGATCCCTGGATTGATCAGACCTCCGCGCTGGTGGACGGATGGTTTGAAACCGGTGATATCGGCGGGCTTGATGCGGATGGATACCTGTACCTGTACGGCAGAAAAAACCACGTGATTAACACGGCGGGCATGAAGGTCTTTCCCCGGGAAGTGGAAGCCGAGCTCAACCGGCATCCGGAGGTGAAGGAATCGTGCGTATACGGCCGGAAACATGACCGTCTGGGTCAGATCGTGGCCGCCAGGGTGGTGCTGCACAATGGCGTGGCGGAAGTGGATTCAGCCGCGTTAAAGGCTTTCTGTCGTCGGAACCTGGCAACCTACAAGGTGCCGGAATATATTGATTTCACGGAATATATTGAAAAAACCCCGGCCACCGGGAAGATTGTCCGGTCATTGTGAGCGGTTATGAGTGATGGGTGATGGGGATATGGCATATGATGAGGTTGAAGACGCACTGCTTGCCTTTCTGAGAAACGAGATTTTTGATCCGGGTGTGGAAATCCGTGCAGATACGCACTTGATTGCCGCGGGGCTGGACTCCTTTTCCCTGCTGCGGATACTGGTCTTTATTGAAAAAACCTTCGGCCTGCGGATTCCTGAAGCCGAGATAAACGAAGACCGGATGAGCACCGTCAAAAACATGGCCGGCCTGATTGATGAGCTTCAGCAAAACACATAAAGTGCCGTTAAACGGTGCGGACTGCATGATGCTGGCTTTTGACCACCAGATGCGGCGGCTCGGGTTTGCCGGCAATCAGGCCCAGATCGTGCTGGGGCTTTCCGGCCGGCTGTCCGGGTCTGAATTGGAAACCCGGCTTCACGCGGTCCGGGCGCGCTTTTCCATGCTGGCTGCAAGGATCAAAAGGGGACTGCGCCCGTGGACCCCCTGCTGGCATTTGCCGTCTGCGGACAAACCGGCATACCCCCGGGTACGCTCCCATGAGCCCGGAGATGAAGACGATCTGCACCGCATCCGGACCGATTTTTTAAATCACCCGCTTGATACCCGCGGCGGGGAGCTTGTGCGCTTTGACCTGGTCCATACGAAAGCCGGGAACACGGAAGTGATCATGACATGGTCGCACATGCTCATGGATGTCAGCGGTGCGCAATACCTGCTGGGCATTATCGGAAAATCCTTGCAGGGCGCGGATCAATACACCCAGGCGGAACTGCTTTCCGGCAGCTACATCGAGCGTCTGCCGGCAGGCGCCAGACTGCCGCAGGCCGGAAAATCCTTTGCCCGGGTGGACGAACTGGCCGCCTGTCCGCCGGTTTCCCTGTATACGCATGCCCGCAGATCCATTGCGCCGAGATTCGATTACCGGGTTGTCTCTTTTTCCCCTGGCCAGACCGGGGCGATAATGGCGCAGGCGGAAAAACGGGGCGGGTTTTTAAATGCCTCGGCCTTTTATATCGCCGCTGCCATGGTGCAGTTTTATCAATTTCTGCAGGCACGGCAGATCAGATCTCCGGGCTACGTGGTGCCCTTGTCGGTGGATTTGCGGAAAAAAGGCACGCATTTACCCGTATTTACCAATCAGGCGGCCACGCTGCTGTGCGGGTTTGCACCCGACCGGCTTGAGGATTTTGATGCCGTGATGGGATCCTTTAAACAGCAGACCCAGGCGGCGGTTCGCCAGGATTTGATCGAATCCAATACCTGCGCCATGGAACTTGCCCGTTTTATCCCCGCACGGATGTATGCGGCAAAAATCCGCAAGGCATTTGCCGGGGAAATCGCCTCCCTGGTTTTTGCCAATCCCGGAGATGCGCCTGCATTCTTATACGAGTTCATGGGACACGGCGTCACATCCATGCAACATGTGCCCACAGTGGTGGTACCCCCGGGCATGGGCATTGTGTTTTACACCTTTTCCGGGTGCCTCCACATCACCCTGGTTTATGTGGAGTCCCTGATTGCGAAGGATGAAGCAGAAAGCTTTCTTTCGGCGCTCGGCAATCAGCTTCTGGCGGACCGGAAGATATGAAAGTACTGATGATCTCCACCAACCGGGAGAAATCCCCATTTGCCGTGGCACCCATCGGCGCGGCCAAAGTGATCGCCGCCCTGATAAAATCCGGCCACGAGGTCGATTTTCTGGATTTGTGCTTTGCCCGCAGCATCCGGCGCGCCATCAAAAACGCGATCCGGCGTATTTCCCCGGATATTATCGGCCTGTCCATCCGCAACCTGGACAATTGTGCCTACGTACAGCCGCATGCCTATTTTTACGAAGACCGCGGGATTGTGGAAATAATCCGGCGTTATTGCCGGGTCCCGATTGTGATCGGCGGCAGCGGGGTTTCCGTGGCCCCGGGGGAGCTGGCCGAATACCTGAGTGTGGATTATGCCATTGCAGGAGAAGGCGAGCAAAGCCTGCCGGCGTTTTTATCCGCACTAGTCAATCACTCGGGTTTTGCATCCGTTGCCGGCCTCTGGTGGCGTGAAAACGGCAGGTGGCGGTCAAATTCGCCGGATTTCGGCGCATCGCCGGCAGCTCTGCCCGTGCAGGCCTATGAAAGCATCGATTTTGGCAGGTATTTTTCCAGCGGGGGCTTTGTTCCGGTTCAGACCAAGCGGGGATGTCCGTTTGAATGCATCTACTGCAGCTACCCGGCCCTGGAGGGGCGCAGGCCGCGTTTTTTGCCCCCCGGTCAGTGCATGGATGAAATCGAGAAAATCGTCAGGGAAACGGGCAGGTCGGATTTTTTTTTCGTGGACGGCGTGTTTAATTTTCCGCCCGGCCACGCTGCGGCCGTGTGCGAGGAAATCCTCCGGCGCAACCTGAAAATCCGGTGGCTGGCCTATTGCAATCCTTCGGGGTTTGATCACGAGCTGGCCGCGCTTTTCAAGGCCGCCGGATGTGTGGGCATTGAGCTGGGACTGGATGCGGCAACCGAAAAAATGCTGTCCAATCTGAAAAAAGGATTTACCCTGGCTGATATCGAGCGCACCTACCAGGCCCTGGATCGGGCCGGTCTGCCCTTTGCGGTTTTTCTTCTCTTTGGCGGCCCGGGGGAGAATTACGGGGATTGGGAGCAGACGCAGCAGCATCTTCAGGGGTTCGGCAAGGCCAATGCCGTGTTTGCTTCCCTGGGCATCCGGATTTATGCGCACACGCCCATGTATGACATCGCCTGCGGGCAGGGATGTATTGATCCGGAGGCCCCCCTGCTGGAGCCTAGTTTTTACCTGTCCGCCGATCTTCAGCACGAGGATCCGGTCAGGCGGCTGGACCAACTGGCCAGGCGGGATCCCACCTGGAGCACGCCCACGGACTGGAATTCCATAACCGTAAGGGTGATCCAGTGGTTTCTGGCGCGCTCCCGGGTGATTCCCTGCTGGCAGGATATTGAGAATTACGGGAAGTACATGAGAAGGCAAGCGTCATGAAATCGGTGGATGCGGCGGTGATCGGGGGCGGCCCTGCGGGCATCGCGGCCGCGGTTACCGCGGCGCGGGCCGGACTCAAAACCGTGCTGCTGGAAAAGGCCGCCTTTATCGGCGGCATCCCGGTCAAGGGGTACATGACCACCCTGTGCGGGCTGTATAAAAGCCGGCCCGGATCCGGTCGGCCGGAGATGCTTTATGACGGTTTTGTCCGGGAATTTGCCGGTCTGTTGACGGACCTTGACGGTGTGGACGGACCCTTTCGGATGGGCCGGTCCTGGGTGCTGCCGTTTTGCCCGGAAAGTTTTTCCGCTGCCGCGCGCAGGCTCCTGGAAGATCAAGCCAATCTTGAGGTGCGCTGCAAAGCCGGTTTCAGCGGGGCCTGGGTATCCGGCGGGGGCATTGAAACGCTTGCCTGTATTGTAGGCGGCAGCGAGCACCGCATCCGGCCCCGCACGGTGGTGGATGCCTCCGGCGATGCGCTTGTCTGCCGCGCTGCCGGCGCCCGGCTGCTTTTTCCGGACAACGCCCGGCAGGTATCTGCGATCACTTTCCCCTTATATAATGTCAGGATCAGTGGAATTTCCGGCTTTCCGGCGGTCCGCTGGCACATGATGATCCGGCATGGGGTGGATGACGGGGATTTGCCGCCCGGGGCGGATTATGTGGATTTTCTGCCGTCCCCGGAGCCGGGTACGCTTCTGGTCAAGCTCAATCTCGGGGTATTGGTGAATACCGATGCGCAAATACCCGAACAGGATCTTGTGCAAAGAGCCAATGACATCAAGACGCATCTGCTCGGCTTTTTCCGGCGGCATCTCAGCGGGTTTGAAAACTGCACCACTCCGGATGAATCAAGTCCGGTGCTGCACCGGGAGGGCTCCCGCGGTCGGGGGGTGTATGTGCTTACCAACCAGGAAGTGCTTTCTGCGGCAAAGTTTGCCGATGCGGCAGCCAGGGGATGCTGGCCCGTGGAGCAATGGGATGAAAACGGGAATTTTTTCGCAGACTACCCGCCCGAGGGGCAATATTACGAAATCCCCGGGCGCTGTCTGCAATCCGCGGAGATCGAAAATCTGTTCATGGCCGGCAAATGCATCAGCGCGGATTCCGGGGCGATTGCCTCGGCCCGTGTCATCGGGTGCTGCATGGCCACCGGAGAGGCCTCCGGCAAACTGGCCGCGCAAAACCTCCGATAGCCCCAAGAAAGCTTTTTTGCTGCGTTCCGCTCTGCAAAAAAACAATCCGACGCTTCCCGGATTTCCGCAGGTTCGGGCCGGCGGGACAGTTTGCGCATCTGCCGTCCGCTGACGCGCCCGATGCATCTGCGCAAACCACCCCACGGTCCCGCCCCTGCCCCAACTCCCGAGCAGATTCCCCCCTTCTAGCCTCGGAAATCTTCAAAAATTCCGGCGTAGGGGCGAACCTGTGTGCTCGCCCAGATATACGGTTGTAAATGTCTGCAGGACCCGGCAGGATTTTTCTCGTGCGGAGTTTGCCGAGCCGCCGCGAAACGCGCCTTAGAGATGCCGGGCCCGAGTGCAGCGACAGGCGGTTGCCCCGGCAAGCGACGCACGCGGCACGGCCTTAAAGACCGGGGTTTTTCCAGAAGCTTTCAACCCTGTCAGGCTCTGAAAAAAAACGAGGTTTCAGGGCCTTTCGCAAGGGCGGGTTGATTTACCTGCGGATTGACCGGGTATTCCGAAAGGGTATCGGATATTGAGGAAATATGGTAGTCTGATACATCATGAACTTACCGGGCAACGGAAAAGAAAGCCTGCAGGACGGAAACGGGAATGAAAATTACCACTAGACGTCACATCGGTTTTTTCGAGGTCAACGGGAATTTCGCCCTTCGCCTCAAGGAGCTGCTCAACTGCCTGCAGGAAGCGGCTACGATTCATTCGCAGCAGGCGGGTTATGAAACCCGCAGGCTAATGGAAGAGCAGAAAGCCTGGGTGCTGCATCGAATTGCCATCCAGGTGCACAGCCCGCCGGTTTGCGGAGATGAAATCGAGGTTCTCACCTGGCATAAAGGCAGCAGGGGATTTCGATCGTACCGCGATTTTGAAATCTACCGCAATGGTGAAAAACTGGTTTCCGCCGCCAGCCTGTGGCTTTTTATCGATCTGGCGCGGAAAAAAATTCTCCGTCCGCCGCAGGACGTGGGCGCGTGTTACGGGGTGGAAAAACGGGATGCCCTGGACATGGACATCAATAAATGGAAATCCCCCCAGGGTTTTGACCCGGAAGCCGCCGTTACCATTGCCACCCGTCCCTCGGATTACGATCCGCTGGGCCACGTCAACAATGCCCTGTATTTCGATTACCTGGAAACCCTGGCCGAGGGGGTCTTTGAGAGACCGCAGGAGATGCGGAAGGTTATCGTGCAGTTTAACAAGGAGATTCCCGCAGACGTGTTTGAAGTCTCGGCCGGGTTGAAAAAGCAGGACGCGGGGTTTATGTTTAATGTGAGTTCCGCGGCCGGCGTACACGCGGCCGGGGAGTTCTCTTTTGACAGTGGTCAGTGATCGGTGGTCGGTGGTCAGTAGTCGGTGGTCAGTAAACCGATAACCGTGAACCGTACTTTAACTGTTACGGATTTCGATATTCGAATTTCGAATTTTTATTATGAGGTGTCGCCATGATGACCGCAAAAGAATATGAAGACAGCTTGCGCAAGCTCAATCTCTCGGCTTACATGTTTGGCGAAAAAATCGAGAACCCGTTGGATCATCCCATTATCCGCCCTTCCATGAACGCGGTGGCCAAGACCTATGAACTGGCGCATCAGCCGGAGCACGAAGACCTGATGACTGCCGTGTCCCACCTGAGCGGGAAAAAGATCAACCGGTTTACCCATATCCACCAGAGCGTGCAAGACCTAGTGAAAAAGACCAAGATGGGCCGGCTGCTGGGGGCGCATACCGGCTGCTGTTTTCAGCGCTGCGTGGGCATGGATTCGCTCAACGCGCTTTCCATTGTCACCCATGATATTGACGCCAAACACGGCACCGCTTATGAAGACCGGTTTTTGAAATACCTGGGTTACGTGCAGGAAAACGATCTGACCTGCGACGGCGCCATGACCGACCCCAAGGGAGATCGCTCGCTTCCGCCCCACCAGCAGCCGGACCCGGACATGTACGTGCACGTGGTCGAGGAAAAATCCGACGGTATCCTGGTCCGCGGGGCCAAGGCTCACCAGACCGGGGCGCTGAATTCCCATGAAATCATCGTGATGCCCACTGTTGCCATGCGCGAGGCGGACCGCGACTACGCGCTGTCCTTTGCACTGCCCAGCGACGCAGAGGGGATTACCTATATTATGGGGCGACAGTCCTGTGATACCCGAAAAGTCGAGGAAACGCTCCTGGACACGGGAAACCCCGCATTCGGCGGGCATGAAGCCCTCGTGATTTTCGATGACGTGTTTGTCCCCTGGGACCGGGTGTTTATGTACAAGGAATACGAATTCGCCGGGCCGCTGGTGGAAAAGTTCGCTTCCTACCACCGGCAGAGCTATGCCTGCAAGTCCGGCGTGGGCGACGTTTTAATCGGCGCCACCCAGACGATCTCCGAGTACAACGGCACCCTGAAGGCTTCCCATGTCAAGGATAAAATCATCGAGATGAACCATTTGAATGAAACCCTGTTCTGCGGATCGCTATCCTGTGCCGCAGAGGGACACAAGGAGCCGAGCGGGACTTACAGCGTGGATACCCTTCTGGCAAACGTTTCCAAGCAGAACGTCACGCGGTTTCCCTATGAAATCGCTCGGCTTGCCCAGGACGTGGCCGGCGGCCTGATGGTGACCCTGCCGTCGGCAGCGGATTTTGCTTCCCCGGAGACCGGAAAGTGGCTGGAAAAATATTACAAGGCCTCCCCGGACGTCTCCACGGACAGCCGCCGCCGGGTTCTGCGGCTTATTGAAAATCTGACCCTGGGAACCGCCGCAGTGGGCTATCTGACAGAATCCATGCACGGGGCGGGCTCTCCCCAGGCCCAGCGCATCATGATTTCGCGCCAGGTGAACATGAAGGAAAAGCAGAAGCTGGCCAGGCGGTTGTGCGGGATTGAGGCGTAATCCGGTTTATTCGGACGAATGCACCCGGACGTCGACCTGGATGGGCGAGGCGCCCTGCTGGGGGGTCAGGCCGCTGAAGATGGTGTTGCATATATCGTCTGTGAGTTCGGCGAGATCTTCAGGCTTGCCCAGAAGACTTTTGCGGGTCACCAGGTGTTCGATGGTGCCCCAGATCATGGCCCGGATCAGGTGCGGCTCGATGTCTGACCGGAATTCATTGTTTTTCATGCCCTCTTCGATGACTTCCGTGTAATTGCGGGCCGAGGACTGAACGATCTGGTAGCTTTCGGTTTTGAGAAAATTCGGATTGCCTTTTAAGATCAGCATGACCACAGTGGCGTAATCCGGATTGTCCGCATAAAGTGCCAGGTGGCGGTGAATCAGAAACCGGAGCTTGTTTGCCGCCCCCCGGATATAGGGAAGGATTTCCCGGTTTTTTTCCTGGTATTGCCGGATGGTTTCGGCCGGAATGGCAAAAAGTAGTTCTTCCTTTGAGGAAAAGTATTCGTAAATGGTGGCTTCCGAAACCCTGGCCTTTTTTGCGATATCCGCCACAGTGGCGGTCTGGAATCCCTTTCGGGCAAATACATGCTCTGCCGCCTTGACAATGGTCGCCCCCTTTTTGGGGTTTTTGAAACTTTTGCCGTTGTATTTGCTCGTTTTCGCAGGCATTTTAGCGGACACCCTTTGACTTGCTTTGTTGTTGGCGGAAACGTTCTGAGATTATACCTATATTAAAATTGAATTGTCTGTGTCAAGGCAATTTTTTTAGTGTCATGTTAAAAATCGATTTGTTTTTCAAATTACACTATGATTTATTTAAAAATAATATTGACACACTTGGCAGACTCGTTTAGCTTTTAAAAGCGATATCTTTTCAAACCCTCAGAAAAAAAACCAAGAGCAGGGACCCCGCAAATGCCGAATCACACGACGGATGTTGTTGTAATCGACGCGGTGCGCACAGCCTTTGGCCGGGCCGGTGAAAAAGGCATATTCTGGAATACCAGGGCCGAGGACCTCTGCATTCCTTTGCTCCGGGCACTTATTTCGCGAACCCCCGGGCTGTCGCCTGACATGGTGGAAGACAGCATCTGGGGGGTGACCAACCAGATCGGGGAGCAGGGGGGAACCATCGGCCGCATGATTCCCATTCTGGCCGAGTGGGGCTGGGAGATCCCGGGATGTTCCATTGACCGCATGTGTGCCAGCGGCCTGACCGCCATCGGATTTTCCACCAGCCACATTGCCTGCGGCATGGCGGACTGTCTGCTTGCCGGCGGGGTGGAACACATGGGTCATCTGCCCATGGGGTATATGCGCGATTCCCATCCCCGGGCCGAGGAACTGCTCGGCGGTCCCTCGGCATTTAACATGGGCATGACCGCGGAAAACATCCATGACCGATTCCCGGAGTTTACCAAGGAAATGGCAGACAAATACGCACTGCAATCCCAGCAGAAAGCCGCTGAAGCCATTGTCGCCGGCAAGATGGACGATATGATCGTTCCTGTTGAAGTAGAACGCGCAGACGGTACAAAAATGACCGCGGACAAGGATCAGCATCCCCGCCCTGAAACCACCCTGGAAGGCCTGGCAAAACTGAAAACCCCGTTCCGGGAACAGGGCGGACGCGTGACTGCGGGGAATGCCTCCGGTTTAAATGATGGGGCTGCAGTGACCCTTTTGATGAGCCGGGAGGCGGCCGAGCAGTCCGGCTTTCGCCCTTCCATGCGCTGGGTGGCCACTGCCGTGGCAGGCGTGGATCCCACGATCATGGGTACCGCCCCGGTGCCGGCCACGGAGAAGGTGCTGGCCAAAGCCGGTCTCACCATGGAAGACATGGACATCATTGAAATCAACGAAGCCTTTGCCGTTCAGGCATTGTATTTTCTCGACAGGATGGGTTTAAAACACGACGATCCCCGGGTTAACAAGTGGGGCGGCGCCATTGCCTACGGCCACCCCCTGGCCGCTTCCGGCCCCCGCCTTGTGGCTTTTATGAAGGGGCTGTTTGCCGAAAATCCGGATGCCCGTTACGGGCTGACCACCATGTGCGTGGGACGGGGGCAGGGGTATTCCGTGATCTGGGAAAACCTCAGGTACAGCCAGGTATAGGAACGGATCAAATGAATGCGACCGGTCCCATAGCCGAAATCGGGGTTTCGCGTCAGCAAGCGGTCTGCCGGATTGAGATCCGACGGCCGGAAAAGAAAAACGCGCTGACCCGGGAAATGTATTCGGCCATGGCAGGGGCCATTGAACAGGCCGATGCCGACGGCCGAATCCGGGTGATCTTTTTGTACGGGGCAGCGGATTTTTTCTGTGCTGGCAATGATTTGAAAGAATTCCAGGAGGCTGTGGATGACCCGGGTCCGCGGCCGGAGCAGGGCAATCCCTTCATGCGGGCCATCAGTTCCGCCCAAAAGCCAATGATTGCCGCGGTAACAGGCCCGGCCATCGGTGTGGGCGTCACCATGCTGCTGCATTTCGACCTGGTATATGCCGGAGAAAGTGCCAGTTTTGCCATGCCTTTTGTCAATCTGGGGCTTTGCCCGGAAGCCGGATCGAGTTTTTTGCTGCCCAGGCTGGTGGGACACCAGCGGGCCGCTGAGATGCTGTTTCTGGGGGAAACCTTTTCGGCCCATCAGGCCCGGGAGTTCGGCATGGTCAATGATGTTTACCCGGATGGCGAGGTAATTGAAAAAGCATTTTCCAGGGCGGAAAAATTGGCACAGCAGCCGCCGGAATCGGTCCGGCTGACCAAGTCCCTGCTGAAAAGATCCGCCTCGGATGCGATCGCAGACACCATGCGCGAGGAATTGTTCCATTTTTCGCAAAGGCTGTCTTCAGCCGAATGCCGCGAAGCGCTGGCGGCCTTTTTTGCGCGCAGGCAGCCGGATTTCTCATCGTTTTCATAGTGTTTCATATTATCGCGCCGGGCATTGAATGCGCCGGCGCGATTGCATCGAATCAGGGAGGCCGAAATGACGGTTAAATCGGTATTTGTCGTGGGTTCCGGACTGATGGGCGGGGGTATCGCCCAGGTATGCGCCCAGGCCGGGATGAATGTATGTATCACGGACAAGTCTGAAGCGGCATTGAAAAAAAGCCTGGACAATATTTCCTGGTCCGTGGGCAAGTTTGCGGAAAAGGGCAAAATCTCCGAGGACAAGGATACCGTGATGGGACGGATACAGACGGTATCGGATATGAACTCGGCAAAGGATGCGGACCTGGTGATCGAGGCCGTGTTTGAAAACCTGGAACTCAAGCAGCAGATTTTTTCCGATCTGGATTCCGGGTGCGGTGAAAACACCCTGATGGCTTCCAATACCTCGGCCATCCCCATCACCGAGCTGGCCGCGAGGACCTCGCGGCCGGAAAAAGTCATGGGCATCCACTTTTTTTCCCCGGTTCCCATGATGATGGCCGTGGAAGTGGTCAAGGGGCTTTCCACGACCGATGAGACGGCAGAGGCCGGCCGCCGTTTCGTGGAGGCCATCGGCAAGGAACCCATCATGGTCAACCGCGACGTGGCCGGTTTTGTGATCAACCGCATCAATTTCCCCTCCACCATAGAGGCCATGAACCTGGTCGAGCAGGGCGTGGCCACGTGCGAAGACATTGACAAGGGCCTGCGCCTGGGTTCGGGTCGCAGGATGGGCATATTTGAAACCGGGGACATGGTGGGCCTGGATGTGACCTACGGCGCCATGATGGCCTGCTACCAGGAAACCGGGGATCCGCGCTTTTATCCGCCCCTGCTGCTGAGAAGAAAAGTCAAGGCCGGACATCTGGGGCGAAAGACCGGCAAGGGGTGGTACGAATACAATCCCGATGGCAGCCGCAAGCAGTAATTCGTCAGGGAGAGGACATGACTCAGTATAAGATTAATCAAAAGGACGTGTTCTTTATTTTAAAAGAACAGCTCAACTACGGCAGTCTCTGCAGCCTGACACGCTACGAATCGCTGACCGAGAAAACCCTGGATCTGCTGGTCAGCGAAGCCATGCGGTTTGCCAAAACCGCAGTGGCCCCGTTGAGCGAGGTCGGCGAGGAAAAAGGGGTGTCCCACGAAAAGGGGCAGGTGACATGCCCGTCTGAATTCAGGGAAGTATTCAGGCAGTGCGGCGCCGACGGCTGGACAGCCGCGGCCCGGGATACGGACTACGGCGGCCAGGGTTTTCCCCACATGATGCGCATTGTGATCAATGACTTCATGTACGGGGCATGCCAGTCTTTCAACATGGCCCCGAGCCTGACCCACGGCGCGGCCCACCTCATCGAGAGCTTCGGCGCGGAGGCCCTCAAGCAGGCCTTTGTCCCCAGAATGTATGACGGCACGTTTTCGGGCACCATGTGCCTGACCGAGCCCGAGGCCGGCTCCAATCTGGCCGCCACCCAGACCACGGCCTATCCGGACGGCGACCATTACCGCATCAAGGGGAACAAGATTTTCATTTCCTGGGGGGACCACGATATTGCCGATAACATCGTGCACCTGATCCTGGCCCGCACCGAGGGCGCACCTGAAGGGGTCAGGGGCATTTCGCTTTTTGTTGTCCCCAAGTACCGGCTGGATGAAAACGGCCGGCCCGGCGAGTTCAACGACGTGGTCTGCACCGGGATCGAGGAAAAGCTCGGGCTGCACGCCTCGCCCACCGCGGCCCTGGCCTTCGGCTCCAAGGATGACTGCGTGGGTTATCTGTGCGGCGAACCCAACCGGGGACTTGCCCACATGTTCCAGATGATGAACTCGGCGCGCATCAATACCGGGGTATCGGGCATGACCCTGGGCAGCAATGCCTACCAGCACGCCCTGGAATATACCCGTCAGCGGATCCAGGGGGCGGACGTGGCCAAGAGAAAGGAAGGCTACGTGCCCATTATCGATCACCCGGACGTGCGCAGGATGCTCCTGTGGATGAAGGCCTCGGTCGACGGCATGCGCTCGATGATTTATACCGCTGCGTTCTGGGCGGAGCTGGCCGAAGAAGGCACAGCAGAAGAAACCCGACAGCATTACCAGGCGCTTACGGATTTCATGACCCCCATTGTCAAGGCCTATTGCTCGGATACGGGTTTTCGCGTGTGCGAAACCGCCATGCAGTGCCTGGGCGGCTACGGCTACTGCAGGGATTATCCAATCGAACAGTTTCTGCGCGATGCCAAGATCATGAGTCTTTACGAGGGGACCAACGGCATCCAGGCCATTGACCTGATGGGCCGCAAGATGCGCATTAACGACGGCGCCATGTTCAACGCCTTTTGCCGGGAGATCGCCTCGTTTTTCGAGCAGAACCGGGATCACGAGGGACTCGGCAAATACGTGCGGGATCTGGAAAACGCATATGCGCGGGTGCGGGAAATGGCAGAGGAGATGCGGGGCCGCAACGAGTCCGACCGCCTGCAGTGGGGCTCGTACAGCTATCCGGCGTTGCTATGTTTTGCAGAGATCGTCATGGTGTGGCGCCTGCTGGACATGGCCCGGATCGCATACGAACGGGCCGGCAAAAAGGGCCGGAAAAACGACTTTTTCCGGGGCAAGGTGGCACAGGCAACGTTTTACGCGGATCTGACGCTGCCCCACACTATCGAGCGGTCGAAAACTTGCATGCGCGAGGGGCGGGAAATCGTGGAAATACCGGATGCGGCGTTCTGATGATGCGGGCGATTGTAATTGATTATACGCTTGGCAGGTGATGTCGGGCTTGAGGCCGTTTCAACCATAAATTCGAAGCACGAAATCCGAAATCCGAAACAATATCAAATGTCATAAATTCGAATGCACAAAACGGTTTTTCCAACAATAAATCTCCATCATCCGGATTTTGAATTGGTTTATCCATTAGGGATGCTTCGCGCGGATTTCGATATTCGGATTTCGGATTTTTGATTTGGTCGGTAACCGGAGGTGCTTCGAACCATATGCATAAGTCCGCATTAGAGATTGGGGGTAACGATGTCTGATGACAGCATTGTAATCGTCAGCGGTGTGAGAACACCGGTGGGAGGATACGGCGGCGGCCTGCGGTCCGTGGAGGCCTATGATCTGGCCGCCCTGGTGTTAAACGAATCCATCTCGCGCGCCGGGATCGAACCGGACCAGATCGACGAGGTGATCATGGGCCAGACCTACCAGAACGGGGAATACGTCAACATTGCCCGCATGGCGCTTCTAAACGCGGGCTGGCCCGAAGAGCTGCCAGGCTTTACCATAGACCGGCGGTGCTGTACCGGTCTGGAAGTCGTCCGGCTGGCCGCCTCCCTGATCCGCAGCGGGGATGCGCAGATTGTGGTGGCCGGCGGCGTGGAAAGCATGTCCAACGCGGAATTCTATCTGCCCGGAAATATCAAGTGGGGCATCGGCGGGCAAAAAGGCATGCCACGGGGGCACGGCGATCTTTCCATGTGGGGTTTGCCCTTTTATGACCGGATCCAGCGGGCCCGGGTCATGAGCCAGCCCGAGCACCGCTACGGCCTGCTTCCTTCCATGATGTCCTGGGCCGAGACAGCTGCCGCGGAGGAAAATATCACGCGGGAGGAATGCGACCAGTGGGCCTTTGAAAGCCAGAAAAAGGCATGTGCGGCTTGGGACGGGGGCCGGTTCGACGCGGAGGTCATTCCCGTGGAAGTGCCCCAGCGAAAAGGCGATCCGGTGATCGTGAATGCGGATGAAACCCCGCGCCGGGATACGAGCATGGAAAAACTGGCCAAGCTTACCCCGGTGCAGGGCGGGGTCTGTACTGCCGGAAATTCCTCGACGGAAAACGACGGGGGCGCGGCTGTTGTGGTCATGTCCGGGAAAAAGGCCAAAGAACTGGGAATCAAGCCGTTTCTGTCCGTAAATGCCATTGCCGCCGCAGGCGCCGATCCCACCCGGACCCATCTTACGGTGGGAAAAGCGGTGCGAAAGGTGCTGGGCATGTCGCAGATATCGCTTGAAAGCATTGACCGCATCGAAATTCAGGAAGCCTTTGCCGCCCAGGTGCTGGCCGACCTAAAGGATATGGGCGTATCCCCGGATGATTACGGAAAGGTCAATGTCAACGGATCGGGCATATCCCTGGGGCATCCCATCGGTGCCACGGGCGTACGCGTGCTGGTCACGCTCATGCATGAAATGCGGCGAACAGGTGCCGGCATTGGCCTGGAATGCATCTGCGGCGGGGGCGGACTCGGAATCGCCGGCGTATTTGAAAGATGTGAATAACAAGGAGACGTGAACATGCATTTTGAACTGTCCAAGGAACATAAAATGCTGCAGAAGGCGGTGCGGGAATTTGCAGACAAAAAGATCGCCCCGTATGCCGACCAGTGGGATGCAGATAATTACCTGCCGGTTGAAGAAGCCATCAAGCCCATGGCGGAACTGGGCTTTGTCGGCACCGTGATTCCCGAGGAATACGGCGGCGAGGATGCCGGGTGGATGGCCGCGGCCATTACCACCGAGGAAATCGCCCGGGCTTCAAGCTCGCTGCGCGTGCAGATCAACCTGATCGGCATCGGGTGCGCTTACCCGATCTACTTGTACGGCACGGAAGCGGCAAAGAAAAAATACGTTCCCAAGCTGTGTTCCGGGGAAAGGCTCGGGGCCTTTGCCATTACCGAGCCGGATGCCGGCTCGGATGTGATGTCCATGCAGACCGTGGCCGAAGACAAGGGGGACCACTTTGTCTTAAACGGCTCCAAGACCTGGATTTCCAATGCCAACCAGTCCGACGTGACGGTCATATACTGCTACACGGATCCGGATGCCGGCAGCAAGGGTATGTCCGCCCTGGTCGTGGAGCCGAAGAATTTTCACGGGGTGACCACCTCGGATATCGACAAGCTGGGTTCCCATTCGTCGCCCACCGGCGAGATCTTTTTTAACAACACCCCGGTGCCCAAGGAAAACCTGCTGGGCAATACCGGAGACGGGGCAAAGATCGTTTTCAGCTCCCTTGCCAACACGCGGTTATCTGCTGCGGCAGGCGCGGTGGGATGCGCCCAGGCATGCTACGAGATCGCCCTGAAATACTGCAACCAGCGCACCCAGTTCGGCCAGCCCATCGGCAGGTTCCAGATGAACCAGGACAAGATCGCCCAGATGGCAACGGATATCGAGGCCGCGCGCCTGCTGGTTTACAAGGCGGCCTGGCAGAAGGATCAGGGAAATATAAACAACGGGTACGAAGTGGCCCAGGCCAAGTACATGGCCGGCGAAGTGGCCATGCGGTGCGCGGAATCGGCCATGCGCATCATGGGCGCCTACGGGTATTCTTCGGAATACCCCCTGGCCAGGTTTTATCGCGATATTCCCACGTACGTGATTGTCGAGGGATCGGCAAATATCTGCAAGCACATTATCGCCAATGACCGCCTGGGATACCGGAAAGCCAGCCGGTAGCCCGGGGCGTGGGCAGATGGTATGCAGCACATTTCTGCCCGGTGCTGCCGGGTTGCTGGCAATTGCGAGTAGGCTGCCGCGGTTTCTGAAACCAAAATAGGAGGGGAAAAGGATGAAAACAATGAAGCATCTATCATGGATTTTGATGACAGTTTTAATGACGGTCGGGCTTCAGGGCGTCGGCAAAGACCGGACAGGTGAAAATAGTCTTTGACACGGGGCCCGGATCACAAATATAGTTTATCTCTCATTGTTAAATGCTGTTTGGGCTCGTCGGAACTTGTTCAACATTGTGATACTTAACAGGCCAATGGGAGCAATGAAGTTTTTTAAACGCAATAAACGGCGTTAATGCGCCGGACATCCGGTTTACCGGGCTGCTTTGGCGCAAAATGGGGATTTGCCGGATACGGCTGGATGGCTGCAGGCAGCGGCCGGATTTGGCTGCCCCGGTTTTCTTAAACCAAATAGGAGGGGAATGTGATGAAAAGAATGAAACGATTTTCATTAAGCATTGTTTTAGCAATTTTGACGTTGGCCTTTTTTTGTACGGGAGCTTGGGCGGAACAGGTGACCATCGGGTTTACGGGTCCTTTGAGCGGTCCGGGCTCCGGCTATGGGCGGGACAATGTAAACGGCCTTAAAATGGCAGTGCAGGACATCAACGAACAAGGCGGCATCACCATTGACGGTACGAATTATACCTTTAAACTCCAAACTTACGATGACATGATCGATCCCTCGGCAGCGGTGAACAATGCCCGCCGCCTGCGCTCCAGGGAAGGTGCCCGGGTGATTTTCAACCCGGTTTTCAACACCATTGCGCCCTTGATGGAGATTAACGAGCAAAAGGGCTCGGAGTTTCTGATGATGGCCTACAGCAGCACGCCGAAAATCGACGAGCTCGACAATGATCTGACCGCATCCATTCCGCCGCCCTTTACGGCATACGTCAAGGCATTTTCCGACATTGCCTGGGAGAAGGGATGGCGCAAGTGCGCCATGGTGGTGACCCTGGGCGCTTACGGCGACGAGTGGAGAGAGGCGTTCAGCCATCACTGGGAAAGCCTCGGCGGCGAGATCACCGCGGACAAGCCGGCAAACTATTACACGGAAACCGATTTTTCCTCCCAGATCAGCGCTGCACTGGCCACCGATCCGGATTTCATGCTCATCGGCGGCCCGTCCGAACCCACCGGGCTGGTTATCGAACAGGCCAGAAACCTGGGCTTTGAAGGCGGCTTCATCCTGGTGGACCAGGCCAAGATGGACTATATCGCAGATGTGGTCTTTGACGGTGATCTTTCCCTGATGGACGATGTCATCGGCATTGCCCAGGTTTTGGATGTGCCTACGTCCGCGGTTAAGGATTTTAACAAGCGATATGAAAAACAGTTCGAGGTCCACAATACGTTTGAGGCCATGCTCAATTACTCGGCCCTGAATATCGTGTTTGACGCCATGGAAGAAGCCGGGACGGTCACGGATCCCGCGGCCATTAAGGCGGCCATGTCCGAGGTACTGCCCCAGAGCGAAGAAGATGTGCCCACGCCGTACCTGGGGATGCTGGATACCAAGCTGCTGGTCCCGGCCACGGCCGGGGTGATCGAGGACGGGGAATACGCCAAGGCCTACCAGTACCTGTGGTGGCCCGAAGATGAAAAAGCACTTGAGAA
>JAGXKN010000050.1:0-6806 GCA_018335195.1 Desulfobacterales bacterium
AGCGATTTTTAAGTTTGCCGCAGATACAAGGAAGATGCAGACTCGCTATAGTCAACTATGCGAGGCTGTATCTGACGCAGTAGATGCGGTAAAATTGAAAATCCCGGAGGGTTTCAGATTTTTAAAATAGAAATGGATGTTATCCTTTCAAATCAATTGCTTTTAAAAAGCTGAAACGCTCAATTTAGGAATAATTAATTTCAGTCCGAAGGTTCATTCAAACCCGGCTGCATCCTCACGCCCCGTGCTGCCCGGTGATTTCCCGGATGCCCGTCAGCATCTCATCAATCACGTTGTCAATCGGCTTGTCCGTGGAATCAATCGTGACCGCA
Organism: Desulfobacterales bacterium; assembly: GCA_018335195.1. Classification (GTDB taxonomy): domain Bacteria; phylum Desulfobacterota; class Desulfobacteria; order Desulfobacterales; family Desulfosalsimonadaceae; genus Desulfosalsimonas. The sequence continues at coordinate 333 of JAGXKN010000050.1, forward strand.
TCGGGGGCCGGCTTCAGCGGGGCGGTATCCCGGCCGGAATCATTTGCATCGCGCTGCTGCATGTCGTTTTCCACTTCCTCCAGGCGCTGGTTGCTTTTTCCCCGCAGTTCCTCGTAGCGGCGGCGGGCCCGGACCTTTAAATCCGCGGTCAGGAAGAATTTCACGTCCGCATCCGGGAAAACCACCGTGCCCATGTCCCGGCCCTCGAAGACCACGGCTTTCTGCTTTCCCAGTCCGCGCTGCAGGTCCAGCAGGGCCTGCCGGACAATCGGCTTTGCCGAAGCCGCGGAAGCCAGCATGGTGATCTCTGGGGTACGGATATAATCGGTAATATCCACGTCTGCGGAATACAGCCGCATGCCGTCTGCCCCGCGCTCAAAACGCAGGTCCAGATCCGCCAGCAGCCGGGCCAGCCCGCTCTCGTCTGCCGGGTCCAGTCCCCGGGCCAGGATTTCATAAGCCACCCCGCGGTAAAGGGCCCCGGTATCAATGTATTTGTAGTCCAGTCGCGCTGCCAGGGTCTTGCTCACCGTGGTCTTGCCCGCCCCGGCCGGCCCGTCAATGACAATGAGAAGCGGTTTCACGAACTATCCTTTCACCTGGTTCATGACCTTTTCAAAAGCCGTCAGAAATCGCTGATTTTCCTCGCGCGTCCCGGCGTTGATCCGGATGTATTCCGGATACCCGTATGAGGCCATGGAACGCACGATCACGCCCTGGCGCAGCATTGCCTCAAAAAAGGCCTCTGCATCGCTTTGTACGTCTATGAGAAAAAAGTTGGCCTCAGAGGGGAAATAATTCACCCCCAGGTGCTCCAGGCCGGCGTACAGAAACTCGAGCTCGGATCGCACCAGGGATACGGTCTGCTCGAGAAACGCATCATCATCCAGGGCCGCGCGCGCCCCGGCCTGGGCCAGGGCATTGGCGTTAAACGGCTGGCGGACCCGGTGGAGCAGTTCTGCTAGTTCCCCGGGCATGACCCCGTATCCGATGCGGATGCCGGCCAGGCCATATGCCTTGGAAAATGTGCGCAGCACCGCCACGGCCCGGTCGCCGGCAGCCCAGGCCAGACTGTCGAGACAGTCCGGGTCTGCTGCAAACTCGATATATGCCTCGTCAATGACCACGGCCACGTGCTCGGGAACTTGCTCCATAAAACGGGAAAATTCCGCTTTGGAAATAATTGTGCCCGTGGGATTGGCCGGGTTGTTTAAAAATATGATTCGGGTTTTGTCCGTAATCCGGCCGGCCATCTCGTCGAGATCCACGAAAAGCGATTTAAGCGGCACAAAAACCGGCTCCGCCCCCACCGATCGGACCATGATCTCGTACATGAGAAACGAGGGTTCTGTCATGATGGCCTCTTCTCCGGGCTGCATCAGGGCGCGGGTAAGCATGCCGATGATTTCGTCCGATCCGTTGCCCAGCACGATGCATCCGGGATCCACCCCCAGTTTGCCCGCCAGCTTTTGCACCAGGTAATATCCGCTGCCGTCCGGGTACCGGTTCAGTTTTTCCATGGCCGCCTGCATGGCAAAAAGCGCCTTTGGCGAGCTGCCCAGCGGATTTTCATTGGAGGCAAGCTTTATGGAACCGGAGATTCCGTATTCGCGCTCCAGTTCCTCGATCGGTTTTCCGGGCTTGTAAGGCTTGATGGATCGAATGTAATCCGGAATATTGAGTTTCATAAATGTCCCCTGCTTTATGAGTTAGCCCATGTCATTCAGGCAAAACAAAAAATCCGAAACTCGAAATCCGAAATTCGAAACAATATCAAATTACCAAAATTCGAATTTCCAAAACCGGATTTTAATATCCCATTTTTGTTTTGAACATTAGGAATTTGAATTTCGAATTTGTTTATCCCCATGGGATGCTTCGCGCGGATTTCGGATTTCGAATTTATGGCTGAATTGTGGGTAAGCATCTGCCAAAGTTCAATTTGGGTCTTTCGGGTTAACCTTGGGATTCCACATTTTGTATGGTTTTGTCTTCCACCTCCGATGCACCCAGAACCACTGCTCCGGATACCTGCGGATGATATTCTCGAGTACCTTATTATAAAGCCGGGTGGCGGTCTCGATGTCCCTGGTCTTGTCATGGGTTTTGATATGCGGCAGCTCGGGGCCGAATTCCACGCGGAAACAGTCCTTTTCACGCACCAGAAACAACGGCAAGACGGGCGCTCCGGTTTCCCGGGCCAGCAGCGCCAGGCCCTTGTTGGTGCATGCGGGTGCGCCGAAAAAATCGGCAAAAACGCCGTTCAGCACCCCTGTATTCTGATCCAGCAGCACGCCCACGATCTTGTTGCTTTTTAAGCTGCGCAAAACCTTCCGCATGGCCCGTTTCTTGGGAAAAAGCTCGGCGCCGTCCCGCGTGCGCATTTCGTTGAAAAACCGGTCCAGCGGCTGGAATTCCAGGGGACGATATATGGCGCTGATCGGCAGCCCGATCCTCCCGGCAGACGAAAGCAGCAGTTCCCAGTTGCCGATGTGTGCCGTAAGGATCAGCACCCCTTTTTTCCGGCCCATTGCCGCACGGAGATTTTCCATTCCGCAGAACCGGAAATGCTTTCGGATATCCGCGTCCTTTAAATGCATGGACCAGCCGATTTCAAATATGATGCCCACCAGGTTGCAAAACACCTGCCTGGCCATGACCCGGATCTGCGCCGGAGTCATCTGATCGCCGAATGCCTGGTGCAGGTTGGCAACAGCCACATCCCGGTGCCGCCGGTCTGCGACAAACCAGATCCGCCCCATCGCGTTTGCCAGTCTGCAGGAGATCCGCAGCGGGATCAACCCCAGAAGGAAAAAGGCACGGGAAATCAAATGATAATAAATCGTATCCATATCAAGCCCCGAACCGTGGGGCCCGGCCTCAGACATATGAATCTCCGCAAAAAAGAGTTCGCATCCTTCCGGAAATGAAACATTTCAGCAGGAACACCATTTCCCCGGCTTATACAATTTTTCCGGGCTTTGTTCAAGACATGGTTCTGATCGCATATGGCTTGACTTACCGCGCAATTCATTTTACGGAAATTTTTTCAGCACAAAAAGCAGGATTTAAGACATGAAAGAAAAACGGCTGTCCAATGTGGCGGGATTTGACGATGCACCGTTTGACCGGGGGCATCAGGGCAGCGTGCCCATTGTGGGAACTGTGTATGCGGACCTGCGTTTTGACGGCGTGCTGGTGGGGGAAATTGAAAAAGACGGTTCTGATTCGGCCCGGAAGCTCGGTGATTTGATCGCCGGCTCCCGCTTTGCCGAACACGTTCAGTTTGTCATGCTGCAGGGCATTGCATTCGGCGGGTTTAACGTGGTGGACGTATTTGCGCTCCACCGCCGGCTGGGCGTGCCCGTGCTGGCGGTATCCCGCAAACTGCCGGACATGGAAGCCGTCAAAAACGCCCTGCTCGCCCAGGTGGACCACGGCAGGAAAAAGTGGCAAATCATCGAGCAGCTCGGGGCCATGGAACCGGTGGAAAACGTCTATGTCCAGCGGCTGGGGCTCACGCTTGAGCAGGCCGCAGCCGCAATCAATCGCTTTTCCATTCACGGCAACATCCCGGAGCCCCTGCGCACGGCCCATCTTATCGCCACTGCCCTCGAATGCGGGCAGAGCCGTGGCAACCCGTAATCACTCGGACCATCCGCCTCCCTGTTTTTCAAGTTCGGAAATGGATTTGCCAAGCGTTGCTGCGCAATGGCTGAGCGCTTTTTCTTCATGCCTGCTCAACTGTCCGGAGACGATCCTTTCCACGCCTGCGGCAGCCACGATGCACGGCACGCTCAGGGCCACGTCATCGATCCCGTATTCGCCCGCCAAGCACACCGAGACGGTAAGCACGCTGTTGCGGTTTCGCAGCACCGCATCCACGATCCGCACCAGGGCCAGGCCCACGGCAAACCAGGTGGCGCCCTTGTAATCAATAATGTGATAAGCCGATTGCCGGACCGTCTCCTCCATCTGCGCCTGGTGTTCGGAAGGATTCCCGCACATCCCGCAAAGCGAGCAATAATACTCAATGGAAACCCCGCCGATATGCGTCATGGACCATGCGGCAAACTCGGTATCTCCGTGCTCGCCCAGGATATAGGCATGCACGTTGTGTACGTCCACGCCGCAGTGCCGGGCAATGGTATACCTGAGCCGTGCACTGTCAAGCACCGTGCCGGAACCGATCACGCGTCCCCGCCGCCAGCCGGAACGCTTTTGCGCCACGCGGGTGAGGATATCCACAGGATTGCTGACCATCAAAAGCACCGCCCCGGAGCCGGAAGCCGTGATCTCGTCGACCACGCCTTCCACGATGGCCACGTTGCGCTGCAAAAGATCCAGCCGGGACTCTCCGGGCGCCTGCTTGGCCCCGGCGGTCATAACAATCACCGCGGCATCGGCGTAATCCGAGGCATCTCCAAGGCGAATGTCCACTGAGGGGAAATAGGGTTTCCCGTGAAGCAGGTCCATCACCTGACCTTCGGCAAAATCCCGGTTCTTGTCAATCAGCACAATCCCGTCAGCCTGCCCGCTCTGGGCCAGTGCATAGGCAAACGTGGAGCCCACCGCGCCCGCACCCACAATGACCACTTTCCGTTGTTTCCAGTCGCCTGCCATGGTATCTGTTCCTTAACCCCGATTTTAATCCGAATCCGGATCGAAATCGAATCCCGATTCCGACCTGGATTTCGATTTTGAAGCGTTTTCGCTCTACCGTATATATCAGGATAAGATGAAGGCATTAGGCGTGCAAATCATTCAGGGAAAGGGAAAAAGGAAAAATGCAGATCGCAGTACTGGGATCCTGGGACAATGACCTGGACAGCGCGGTGTATGAAGCCGCCGAAGAAGTCGGCCGGCTGATCGCCGGGCGCGGGGACGTGGTGTTTACCGGCGGGTCCACCGGCGTCATGGAAGCGGCCATGAAGGGCGCCAAAAGCGCCGGCGGCACCACCGTGGGCATGCTGCCCACGGAATCTGCCAAAGAATATACCCTGCTGGGCGGATACATTGACATTTTTATCCAGACCGGCATGGGAGAGCTGGGTAAGCTCGCCCCGCTGATTCACTCAACAGACGGGGCGATTGCCATCGCCGGGGGTTCGGGCACGCTGATCGAAATCGCCATGGCCTATATTCAGCAAAAGCCGATCGTAATGATCCCGTTTGCCGGGTTTACCACGGACCGTATTGGGCACTACATGATCGGCAACAAGCTCGATCACCGGGGATACTGCACCGTGGACACCGCTGCAGATGCCGGATCTGCGGTGGAAACGCTATACAGGCGGCTCTCCTCCCCGGTTTCGTAAAAAGCTGTTCATCCCGCCAGGCAATAAAAATATAAGCTTTTGATTTTACTTAAACACTTAATCACTTAAAACTTAACACTGCCTGTAAAAAAGACTTTTACAGGCTTATCAATCATGACCGATAATCCGCCGCAGAAATATCATACCGGCGCATGATCTGCTGGAGGGCCTGTCGTTCCAGGCCGCATTTCTTGGCCGCCCGGGTAACATTGCCGCCGGTTTCCCGGAGCAGTTCGCCGATGTAGCTGGCGTTAAAGGACCGCAGCAACGTCTCCTTGGCTTCCCGGTAGGGCAGGCCGCCGACATCTGCAAACCCGGGCGGGCATGGTGCACCTTGTCCTCGTGGAAGCGAATCCAGGTCTTCGGGGCGGATGCTTTCTTCTGCCGAAAACAGGATCGCCTGGATCACGGTGTTTTCGAGTTCCCGCACGTTGCCCTCCCACGGCCGGGACTGCAGCCAGCTCATCAGGTCCGCGGACAGGCGTTTTTCAGGTTTTTTCAGCCGGGTGCGGTGCTTTTGCAGCAGGTTCTCGGCAATCAGCGGGATATCCGAGGGCCTGTCCCGAAGCGGCGGCAGGTGGAGCGGCAACACGTTGATCCGGTAGAACAGGTCCTCGCGGAACGCCCCCTCCCGGATCCTGGCTTTCAGGTCCTGATTCGTAGAGGCGATGATGCGGACATCGACCCGGATGGAGCGGGTATCGCCCAGGGGCTTGATTTCGCGCTCCTGGAGCACCCGCAGGAGCTTGGTCTGGATGGCCGGGCTCACGTCCCCGATTTCATCCAGAAAAATCGTGCCGCCGTCTGCCTCCTGAAACAGACCGGTCTTGTTCTGGGTGGCATGGGTAAACGCGCCCTTTTTGTATCCAAACAGCTCGCTTTCCAGTATCTGTTCGGGCACCGTGGGGCAGTTAACAGCCACGAAAGGCCCGTTGCTGCGGTTGGAAAGTTCGTGCACCGCCTTGGCCGCCAGGTCCTTTCCCGTACCCGACTCACCGGTAATCAACACGGTCATATCCGTGGGCGCAACCATGCGCACGGTTTCAAAAACCCGCTGCATTTCCGTGGATCTGCCGGCCATGCCGTAAAACAGATCCAGGCCGCCGTCGTCCTGCTTGAGCCTCCGGTTTTCGGAAATCAGCCGGCTGCGCTCCAG
>JAGXKN010000050.1:7555-12229 GCA_018335195.1 Desulfobacterales bacterium
TCGATGCGCACGTTTTCCATCTTGGATCGATGGCGGATAAAAACCAGGGCGTCTTCAATCACCGCGTGAATGTCAATATCGCCCATTTCCGGCTGGGAGCGGCGGGCGAAATTCAGCAGATCCTCCACGATAGCCTTGCAGTTGCCCGCATGCTTGAGAATGATCTGCAGATCGGAATGGCGCTGGCTGCCAGCTTCGGCATCCCGCAGCAGGAGCTGGGTGTAACCCTGGATTACGCCCAGGGGATTGTTGATCTCGTGGGCGATGCCCGAGGAAAGCTGGCCGATGGAGGCCAGCCGGTCGGCATGCGCCATCTGCTTTTCATGCTGTACCAGTGCGTCGGTACGCTCCTGCACCCGTTTTTCCAGGGTCTGATTCAAAGCCAGCAATTCGCCGTGGGCGGCCTGCAGCGCCTGCTTGTCCGTGCTGATCTGCTGATAGACATGCCGCACCCGGTTGAAAAACAGGGTAACCGCGGCCACGATAATGAGCATAAACGTGTTGATGCTGCCGGCAACCGGCCCCATGGCTTTCCAGAACCCGTCCTGGCCGACCATGACCAGAAACTGCTTTAAAATATGGCCGCCGGATCTGGACACGGCAAAGCCGGCCAGGCAGAAACACAGCCACAGCAGGTAGGTCCAGACCAGGTTGTCCGGATCGCTTCTGCGAAGGCGGATGGCGCACCAGACACACAAAAACGAAAAAACAATCATCAGGGCCGAGCCGCCCATATCAACCATGCGGATGGGCATGTAGGATACGATCATAAGCCGCCGTCCCTGCTTGCCGCCTCTGCCCCGGCCGTATGGCTCAGGTTGCGGAGCCCGGCGTAGAGAAAAATCATGCCGGGCAGACAGAACACGTGATCGAGTTTAAGCAGGTAGTAAAACCATGAAAGCCAGGCATGTCCGCCTGCGGGCTGCATATGCATCTCCCACCGGGAGACCCGCTCCAGGGCGATCCATTTGGCCTGCTCGTCAATCAGGTGGACCAAAAACGCGTCCGCGGACCAGAGTATAAAAAAAACAGCCGCATACTGAATCATGCGCCAGCCCTTTTGCTGCACCAGGTCCCGGGATCTGAGCCAGTAAATCAATATGCCCATGGCAAGGATGAAAAACAGGTGTGAAAACTGGTGCATGTACAGCCCTTCAGGCGCCCCGTGGGTCTGGGTGGCAAGCGCCGGTTGGGCTGCGGTCATATAAAGGATGATGCTGATATGCAGTAAAATACGGATTGATTTCATTGTGCGTAAACTTTGCAATTCATGTGCCAGCAGTTCGCCCTGCTCCCGGCCGACGCCGGGCCCTGAAAAGCCCGGATCTCAAGGTTCAGCCCAATTGGAAATCGTCGGCAAACCGCCCCGAGGGTGCAGCTTTTTTATTGCATCTGCCTGGATTCTGCTATAAAAAATCAAAGGCAAGATTGCACAAATTTTATGTCTGTGCAATAAAAACTTTGCGATCAGCCAGCCTTGCAACACCGGGAAAACGATTATGGCCTCCCGGCCGCTTCTTATAAATATCAATAATTTTCAAATACTAACAACACACCCCAATTCCGGGCCCGGATAAAAACACCCGGGTTCGCACATGGTATGATTATTGCTACATCTATCCGGAAATACCGCCCGGACAAGAATACACGACGGAAGGGCGGATCCGGCATGTTGCGGGAAAAAAAACAGCCGTTAGATTTGTTGGATAGGCACGATTTATTCGGTTTTTTTCATGCAGACCCAAAATATCAACCCGATGATTTCAGAGGAGGTGCACATGTCATTATCTGGAAACAAATTCCGAGTTATGGGGCTTGCCGTCCTGGCCGCCCTATTGCTGTGCATTCAGGCTTTACCGGCTGCCGCACAGCAAACCCAGGCCCAGATCTCCCAACAGGAATACCTGGCAGGCGATCAGGTAACGATCTCCGGTCAGATCGAGCCTGAAGAAGATCTTTACATCGCCATTGCATCCAAACGGGAATTTGCCTCCCAGGATGCAAAAGGCGTCAATGAAATCAAAAATTTAAAGGATGTGGCAGCTACGCAGCCTTTTGAAGCCGATACGGCCGTGCCGGTCCTGTATTACATGCTGACCAACAATCCGGACCTATTCGGAAACGTTGTCAAAAAGCGCTTCGGCGGCCCTTCCTTTGCCAAGGGGATATACAGCACCACCATGTTCCAGCTGGCTGACTGGCAGAACCTGGACCCCAAGGTCAAAAATATGCTCGGTCCGCTGGAGACTCCCGAAGAATGGTCCTTTTTCAATTACACGCACGAATCCAGCTACGGCATCAACACCATCACCAAGGAACGCACCCAGGTCGGCAAGGTAACCATATTCGCCCGCAGCGTGATCACGGATTACGAAAAAAGCGGCAACTACTGGGACGAAGGCACCAGCATCAACCTGGACAAGGAAACCGGCGAATTTACCGCCACATTTGATTCCTTCCGCCACACCCCGCCGGATACCGAGTTCAACGTATTTGTCAACGGCGAAAAAATCGGCGATTACACCCTTGCGGGCAACGGATTCTGGCTCTCGCTGGGCGGACGCTACATGAACCCCCTGTGGATTATTCTCGGTGCGATTTTAGTCGGCGCCTTCTTCTCCCTGATCGGTGCTGCCGGCGGCATGCTCATGGCCGCCTACCAGGTCATGGTGGTCAACACCATGGGTCCCGTGGGCATCAACGCGGCCAACGTGCTGCGGCCCTCCAATGTGGCCCTGACGCTGTTTTCCCCGCTGGGTTCCTTTTACCGCTATGCGGTCAAGGAGCACCGCGTGGCCTGGCCCGTGGGTCTGTCCTTCGGAATCGGCATCCTGATCGGATCCATCTGGCTGGGCAAATACGTGACCGAGGTCCTTCCACTGGCCACTTACAAGGAATGGCTGGCCGTGCTGGTGGTCCTCATGGGCATCCGCACCGTTTATGAGCTCACCCCCCGGGTGATGGAAAAACGCAAGAACATCAAGGCCATGACTCAGAAATTCAACGAAGAGGTCAGAAAGGCCAAGGAAGAAGGCCGGGCCGCCCAGATGGGCCGCATTGAACCCATGTCCACGGGCGCCAGCAAACTGACCAACTATCACTTCAAGTTCTGGGGCGAGGAATTCAAGATCAACCCGCTGCTCTTCGGCGTCATCGGCCTGGGCATCGGCATCGTGGCCCGGGCGTTCGGCATCGGCGGCGGCTTCCTGCTCACCCCGATCATGACCATGGTCGGCGCGCTGCCCATGTACGTGGCTGTTCCCGTTTCCCTGGTCGGGACCTGTTTTTCGAGTATCGGCTCGTTTATCGGCTACCTGTTAAACGGGTATCTGCCCGACCTTTGGATCGCCATTGCCATCATCATCGGCGGCTTTGCGGGCGGCTACATCGGCAGCCGGATGCAGAAGCTGTTCTCCGAAGTACAGCTCAAGGTGATCCTGGCGATTGTGCTGTTCTTCCTGTTCTTCCGGTTTTTCAAGATCGAGATCTGGATATAGGAAATAAACCCCGATGATGGATACGCTCTGGTTTCTCATATTGGACGGACTGCGGCATGTGAAGGGGGCGCTGGACCTTGTGTTCAGCCCCCTGCATGTCCTGGGCCCGTGCGTATCCATCGGGGTCATTGCCGTGCTTACCGCGGCAGCGGCCAAACTTCTGACAAAAAAAATCAAAACTAGGCGCTATCGGGAGCTGGAAAAGGAGTTCTACTACTGGTTTAACATCAAACAGGAAGCCCTGAAACTAAAGGATGCAGACCCGGAAAATGCCAAGGCATTGGGAAAAACCATCGACAAGGCAACGCTGAACAAGGCCTACTATGACTATTTTTTCGAGGGGCTGCTAAATAACCTGCTGACCATGTACATCCCGATTGTTTCCATGCTCGGCTACGTGAATGCCACCTACCGCCCCGAGGCCCTGGAAGCCATGTTCGGAAGACCGTATTTGTTCATCCTGCACTGGGTAAACGGGAGGCAGTATGAAATTGGTGCGGTTTTCTGGTTTGTTTTCTGTGTTTTCATGTTTTACGTCATCAGCTTTTTTGCCGGGGTTTTGTACAAACGGTTTGCCGGCGGACAAACAGAAAAAACGGGCGGCAGTCATACCGGAACAGCAGAAGCTGAAACCGCGAATGGCGCGGGTAAAGATCTTAAATCAGTCCCCGAAATTGAAAGTTTGACATGATTTCAACCCGGATGTTTACAGAATGGCTCGACGCGCAGTTCCCGGATTGGTTTGCCCTGGCGGCCGCAATTTTGCTCGGGGCCTTCGGGGTGCTTGCGCTCGGCTTTCTGGTGATCTGCTTTGCCCCGGGCGCCCTGGGCTACTGGATGCCGCCCATTGCAGGCTTCTGCGGGGCCAGCGCCGGATACAAATACTGGGAAAAACGGCAGTCCGAAAGCCCGACCGTCCGCAAGGCGTTATGCCTGGCATCCGGGCTGGGCCCGGCTGCAGCCGCGGCGGCCATCCAGACCGCGGTCAACCGCCGCATATTTGGCGCAGACCCCACGGCCCAGCTTGTGGCAATCATCGTGGCCTTCGGCATTGCCGGCGCAATCGTCGGCGGCCTGTTGCGCAGCCGGTATGAACGGGATACCGGCATAAGAAGACAACAGCTAAACGAAGACGGATTTTAAATCCGTCCACAAGCGCGACTCAACCAGAACCTAA
>JAGXKN010000050.1:12458-20784 GCA_018335195.1 Desulfobacterales bacterium
CAATTTAGGCAGAAACCAGACAGGAGTTCTTTAAACCATGAGCCAATTCTTCCTGTTCCAGGACCAGAAAAAATGCATCGGCTGCATGGCGTGCGTGGTGGCATGCAAAAACCGGCAGAAACTGCCCCGCGGACCGCTTCCCAGCCTGATCGTCACGGTGGGTCCCAAGTGGGTGGCAAATCTGCCGCGCACGGCCTTTACCTTCATGCCCTGCTTTCACTGCGAAAACCCGTGGTGCGTGGCAGCCTGCCCCACGGGCGCCATGTTACAGCGGGGCAAAGACGGCATTGTCACCGTGGATCCGGACCTGTGCGTGGGATGCAAGACCTGCATTTCCGCATGTCCCTGGGGGGCGCCCCAATGGAACCCGGAGACCGGCAAGGCGGTCAAGTGCGACTATTGCTACGACCGGGTGGAAGCCGGCCTGGAGCCGGCATGCGTGACGGTATGCCCCACGCGGTGCCTGTATTTCGGAACACCGGATCAGATCCCCGAGATACGGCGCGAACGCTATGCCAGGGCGCGGGCCCAGGATTTTTAAAGATCCCGAACCAAGAGGCACAATAACATGAGTCCGCATAACTGCAGCGTCAAATCCCTGCATGAACAGCTCCGGGACTCCCTGAACACCGGGGAGCTGACACACCCCTGGTGCCGCCAGAAAGCCTCGGAAATATTTGACCTGGTCCATGACGTCTCCCAGGGACAGGCCGGCGAGGACCACATGGACAGCATTCTCGAGCTGGCCGGGCATCTCACGGACCAGGGGCCCAATGCAAAGTGCCGGGAACTGGGCCAGTACGTCACCGATTTTGTCAACCGGAACCACGAGGAATTTCTCAGCCACATCCGCACGCATACCTGCCCCACAGGCCACTGCCCGATGCTTACCCCGGCGCCGTGCCAGATGGCCTGTCCCGCGGGAATCGATGTGCCCTCCTATGTCACCCTGGTGGGCCAGGGAAAATACGCAGAAGCCATATCCGTGATCCGCAGGGACAACCCGTTTCCCTGGGTCTGCGGCCTGGTCTGCACGCACCCGTGCGAGTTCATGTGCGTGCGGGGCAGAATGGATGCACCCATTGCCATTATGGATTTAAAGGGCTTTGCCGCTGAAAAATCCATGTCCGCCCGGCAGTATGTCAACCCGGAGCCCCTGCCGGACAACGGCCGCAAGCTATGCGTTGTCGGCGCCGGCCCGGGCGGCCTGACCGCGGCATACTACCTTGCCCTGCGGGGATACCGGGTCACGGTGATCGAGGCCCTGCCGGTGCCCGGCGGAATGATGATGGTGGGTATTCCCAGGTACCGGCTGCCCCGGGAGGTCATAGACCGGGAAGTTAACATGATCGAATCGCTCGGCGTCGATCTCCGGCTCAATACCCGCTTTGGCAACGATGTCACCCTGGACTCGCTTCGATCCGAGGGCCACGAAGCCTTTCTCCTTGCCGTCGGCGCCCACGGCTCATACAAGCTGATGCTTCCCGGAGAAGACGATTTCAAGGGCGTGCTGCCGGCAGTACCGTTTCTGCGCCGCGTCAGCCTGGGCGATCACCGCATGCCCGGCAGGCGCGTGGCGGTTGTCGGCGGCGGCAACGTTGCTATGGATGCGGCCCGCACATCGCTGCGCCTGGGATGCGGGGAAGTCCACATCCTGTACCGTCGGAGCCACGACCAGATGCCGGCCCATCACGAGGAAGTGGTGGAAGCCGAGGAAGAAGGCGTGCAGTTTGCCTACCTGACCATTCCCAAGGAAATCCAGGGGGAAAACGGCAAAGTCACCGGTATCGTGTGCGTGCGCGCCGAGCTCAGCGAACCCGACGATTCCGGACGCCAGCGCCCGGTGCCCGTGGAGGGCAGCGAGCATGTCATCCCGGTGGACGCGGTCATCCCCGCCATCGGCCAGGAAGTGCAAAGCCAGGGCCTGGAAGCCTTTGAGCAAGTGGACTGGACCCGTAGAAACACCATCCAGGTCCACACCGTGACCATGCAGACCCATCAGGAAGGCGTATTTGCCGTGGGCGATGCGGTCACCGGCCCGGCCACGGTGGTGGAGGCCATCTCCGGGGGGAAGAAGGCGGCTTCGGCCATACACCGTTATTTTGAAGGCATTGCCCAGCCGACACTGCCTTCCGTGCCGGTACGGCGCCGTCGCCTGGCGCATTTCGAGGCGCCGGCCGCGCTGAAAACCGATCTGCAGCGGCCGCAGATGTCCGTGCTGGGAAACGAACGCCGGCGCATCACATTTCAGCAGGTGCGCCTGGGGCTTGACGACACTCAGGCCCACAACGAATCCAAGCGCTGCCTGCGCTGCGACATCTGCATCCGGTGCGGCAAGTGCGTTGAAATCTGTCGGGACAAAATGGGCATTGAGGCGCTTTGCCTCGGATACCTCGACTTTGACAATCCCGGGCCCACGGATCTGCGCATCACGGCCGAACGCTGCATCGCCTGCGGGGCATGCGCTACCAACTGCCCCACCGGTGCCATGCAGATGACCGATCAAAACGGCTACCGGATCCTGTCGCTGTGCGGTACGGTGTTAAACCGCCTGCAGCTTGAATACTGCGAAATCTGCGGGGCCGTGCTCGGACCGGCCCGGTATCACGATTATATCATGAAACGGGTCAGAGACATCAGCCCGGAAATGAGCAACCGGCGGGTATGCCTGGACTGCGCCAGGCAGGCAAGCGGCGGCCGGCACGCGGAAATCACCCCGCCGCGGGAATAAAAGAATGGTTACCGGTTTTCGGTTGACGGTTGACGGTTACCGGTTATCGGTTTGCGGTTGATAAAAACAGGCCCTGCTTGTCGGCAGGCAGGGTACAAAATGCATTAAAAAAAACCGTGAACTGTAAACTGTAAACCGTAAACTGAGAACCGTAAACGGGTATCGGTTGACGGTTGCCGGTTTGAACATTCTGTAATTTGGTTTAAGGAGCAGGAACATGACATTCCGTCAAGGCCAAAAGGTGGAGATCTACAAACGATCCGCGGATGAAAGCTGGGAGGATTACATGGAGGAGTTCATCGGCATGCACGGCATCATCACCGACCCGGACACGAGCAAAAACGATCCGGACGCGTTAATCGAGGTCAGCCTGGATGAAAAGGGCACCCACCGGCTGCCCCAGGACTGCCTGCGGGTCATCGGAAAATAGCCGGTTTCAAAGGAGAAGCCATGCCGGAAATCATTGTCAGCGACCAGCGGATCCAGGCCGACGAAGACAAGCCGATAATCGAGATCCTTAGAAAACAGGGCATCGAGGTGCCGGCCATGTGCTATCATCCGGCGCTTTCCCCTGCCGGGGAGTGCAAGCTGTGCGCAGTCGAGGTCGTTTATCCGGAAAAACCGGCCCAGGTCAAGCTCTCCTGCGTGATCAAGCCGGCCGAAGGCATGGAAATCCAGACAGACAACCAGCGGGTGCAGCGGGCCCGGACCACGGCGTTTCGCAACCTGGCCAAGTTCGCCCCGGAATCCGGGGTAATACGCAGGCTGGCGGAAAAACACGGCATCGACATCGGCCCGCCGCCGGATGAATGCATCCGGTGCCGGCTTTGCATCCGGGCCTGCAAGGAACTGGTGGGCGCAAACGCACTGAAAATCGAAAAGCGAAACGGCATCCGCTACGTTGCCCCCAGGCCCGGCAACCGGTGCATCGGCTGCGGCACCTGCGCCAGCATATGCCCCACCGGGGCAATTCGCCAGGAGGACCAAAACGGTCTGCGTATCATATCCATCCGGGATGAGATCATCGGGCAGAATCCGCTGCTTCAGTGCGAAAACTGCGGCAGATATTTTGCCACCCCGAAATTTCTCTCCCGGATCGAGGAAAGAACCGAGGATCATCCGCACGTAAAAGAGCACCACCGCTACTGCCCGACCTGCGCAAAGCTGCTGTCGGATCGCATCAAGAGTGCTTCGCGGATGAAAAAAATCTAAGATCGGAGGAAACCATGACAGCTGTGAGCTGCCGTTCCATGCAGGACGTAGTCAAATTTGCCATCGACCGGGAGGAAAAAGCCCGGGATTTTTACAAGAACTGTGCAGAAAACACCCAAAACAAGGGGATCCGGGAATTTTTTCGGGAAATGCAGATCGAGGAGGAAAAACACCGGGAGCTGCTGGCAGACATGGATCTGAGCAATGAAAAGCCGTTCTACGAGTATCTCGAGCCCGGAACCGTCCAGAACCTGAAACTGAGCGATTTTATGGTGGATGTGAAATTCTCCCCGGAAATCAACTATCAGGACGCACTGGCCATGGCCATGAAAAAAGAGGAAAAAGCCCACGCCTTCTACGAAGCCTGGAAGGGCCGCTGTGCCAGCGAGAAATCCGAAAAGCTCTTTTCCTTTCTGGCAGACGAGGAGCTCAAGCACAAACGCCGGCTTGAGGAAATTTACGACAGCGAGATCCTGCAGCAAGATTAGAAAATCCGAAATCCGTCTAAAGAAGGAGACAATATATGTCCACCAAAAAAATCCCTACCATCTGCGGGATGTGCACGGTACGGTGCCCGATGATTGCGGAAGTGGAAAACAGCGCCATTAAATTTCTTCACGGCAATCCGCATGCCGATGGCATGAACTCCTCGCTTTGCCCCCGCGGCGTTGCCGGCAAGGCATTGATCAATGACAATGAACGGCTCAAGCAGCCCCTGATCCGCGAGGGCGCCAGGGGCGAGGGGAAATGGCGAAAGGCGAGCTGGGAGGAGGCCCTGGACTATGTGGCCGAAAAACTCCAAGGCGTGATTGACCAGTACGGTGCCCGCGGCGTTGCCCTTTCCGACCGTGGCGGACCGTTTCGGGACTTTCACCGGGCGTTTCTGCGCGCTCTGGGCTCTCCCAACTACTGCAACCACGATTCCTCGTGCGCCAGAAACGTGCAGCATGCAAACCAGTCCCTTACAGGCATGGGCCGCAAGGGCGTGTACTACGATTTAAAAAACGCCAAACACGTGGTGGTTCAGATGCGAAACATCTTCGAATCCATCAGCGTGGCAGAGGTCAATGATCTCACAGATGCCATGAGCAAGGGATGCAAGCTCACGGTCATCGATATCCGGGCCAATGTCACGGCCACCAAGGCGGACCGGTTTTTCATGGTCCGGCCCGGCTCGGACTATGCCTTTAACCTGGCCGTAATTCACGAGCTGCTGGCCCACGAACTCTACGACAAGGACTATGCCCGCAAATACATCCAGGACCTGGATGCGCTCAAGGAATTTGTCCGGGATTACACCCCGCAGTGGGCAGAGGCGGAAACCGGCGTGCCCGCCGACCAGATCTCCCGGTTTGCCGCCCAGCTGGCCAAGGACGCGCCCAACGTGGTATGGCATCCGGGCTGGATGATGGCCCGCTACCAGAATACCTTCTACCAGGTCAGATCCGTTTACATCATCAACGCCCTGCTGGGATCCATCGGCGCCAAGGGCGGCCTGGCATTTGTCAACAAGCCCAAGGATGCCGGCTATGCGGATCTCAAACACTTCCAGGACCTGTTTGAAAAGCCCAAGGAAAAACGCGCAGACGGCGTGGGCTGGAAATACCCGCAGTTCGAGTCCGGCCCGGGCCTGGCCCACCTGCTCTACGAGGCCATGGAGACACAAGACCCCTATCCGGTCAAGGCCTATATCGCATTCCGGCACGATCCCCTGATGGGATATCCGGAGCCGGACCGGATGAAGCAGATGTTTGACAACCTGGACCTGCTGGTCTCGGTTACCTTTACCTGGTGCGACACGGCCTGGTATGCAGACGTGGTGCTGCCCATGTCCCCCTACCTGGAGCGCGAAAGCCTGCTTGCAGCAAAAAACTACCTCAAGCCCTACTTTTTCATGCGCCGCCGGGCATTGGAGCCCCGGTTTGACACAAAGGCGGAGTGGGAGATCTTTGCCGGTCTGGCCCGCCGCATGGGGATCAAGGAACTCGACTACGACAACATCGCGGATATCTGGAATTTTCAGCTACAGGACACGGGCGTATCCATCGAGGATTTTAAAGAAACCGGCTTTGTCTTTTTAACCGACAAACCCATGTACCGCAACCGCGACGAGCTCAAGTTCGGCACGGAAAGCGGCAAAATCGAAATCATTTCAAAGAAGCTCAAAGACCTGGACATTGAATCCTTAAAACCCTATGAATCGCCGGAAGAACCGCCCGAAGGGCAGTTCCGCCTCACCTTCGGCCGCTGCGCCCTGCACACTCAGGGCCACACGGTCAACAACCCGGCATTAAACGAGCTCATGTCCGAAAACGTGCTCTGGATCAACACGAAGCCGGCGGAAAAACTCGGTATCGCGGACGGGGACCTGGTAAACGTCACACAGGAAGGCTACACCGAGCAGATCCATGCCAGGGTCACGGAATTCATCCACCCGGATGCCATCTTCGTGATCCACGGCTTCGGCCACCAGCTGCCCGTGGAAAGCCGGGCTTACGGCAAGGGACTGGCCGATCACCACTTCATGAAAGGCACCCTCAAGAAGTGGGATCCTGCCGGCGGCGCCCTGGCCTACCAGGAAAACTTCGTGACCGTGAGCAGGGCCCATTAAAAGCCGGCATCATTGTCCGGGTATCTACTCTTTATCTACTCCAGGATGTGGATTGTTATATCTATAATAATCCACATCCGCTACTTCCGGGAAATCGCCAGGGTCAACGGCAAGCCCAGTATATTACTTGTCAGGTGTTTCCACCCACAATTATGTTGACTTAAGGCACACAACGTATTAATGTTTTGATATGGATTATTACAAATGGGATACAGAAAAAAATGAAAAGCTTATGTCTGAGCGGGGGATCAGTTTTGAACAAGTTGTGATGCATATTGAGCGTGGCGATGTTTTGGATATATTTGTTCATCCCAATCCGGAAAAATATCCAAAACAGCAGATAATCGTGGTTGAGATTAATGAATACGCTTATCTTGTTCCATTTGTTGAATCTTCTAAAGGTAAATTCTTAAAGACGATTATTCCGAGTCGTAAAGCCACACGGGACTATATTGGAGGGGAAAATGAACAAGATAAAACTTGATAAAGAAGAAAAAGAAATTCTTGAAACTTTTGAGCGCGGAGAGTGGGAAAAAGTCAAGAACCCGAAAGCTGAAATTGAAAAACATAAAGAATACGCCAGGAGGACCCTAAAGAAAGACAAACGAGTCAATATTCGAATCTCATCAAAAGATCTGGAAGAAATTCAAGCATTAGCCGCTGAAAATGGCATCCCTTACCAAACATTAATGTCAAGCATTCTTCACAGATATATCCATGGCGGATTGATCGACAAACCAAGACCGAACAAGACGCTTAACTCAGACGACTAATTCCGTGGCATTTTGACCGACCGTGTTATTTTCCTGGAAAAGTTATAACTTTTATGGAATACAATCCGAAAAAATCAAGAATTTTTCCCCTCATACCCACAAATCGCATCCACCTTGTCGGTCAGCCGGTCGAGTTCCGCCGCGATATCCGCGCAGATGCGGTCGAATTCTTCTTCTGATGCGTCCTGCGGGATATGTACCGGCTCGCCGAAATCCATGACCACCTTGCTGAAAGGCTTGGGGATGATGGTCTGATCCCAGGCCTTTGAAAATGTAATCACCCGGGTACCGGAACAGGCCATGGGAATAAACCAGGATCCGCTTTGCTTTGCCACCACCGCCATACCGCGTTTCATCTCCCGGGCCGGCCCCTTGGGCCCGTCCACAGCCGTGCCGCACAGGCGCTTTTCCGATTTGTCCGACATATAGTCAATCATGGCAGAAAGCGCCTCTTTTCCGCCCCTGGAAGAAGAACCGCGCACCGGGGTATAGCCCAGGTGCCGGGCGATCCGGGCGGTGAGTTCGCCATCGCGGCTGCGGCTGATCATGATGCCGCGCGGGCCGAGTTTGCGGAAAAAATAAAACAAAAACACCGCGTGCCTGTGCCAGGACCCGGCCACCACGTTGCCCGTGTTTGGGTCCTTGAAATACTTCTCATACACCGGCTTGTTCAACACTTCCACGCGCACCGTGCCAAACCACAGCCGCACCAGGTTTACGGCAACAAAAGCCAAAGCCTCGATCTTCAACCGGTCTTTCCAGGAAAACTTCATAATCGGTCCTTTTTTCACACCACTGCGAATCTGCCTCAGAGGGGGCGGATTTCAAATCGCCCCGGCTGCCATTTTCAAATTCTTATCTTAACCGAAATTGAGCGATTTTCAAGTTTGCCGGATATACAAGGAAGATGCAGACTCGCTATAGTGAGCTATGCGAGACTGCATCTGACGCAGTAGATGCGGCAGAATTGGAAATCCCGGAGGGTTTCAGATTTTTAAA
>JAGXKN010000051.1 GCA_018335195.1 Desulfobacterales bacterium
TGAAAATGCGTTCGCCCTTGGACAATATGACCGTCCGACCTGTATCCAACGCCTCGATTCCGATCGTGCCCATCCTAATTGAGAGCGGCCAAAGAGATTCTGAAGGCTCTCCGATCTTTGTAATTGACTGGTGCCGGAGGTGCGAATTCGCCTGTCCCGTAGGAGAAAAATAGCCCCATTTTTCTCGGGAACCAACACCTTCCGCGCTGTCAGGATTTTTCTGCTTTCTGCCTTAAAAGCGCCCTGGATGTTTCCAGCCCGATGCCCAGGCTGCCTCCGGTGAGCACAAACACCTTTTCCTCCAGGTTAAACCACAGACCACGCATAATGTCCTCGTTTTGTTTCAGGCGTATTCCGGTTGCCCGCGTGTTTTGTGCGTATTTTTATCCCTGGCGGTTTTTATCATAGCAAAACCAGACAAGAGGTTAAAAAGTCAATCCCGTTTATTCGATGTCTGCGAGGGAAACGAGGTCCCGGATGCGGCAACCAGGTCTTTGAGGGGCTTTCTTTCGTTTTCCAGGGCCTCTGCAAAAGTGGCCCGGTTGCGGTACTCTATCAGGTCCTTTATGGTGCGGGCAGTCTCATTGTCGGTTTCGCATATCATGCGGGCAATGGCTTCGGCCCGGGGCATAAGTTCCTCCGGGGCCATCACCTCGTTTACTATTCCGCAGGCGAGGGCCTTTTCGGCGGGTATCCACTGGCAGGTAAGGGAAAACTGCTTGGCCAGCCTCTGCCCGACAGCTTGCTGCAGAAGCTGGGTCATGCCCCACCCGGGTCGGATGCCGATCCTGGCGTGGGTGTCTGCAAAAGCCGCTTTTTCAGAGGCAATCAGGAGATCGCAGTTCAGGGCGAGTTCAAATCCACCGGTGACTGCCGGTCCGTTAACCGCGCCGATTATGGGTTTTCTGCAGTCTGCGGCAATATCGACCAGGTCCCTGCCGTCGCCCCTGGGATCAACAAGGTTTTCGGTTTCCAGGCAGCCCAGATCCAGCCCGGCGCAGAAGGCCGGGCCTGTTCCGGTGATAATGATAACCCTGATCTCGTCATCTGCGCCCGCTTTTTCCAGCCCGTCGTAAAGCCCCCTTAATAAGGCCTCGTTAATGGCATTCCTTCTTTCCGGCCGGTTAAGGGTTATGTTTGCAGCGTTGTTTTTATACGCGATCAGCACCGGATCTTCCATGTCTTCCCCCTGTTTTTAGAAATTGCAATATATATATATCACCTCTGCTCGGGGGTTCAAGCATTGTTTTGACTGAAAAAAATCGGCTGAAATGAGCGGATTCGCCGAAGCCGAGCGCAATACCAGAAAAACCCGGAGAAGCGTCTCCCTTGAGATAAACGGAACCGGAAAGTGTGAATCAGACACCGGCTATACTTTTTTAGTCCATATGCTTCCCCCTTTTTGTAGTTCACGGCCTTTTGGATCTGAAATTCACGTCAGGGGAGGCATTGATGTGGGCTATCATCACACGGTGGAGGATTCAGGCCTGATTATCGGAGAACTCATAAAAAAGGCCTTGGAGAGAAAAAAGGATAGTACGCCAAAGGCACCCGGCAGCCCCCATGGATGTTGCAATAGGGGAAGTGGCAGGGCCCCTTCCGCAAGGGCAAAGCCCTGCTGGCGAGACCGTATTTCAAGAGTTGAATACGAATTCGCCCAATGAAATAATGCAGTCGGAGTACATCTGAGAGGTTTTACCGTCAGCCCTGGCAGTGACCCGGAATTTTTTCAGATTTGCACAATTGTTTTAGCCTGTTATTTTTTTGTCAAAGAAGCTGTCACAGCCCAAAACAAACCTTTAAAAGCATATGTGAATTGGCTGAAGATGAACTAACCGCCAGGGAATTGCCTGCTGGTGTGAAAAATGCCATAATTATGGAAAAATACCGGGATTGTAGCAAAGGATCATGTGTTTTAACCCTGCAGCAAGCCCGATCAGAACGTCCTGTCCATGTGGTATGGGGGATTCCGAAAGGAAATAGCAAACCTGCTGTTCTTGTCACGGCATACAGGACGGACCCGGAAAGATGGGATGAAAGTTTTTTGCGGAGGCGATAATTATGAAAAAGCGTAAAAAACCAAATATCTCCATGAAGGCCGCTACGTGGCTGAAATTGAAGTGGGGGTCTTAGAAGATAAAGGGGGAAGGTCTTCATATCTCAGCATCAAGGATCCCTACAGATTGGATGATTTCCGAGATGCACTGCACAAAGGCGATTTGAGCGAGGAGGCTGCCATGCACGAGCGTTACGGCGAAAGGCCTGGTCTGAAAACAGACAACCACACAGATATCCAACGGGAGAACTATTGTGAATCGGATTATTTGCAATGATCAGAACCAGTTCAAAGACGATGACACGGTTTGTTATTGCTGCCATTACACAAAAAAACAAATCGAAGACGATTACAGGGATAACGGGCGATCCACGATTCTGGAGAAAATAAGACGGGAAAAACAATCCGGCGGGTGTGATTGTGCTTCGCAAAATCCAAAGGGACGCTGATGCATCGCTGATGTCCGCCAGGTGGTGGACAGTGCTGCAGAAAACATTGCATGACAATTTACTCCCATGACGCTTGCAGAAAAAGTACAATCTTTATCAAATTAAGATGATAAGTTTGGTGGCCTCAAATAATATATTTTATGCCTTCCCAACAGTACATAAATCGATATAAAAAACTGAACCCCGCCGAAATTTCTGACGGGGAATACCTTGTCTATTGGATGCAGGCATCACAACGGGTTGAACAGAACCACGCCCTAGAATTTGCCATTGAATGGGCGAATGATTTAAAGGCCCCCCTGGTTGTCTTTTTCGGGATAACCGATGATTATCCTGATGCCAATGAGCGGCATTACGCGTTTATGCTGCATGGATTGAAAGAGGTCAGCCGGCAGCTGGAAAAACGTGGAATTCAAATCATTGTGCGTTATGAATCGCCGGAAAAAGGTATTGTGGCATTCGTCAATAATTCCCAAGGTGTGGTCACCGATCGCGGATATACCAAAATCCAGCGATCATGGCGTACAGAGATATCAGAAACTTTGGATATTCCGTTTTATCAGGTTGAAACTGAAGTAGTTGTCCCGATTGAGGTTGTCTCAGAAAAACGGGAATATGCCGCCCGGACAATCCGCCCGAAAATAAATAAACATCTGGATACTTATATGGCGGCTGTTGAGCAGCGGCGCCTTGATAATCCATCTCTTTCTTTAAAATTCGAAGGATTGGATATTTCTGACCCGGAAGCGATTCTCGGGCAACTGAATATTGATCGTTCTGTTTCACCAGTTAATAATTATATCGGTGGATATTCCGAGGCAATAAAGCATTTGGATGACTTCATTAAGAATAAACTTTCTCATTATGATGTAAAAAGGGATGATCCAACAACGAATTATTTGTCGAATATGAGCCCTTATCTGCAATTCGGTCAGATCTCGCCTATTGAGATTGCATTGAAAGTGCAGAATGCGGATGCTACTGATTCGGCAAAAAAGGCATATATAGAGGAACTGATCGTCCGGCGGGAACTGAGTATGAATTTCTGCTACTACGATGAAAATTACGACAATCTGGATTGTATCCCCGGTTGGGCAAGGGAGACCCTGGACGCACACCGTCAGGATCCGCGACAACATGTGTACAGTTTTGAAGTATTTGAAAATGCAGAGACCCATGATCCGTATTGGAATGCAGCTCAGCGCGAAATGATGAAGACAGGGAAAATGCATGGTTATATGCGTATGTACTGGGGCAAAAAAATACTTGAGTGGACAGCGGACCCGGCTGAAGCATTTCAAATTGCCCTACGCTTAAATAACAAGTATGAGTTGGATGGAAGAAATCCAAATGGTTATGCCGGTGTTGCCTGGTGTTTCGGCAACCATGACCGGGCATGGCCGGAGCGGGAAGTTTTTGGCAAAGTGCGCTATATGAATGCCAATGGATTGAAACGAAAGTTCGATGCGGATGCCTATATTGACAAGGTCACGAAGTTATAAGAATATTCATTTTCCGCATATAAATCCAAGCATATTCGGCCCTACTCCTTCAAAACCTTGCACCTAAGCTTGACAAACATGTATCGAGACAATCAGGAGCAGCTGAAGTTTGAGGATTTCTGATTAGCCCAAGATTCCTATACCAGCTTGAGATCTTGGTGACCTGGAAATACAACATCCTTTACACGACATTTTCAAATGCAGCCGCCTGTCAATTTGCATCGTGGTTCTGATATTCTCCAGTGGCGCAGAATTCGGACTATTGGCGGGCAATAGCCGGGGATGTTCACTTAAAGGGCAGAAGGCTTCACCCGGAAAGCCCACGGAAACGTTTGACACACTGGCCTTCATTAATCATAAAACAATTATGAGAAAGACAAACCAGTCGTGAGGGTGGGGCGGAAAGGCACGGGTCTTTTCGATAGCGAGTCTTTATGAATCGGTTTTTAGAGATATCCGGACTGCCATTATCAGCGACGGTTCGGGTTTTTTGGATCCATTGCTTAAACTCTTTTTAACGTATTTTTTTGATGGCGTCACTTGGAGCGTTGTTGGATGGCCACGGATGTTTCAAAGTCCAGGAATCGGATAACTTCCGAATACCATAATCCGAAGGGAGGGAAGCAGGGTATGGATTTATTCGTGGTATGTGCGTTTGAATTTAAGCACGAGAAGAATCAGGACTTTCGGAATGCATATGCAGCTTTGGCAAATTTGGGTTTGAAAAGAGACCTCGTATCTGAAACGGGCCAAAGGTTTCTGCTGCCTACAGGTATTGCAGCTGGAGCATTGAAAAGTTCCAGGAAAAGTAAATTGAGAGAAGACCTCTGTGTACAAGCTAAGGAAGCCTTTGCCGCGCTTGGTGTTGAAGCTGAGATTTTTATCACTGTTTGCGGTAAGTGGGCTTGGGGGTATCTGTATAACGGGGGGTGATCCACGGCATTTTTGCCGCTGTTATATTCTTTAATCCGGATTGTTTTCTAACATTGATTTAAGGCATTTTATCTTTAGTGAATGTGACTCGGATACAACAGTAAAAACTATCTTAGATTTCTGTTTTGCTCTAAAATCTACAGGTACGAATATTTATACACTGTTTTCCATCCCGGACAATATTTCCGGGCTTCCCCCAAAATGGCCTGGATCTGTTCATCCCTGGACCCGTCAAATTCAATACCGGTTCGATAACAGCCCGGCTTATCCGATTCCCGGGTATTTGCCACTTGACCCTGGACCTTGACTTTTTTCCCGTCCAAATCGAGCGTGATCAAAATAACGAACGAACCGTTTAACGGTTTTTCTGTCTCCACAAGAGTGCCGCTTTGACTCAGGTCCAGGGTTTTGCCCTTGCCCTGATCGATTACTTCCCGCTCGGCATTGAACAGAACATAGCTTATGTCGTTTCCAGCCTCTATTCGGGGGTGTTTTCGCCTCTCAGTAACAGTCCTGGCGTTTTGCTGGTTATCCATTTGGCTCATCCCTATACTGAGATCCTGGTCCGTAGAAAGTTTCTTACGGTTGCACTTTTTACCATTTAATACAACGCCTTTAAGCCGGTGGGGATGCGTCCCCTGAAAGATTTGCTAATCAAATTCGTTTTCCGGCAGTAATTGCCCGGTGTAGGATTGTCTGGATTTTTCTCTGTACATGTTGTCATCTGCTTTTTTGAATAAAGCCTTGGTATCCACGGAATGCTCGCTGCTGATGGCATATCCGATCGCAATGGACAAGCCGGGTTCGAGTTTTTGCGCTCTATAGGCCTCTATGCCTTCCCTTATTCTTTTCATGCAGTTTTCTATTGCCCATTCATCGGCATCAGGGAGCAGCACAGCGAATTCATCCCCTCCAATGCGGGCTATGATATCGCTGGTGCGAAAAGCGCGCTTCAAAAGATCGGCCGTTTTTTGAATCAACTCATCTCCCTTCTGGTGTCCCATGGTGTCGTTGATTCGTTTCAGCTTATTGATGTCACAAACGATTATGCCCAGTGGAAGATGCCTGCCCTTTGCCAGTCGCTCCAACTCCTCCTCAAAATAACCCCGATTGTATACGCCGGTCAGCGCATCGTGGAAGCTCAAGTACCTGAGTTTTTCCTCTGTATGTTTCCATTCCGACAGATCCCGGATAATGCCCAGGCTCCCGGTTTTTTCCTGATTTTCGTCGTACAAAAGGCTGATGGAAACGGCGCACGGAATTGACTCGCCGCTCTTATGAGTGAAATTAATCTCGTAGTTCTGCACATATCCCTGCCTTCTGAGCTGTTCCAACATTTTCTTCATTGCCTGGCGGTCGGTGTACAGGTCAAAGGCCTTTTTCTCTTTTAGTTCCTCGAAGTTGTATCCAAACATCCTGGCGGCATTATCGTTCCACCGGGTAAACCAGCCGCTTTCATCCACAATTGCGATCGCATCCGGAGAATTCTCCAGGATATTGTTCAGAGAGTTTCTTTCCTGTCTGTATAGCTCTTTTCTCTTTACCAGGTCCCGCTCCGTCTGTTTTTGCAGGGTGACATCCTGTAATATGACAAACAGGCTGGATTGCTGATCCGCTTCCTGAAAGGAAATGATTTTGACCGAAACCAGCTTGTTGTTACGCATCAGGATTTCATCAAAAAGGGGCTCCTGCCAACTCCGCCCGACTTCAGAGATCCGCTGCCGGATCCGGGTTTGATCGGCGTTATTAAAAAGCTGGACAAAATCTGCCGACAGCAAGTTTTCTTCGGATAGACCGAGAATTGAAAGCGCTGCCGGATTCGCATAAGTAATTTTTGCGTTTTGCGTCAGTTCCAGCAGGCCTTCAGATATATGGTATAATGTCAG
This sequence comes from Desulfobacterales bacterium, assembly GCA_018335195.1. Classification (GTDB taxonomy): domain Bacteria; phylum Desulfobacterota; class Desulfobacteria; order Desulfobacterales; family Desulfosalsimonadaceae; genus Desulfosalsimonas. The sequence goes on from JAGXKN010000051.1 coordinate 6,827, forward strand.
TTCAAAATGGTTCCTGGAACTTAGAAGTTCCCTGGTGATCTGCCGGGGAATCAAATTTTTCCCTCCGACGATCTCGCCTTTCAGGCGGTCAGCGCGTCCGACCTCCAAATTTTTAATGATATAGTCAACGTGCCGTCCGAGGCTGTCAAAAGGGCCTTTGGCAAGAATCAGATCGGCGCCTACCTCTTCCGGGGATTTCTTCTCCATTTCTTCTGTTGCAACGGCTGAAAGCACGACAATAAAGCAGTCATTGAGGTCAATACGGCTGCGAATGATCCGGCACAAAGTGGTGCCGTCAATATTGGGCATGACAAGGTCAACAAAAATGACATCCGGTGCATAGTTCTCTAATACCTCAAGAGCGCGCAGCCCGTCTTCGGCGGTAACGACATCGTAGCCTTGCTTTGTAATGAGATCGGACATGAATCTGCAAATCACCGGATGATTATCCACCACTAGTATTCGTTTCAAATCAAATCCTTCCGATTTCGGAGGTGGCCATTAAAACCCCAGCCTTAATTGTCCTGCACAGGAACCCGGCTTTCCCGTAATTCAAAATTTTCGGCGATTATTTCTGCCAAGCAGAGCGTATGCTCCCTGGATTCTTCCGCGGCTCTGCCGGGATATTTGGCATAGCTGATCATTATGCCGTTTAAAGCCGAGAAGAGCGCATGGGCGGACAATCGGGTATTAGTCCGGTTGCCTGCGATTCGGAGAGCTTCTTCAAAAAGATCCAGCAGCTCACGCATGGTTTGATCCAGCTTTGGCAAGTTCTTCGCGGTAAGCTCGCCTGCCAGGATAAACCGGCTCATCATCTGGAAAAAGCTCATGTTCTCGTTTAAATAGTTGACATACACTCTGCATACCTGGCTGAGAACTCTTGAACTGTCGCTTTCCAGCGTTTTTTTTACCAGCCGGATAATCTGCCGGCCGTTTTCCAGGAAAACTTCAAGAAACAGCTCGTCTATGTTCGAGTAGTGGTTATAGATGGTGCCCACGCTGACCTCGGTCGCCTGGGCGATTTTCCGGATCGTGACTTCCCGGAACGCATTTCGGGCAAAAAGTTCCCGGGCGACCCCCGCGATCAATTTTTTCCGAGCCTCTCGCTCCTGGGATTTTAAGTCCTCAAAGGTTTTTGGAACCATACAGCATTCTTGTCACAAAACAGGCAGTTGTTACGGTTTTAACCCCAAAAGTGGCTATAGTTGAATTAAGACACCCATTCTTCCATGTAAAAAAATAGCCGCACTTCCCATGTTACATCATGGCAGTCCGGCTATCTTTACAAGACCCGTGACTTTCCGCCCCATCCTTGCGGATAGTTTGGCTTTACCATGATTATTAAACATGAATTTATAAAAAGTGTCAATCGGATTTCATGGCAAACGTAGAAGTTGAAACCACCAAATCTGGCAGCTTTGCTGAGGTTCATATGCCTTGTATGGCGAAGTCCCTATACATACCATCTTAAAGCGATCTCAATTTCAACGTTTATTTTTTTAAATATTCGCAGATCTGCTCTGTGCCAAGTACATGAGCGAACCCAAAGGCCAGGTTCTTCAGGTCGGCCAGATGCAGCTCCCCGTTTACCGTGGCGGTCGCATTTCCTGCAAAAAATATCCGGTAATCCCGGACAAAAGCCTCTCTTGCAGTGGTTTCACAGCAACAATTAGACAGGACGCCGGTAATTATCACTTCCTCGGTCTTGATTAACCTCAAGCTCTTATCAAGAGCGGTGCCATGAAAAGCGTTGTAGCGGTTTTTATCAAGTACGGCATCATAATTATCAGGTTGAATCGCCTTTATCAGTTCCCAATCAGTAGAACCATACTGAATGTAATCTCCCCACCATTCCTGCAGCATACCGCCGTCTTTTGAAACATCGCTATGGCCGTGACGGGTGAATATGATCCGCATATTCCTTGAGCGGCAGGCTTCGATAATTGAAATGACGTTTCCAAGGATCGGGGATGCAATGGAGTGGAAATAATGCTGCATGTCAATGACCAGGAGCGCACACCTGGACGGGTTGGGTATAGCCTCCCGGGTGTTGTAGTGTGAAATTTCCTTAAAGTCATCTGTCATTATAATCCCCGAATCTGATATTATCACCGTTGCACTTATCCGGAAGGGACGGCTTGGATCGAATCATGTTCGCGCACAAGAGAAATAGAATCCCGTCAGATTTGGACAATGTCTTTCAATATATTTCGGGGGCGTAATAAGATTTCGCTATTCTTTGATCTGAATGGTAGCGCCTTTTGTCTTCGCAGGGAGCCTGCCAGCGGCGCATTCCATAACCCTTGATTCGAACGCAGAAAGAAACGGGAAAGCGGGATAAGGAAATCCGATACCGAAGCGGAGATGGAGATTAAAGGGTCAGAGGGAGGCGAGTCCTCCTTCTCCAAATCTGTTCATATCTGTCGCAATCCTGCGCCAATCCCTGTGAATCGGTGGCGGGTACGCGCCCTCCGGCCCCCAGTCAGTGAACATTTTAGATTTGGGATTTCGCCTGATCCCTTTACGCCTGAGTTTCATACAGTCCTCACATACAAAAAAATCCATCCACCGGTCCTCGTATAAAATCAGTACCTGCATGGCAAACTTGAAGGCAGTCATATCTCCCTTCTCAATCAGGAGGTCTTGGATCACTTGTCTCCATGCCTCACATCTCTGGCATCCGTGCCACCATATCCTGTAACCTAGCGGGGATTCCGGGACAGAATCGTTCATGTTGAAATCAAGGTACGGGAACCTCTCCCTGTCTTGTATCACCAGCCCATCAACAAACTCGACGGATCGGACTGTTTCGATTCGGCCATCCACCACGACCTCCTCCTTCCATACCCACTTCACGTCCATGATCTGCCGGATACATCCCCTGTTCATAAAGTTCCCCCTTGCTATGCTAAATACCCCGGAGTGCCGCATATGTCAATACTCTGTACAGATGATGTAGACAAAAGAGAAAGAATGCTTTTGTTGCCGTGGAGGCGTCATTTACTGCGATGCACAACGACTTGGCCTGGGCCTTTAATCTCAGCCGGATTCGAATTGAAAAAAATTTTGGCTTTACTTTTCTGAGGGTTGAGCCCTGTCTCACCGAGTACACATAGCTTGCCGCGCCGGGCAGTATTCTTGGGCAAGCTAAAATTTGCACATTGCATCTGCCATATTATTATTATTATTTAAAATGAGCTCCTTTGCGCCCAGAATTAAATCTGTAACCAAAAAGGTGAACAAATGCCAAAAGTTGAAATTTATACCACACTGATATGCCCGTATTCCCTCAAGGCTAAAGAGTTGCTGGAGGAAAAAGGCGTTGCCTTTTCAGAATTTCGCATTGAAGGCAATCAGGAACGGACCGCCGAGGCAAAACAAAGAAGTGGCGGGCGTGAAACAGTACCTCAAATATTCATAGATAACGAGCATGTTGGCGGGTATCATGAATTAAGCACTATGGAGATGGAAGGAAAACTTGACCCCATGCTCGGCCTTTCATAGGAAGAAAAACTTGTGTGGCAACAGCAAATGCTTGGAAAGTACCTAAAAAATAATGCTCCTTTAATTCGGCCCCAACCAACAACCTTTAAGGAGACTTTTTCATGGCGCAGTCCCGATGCCCTTTTTGTGGCTGCGAACAGTTTTATGTAAAACACCCTGATGACGAATATGCAATATTCGAATTTGAATGCCGGGATGGACAGGTATGTTTTGCCAAAGGGGTGAATGCCGATGATTGCCCGGAAGTCAGTGATGATATGGAAGTGTTTTGCAATGCTTGTGCGTGGCACGATAAGTTTCATAAGCTCAAATAGACCACTGATTAACGGGGCAGATTGCTTGTCAGCCCGGAAAATATTTCTGGGCCGTCTGAAATTTACCACTTGATTCTGATATTCCCCAGAGACTCAGAAAAGAACCTATTATCGGGGCGTAGCCGGAAAGCGCTCTTCTTATTTCAGACACGTGGCCATTGAAATGCTTCCAACCTACGGCAACCCACCCATAGTGCTTTTAACGTTCCTCCTTGATCGCAGGGGAAAGCCTCGGGATGAGCCGGGAAAATCGTCGCGAAATATGAACTCCTGCAGAATATAAACCATTGACCGGAAGGCGTGAAAGGGACACAAATCACAATGAGTATAAGCGTTGAAAAGCATGGACACATCTGGACCATGATTATTGACCGACCGGAGAAGAAAAACGCGGTTGACCGGGATACGGCAGACCAATTATATGAGGCATTTGCTGAATTCGATCAGGAGGAAAAGGCCCGGGTGGCAGTTTTATGGGGCCGGGGCGGGACTTTTTGTGCCGGCGCGGATCTGGGTTCGGTTGCAAGGCTTGCTGAAGGCCGCGGCAACCGCCTGGATCCGGATATGTCCGCGCCCGGCCCCATGGGGCCTTCCCGGATGGTGCTGAGCAAGCCGATTATCGCAGCCGTATCCGGTTATGCAGTGGCCGGGGGGCTGGAGTTGGCGTGCTGGTGTGACATCCGGGTTGTTGAAAAAACAGCGGTTTTCGGCGTTTACTGCCGCAGATTCGGAGTTCCCCTGATTGACGGGGGCACCCAGCGGCTGCCCCGCATTATCGGGCAGGGGCGGGCCCTGGACATGATTTTGACAGGCCGCAGCGTAGATGCGCAGGAAGCCCTTGAAATGGGTCTTGCCAATTACGTTGTGGAGCAGGGCAGTGCCCGGGAAAAGGCCGAGCGTCTGGCGACAAAAATCGCCGAGTTCCCTCAATTCTGCCTGAGAAGCGATCGTCAGGCGGTATACAGCGGACTTGATCAAACCCTGTCAGACGGTATGGCCGAAGAATTCCGGCTCGGCCTGCAGGTTATCCAGAGCGGAGAATCCAGCAAAGGCGCCCGGCGTTTTGTCGACGGGGAGAGGTAACCGGGCCGTGCTGATAAATCGGCAAAAAATTAAACGCCACAAGATTTGAAACGCAGTACTGTAGAAATCCGGTTGATCGGCCGTATGGTTATTCTCCGGACAACCTGCGTCCGATGGTTCGTGCCTCTTCCAAGAGGGCATCATTTTGGGCCGCCGGGCGCGCGTTGCTGCTTGTATGGATGATCCGTCCGACTTCCTGCATGCCATGCCCGGTTCCGGCCATTCCGGACAGCCAGCGGATCGAGCGATGGTATTGATCCGGATCGGTTGCTCCCTGGGAAACTACCAGGGCAAATCGTTTTCCCGCCGGCACCGCCGAATTGTAACCGCCCCCTTCCGCAGGTGTATACAGCGAGTAGGAACGGTCCACGTAAAGTTTCATCTGGCCGGATACGCGATACATGTAGATGGGACAGCCAAAAATCAATGCGTCGCATGTTTTGACCGTTTCGAGAAAGGGGCTTAGCTCGTCCTTTTGGGCACAAATACCTATGGTCTGCCTGCATGAAAGGCATCCCATGCATCCTTTCATGTCAAGGCTGTGCAGATAGGCTTCTGTTGTCTCAGCCCCGGAAGAAGCTGCTCCTTCCAACATTGCTTGAATTAATGTGCTCGTGTTTCCTTTTTTCCTGGGGCTGGCGTTAATGGCCAATATGTGCATGTTTATATCCTTAATTGTTTAAATGAGGGCTTGTCAGAAACCGGGATGCTTCTTGCTCACGAAATATGTTCTCAGATTCGGCCAATATTTCTGATATTCTTTATCCACCAGTATTCCCGCTGATGAAGTTTTTCTCAAGGCAAACAATATGCACGAAAAATTTATCTACGCTTAATGGCCACCTTGTGGTGAGGCTTGAGATCGTCTATGGCTGTAACCGGTTCGGGCTGACGCCAGGCATAGAATTTAACGGTAATCTTTTCGGGGTAGACATCCACAATCACAAATCCGTTTTTCTCCAAGGGCGAAAGCTTCTCATTCATTTCAACAGCATTCGGAGGTTCAGCCTTCATGCCGCGAAATGCAGAGGGCCACATGCGGGGTCCTGTGCCCAGGGATCCGGAACAGATGGATACCACCGGGTTTTCTGAGAGATCCAGGTCTGCGCTTTGCTTAATCCCCCCCTCCGACTGGTTGTGCAAATCGCCGCAGATAAAGAGGGGCGGACTGTGCTCCATGGCAGAGGCAGCGGCAAGCAGGCGGTTGTGCTGGGCAAACCAGCCGGACTGCCATTTAAATTTTTCAATATCTGTGGTCAGATTTCCATCAGCACCGCTGATGTCCGGATACCATTCCATCCACTTGCCTGCGCTCCAGCCGAAAACAGTTGCCGGCAGGTTTAGCACATGACGCGTTTCTTCAGTTTTCATTCTGTCAATAAGCCATTTTTCCGCTTCAGGATGAATCATGACTGCATCCGGACCCGTCAGTGTAGTATAGCGCCGGTTTTCATAGAGAAGGGCCTCCAAAAGCTTTCCGTAGCGAAGCGTCCCGTAACATTCGCTCACCCCGGGGGCACGGGCCTTGTCGTATGCCACCGAAGGCCGGTATTGATCCTTCAGGCCGATGTCAGTGCCGGCATCTGCGCCATGCGTTCCGGGCAAATTCCGCGGCTGCCCGGGCGCCGGCAGAAATTCGGGGAGATAAAGCTTCTGGACGCTGCGGCCTGCGTCCAGCATAAAATCGTTTGGAGGAAAAGAAATTCCTCCTTTTGTAAACGGTGAGCGCCAGGCCAGAAGAAGCAGCCGGATATCAAACCCATCGGATTTCATGGCAGTATCATTTTCAAAGTAATCGTGGTCATCCAACAGGAAAAATGTGGGGGAAGACCGGCACGCTGTACCATAGAGGCATGCGATTTGTGGATCTGCAGCGCGTTTTAATACTGGTTCATTCCGGGTCCCCAGCACCGGTTTGTCTTGGTCAAATTCGCCCACATGATACCTGGATCGGGGAGAATCCCCCATGACCTTGGCCGCCTTGTCATAGGTCAGGTCATAGTAAATCTGGTCTCCGGTGGAAATTACTGCGTCAGGATCAAAGCTCAGGGCTTTATTCAGCAAGCGATGTCGGATGGATAAAGGCTGTGGACCGGTTTTGAACCATTCGCGGTGGACATCGTGACCGCCCAGGCATGTGTAGATAAGGAGTCGCACGTGCTCCGGCTTAGCATCCGGGTCAGGAAAGGTCTTAAGCGGCCATGATTCGCAGAGCGGCTTTCCGTCTTGGGATTTGATCCTCAGCTCGTAGTCGGTGTCCGGTGACAATCCCGGGACATCAAACATCCAGAACCGCCCTTCGGTATCGGTCATTACCCCTTCAACGGTCTTTTGCCCGTTGACTTCCAGGCGCGGTGCGGTTTGCAAGGGCGCTTTAAAAGATGTCTTGATCAGAAATCGCTCATGATTTGCCGTGGGCAGAATATGTTTCAGTTCCCCTTCGTTCCAGGTCTTGTCGTAATTAACTGGATAATCTGCTGGTTTTATAGTTAAATAAGTACGAAGGCCGAAAAAAGCGGCGGCCAAAACAAGAATTCCCCCTAGCCAGAACCATTTGCGGCTGCCTTTCTTTCCAATGCGGCGCATTAATTTGCTCCTTTTTATTTGATTGTCCGCAAGACATATATCATATGCCGGACGTCACGGCCCCGGCGTCAGTGTGCAAACACACATATGTAAAATACATATAAATAGTTGGCCATTGTTATGGAAGTCAACAAAAAATCCGTGTTTTATGCCCGTGATGAAACATTATTCCCGATATCCCCGGGCCGCCCGAATTTTCCATTGCCGCTGTCTTTTCGCAGAGGCGGTATGATAAAGCCCGGGGATAAGAATACTCGCCTGGTTTATTTCCCGGAAACCGGTCGGGAAGGCGGCAAGTGCAGAAAGCGCTTGACCATCCCATCAATCCGTTTGCAAAGCGCCAAATAAGATTGAAGACAGTTTCGCATAATGATACTAAAATTGTTTTTGTATGGACATTGACATGCACACATGTGGAAAACCTTAAGGAACAAAATCAGGGAGGAGCAATGGGCAAATTATGGTATGGCCTCGAAGACCGGGTTTTCGTGGTGACCGGCGGCAGCCGCGGTATCGGACTGGAAATCGCCCGGGAGCTTTTGGACCAGAAAGCAATGGTGGTGATCTGCGGCAGAAAACAGGAAAACCTGGACGCGGCGAAAGAGGAACTCCGGGGCGGAGACGCGCTGCTGGCGGTCCCGGCGCACGTGGCCAAAGAAGAAGATATCGAGCGCTTGTTTGATAGCGCCGTGGAGAAATTCGGCCGCATTGACGTGCTGGTCAACAACGTGGGAATGAATCTGCCCGCCGGGGGACTGGTGGATACCGAGACCGGCACGTGGCGGAAGATCATCGAATCAAACCTTACCGGTACATTCATGTGCTCCCGGAAAGCGGGCAAAATCATGCGGAATCAGAAAGGCGGCAAAATCGTCAGCATCACTTCAGTTGCCGCGCACAAGGCCTCGCCGGGATTGAACGTCTACGGTATTGCAAAAGCGGGCATAGAGATGATGACAAAAAATTTGTCAGCTGAGCTGGCCTCGGACAATATCCAGGTCAATGCCGTGGCCCCGGGGATGGTGCGCACAGATTTCAGCAAGCCATTCTGGTCGAATCAGGAGGTCCATGACATGGTGGTAAAGGATATCCCCATGGGCAGAATTGCAGAGCCCGAAGATGTCGCAAGGGTGGTGCTCTTTCTTGCCTCTGACGGCGCATCCTTTGTCACCGGGCAGACGATACTGGTGGACGGCGGTGCGATGGCGCTATGACAGGGGATCAATGGTGACGGGGCAATCCCGGAAGCGGTTTAGGAAAAGCTTGAAAAGCCGGTTAACAAACAGCCGGCAGGCCCGGGTTCTTTTGCCCGGATGGTGTGGTATGCGTCCAAGTTCCGGCCGATTGTTGCAAAGCAGGCGCACTGAAATTCAGGAGATTTTAAATTATCAGAATCGTAGACTCAGCATTAATCAATCATCCGGAGGTATTAAAATGACGGTCAATGAAGCGCTTCTCGCCCCCTGCGGGCTCTACTGCGGGGTGTGCGGCGTGTATTATGCCACCCGGGACAATAATGACAGGTTTCTCGAGAAACTCCTGAATTTCTATCAGTCCACCATTTCCGGAATCGACCATCTCACCATCGAAGACCTCAGGTGCCTGGGGTGCCTGTCCGATCAGGTCTCGTTTTTCTGTCGGGTCTGTGCGATAAGGGATTGCACGCGTGAAAAGGAAATTGCCGGCTGCCATCAGTGCGGGGCGTTTCCGTGCACGCATATCGAAAACTTCCCCGTACCCGTGGGAAAGAAGGTGATTCTGCGGGCCGTTCCATATTGGCGGGAGCACGGCACGGAGAAATGGGTGGCGGACGAAGAACGCCGATATCTGTGTCCTTCCTGCGGGCACCAGGTTTTCCGCGGTGCCAAACGCTGCAACAAGTGCAAGCAGGCCGTGGATTTGGATTGAGCAGGCGTTGCAGGCCCCGGAAACAGAAAATGAAAACAGAAGTCCCGAATGGTTGAGAAAAGCGATATCATCAAATCGGCGGGGCCCAAGCGCTTGGCGCCCTGAGCGCAACCGCTGAGGAATCCGGCGCACTCGCAAAAAAGGAGAGCCAAAGGGCAAAAGCATCCGGACAAATAATTGCCGGGATCTTAAAGGGAGCGCTTATGCATGATTTAATCGATCGGAAATCCGTTGAAAACATTAACCAGACCGGGTGTTATTCAGCCGCGTTTCCGGACAGGAAGTCGGTTCTGGAGGAATACGGCCTGCCATACGACAGGAAGGCGGAGAACGCGGTCATCACAGGTTGCCAGATCCTGGCCCTGCTGCCAGACGTACTTGCATCCCTGTCCCGGATTTTAGGTAAGCGCGGATTTTCTCACACCTTTCTATCCGAGGAATACTGCTGCGGGAATTATCTGTATCGACCGGCCATAAAGGCGCGCGACGAGCAGGCCATGCGCGAATGCCGGGAGCTGTCCAAGGGTTTTGTCAAGAAAACCATTGCGTCGGCCAAAAGGTTTGGTGTCAAACGGCTCGTGATTTTCTGTTCCCCTTGTTATCCGATTTACAAACATGCCGCCCCGGATGAAGATATCATTTTTTACCCGCAGGCAATTGATGAAGTGCTGGAAGAAACTGCGCTGCGCACAAAAATCGACTTCTATGCGGGCTGCTACAGGCTGCACCGGAAATTTTCGGCCGTCCCCATGGATCTGGTATCCACGGATCGGGTTTTTGATAAGATTTCCGGTCTGGAGATCAACCGGATTTCAGCGCCTTCCTGCTGCTATAAGCCTGAAGGTGTTGCCCATATGATCGATAATGTCGTGACCAATCAAATGGTCCATATCTGTACGGGCTGTTATGCTCGGGCCATGGAGTTCATGCCCGGGGAAAAAGCGGTGCGCATCATGATGCTTCCGGAATTCCTGGAAATGCTGACCGCCGAAAGGCCCCTGTGAAGAAAGCGGGGTAATTGTTCGGAACATTATGTTTTTTGTTGTTCCATCTTTGCCAGGTCCCTACTGCAGCAAAATCCGTCTTGCTTAAACCTGAAAGAAATGATATTGGGTTTCCTGCTATCATAAAGCCTTATCGCCGGGCTATCATAAAGCCTTATCGCCGGGGTTTGGGTGGCTGCCCTGTCGCGTTCGTCAACACCCGGCAGGGCGTTTTACCAGTAACAAAACCGCAATAAAAATTTGTTACAGTTTGCCAAAATTTGAATAAAATTGACACAAGCTTAAATTTAAAAAAGTCCAAAAAACCCCGCAAAATCGCGCATATAAAGCATGTGCCTGGGTGGCGGAATAGGTAGACGCAAGGGACTTAAAATCCCTTGGGGCATAGTCCCCGTACGAGTTCGATTCTCGTCCCAGGCACCATCAAATCACTACCAGGGGTCAAGTCTGCCCTTGACTCATTTTTTTATTTTCGCCCGGAGAAATTCCGTTGAAACGAGATTTGATTCGATTGCTCCCTGAACTCTGGATTTTTTAAGTAAAGTCGTTCATGGGCAAAAAATAGAAAGGCGGTTCGCAATGGGAATTCTGTCCTGGATCGGAATGGGGTTAATCGTGGGTTTGCTTGCAAAACTCATCATGCCCGGCAAAGATCCGGGAGGAATTGTTATTACCATTCTGCTGGGTATCGCGGGCGCTTTTTTAGGCGGGTTTATCGGGTCTCTTCTGGGGTTCGGAGAAGTTACCGGGTTTAATATAGAAAGTCTTTTGCTGGCTGTCGGCGGGGCCGTCATCTTGTTGATTCTGTATCGGTTTATAAAAAAATAGCAGTCTTTGAAGCCTGCCACACGGCATAAAAGGGGGCACCCGCGAAAGGTCCGCAATGAGTGATGCCACTACACACGCTGTTTTACTTAGAAAGCCCGACGTAAAATGATGTTGTTTACAGACGGCAGTGTCAGCACACAGACCGGCATTGGTTTTGGTGCTTTTGTGGCCGTGGGTAAAACAGACAATTCCCTGGATGATATCGCAGGCAGAATCCAGGTAAAACGTTTTGACTGCACAAGTTCCACCAGGCTGGAGCTGGAGACTTTGTTGTGGGCACTAAGCGAAATCCGTGCATCAGAAGTTGCTATATATACGGATTCCCAGAATATCCAGAGCTTATTGGAAAGACGGGCTGTTCTTGAAAAAAGGAATTACCATACCAAATCAGGAAAGCTTCATCAGCATGCGGAGTTATATAAAGCTTTCTTTGCCCGGGTGGATCGCATTGATTTCAGGGTAATAAAAGTCAGCGGGCACTCCCCGAATTCGATGATGAGCCGGACAGACAGGATCTTTTCACTGGTTGATAAAGCTTCCAGGAACGCACTGCGGGCTTACTATGCACGGACCAATCATTTTGCCGGGCGGTGAAGCCGGGTGTATTATAATGTGGGATCTTCGCCCACCCGGATGATGAGCTTGCCAAAGTTCCGGCCTTCCAGGAGCCCCTGGAAAGCGGAAACGGCATTTTCCAGGCCGTCAATCACGTCTTCCTTGTATACAACCTTTCCCTCACGGATCCATGTGGACATGTCTTTCAGGAAATCCGGCATCAGGTGCACGTAGTCAAAATTGATAAACCCGTGCACCTTTACCCGGCGGGTGAGCACGACACCCATGAAGGCGGGCAGTTGGTCCGGGCCCGCAGGCAGGGCGGTATCATTGTAATGGGCGATCAGGCCGCAGACCGGCATGCGCGAAAAGTCGTTCAAGTTGGGCAGCACTGCGCTTAACACCCTGCCGCCCACGTTTTCGAAATACACGTCAATGCCGTCCGGGCAGGCCTTTGCCAGGGTCTCGGGGAAATCTTCGGCTCTGTGCTTGACAGCCGCGTCAAATCCCAGTTCCTCTTTGATAAAGGCGCATTTGGCATCCGTGCCGGCTATGCCGACCACCCGGCAGCCATTGATTCCGGCGATCTGGCCGACCACCTGGCCCACTGCGCCGCTGGCTGCGGAGACCACGACTGTTTCCCCGGATGCCGGGCGGCCCAGTTCCAGAAGGCCGACATACGCCGTGAATCCCGGCATGCCCATCACGCCGAGATGCGTTGTGATAGGCGCCTGTGCGGGATCAATTTTGCGCACCATGGTGCCGTCGGATAGATCGTGGGTCTGCCAGCCGGTGTAGGCGGATACGATATCCCCGGGCTGATAACCCGCCAGCCGGCTTTCGATAACCTCACAGACCGTGCCGCCCTCCATGGGCGCTCCCACCGCCACGGGCTGCACGTAAGACTTGGCGGAGCTCATTCGCCCGCGCATATATGGATCCAGGGACAGGTAAATGGTGCGCAGCAGCATCTGGCCGTTGTCCGGCGACGGGATGTCCATGGATTCGAGCCTGAGATGCTGCTCAGTGGGCATGCCTTCCGGGCGTTTTGCCAGTATGATGCGTTTTCCTTTGTGCTCAGCCAATTGGATTCTCCTTTCGGGCGTTTTCACAATAAGACAGGGTTATCGGATTTCTGATATTAATACTAATCCGGGTTTGCAGGGCTGTCGAAAATATTCTGCCCGAAGTGATTCCAGCCGGGCTGAAGAAAGGCGGGTAAAGTGTAAAGCGCAGATCCCGCTTCAGGAGCCGGAGGTATTGTTCTTTTTGTTTTGGATTTTTTCTTTTTGTGCCCGGGCGCGTTGAGACCAGGTGGGGTGGGTTCGAAGATACATGAGAGCCAGCTGGTTAAAGCGGGTGGCCAATTGGAAATTCTCTTTTTCAAGCCATGCCTGGGCAAGATAAAAGTAGCCCGGCCCGTTTCCGGGATTGACGCCCACGGCCTGTTCAAGCACGCGTATGGCGCCGTCATAATCATTTTTCTGAAGAAGCCGGTATCCCTGTGTGGTCAGGTTGTGGGACGCTGCCATTCTGGAATCATGGGTCGTGTCCGAATCACCGGGCGTGCCGACGATCTCCGGGGCGGGCAGGCCCGTGTCCGGTGTTCTGGCGGGTGCGGGCCGTTTGCCGGCGCAGCCGGAAAATGCAAGCATTGCGGCGATCAGCAAAAAACACCAAACGTGCCTGGGGGGCAATCTATTTGAAAAGGTTTTTGACGCCGTCAACGGCCTTTTTAAACACACTGTCCTTTCCGTGAACAGGGCACTTTTTTTGCGGCTGGTTGTTTTCAAGGAAATATTCCTCGTATGTTTCCGGGCATTTCAGGAAAACCGGCAGTTTTCCGCTTTGGCTGCACACTTTTTTCT
>JAGXKN010000009.1 GCA_018335195.1 Desulfobacterales bacterium
CACCAGCACCGTCATAATGATCGCCAATTTATGCCCGAAATGCAACTTCATAAGTTTCCCTGTCCGCCTTTTGCAAAAGCTATTGCACGAATCCGGCGGCGTGTCAATCTGAAACAATACTAAAAATTCCCGGATCTTATTAATTGCCTTCGCCGCCTGCCGGTCCGACTTTTTAAAGCGCCAAAAATATCGCTTCCGGGTCCAGTTTAGACGCGAAACCCGCAGGGGCGAAAAAATTGCTATTGAATCCGATTTCTGTTGACAAACTGCCGGAAAGTTATTCTTTAAATCTATAGACTGATATGTCAGTCTATACTGTTGTAATTGCATAAACCAATAGCAAAAATCGCAACTTAAAAGGAGGAACAGTTATGTTTAATATCCCCGCACAAACCAGCATCCAGGAACTGCTCACTGAATACGGCCCCAAAATGGTAAGGGAATCCGTGGAAAACCAGGGCCGCACCGAGGAGCTCAAGGGCACGGAGTTCACCCTGGTCATTGACGTGGACGGAGAAAAATACAGCTTCGTGGTCAGGGACGGCACGGATGTCCAGGTTGGCACGGACAAGGATCTGGATAATGCAATGGTCCGGTACATGATTTCCAGGGACGAACTGGAACGCATGATTGATAGCCAGCAGCTCGATATGCTCCTGGGTATCATAACCGATCTCAACCAGCAGAAATACCAGACCCTCCAGGGCAAAACTTCACATAGGTTGTCTGCGGGTGAGAGTGAATTTCCCGCGATCCTGTTGGGCCATGGCCGCCCGGACACGAGCCGGGCGGCCTTGTTGTTTTTCCGCCTTAGGGATTCATCTCATAGGTGTCCTTTAAGGCATCCACGTATCCCTGCCAGAACCGGATAAAGCGCTTTCCGTCATACACCGGTTTGCGGATCATGTTCATGCACCACTGCATCTGATTTTCCGTGGTGTCGGCTTTTGAGTGAAGCTGAAGCGCATAACGGGAAAAATCGCGCACCATAAAATCAAATATCTGTTCGAGCAGGTCGGCCTCGAACTTTTCGATCTGATATTTTTCAATAATCAGTTGGCCATAGGCCACCAGGGTAAAGAGTTCGCCCACGGCAAGGAGAAAATCAATGTTTTGAGCCTGGTCCGCATCCGGCGGGGCCTGGGCCAGAAAATCCTTGAAAACGCGGATCTGTTCCTTGAAGATGTTGACGTTGGGCAGATCCACGCTGTTGTAGGCAATGTTGTAGTCGTGGAACTGGATTTTGCCCAGCCCCTTGGTGGGGCCCTGGTTGAACAGAAAGGTATCATCTGCCGGATCGTTTCGTTTCGGCACCTCCGGAAACTCACCCGGTTTAAAGAAGTAGTTGGCAATGAACTTGATGATCAGGGCCATGTTCACGTGAACGGTTCCCTCCAGTTTCGGCAGGGAACGGATGTCTTGGGCCGCAATCTCGAAAAAAACGTCCTTTTCAAAACCGCGGGCTGCAATCACGTCCCAGAGCAGATTGATCACCTCTTCGCCCTGGGTGGGGACCTTCATCTTGGTGATCGGGTTGTAGAGCAGGTACCGCCGGTCCCCGGCCGAAGCCGAGCGCATGTAATCGGCCGCCCGCTGGGAAAAAAGCTTCATGGCTGCCAGCCGCGCGTAGGCATCAACAAAAAGCTGCTTGATATGAGGGAAATCGGTGACATATTTTCCGTACAGGTTACGGTGGGCGGCATGGTTGATGGCCTCGTAAAAGGCATGGGTGGCAAGGCCGATGGCGCCCCAGCCCAGGTTGAACTTGCCCACGTTGACGGTGTTCAATGCCGAATCCCAGGCCTCCCGGCCGGTGGAAAGGATCTCGCGGTCTGTGACCGGGTAGCCGTTTAAGTGGTACTCGGCCACATATCCCTCCCAGTCCACCACGTTCTGGACCAGGTCATAGTTTTCGTGGGTCGGATCCGCCACAAAAAATACGAACTCATCTGTCTCCGAATCCTTCCCGAAAGTGGATGCCATTGCCGCCTCGTTGGCGTTGCCGATGTAATATTTGCCGCCGTCTGCAACGTATTTGCCCTCTGCCAGGGGGGTAAGGCTCATTTCAGAGGAATACAGATCCGCGCCGTGGGCCCGCTCGGAAAGACCGAAAGCGAATATGCCGCCCTCCTTTAACATGCGGGCGGCATTCTTTTTGATTTCCTCGTTGTTTCCCATGAAAATCGGCCCCAGCCCGAGGATGGTGACCTGCCATGCATACCAGTGCGACAGGTTGTAAAAGGCCAGTATTTCGTTGAAATCGCAATTTCGAAACGTGTCCCACCGCTTGTCTGCATCACCGTCCACCACGTGGGCCTGCGGGGTCAGGAGCGTGGCAAAAACTTCGTTTTCCTTGAGAAAATCGATAAAGTCCCGATACCACCGGCGCTCATGGGCGTCTTCCTTGAGCTTTGCCTTGCCGCGGGATTCGAAATATTCGATGGTCTTTTTCATGATTTCCCTGGAGCGGGGATCCAGGTGTTCAAACGTTTCCGTTTTGGGATTAAGCAGCATGGGGCCTCCTGATTGAATTGAAGTCATTTTTTCCGTAACTTTTTATGATGTTTGCGTGCAAACCAAACAGCGGGTTCCGGACCGATTTAGATAATATCACGCAGCAGGCGCTTGAGCAGAACCCGCTCCTCGCTTGAAAAACGGTCCAGGATTTCCCGGTTTGATTCCTGCCGCTCCCGGACCAGCACAACTTTCTGCTCATCTGCCTTTTGGGAAGTATACAGTCGCTGGACCCGGCGGTCATTGCGGTCCGGCGCCTTGAGGATCCATCCGGTCTCCACCATCCGCTCCAAAACCCCGGAAAGCGTCGCCTTGTCCAGCATAAGCAGCCGGGAAAGCTCTGTGGCCGTCATACCGTTGTGATACCACAGCGCCTCGAGCACCAGGTGCTGCATATTGGTCAGCCCGTAAGGCTTCAGCCGCTTTTTAAAATTGTTGTGGGCTTTCTGGTAGGCCTTGCCCAGCAGAAAAACCATGCATTCGGGTAAATCCTCAGGCAATTTTGACATTTTCCGACACCCGGGCTAAATATTGTTCGTATACGAACCGATTAAATTGCGTTCGCAAAATTGTCAAGCACAGAATGCGTTGATAATTTTTCTCTGCTGAATATTTTTACAACAGAACAGGCATAACCCGGCACCGCTATGCCCAAAATCGCATATGATCAAAAAACAAAAGGAGAAACTGACATGCGGATCGGATTTATCGGACTTGGCATCATGGGGCGCCCAATGGCGTCCAACCTGATGAATGCCGGATACGAACTGGTTGTGTATAACCGGACCAAAAGCAAAGCAGAGGCTTTGATTCACCGGGGCGCGAAATGGGCGAATTCACCGGCGGAACTGGCCCACAATGCCAACACTGTCATTACCATGGTGGCTGACCCTGATGCCGTGCGCGATTCCGCAACGGAACCGGACGGATTCCTGCCGCACATGCGTGACAATTTTCTTTGGATCAATACCTCCACGGTCAATCCGTCCTTTGCCCGGCAAATGGCTGCGGAATCCGAAAGTCAAGGCGTGCGGTTCGTGGACGCACCCGTGGCCGGCTCCAGGATTCCCGCGGAAAAAGGCGAGCTGATCTTTTTTGCCGGCGGAAACCGGCAAGATGTGGATGCCTGCGCCCCCCTGTTTGATGGCATGGGCAAAAAAACCGTGCATACGGGTGAAGCCGGCACGGGCAGCGGGCTGAAAATGCTGTTTAACCTGCTGCTTGGCACGGGCATGGCCATGTTTTCAGAAGTTCTGAACCTCGGACAATCCCTTGGCTTTTCAAAGGAAACGCTTTTTTCAACCCTGCTTGGCTCCCCTGTAGTGCCGGGGTTTATTGAGGGCAAACGCGACAAGATGGATTCCGGAGACTTTGCGGCGGATTTCCCGCTCAAATGGATGCACAAGGACCTTTACCTGGCTGCCTTGACCGCCTATGAGCAGCAGGTGCCCATGCCAGGTGCCGCTGCGGTAAGGGAGCTTTTCGGCCAGGCATTGCAGGCCGGCTACGGGGATGCGGACTTTTCCGCCCTGGCCCGTTTTCTGGAACCGGATGATGAAGATCAATAAAGCCAAGAAGGCCTCCGCAAATGCAAGGCCATCAACGTTTATCCCCGGCGTGTGCTATGTCTCGCTGATTTGTCCGATTTCGCCTTTACCGAGCGCAGCAACTGTTCAAATGCCCGGTTCAGGCGAATAAAAGTTTCATGACGCCCTCCCTTGTCGGGATGATGCGCCTTGGCCTTTTCGCGGTACTTTCGGGTCAGGCTTTTTATCGTCATTTCGGAAAGCATTCCGCGTGAAATGCCCATCACTGAAACCGCCTCATCCAGCGGCATTGCGGATCTGGGCGCCGGCGGACGGTAGGTATGATGCCGGGCTTTGAACTGCCACATGAGATCCTCGAGATATCGGCTGCCCGCAAAATCCGTATCAAAAAACCAACATGCATACCGGATCAGGTAATCGTTCAGCCATTTTGTCACACCCAGATCCGCCCAGAAACCGGTATCCGCGTTCAGCCGGCAGAGTGCGTCCAGGAAGCATTCGTCCACCCTTTCCCGGTCCAGGGCTTCCGGAAACTTTCGGGCAAGGGGTCCGGTAAAGTACCCGGGTACGTCGAAAATCACGTATGCATAGTTTTTCTTTTCCCGGGCTTCGAGTACCTGCTCCATTTCCATGAACTGTTGCTCGATCTCGTCCCGGGACTTGTCCAGCAGGCTCCGGTATATTTTCCGGGGCGCAGCATGAATCCGGGATTGATCCAGTTCCCCGAAACGCAGGTAGTGCGCCCGGCGCATGTCAAAGATGTGAAAGGATTCGGTTTCGCAGCGCCTAACCTGCAATGCGATTTGCTCCCGCACCGCCCGGGGCTGCGCCTTGCGCGTAAATCCCCGGATCACCCGTTGGGTTTCCGGGTCCAGAAACTGCCAGAGCACGGATTCCAGCTCGTCATAATCCGGCTCGCATCCCTGCTCGGCAAGTCGGTCGCAGAGTTGGTCGTCAAAATAAAAACCCGGTCCGGAACCCGGATAAATGATGTATTGCCCCGGGTCCTCGCCCAAGTCAAAAAGTTCCCGGCTTACGGTTGTGTCTCCGGTCTTTACGCTCTGCCGGATCGCATAACGGATTCCGCCCCGGATACGCTTTCTGGCCAGATACATGGCAATCTCCTCTGGTTTGTTGTCATGGAGTCAATATAATCATCCTTTTGCAGATATCCCAGACGGAATTTGATCCGGCAGGCCCGGCACCTTCTTTGAATCCTGCGAATTTACGCTTATTTTAATACTTAGAAACCAGGAGGAATCATGCAAGAACCAAGCAGCAATCCGGCCGATCGCCTGGGAGTTCCCCTGCATCTGCCATGCGGCGCGGTCATCAAGAACCGCTTCTGCAAGTCCGCCACCAGCGAGACCCTTGGGGACCGGCGCAACGCGCCCACGGAAAAACTGGCGCGCCTGTATCGGACCTGGACCCAGGGCGGTGCCGGCCTGCTGGTGACCGGAAACGTCATGATCGACCGGCGGCATCTGGGCGAACCCGGCAATGTTGTGATAGAGGATGAACGCAACATGTATAAGCTCAGCTCCTGGGCAGAAGCCGGAAGCCAAAACCGGACGCATATCTGGATGCAATTGAACCATCCGGGCAGACAGGCGCCCAAACCCCTGTCAGACCAGCCCGTGTCCCCGTCTGCAGTGGCGTTTCGAACTGATATGGCCAGGTTTTTCAATCCGCCCCGGGCGCTTTCCGCTGCTGAAATCCGCAACCTGGTTACGCGTTTTGCAAAAACCGCCATGATCGCCAAAAAGGCCGGATTTACCGGGGTGCAGATTCACGCTGCACACGGCTACCTGGTCAGTCAGTTCCTCTCCCCGCTGACCAACCAGAGAACCGATGAATGGGGCGGATCAGCCGAGAACCGGATGCGTTTTGTCCTGCGGATTTATAGTGCCATCCGCGAGCGGGTGGGTCCGGATTTTCCCATCAGCATCAAGCTCAATTCCTCGGATTTCATCCGGGGCGGCCTCACAGAGGAAGAATCCGCACAGGTGGCAATCTCAATGGCCGAAGCCGGCATTGATCTGATCGAGATATCGGGCGGCACCTATGAGCGGCCGGCCATGACCGGCCGCACACAGCAGGTGCCGCGATCTGATTCCGAGGCGTACTTTCTGTCCTACGCCGAAAAAATCCGTACCCGGATAAATACACCGGTTGCACTCACCGGCGGTTTTCGCACGGCCGCAGGCATGGCTGCTGCAGTTGACAAAAACGGCGTTGACATGGTGGGTCTTGCCCGGCCCATGGTGATCGATCCGGAACTGCCGAACCGCATCCTTGACGGCGAGGATTATGTCAGCCCGACCCAGCCCATCCATACCGGCATCCGGCTCATTGACAGGGTGGCCCTGCTCGAGCTGACCTGGTATGAGCAGCAGCTCGGATACCTGGGCCGGGGCCTACGGCCCAGACCGAATCAGGGTGCCTGGTTTTCCCTGGCAAAAACGCTGTTTGAAAACGGGCGTCAGGTTTTTCAAAAGCGCAGGGAATAATTGGTGATGCATTCTTTGCAAAGCAAAGCAGTTGGATTATAGTGTATTTGAGTATAAGCGCATGGAGGTTGTGAGATGACGGCAGAATTTTATGATGTGATTATCCTCGGCGCCGGACCGGCAGGCCTGCAGGCAGCCCTGCACGCGGTTCGCCGGAAAGTCTCTGTTCTGGTGATCGGGAAAATTGCACAAAGCAGCGCCTTTCAGACACATATTGAAAATTTCTGCTGCCTGGAAGGCGGATCCGGTTCGGAAATGCTCCAACTTGCCAGAAACAAGGCAGAAGCATCCGGTTCGGTTTTCATGGAAGAAGACGTCATGTTGCTGGATCGCGATGAAGACGTTTATATCGTGGAAATGGAAAGCGGTAAGCAATTAAAAACGCATGCAATGGTTCTGGCCATGGGGGTCTCCAGAAATACCTTGGGCCTGTCCGGCGAAAAGGGCCTGGTGGGCAGGGGGGTGAGTTATTGTGTAGACTGTGACGGCCCCCTGTACAGAGACGAACCGGTGGCAATCGTGGGCGGGCGCAGTGCGGCCGTAAGCGGCGCCATGACCCTGAGATTTTATACCAGTAAAATCCACTTGATCTGTGATAAGCTGGATGTTGGCAAACAGCTTGCCAGAAACCTGAAAGACAGCGATGTTATCGTTTATGAAGGCCGGAAGATCACTAATATAAAGGGCGACGACACTGTCACCGGGGTACGGCTCGATGATGATACAGAACTTGCCGTCAAAGGGCTTTTCATTGAACTGGGTGCCAAAGGCGCTGTTGAGCTTGCAGGTAACCTGGGGGTTCTTCTTGACGATACAATGCAGTATGTTTCCGTAAACAAAAAGCAGGAAACCAACCTGCCCGGCGTATATGCAGCAGGCGACATCTGCGGGCCGCCCTGGCAGGTGGCCAAGTCCGTGGGCGAAGGATGCGTGGCCGGGCTCGAGGTCGCCGCCTATGCCCGGCGCAGAAAAAGCCGGACAATCTGAGATCATCCCATTTTCAAACAAGGCGGCAACAGGTTTGGAATCCATCCCCGGCACATGAAGAGGCTTTATGCATCGCAACACAGATGACAGCACGCGGCTTGTATATTCCACGGAAAACAGCGGAAAGTGCCCGAAGTGCGGAAAATCCCATAAAAAATGCGGGTGCGGGCAAAAAGCGACCCCACCTGCTGCAGACGGCATTGTCCGGGTCCGGCGGGAGACCAAGGGCCGCAAGGGCAAGGGTGTTACGATCATTACCGGAGTTCCGCTGGAAGGCGATCGGCTCAAGCAACTGGCCAAGCGGTTAAAAGCCAAATGCGGCAGCGGAGGCACCGTAAAAAACGGCGTGATCGAAATCCAGGGAGACCGGCGGGACATGCTTAAAGAAGAGCTGGAAGCAGAAGGCTTCACAGTCAAGGGATAATCTTCATCAAACTGCCGCTGTCCCGAACCGGAACCCACAGCAAAAGGTCCGGCAGTCCGGACAAAACCCTACCTGATCCCGAAGCTCAGCCGCCAGGTCTTTTCGCCATCGGTCACCCGCACGTCATCGGGATTGATGGTCTGGATTCGGTAGCCGTCAATGCGCTCCTTCTGCCGGCATATTTTGCCGTTAATCACCGCGATCCGGTTTTCCGGCGCATCTGCCCATGAAATCGCCTGCAGACTCAGCGGACCGTCTTCCATGACTTCCGGTTCGGGCGCGGTATCTGGTTGGGCAGATCCGTTTGAAACCGACTTTTGAGGGGTTTCCGTCTTATCAGGCGCTGACCGGGTCTGAGACCCGCCGGTTACGGGCGGCTTCTCAGTCGGTTGCCGGGCCTTCTTGCCGGATTGCTCTTGCCGGACCTGAGGTTGGGGTTCAGCAGCGCTCCCGGCTTCATCGGAACTCCCGGATTCGCGTTTCTCGGCATCCGGTTCTGCCTCGTCTGTATCCCCCACAGCCGGATCAGCTTGTGCCAGGACGATACCCGGGGATTGCTTTGCCTGTTGGCTCCCGCCATCCCCCCGGGCCGGCAAATCCAACCGGACCCGGGTTTTGGCCGCCCGGGTATCTGCAGCCGTGGGGTTGACTGAATGGGTGGCCAGTTTCCATATACCCGCTGCAAAAACAAGAAAAAGCACCACGCCTGCGGCAATCAGAAACACCGGCCGCGCCTGGGACAGTCCGGCTGAAGAGTCCTCTGTGTCGCCCCCGGTTTCGGGCGTCGTGGTTTCTGCTTCCAGTTTCTTTAATGCATCCAAAATGGCGCTCAAGTCACGAATCCTTTGAACTTCGACGCGCAATCCGCGGCATATCAACCGGGGCATGCAGCCGGTATAGGATGATCTTGGTCAGGGGCCCCACTTTACCGTCAACCACAAGCCCCTGCTCGGCTTGAATTCTTCTGACCGCCGTCTGGGTTGCGGCATCATAGGTGCCGGTGATTTTTACACTGCTCATGCCGATATCCCGGAGTAGAAGCTGCAGTTCGGCCACGGACAGGGCGCGGGCATCCACTCCGATCACACCATTGATACCGCGCGGGTTTTCCCATAACACATAGGCTTTCCCGGTCCACAAAGCGCCGACTGCTTCGATCGGCAC
This sequence comes from Desulfobacterales bacterium, assembly GCA_018335195.1. Classification (GTDB taxonomy): domain Bacteria; phylum Desulfobacterota; class Desulfobacteria; order Desulfobacterales; family Desulfosalsimonadaceae; genus Desulfosalsimonas. Next base: position 9,147 of record JAGXKN010000009.1, read on the forward strand.
CCGGTAAAAACCCTCGGTTCGGGGATAGTAAAACGTGAGGGTGTCTTTGTTGGCCGCTACCACTGTCAAAAACGCGCGCTTTTGCATTTTCGAACCGGAAAAAGACAGAATCGCCGGCAGATCGGTCTTCCGGAGCAGCTCCAGATCCCGCTCGATCGTATACAGTTCAAAGCCGTACTTTTCGGACATCCGCTGAAAAAAGGCTTCCGGTTTATCGACGGATGCATTCCGCGTAAGTCCCCGAACATCAATATGCCAGAGGGAAAGCAAATATGACATTGCCGAAATTCCCGAATCCGGGCCTATGGTGCGGATCAATTCTTCAAGGTCTTTGCGCCATGGACTGATCTCGGCTTCGGCCGAACGAACCGGCAGATCCAGGGATAAGGCTTCGCTGTCTTCCGGCCGGGCTTTTGCCCGGGTAGGTGCGATCCGTTCTTCATTGCTCCCGTTGTGCTCCCCGGCCTGAATTCCGAAGACGTTTACCCGGTCGAACTGGTAGAAAACAATCCCTGCAAAAGCGACAACCAGGGCCGCCAGCACCAATGCTGGCACGACGGAAGCTTTCCGGCCTGAAACGGGCGTATGCAACTGCCGGTTCGAGAGTTCGGCAATGGCCTGTCTGACAGTACGGCTGTTAATTTTCTTCGTGTTGTTGTTGAATGCCAGCAGCAGGGTCCGATCGCAGACAATGTTGATCAATCGGGGAATGCCGCCGCTGAATTTATAAATCCACCGCAGGGCCGGTCGGGTAAAGGAAACGGCGCCCGGAGTCCGGGAAGCCACGTGAATACGATGGGATATATACCTGCCGGTTTCTACCGCATTTAAGGGGCAGAGACGGCAGGACAGGGAAACGCGCTGGGCAAGCTGCCTGAGCTCATGGGCGTCCAGCATTTCCGACAGCTCCGGCTGCCCGACCAGTATAATCTGAAGCAGCTTGTGATGCACGGTTTCCAGGTTAGAAAGCAGCCGCAGTTGTTCGAGGACATCCCTGTCCAGGTTCTGGGCCTCGTCAATAACAAGGACGGCCCGCCTGCCTGCCGCCCGTTTTCTCATCAGGAAGGTGTTTAACGCGTCAATGAGTTCCTTGGTGCTGCTGCCGTCGGAGCGAATGCCGAATTCATCGTTAATGGACTGCAAAAGGCCCCTGGCGTTCATCCTGGGATTAAAAATATAGGCGGTTTCCACTTCAGAAGGCAGATTCTCGAGAAAAACCCGGCACAGCATGGTCTTTCCGGTGCCCACTTCACCGGTAATCTCTACAAATCCTTCTTCCTGCGCGATTGCGTACTTGAGGTGGGCCAGTGCTTCTTCATGACTCCGGCTCAGGTATAAGTAAGCCGGCGTGGGCACCAACTTGAAGGGCCTTTCCCGGAAGCCGAAAAAAGTATCATACATAGGGTGCGAAATCGTCCGCGTGAGGTTTTATCCCGGGTGCTGCAGTTCCCGGGTATTTTTTTTAGAGGTAACATCAAAAAAGGGAGATGACAACAGATTTACCAAGGATTACTTCCGGTTTTTCCGGGGGCAATTCCGGTTCCGGTGTCCGCTCCCGGGATGCCCGCCAGTGCCGCCAAATCATCAAACCTCATGGGCGAAAAACGCACAGTTTCGGGCGGCATACAGATTCCCTGGGCTTGGAGCCAGTCTGCCCGGGTCAGCACAGCGGCCCCTACCAGCAGATTCATTGCGATCGTGGCAAAATCGCGGTTCTCCGCTTTTTCGAGAAATGAGTCCATGATCCATTCGTTAAAAGCGCCGATCGCGGGTCCGCACCATATCTGGTAGTCGACTTTCCGCTCCGGCTCCCCGCTGATTGCCCACATGGAGGAGCGTCCGAGATAGGCGCGGAATACCAGCGCCATTTTGTGCCGCGGATCTTTTTCCGCACGCGCCACCTGGGCAGGGTTGCGCTCCAGGAAAAACTTCCGGGTTTCTTCCCATTCCGCAGCAAAACTCCGGCGCAGGATTTTTTTTTCTATATTGCTGCGTTCTTCTTCCGGAATCTGCTCAAAGCTGCCGTACTGCATGTAATAATCAAATAGCCGGGACGCGCGCATCGCAAACATGGTACCGCGCTTGAGAACCTGGACCCTTGAGCCCTTTTCAAACATGTCCGCAGACGGCGCCATGGTCACATCACACTGGCCCGCCTCGGCCAGCATCTGACGCACGGCCTGGCATACGCCGGCTTCCACGCACGACTGGTTCACCGACCCGGTCAGCACATACCCGGCGCCCATGGAAAAAGCCGCGGCGGTTGAGGCCGGGGTGGCAATCCCTCCGGCAAGACCCACCGGAATGGACTGCGGATAATCGTATTGTGCACATATTCGATCGCGCAGGGCAATCATGGTTGGCAGCAGGGCGATTGCCGGCCGGTTGTCCGTATGCCCCCCGGAGTCGGCCTCCGCAGTGATCGCATCGGCCATGGGAATGCGGGCTGCAAGTAAAGCCTCTTCCCGGGTGATCAAATCCTGCTGCAATAATTTTTCGAGAATTTTTCCGGGCGGCGGACCGAGAAACCGGCTGGCCACCTCGGTCCGGGAAACTTTGGCCACGACCTTGTTCGGGATCGAGATCTGGTCGTTTGCTTCCCGGAAAATCCCTTTTACCCGGTAACGCACGAGATGCGGTGTAAGGCGGAGATACGCGGATGCGCTGACAAGTCGGACGCCCTTTTGCAGATACAGGTCAACGACCCGGCTTTCCAACTCCGGGGCATCGGGTGAGTGGATAAGGTTCATGCCAAAGGCAAAACCGAAAAGTTCGTGCTGAAGTCGGTCAATGGCGTGCTCAAGCTCGGAAGGCCCCAGTCCGGCAGCCCCGAAGAATCCGACCATGCCTGCACGCGCAGCCGCCGTGACCATCTCCACGGACGTGATGCCGTTGGCCATAGCGCCGGCAACATACGGATATCTTATCCCCAGCATGCCCTTAAAATGGGGATCCCCGAAATTTTGGGGATCCAGCGGGGGAACAAAACCGCGCAGCCAATATCCATGGTCACTGGCCCCGCCTTCCGGATAGAGTTCAGCCCGCCCCCAAGTGGCCACTGCCGGTGCCTTGCCTGCATCCACGACAAAAACCGGTTTACTGATGTCCTGAAGGGCCGAGTGAAACGCTTCCGGCGCCGTGTCCGGTTCTGCGCTGCTGCCGCTGTACCAGAAACCATAACCGGGCCCTCCTGTTGCGGATACCCGCATACCACCCCCTGAACTCGGATGTCATCTGAAATTCGGGTCAGCGGCTTTTGCGTTTCGGGGGAATCCGGACGATTCGTGTTTCGCCCTCATGCAGGAAAATCGCGTTTTCCGGGCAGAACGCGGCGCATACGCCGCATCCGATGCAAAGTTCCGTGTCCCTTTGCGCAATGCCCTCGCCGCCGAGGTAAGCCGCACCGGTATGACATTGCTCGACACACGTGCCGCAGCCCGTGCACAAGTCCGTGTCTATCACGGCCAGAAAATTGGTGGCATTGGTGATCGGCGCGATCATGTTCTCCACCGAGTTGCCGCAGCAGCATCTGCAGCAGTTGCATATGCTGGTTTCCGCCTTATTGATATCGAAATTGGGGTGATAAGCCTTATGCACCAGGCCGTCTGCCTCGGCCTTTTTGAGCACGTCCAGGGCCTCCTGCCTGGAAACCATGCGGGCAAACCCCTGTTCGGTTGTGTAGCGGGCCGATTTCCCGAAAGTAAAACAGGTCTCCCGCAGATCGCTCTGCCGGCAGGGCTGGCCGGAAATATCCTTGTGATGCCGGCAGAAGCAGTGCCCTAATGCGATCTCGTCGAATTTTTCGATCAGCGCGGTGACCTCGGAAGTGGGCAGAATCCGGTCCACCGATGCGTCAAGGGATTCGTCAACTTCGATCCGGATGGACTCTCCCGTGGATTTGTTCTCTGTCACCGGCACCGTCCGGTCAATAGGCGGCATCTGCATCAGGCTGGGGAGGAGGTTGTCGTAATTCTGCTGCACCATTTCGGAGAGTTCATCAAACAACTGGTCAAACAGTGCACTGATCTCCCGGTTGCGCTCGGTATCCTCGACCTTGCCCATGAACGTGTATTCAAAGGTTCCCACGTTCAGCAGCGGCAGCAGCCGGTAGACCGTTACGCCGTGCCTGTTGGGCTGGTTGAATATCACCCCCCGGGCGGCCAGTGCACGGGTCTTGTCCAGAATTTCGGTCTCGGAGAGCCCGGTGGTCTCCATTAGCTGCTCCAGGGTCTGGGACGTGCGGTCCCTGAATGCCAGGATGAAGTCCAGCTCATCTTCCCGGATAAAATAACGCAGCAGTTTGACCAGTGTGTCGTTAACCGGCACAGGCGTGCCGCCTGCAGTGCTGATGACGTGGCCGGCCTGTTTGTACTTCTCATCGATGTTGGTCTGGGAAGTCATTCTTTCATTTTCTCCCTGAATTTTAGAAATTTGCAAAAAATATCCGTTGTCTCGCCCTCGGGTGACTTCCCAATATATCTGTTTTACTAAAGAAATCAAGTAAAAAGCACCCCCTTTCCCCCTTCCCGGATGCGTGCAGGCCGTCTGCATGGCCGAATAAATCATCAGGCTGTTTGCGCCCAGCCCGGTCCTCCAGTCTCTGGTCCACTCTTAATCGTTATGAGAATCATGCTTTGCACATCCCTGCCAATCAAAGAAAAGCATTAAATCATATAATGTTCCTATTACTAATGGAAGATTTTTTTCGCGTATTATTGAGAAATAATGGATCAAAAATCTTGAAAATCCAAACGGATTATGCCACCTGTAGAAAACAAGCCTTGTACGCCGTTTAAAAAAAAGCCACAATCAAACTTCAGTTAAAGGAGTGCGCATGGAAAACAATGGTGCCCCCGGGGGTTATCAAAAGCCCGCAGCCGAGGACCGCGAGGCAGGGGACCAAGTCCATCCATTCAGATTTACGGGTACCGGTTTGGCAAAATCCTGGTCACAGATGACCTGATCCGTCTGGCGGAAAACAAGCAAATGCTTACCGGGGTTTTTGCGCACGAAATGGACCATGTCCGACAGCGGCACGGACTGCGGATGGTTTTTCAGAACGCGGGCGTATTCCTCGTGGTCTCCGCACTGGTCGGGGACGTGGCATCCATAACCGCCTCGGCCGCGGCACTGCCGACAATGCTGGTGCAGCGCGGATATTCACGGGAATTTGAACGCCAGGCGGATGCAGCAGCCGGAAAATACCTGATTCAAAACCGCGACAACACCCGCACCTATCGCCGGATGCTGAAGCGTCTTTCAGAAAAATCCGCGGCCGAGGCCGCACCATCCATGATGTCCACGCACCCGGCTGTCAAAAAACGAATTAGCCAACTAAAGCAATTGGAAAAGAAATAATATGCTTTTTATTCCGCTGGAAGGCAAAATCAGCTGGCGCAACCCGCCGATTGTGACCCTGTTGCTGATTGCCCTGAACTGCCTTATTTTTTTCGGGTTCCAATCCGGAGACAACCGCAAATCCATGGAAGCCTATGAGTATTACTTTGAAAGCGGGCTCGCTGCTATCGAACTGCCCAGATATGCTGATTATGCAGATCTGGCCCCCGACCGCCAACCTGATCCGGAAAACCTGGAAGAACCATCGGAGCCCGCCTTCCGGCTGATGATGAACATGCAGCGTGACAGCGAATTCATGGACGCCCTGTATCAAGACCGGATCATCATACCGGGAAGCCGGGATTACAATACGTGGGCGGCCAAAAGGACGGAATTCGACCAGCGCCTGGAACAGACCATAATTTACCGCTACGGCCTGGTGCCGGCAAAAGCCAGGCCATGGTCCTTTGTCACCATGATGTTTGTCCACGGCGGTCTATGGCATCTGCTAGGAAACATGGTTTTCCTGTGGATAATGGGATGCGTGCTGGAAATGGGCCTGGGCCGCATGACGTATTGTTCCGGATACATCCTGGCCGGTATCTTTGCTTCACTGGTATACTTTGCCGTACATCACAACAGTTATGTGCCCAGCATCGGAGCATCCGGTGCCATATCCGGCCTGATGGGCGCACTCACCGTTCTCTACGGCCTCACCCGGATCCGGGTGTTTTTCTCCACCGGATTTTATTTTGATTACTTCCGGATGCATGCGGTTTTGCTGCTTCCGTTCTGGCTGGGAAAAGAGTTGCTGGCTTTTTTCCTCGGTGCATCCGGCGGAGTCGCCTACATGGCCCATGTCGGGGGGCTGGCCGGGGGTGCCCTGCTGGGCCTCGGAGCCAAAAGGGTTATAAGGCCGGACAAAAAGGCCTTTTTCGAAGAACCCCCCGAGGATCCCACCCCAGCAATGATCGAGGATGCCATGGAGCGGATTTCGCGGCTGGATTTCAAAGGCGCCAGACCCGTGCTGCAGGAGGTGATTGCCAAAAATCCGGGCCACGGCGAAGCCCTGGGTCTGCTTTTCAACGTGGAAAAACAGCAGCCCGATTCCGCCGGGTTTCACGAAGCCGCCGGGAAGTATCTTTCCCATCTGCTTGCCGGTCCGGCAGACCATGAAAAGGCCTGCGCCGTCTACCGGGAATACGAAGATCTGGCCAAACGCACGGAACTGCGGGACGACCTGTATGCCCGGCTAGCATCCGCCTTTCTGGAAACAGGTCAAATCGAGGCGGGCAAGAAGATCCTGGTCCCCCTGGCCCGCCGGAATCCCGCCCTCAGCGCCATACCCGCCCTGTTGCTGCGCCTGGTTCACGGCCTGGAAAAGCAGGGCATGTCGGAAAAAGCCGAAAAGTACAGGAACATCCTGTGCAGACGCTATGCCCAATCCCAGGAGGCGCATATTGCTTCGGCAAAGGCTGCGGGCAATTGATCATGCAGCATTCCCTGATGCATTACGCCGTGCCGCCCAGGTATTCCAGATAACGTTCAAATTTCGACCGCATGGCATGCTCCGGAAATTTCCGCAGCAGGGTATTCATGATTTTCCTGGCCCGGTCTGCATCCATGAGCCGCTCGTGATATAACTGGGCCGCCCGGAAATAGGAAAGCGGGGCTTCGTCGGCATCAGGATGGGACTTGACCAGCCGGGAAAAAATCTTCAGTCCGTCCCTGAACCGGCCCTCCTCAGCCATCCATTCACCGATCTTGAACATGGTCGGCGCGTCTGCCGTAAAATTTGGGGCCACTTTTCTGCAGGCGTCATAGGCCTCCAACGCTTCCTTCTTTCGGCCTTCGGAGACCGCGGAATCCAGATAAACCGGTGCGTGCGCAAGCATGCCGGCCTTGTCGTTATTGTTCTTCAATAACTGAAAGTACTGCCGAGCCAGATCCGCGTTAAATTCCCCTCCCTGCTGCCGCCACTGGCCGATATGCTCGATGGCCTGGTCAAATCGGCCTTCCCGGCAAAGCACCGCAACCATCTTGGCTTCCCTTACAGCCGAATCATCCGGAATTTCGCGCTCCGATCGGGAACCGGTTTTGATATCATCGGCCTCAATTTCGTAGCCAAGGGTTTCGTGATACTGGAGCAGTACGTAACCCATCAGGTGATAGGAAATCACGGTATAGTAATTTTCAGCAAAAGCAGCCAGGTAGGCGCTCAGCCAGACAGGGAGATACGGCATGAACCATTGCAAAAGGGCCCCCGGCGCACCTGCGAGAATGGCCAGAAAGACGAACATAATAAAGTAGGCTTTGCCGATCTTAAACGGCAGGGCCAGAAACGCGACGGGATTCAGCGCCGTGATCAGGCTTTCGGTGTTAACCAGCACGATAATCATGGAAGGCAGCATAAACACCACCAGCAGCAGGTATAATAAACCGGCTATACCGCCCAACCGCCCTGCCACCATCGAGCCCAGCACGATCAGGATAAAAATCAGCGCCGCCTGCTTGACGACCGGAATGACCACTTCCAGGAAGTTGCCGGAGACCATCTCGTCCACGCCCGGCGGGGTCAGTTTTCCCCGGGCCGTGCTTTTCAAGGCAACATAGGCATAATTGAGCAAAAGCACCCAGCAGACAAACTGCACAATCCAGCTCCAGTAAACCAGGGCTCCCAGGGAGAGAATGGCCATGTAAATCATGGTACCGGTGGCCAGGGGATAAATAAAAAACCCGGGCAGGCGCTCCCAGAAAGGCTTGAGCACGGCGTCGGCCCCCACCCACCGGGTTTCGGCAAGGCACTTCGGGCAGGAACGCATCAGCCGGTTACCTGACATTGCCCCGGAATCCTGCTTGATCACGCACTCCGAGCAGAAATCCTGATTACAGTTTGCACAATGCCAGTGCGCGGTCCGGGTCGGGTGCATGCTGCATGGCTTCATGAGGTATACACTCCTTTTTGGGGCGTTAAAACCGGATACAACTTTTTACGGATTGATATAAACGGTTTTTATTTTTATGAAATATTTCGCCGGGATTCAGGATAGCGCCGGCATCTGCATCGCTTTTTTCCGATATCCGAAATTCAGGGATGCCCGGGGCGCAATATTATGCATACTGCGCAGAGAGCGCACCAACGTTCGATTCAGCTTGTAGATTTTTCGAAATGCCCAGTAATATCCGCGCATCAATTCTTCGGGCGTCATGGAAAACGGCGAGAAGATCAAGTCACTGGTGTGGTATCGCCCCCAATCCTTGTCCACGATGCGCCCCTGCCGGTCCATTTCATCATACAGCCGGGTGCCGGGAAAGGGTGTCAGGATGTGGAACTGGGTTGCATCCATGCCGCTTTTGCGGATAAAATCCACGGTGCGTTCAAACACGCCGGGATCATCGTCATCAAGGCCGAAAATGAAACTGCCCAGAACACTTATGCCCGCCTTCTGGCTTCTTTTGATCGCGGTTTTATATTTATCCGGTGAGTTCAACGACTTGGGCATCCGATTGAGGTTGGCCTCGGACAGGGATTCGAAACCGATAAACGCATATTTCCCGCCGCTTTTGGCATACAGGGACAGCAGTTGGTCATCAAAGGCAAAATTGATGTCAGACTGGCCGCCCCATACCCGGTTAAGCGGAATCAGTGTCCGGAAAAGGTCTCCGGCATAGCGCTTGTTTGCCGTAATGTTGTCATCCACGAAAAAGAAACTTTTTGTGTCAAAATTCTCAATCTCGCCGATGACTTCACTCACGAGGCGATGCCTGTATTTTCTGCCGAAAAAAGCACTTATCGCGCAGTATTCACAGTTATACGGGCACCCCCGGGTCGCCTGTAATGTATTGAATCCGGTGGCATACATGTTCTTGTTCAAAAGCTCCCGCCGGGGTACGGCCATCTGCTTCATTTCAATCAAGTGCCCTGCCTGGTAGACCGGCTTTAATGCCTGCTTTTCCGCATCCCGGATCACGCTTTCCCACACCGGTTCAGCCTCGCCGATCACCACGCTGTCTGCATGGGCAAGCGCCTCTTCAGGCATGACCGATACGTGGAAACCACCCATCACCACCGGGGTTTTTCTTGCCCGGAATCCATCGGCGATCGCGTAAGCGCTGGGAAGTTCAGCCGTAAAAGCGGTTATTCCGACCAGCTCAACCCTGGCGTCAAAATCAACTGCGGTGGTCCGGGCCTCGAGAATCTCAACCGACCAGTCCGGGGGGGTCAATGCCGCAATGGTCGGCAGACTCAGGCGAACCATGCCGGCCTTGCCGGATTTTGACACGTGTCCCCAATATCCACTTTCAAGCCTCGGCAGAATCAGGAGTAATTTTTTCAATGGCGCTCCTTTCAGAAGCAGTCTGGTTTTTCCGCGCGTAAACAACCAGTCGCAAAGCGGGTGGCTTTATATTCCCGCGAAGCGTGAGAATACAAAGACATGGAGTGTCTCTGTTTAAGTTTTGCAAACCCGTTGCTAAGCAGCGGTTTTGCAACAAAACAATCCTGATGGGTGATAAATTCCACAGACTTATTGAATATTTCAGGCAAAATGTCAATGGAAAAACCTGCAGGAGCGATTTTGCGCGTTATTTTTTCCAATGAGCGCAAATCAATAACGACCAACTGCGAATCCGACCGGGAGATGATCTGTATTCCTTGCAAACCCGGACAATCAGGACGATTATATACAGGAAAAAGTCGTATATCTCCTCCCGTCACGCTCGTCGGCGGTATGAACGAAATCTTTTGCGCATGACCGCGGGTTGAACTCAGTGCCTGACAGAACGGTTCAATATACGAACAGATACTGCGGATGGGGGATTCTTCATAAAAAGGGATCAATCGGCCGGCCGATCACCAGTTCCACGCGCCTGCAAACGGTTTTTGCCTGTTGCCACCGCTGCATTACCGCCTGCCGGCTCTCCGGGTCGCCTGCGAAACGCTCATATTTCGCTTGAAAACGCGCATCCAGGGGCCCGGGGCGCGAGTCCCAAACCAGCTTGTCAGCCAGGTAAACCAGTTCGGCCTCGCTGACCGGGGTGCTGTCAGCCGGGTCCCAGTCCGCATGGCAAGCCACGATATTGGCCAGGGCTACGGCAAACCCCCAGCTTCTGAGCTGAGATGCGCCGACAGCCGCATGATCCGGATGTCCCTTTGCGATATCGTGCAGCAGGGCACCGGCAACCACGAGATCGGTGTCCAATGGTATGCCAGTCGCGGCGTGTACCGCGTCTGCAAGTTTTTCCGCGATCCCGGCCACGGCGCGGCTATGCGCGACAATGTCCGAGTTCTTTCCGCAGACCCAATCCAGAAGAATCCGTGCCTCCCCGGGCACAGGTATGCCGTGCCGCTGCCAGAGCCCGACAGCCCTCTGATATTGTGCGGGCGTGTCAATATCCACCAGGATATGTTGATCCGGGACTGCCGCGGAAACCACAGCGGATTGTTCCAGCACCCCGCGCAGCCCCCGCGTGCCTTCATGTGCGGCGATTTTACCGCGCAGCGTCGCGCGGATCAACGGGGGATGACCCGTTCGATCCCGGAAGGCCGGCACAATAGCATCAGCTTCAGGATTCGCGGACAAACGATCCAAAAGAACCTGAATCGTCAGGACGCGTACCAGCGGGATATCCACCGGCAGGACGAAAAAGGCAGCCACGGTACCCGGCAACGCCGCCACCCCGGCCTGCACCGAGGAAAACATTCCGCGGTCATAATCGGAATGAATTACCGGGCGGGCACCTGCTTTGCGGACTGCGGGCAAAAGCTCATCTGCCCGGTGGCCCAGCACTGCGACAACATTTTCCAGTCCTGCCGAGGCAAACAGCCTGAGGCAATGTTCCAGGGCGGTATTCGGGCCGATGGCAAGCGCGGGCTTAAACCCGTTTTGCCGGGTAGAGCGCCCTGCGGAAAGAATGATTGCACCGATCTGCCGCCGGCCCATCTTACTCATTCCCGGCCCGCCGCTGAATCAGCTCGGCCACAATGCTGACTGCAATCTCCTCCGGGGTATCCCCCCCGATGTCCACCCCGATGGGACAGCTGACCCGCTCCAGATCCAACCGGGAGAATCCCTCGTCGCGCAGGCGCGCATATATGGCATCCCGTTTCCTCCGGCTGCCGATCATGCCGACATAGCCGGCCCGGGTACAGAGGGCCTGGGCCAGCACGGTTTTGTCATGCAAATGCCCCCGGGTGACAATCACGACCAGGCTGTCGGCCCGGAGGTCAAAGCCGTCAAAGCAGTCCGCAAACCCGGTCACGGTTTTGAGCCGGCAGTTTCCCGGGAAGTGCTGTGGGGAAAGAAAATCCGGGCGATCGTCGAGTACAATGATATCAAAGCCCACGAATGCGCCAAGTACCGCGGTAGCCCGGCCCACGTGCCCGGCCCCGGCAATGAAAAGCCGGCCCGGAGCCTGCATGGGTTCCGCCACCACGATGCAACCGCTTTCCCGCTCAACAAACGGCAGTCGGGTCTTGCCCGCCCGATTCGGCATTTCCCGGCGCAAAGCTTCGGACAATACCTCCGGGAGCCGGGAGGGCTCCCGCGTGCGGCAAAGCTCGTGGGCCTCGGGCGGGTCCTCCCGGAACGCCGTAAAAAGGACCCGGCCGTTGCCGGCATCCCAGTCGGCCAAAAGCTCGCCGAACAAGCGGATGTTTCCTGCAGTCGGCGCGATGTGTTCAATCAACACCTCCAGTGTCCCGCCGCAGATCATGCCGTCGGCGGCCGGATCCCCGCCTGTGAGGTTGATACGGATCAGCCGGCTCCGGCGGCGGTATAAAACGGTTCGGGCTTCATGCCGGACCGCGGCCTCCCCGGTTCCGCCGCCCACACTGCCGCATATGCGGTCATCTAGGGATACGGCCATCCGGCTTCCAGTGCGTCGCGGGGTGGATCCGGATGCGGATATAATCACCGCGCTCGCTACGGCCCGATCCGCGTTTAACTCAGAACAAATCATTTCAAGGATTGAACGCATCACTGTATCCTTGCCCGAAACCAGGGCATTGCCGCGCATGCCGGCGGCGGATATATGACTTTATTGGGCCTGATTGGACTCATATGCAGTGTAATGCCGAATGCCGTCCGGGTCAAATCCCGTTTCACCGCAACCGGCATACCGGATATCGTCTCCGGCAATGCCCGGCCCGTCATCTGCGCGGCTTGAAAAAACCTTTTTTCCTGCTATGGTTATCTGTTAGCCCCGGCTTGTGCCGGCAAGGGTACAAAACACCGAACCGAGATCACTGAAACGGAGAGGAAATGATGCAAATCCAGCGACTGGAAGAACGGTGCAACGAATGCGGCCTGTGTGTAAAAGATTGCGTTGCCGGGGCGTGGCAGGAAATCCATGGCCAGCCCGAAATGGCCGCTCCGGAATTCTGCAACCAGTGCGGGCACTGCGTGGCGGTCTGCCCCAAAGGTGCGATCCGGCACGAAGGCCTGGATTTTAATCAAATCCGGAAGGTGGACAAAAACCGCCTGGACCCTGCGGTCTTTCGGGAAATCATCCGCAGCCGCAGAAGCATCCGCCGATACAAAGCAAAAATGGTGACGGATGAAACCATCCATGACATTCTAGCCCTTTCCGCACACAGCCCCACGGCCAGCAACAAGCAGAACGTGGCTTACACTGTGATTACGCATCCGGCCGTACTGCAGGATATCTCAAAAACCTTGTTCGGGTTTGCCAGAAAGCTTTATGACAAAACCCGGAAAGGTCCCGGGAAAGTGATTTACCGTTTTTTCAAAATGCTTTTGCCGGGAGAAGATCCGGACCGCTACATGAAACCCATGCCCTATTACATCGACCAGGCCGATCAGGGCAGGGACTACATTCTCCACGGTGCGCCGGTGCTGATCCTGGTGCATGCCCCCCAAAAAGGCAGTTTTCACAGTGAAAACTGCAACATTGCCGCGGCCAACATCATGAACGACGCCCATTCCCGCGGGCTTGGCACCTGTTATATCGGGTTTCTGACACTGGCCCTGAAATTTTCCGCATCCCTTCGAAAACGCGTTGCCCTGCCCCGGGGCCGCAAGGCGTATGCCTGCCTGGTGATGGGGTATCCGGCCTATGGCTATACCTGCACCACCTCGCGCAAAAAAAGAAGCATAAACTGGATTTCGGAAAAAACCTGAATTTATCATACCCGGCCAAAGTCTTTCGGCCGGGTACTTTCGGATGAATTTTTCAAAGGAAATTCAGCAAGCCAGAAGGAGTTGCCGGGAGGCATACAAAGCGTGCAGGTCTTTTCGGGCCTGCTGGATCAGCGGAACTTCATCCGGGATTTTTCCGAAAAAGAAAAGATGGGCGCGGCAGGTACAGTCCGAGGCACCAAAGCCGGTAACTTCGCAACGCGCAAAATTCTGCGCCCAACCCGCCCAGTCGCACTCCAGCCGCGTTTTGGTTTCTGCAAACACGGCACCGGCAATTTCAGATTGCGGCAACAGGTAGTCAATATGCCAGTGGCAGCTTCCCGTTTTTACGGCATGACGGCGCAGCCGGGCTGCCAGACCACCCGGGCCGCGTGCACTTCCCACATACCCGTAGAACCCCGGGACAAAATCAGACGTGCCGAGTCGCCCGACGCTTATCCTCGCATGCCCGGAAAACCTGAGAAAAAGCAGATACGTACCCGGAGTTTTGGGTATCTCGTTTTCCGCTTGGATGCGGACCTCCGGGACCGAGGTTTGCGGATCGATTTCATAAGCCGCCATCGGCGCGATGTCGGCAGATTCATCCCGATTCTCCACAGAGCACCTCCCGGAGACGTTTACTTCATAATAAGGATATTACCCTGATGCCGACATATCCGCGGCATCGAGCTGGCACACGCAACTGCAGCGCGAAGGCGCCAGGCCGGCATCCCGCCAGACTTCGGCTGATTCCTTGCACAGGGCGATCGGGCAATCGGAGTACTTTCGGATCTCATTGACTGCAAAAGAAAAAATTTCAGCGCGCGCAGACCGGTTCAAGCTGTATTTTCCGCTGGCGCCCCGCTTTTTGCAGGCCCGGGATCCGGCGGGAAACATAGGCTGCATGTTCCTGACCAGGCTCGGCAATTCCGGGCCGGTGGTAAACAAGGTGCGGCGCATATGGTAAAAGCCCGCCTCAAACCGGAGGGTGCCCAAGGTAATCCGCTCTGGCCGGACCTGCTGAAAAATACGTTGAATGGTTTCCGCATACAGGGAATAAACCGGCGCCCGGCGCCGGTGAGATGCTCCAGTGCCAGTGAGTCTGCAAGCTCGCCGCTGTTGAAAATCACCGGCCCGGAGCTTTGCGAAAGCCGTACTTCAATCTGCCGGGCAATCTTATCGTACTGGGCCCTCACCGTGATAAAGGGAAATGCCGCTCGATAGGTCAATTTCAGGTAGCACCCGTCGCATTGATAAAAACACCCGTTGGATGCCAGTTTGAGCCGGTCAAAATCCGGGCAGATCACCCGCGTATCCGGCAGGTGGAAGCGATCCACCGTATTGCCCGATGCCGGGGAGATAAAAAGCACCTGTTTTCCGGCCCGGATCCGGTCCATCATGCCGCTTCCGGCCGCTGCCAGGACTTTCGAAGCAGCCTTTACATCGCTTACCCTTGCACTGCGTACGTATTGGCGGGGAACTTCCGGGCATTTTTCTGCGATGCCCCTGGCGACCGGGTCATCCTGAATCTTTTCGTGAATGATAATCTCTTTGGGTTTCCACATGCTTCAACATTGAAAACCATTTGTAAAATTAAGCGCATTACCGCTGAACTCGCTGCAAATGCTTTATCCGTTTATTCCGGTTTTTGCAGGTTTGTATCTCAATGCTTTTCATCTTCCGCGTGCGCCGGTAGCGGCGGCAGGCCCGGCTTAAAAATCAGGATCAGCGGCGGCAGCACGAACATGTCGCCGATTACGGCAAAGACCATGGCAAATGCCGTGAGCATCCCGAACATCCGGGTCGGCAGGATGCCGCCGAGAATCATTACAAAAAAGCCCGCAAACAAAATCAGCGTGGTGATCACGATCGGCTTTCCCACGTCTGCAAAGGTCTGCACCATGGCCGTCTCAGAATCCGGCTGCAAGGCGATGTTTCTTCGTATCCAGGTTATAAAGTGAATGCTGTCATCCACGGCAATACCGATGGTGACGCTGGCGATCATGATCGTTGCCACGTCCAGCGGAATGCCGAGCCATCCCATCAGGCCCAGGGTCATGACAATGGGAAACAGGTTGGGAACCATTGCAAAGACGGCCAGCCAGAAATTTCTGCAGACAAAAAGCATTACCAGGAAAATAATTGTAAATGCCGTGAGAAAGCTCCTTTGCTGCCCCTGCTGCAGGTTGCGGTCCATGGACAGATAAAGAGAGGAAAGCCCGGTAATCCGGAAGGAAACATCTGCGCCCAGCTTGTTTTCCAGAAAGCTGCGGGCCCGGGCGTGCAACCGATAGCCTTCCTCGTTGGACTTCCAGGTGGACAGAAAGGTCATGGCAATCTGCCTGTGATCCATCGAAATGGTCCGGTCCAGCACCGCGGGGTCGACCAGTTCGTAGGCATCCATAATATCAAGACGGGAGTCCGGTATCCTGTATTCATCCGGATCATTGCCGTTGATTGCCTGGTTAAACTCCTTGAGGTAGTTGACGATTGAAAATCCATGGGTGATCACCGCGTGCTCGGATACCAGGGTTTGCTGAACTGCATCCATCCGCCTGAGAATTTGCGGGTTTTCAAAATTTTTGCCGTTTTCTGAACGGATCCAGATGACAAAGGGGATGGTCCCGCCGAAGTGATTTTCAATGACCGTGAAGTCCTTTTTAATCGGATTGTCTTCCGGCAGGTAGTTGATGGTGTTGGTTTCGAACCGAAGCCGCATGATGCCGAGCACGGCCAGAACGACAACGCCTGCAAACACGAAAAACAGGAACCATTTCCGCCGGGTGGCAAACCGGCCCAGGCACAATAGCACCCGGAAAAAACCGTCTGTTTGCCGGCCGGGTTGCCGCCCGGACCTGATCTTATCCAGCGCTCTTCCCACCACTTGCGGCATCAGGGAAACCAGCGGCGGCAGGGTCATTATGGAAAGGATAAAGGCCAGCATCACGCTGATCGCGGTAAACAAACCAAGCACGGCTACCGGCCGGATATCGCTGGTGTAAAAGGAAAGAAATCCCGCACCCGTGGTCAGACTGGTAAACAGGCACGGAAACCAGACCTGCCGGATGGTCCGGCGCAGTGCGGAAACCGCATCCAGGTTATGCTTGCGGGCGGTCTCCTTTAAATGGACCAGGATGTGAATCGAATCGGCAACCGCAATGGCCAGAAGGATCGCCCCCATGGTGCTGGTGATAATATTAAACGACTCGCCGCTGAAAACATAAAAGCCCACCCCCCATATTAGAATCACAAGCAGATTGACTTCACATAAAAGAACCAGGCTCATCTGCCGCAGCAAAAGCATCATCAGGATCAGTATAAGCACGAGAATCACCGGGATAAAGGTTTTGAAGTCCTTTTCAGACAAACGGTTCATCTCGACTTCCACAAACGAGGGCCCGGAGCAATAAACCTTAAAGTGATCCCCAGCTATTCGCCCGGAAACCGATAAAACCGAATTAGCGGTCTTGCGTTTCCGGTCTTCGCCCATGCCTTCAAGTTCCACATGAACCGCCGTCATCTGCGCATCCGGGGTCAGCAGGTACTTATTGACAAACCTGTTTTCCAGGGCCCGGGCCTTGGCCCTGTCTGCCTGTGAATCCGTTAGCCGCCCGTCGGGCACCACTTGCCGGAGCATGATGGTATCCTCGGTGCCGTGAAATTCCTCGACGCTAGTGAGGCTGACCACCCGGTCCACCCCATCCACTCGCCTGAGCGCGTCGGTTAATTTACGTATGATCTCCAGGCGCTGATTGGTAAACAGATCTTCATGCGCCAGGGCAACAATGGAAAATTCCTCACTGCCAAAAATTCCCTGGAACTGTTCATAAGCTGCAAACTTTGGATCATCGGATTCGAAAAACACCCGGATATGATTGTTGTGCGTCTGCTGAAAAAAGCAGTAAAGGAAAAACAGGGTCATAATCAGGATCAGCCCCAGAATCCGGCGAGGGTGGGCAAACACCCCGTCAATAAACCGGTAGACCCATTTTCTGGCAGTGAAGTTCAGCATCAAATCCACATGTCTGTATGGTCGTCAGCGCTAAAATCGCGTGCACCGAAAAACACCCGGTATCGAGAAAAACGGCTCCGGCCGCGTGCCGGAGATGGGGTGAAACCGCTTGACGAAAAGCATCCGTTCGCTGTATGAAACGAGTAAACAACCACCCGCAAAGCGAGAGAATAAAAAGACACGAAGTGTCTCTGTTTAAGTTTTGGGACCCGTTGCTAAACAGCGGGTTTTCGACAAAACAATCAAAAGCAAAGGCGCGAAGTCTTGCCGAGTTACAGCTAATCCCCGAATAGTGGTCCGCCATGTACGCCTGGAACCTGGAAAACGAACGCGCGGCTGCAGAAACCTATCTGCTGCACCGACAAACCGACTTTACCACCACCTATATGGAGGTGTCCAACCTCCAGTATATCATTGCCCAAAATCCGGAAATCGTGCAGCTGGACACGGCCGCGGCCCTTTGCTGCGTGCTGTGCGGCAAATCACACAGCCGGCAGCGTCAGGTGTTCTTCCTGTTTAAAAAAGCCGCGGATGCCCTGGCTGCAATGCTCTGCCACCCGACTCCGGACAGCGCCGCAGAAAAGGCCCGCACGGCCCTGGCCAGAGTCCTGTCCGACCAGACCGGACATGCATTCCGCGCTGCGGCAGAAGCAATGGGAGCGCTGCCACTGGCCACCGGGTCCCCGGTACCCCCGGATTTTCCAAAACCATCGCCCCGGATGCAATCGGTCCTGGATCTGTCCGAGATTACCGGCACCCCCCTTTCCGGGCAAATGCAGTGGATGGGCAGAAGCCTGTTAATTGACATCAAAGAAGCGCCCGGGCGACTGCTGGTGCTGAAATTCGCCCGGCCCGGCCAGCCGGTATCCGAACTGGCATCAGAGGCCTATTGGATGCAGTACCTGTCCCAGCTCCGGGAGATACGCAAAAGCCGGTCTGCAGTTCCGGAACCGGTTACGGATCAATACCCGGTTGTATACCGCCTGAGCGCGTTCGCCCTGGGGATTCCCGGCGATCTGAAAATCGATGCAGAGCGACATGCCATCGCATTTAAGGTTTACCGGAGTTATTTCTGCTATCCCAATCATCCCGGCAAAGACGGTATGCTGCCAAAGGCGGAATGCCGCAGGATCCTGGGCCGAAGCGCGCATATCTTCGGCCGGCTGGCTTCACGGGACATTATCCACACCGCGCCCATCCCGCTTTTCCACAACCGGGTCCAGCGGTATCGCCGGGAGGACCGCGGGCTTTACCAGTGGCACCGGGGCGGCCGCCTGGACCAGTGGCTGGCCTCCTGCCGGTATCCGAATTTCTGCAAAAGCGGGATCCGGGATTTTGAACACCTGATCGCATTTGACGGCCCGGCCCGGAGACGCTACGAACATATCGGCGCGCACGCTTTCAGCCTGATCCTGGTGGCGGGCAGCTACTGCCGCAATCACGACGAAACGCGCACCGGCCTGGATTCACAGGGTCGCCCTGTTGACGCCCGGGACCTGTTTGACCGGAACTGGCTCAAGGATGTGCTCAATGACGTGTTTTGCAATTATTATGAAGGATTTACCGGGCAGCCGTTTTCCGGGTCCCCGCCCTGCGACCTGGACCTGCTGAGCCGCCGGCTGGTGGCGGAAATGGGCGTGGACCGTCACATGGAAGAAATCCTTCGGGTGGCCGAGCAGGAAGCCATGTCCCCGGCGGAATTCCGGGATTTCCTCAGTCAGCGGGGCTTTGACCCGCAGACAATCCGGGGGATGAAAAAGGGAGAGCAAGACATCCGCATAATGACCGGACCGCACCTGGGCGGGTTTAACGAGCGCATCTCGGTGCCGGAACTGACCCAATACGCGGCCGCGCTTTCGGCCCGCTGCATCATGGATCGTTACTGCCGGCAGCGATTTGCCGCTGCCGGCATCGGCCTGCATGAACCCGCGGGAAAGAAACCCGGTTTTTCCCTCAACGCGGAGATTTGTTGATATCATGAATCCGGATGCAAAACCCGAAAAAGGATCCGCTCTGCGCGCTTGCAAATGGTACCCGGTCTGTCCCATGCGCCGGTTTTACAAAGAGGGCCGGCTGGAGCGCAAATGGATCGAAAACTATTGCCTGGGCGATAACCAGCGCTGCATGCGCTACCGCATGGAGGTCGAGGGCCGCCCTCATCCGGACAACATGCTGCCGGATGGAACCATTGATCCCGATCTGCCGGCATGAACCCCTGAAACTCCCCTTCCCGGTGTTATTTTTGCATCCAACACCCCATCCCTTCTGTATTCCCCTGAATCCGGAAATTTGAAGAATTCCTTGACAGGTCCGGTGCTTTCTTAAATACTGATCCGTTTTGGCTGACTTTGGCTTGATGAACCCGGTAATACAGAGGAGGAAAAAAATGCGAGTGACTGATCTTTACGCGAAAAAATCGCCGGTGATATCCATGGAGTTCTTTCCGCCCCGGGATGAAGCTGCTGCGGAAAAGTTTGACGGCATCGTGGACAAGCTGGCAGATCGAAATCCCGACTTCATGTCGGTTACCTTCGGCGCAGGTGGGTCCAACCGGGACGGATCCTACCAGACAATCAAAAAACTGGCAAAAGACAAGGGCCTGCCCACGGTCGCATATATTGCCGGATACGGGCTGGGACCGGATGAAATCACAGAAGTGCTCGACAATTACAAAAACCTCGGGATTGAAACCATTTTCGTGATCCGCGGGGATCAGCCCAAGGACGAAAATTTCGCGGCGCATCCGGATAGTTTTTCCCATGCCTCTGATATGATCTCGTTTATCCGTCAGCGTTACGATTTTACGCTGGGATGCGCAGCCTACCCTGAAGGCCACGTGGAATCCCCCAGCCTGGAGCAGGACATCGCGTTTCTGAAAAAAAAGCAGGACAGCGGCGCCGACTACGTGGTGGCCCAGTTTTGCTATGATAACCGATTTTTCACGAATTTCATGGATAAATGCCGGGCCGCCGGAATCACGGTGCCGATCGTGCCCGGGATTATGCCAGTCTACACGGTCAAACTCATAAACATCCTTTCCAGCGTATGCGGTGCCACAATTACGCCAGAACTGCAGGAAAAGCTGGACGCAGTTGCAGACAAGGACAAGGAGACCGTGCTGCAGACAGGCATCGACTTTGCAGTGGACCAGTGCCGGGATCTTCTGCGGCAGGGGGTTTGTGGAGTGCACTTCTACACCATGAACCGCAGCAAATCCACCTGTGAAATCATCGACCGGTTAAAGGACGAAAACCTGTTCTAAAAGCAAGCTCAGGGTCAGGTCAGCTCTTGATTTATCCGGGAGTAAACAACCACCCGCAAAGCGGGTGGCTTTATTTTCCCGCGAAGCGAGAGAATAAAAAGATATGAAATGTCTTTTTTTAAGTTTTGGAACCTGCTGCTAAGCAGTGGGTTTGTGACAAAACAATCAAGAGATGACCTGACCCCGTTTCAATCCGCCGCAAGTCCGGCGACCTCCATATTGACTTCCGGAATGCCGGCATTATTATAATTTCAATACCCGGAAAAAACGGGTTGACCTGTTTCATATGGAGGATTTGCCATGAACACATATCTGGATCTTGTCATCGAATCCATCGGCCGGGCACATCATCATAATCTCGCCGGCCAGGGAAGAAATTATATGGAAGTATCTATTGGAAAAACAGCCGAACAACTGGGATATCCGGAACTCAAGGAAGAATTCCGCGACGCCTATGCCATTGTGCCCTTAAAGGCGCCGGTGCCCGGCATGAAAGTGCGCATCGACGGCCGCACATTCATCAATTACGCACAGTTCGCCTCCGGTGTGGCCGTACCGGGTTACGTGGCAGGAAAGTCCGGCCTGGCGAACAGCCCCTATGTGCCCCACGACAGCATGGTGCTCAACTTCGCATAACTGTTTAACGAAGTTCAAGCGTGTACCGGGTGTGTTCCCGGATGGCCGCATCGCTGAACCACCAATACATTTTGTCCCCTTCCATGTAGGCCTTGACCTGGTCCTTTTGGTGAGGGCTGAAAACCCGGCCCGTCACTCCGCCCGGCAGCACGGCCAGGATCTTTTCATCATCAGCCATGTCCACCACCATGCGAAGCGATGCACAGTGGGTGACCCCAAAGGGCTCGTCGTAATCGTACCATCCCCGGCAGAGGGTCTCGCCGGAGCCGGGCATAGGCATGGGACCGGTGCCCAGCAGGTCTTTTCCCGGCCCCTCCTGGCGGATCGGGCTGACAAGGGTCAGGGTGTGCACATCCCCCCAGGCCCAGTCCGCCGGGTTTTTCCCCATTTCCGGTGTCAGCCTTGACATGACATCAAGCGCGGCTTCGTGAAATAGCGTACCCAGGTCTTCCACCCGATCCGGAGTGCGCTTATCATCAAACCAGTGCGAATCCCCGGAAAGAACCATCCGCTGCAGCCGCTCCTGCCAAAAATACCAGTTCTTGAGCATGGTCATGGCTGTCTCGGATCCCAGTTCATCCACAAACGCGCGCCTGGCAAAATCAATGTAGACGGCCTGAAAAATAGCCGGTGCGGCAAGATCCGGATCGTCTGTAAAATCCCAGTCTGAAAGGATCTGTCCCATCTGCCGGGTATCGTCATATGCCATGAGCGCATCTGCCATGACCGGGGCGATCTTCTCGGCCATCCGGTTTTTGGTGTTTCGCTGAAACCGCCAGTGGTCATCCACGGACTTTTTGCCCGGGCGTGCCATCAGGGACTTTAGCTGCTGGTAGCGGTATGACGGGGCAAAATAAGAAGAATAATACCAGGGAAAGTCGGCAGGCACGGTCTTGTGATTGCAGGTACCGAGCCAGTCCCTGTCCGGGTTGGCGGAACGGGGCATTTTTTCCTGCGGGATCCACCCCTGCCAGTTATCCGCATCGTCGGTCACCACGTATGGAAAACTGCCGCCACCGTTTTTGCGAATGGGTAGTTTTCCGGATGCCCGGTACCCGATGTTGCCCCGGGTGTCAGCAAACACCCAGTTCAGGCACAGCATGGGAATTTCGGCAAGCGCCTCGTTCACCGCTTCTGCTGAGCGTGCGGTCAGGAGCCCGGAAAGTCCGATTCCGGGCTGCATTGTCTCTGCCGGGGCCCAGCGCAGGGAGATCACCCGGTCGGTATCCAGGCCCGGGATCACGTCTGAAACCACCGGTCCCCGACGGGTCCGGCGGATTTGAATGGTTTCCTCCCGGAAACCGCCTTCGGCGTTTTCGTCCTTTATCCGGAGCGTTTCCGCGGTTGTCTCAAACGGAATCGATTTTTCGCCTTCCCTGTAGCGGCCTGGATCGTCCGGGTCCACGGTTTCTACGTACAGGTCCTGCATGTCCCCGTAATTGTTGGTCATGGCAATGCTGATATGTTCTGTGCGGCCGATGGCCATGCCGGGCAGGCCCGGAATATTGGCGCCCACGGCCCGGAACTCCGGCGTGATCAGTCCCACGGGATACCACACCCCGGGCAGGATGCGCGGGTCCAGGTGGGGATCGCCGGCCAGGATCGGCCGGGGGCCAGGGGCCAGGCCCGGGCCCGCCACCCAGTTGTTGCTGCCCATGGCCATTTCCATTCCCGGAAAATGTTCCAGATCCGCGGCCAGTTTTGCCCACGCCCGTCCGGATCCGGCAATGACATCTATTGTTTGGGCCGGCCGCTCGGCGGTTGCCCCGGCGTCTGCCGGATCGTCCGGGTTGATGTTGACCGGCAGGATCTGCCGGGCCTGCTGTCGGCCCACGGCCTGAAGCAGCATCTGGCCCACCACCTCGTGATTGAGGTTGGCGGAAGTGGACCATGCCATGTAATAGAGAATCGACAGGCAGTCTGTCACGGTCCAGGTTTCTGCCGGGATCCCGGCGAGCTTGAATTCAATGGGAATGTCTTCCGGGGTCTCTTCGATAAAGGCGTTTATTCCGTCCACATAGGCCCGAAAATATTTCCGGGTCTCCGGATCCAGCATATCCGCCTGTTTTCGGGCCAGCCGGTGAATGCCGATGGTGCGCATTCGGAAATCCAGGTCCCGGGCCCGCTTGCCTGCCAGCTCGCTGATCCGGCCCTGGGAAAAGAGCCGGGAAAGCTGCATCTGAAACAGCCGGTCCTGTGCCGCGGCAAAACCCTGAGCCATGATTGCGTCATGGGTGTTTTGCGCATGGATGTAGGCCATGTTTTTGCCGTCGCGCGAAATTGTAACCGGCGCATGGAAGCCTTCGACAGCCAGTTCCCCGTCCTTCCGGTAGTCATTCCAGTAGGGCATGGTAAAATAAACAACTGCCGCGCCGGCAATCAAAATGACCGCAAGACCGCCCAGAACCCACTTGATCCATTTCATATGCAATTCTCCTTTTTCCGGGAAAAACGTGAAAATCCATACCTGCGGCCAACGCCGCCGTCAAAAATCAATCCAATTCGGGTAACATGCATAAAAAACACCACCCTGGACAGGACAAATGGCAAACCGCAAAGACGCACCTTGACTTGGAATAGATATGGCAAGATTTGACGTCTTCGTCAATTTATAAAAACACATGCGCCTTTGGCATGGCTTTTTTCGAAAAATGCATCGCATCCGGCCTGCTGGCGCAATTGACAAACCGGTGTTAGGTTAAAGCAGAAGGAGGGTGATATGAATTTCAAACAGCTGCACTTTTCAAACCGCCACGGCCATCGCTTGGCAGCCCGGCTTGACCTGCCGGTGGACAGCCGGCCGGGTGCCTATGCCATTTTTGCCCACTGTTTTACGTGCACCAAGAACCTGACAGCCGCTGCCAATATCAGCCGGTCACTTACCAGGGAAGGCATCGCGGTACTCCGATTTGACTTCACGGGGCTCGGTCAGAGCGCAGGCGATTTTGCAGATACCAACTTTACCACCAATGTCAGTGATTTAGTCGATGCCGCACAATACCTGACGGAGAATTACGGTTCCCCGCAGATCCTGGTTGGGCATTCCCTGGGCGGGGCCGCAGTGATCCAGGCCGCGGCTGAAATTCAATCCGCGCGGGCCGTGGCGGTAATCGGGGCCCCGGCAAGAACGGACCACGTCATGAAGCACCTCACCGGCGCACAAAAGGAAATCGAAGAGCAAGGCGAGGCGGAGGTCAAATTGGCCGGCCGGCCTTTTCGCATCAAGAAACAGTTTCTCGACAATCTGAAGGCCGAACACATGAGCGGCTTTATTCAATCCCTCGGGCGGGCCCTGCTGATTCTGCATTCCCCGGTGGACAATACCGTGGGCATCGAAAACGCTGCCGAAATATTTCAGCACGCAAAGCACCCCAAGAGTTTCCTTTCCCTGAACACCGCAGACCACCTGTTAACCGATCCGGCGGATTCCCGATATACCGGTGCCATCATAGCCACCTGGTCCGGCAGGTATATTGCGGTATCAACTCCTCAAAAAACCCGGGACGCGGCTGATGAAAGCCGCGTGTCGGTGCGCACCGGCAGCGCCGGTTACATGACCGAGATCCTGGCAAACGGCCACAGCATGATTGCCGATGAACCTGAATCCGCCGGGGGTACGAACACGGGCCCCACTCCCTATGATTTTCTCGTGGCCGGGCTGGGCGCCTGCAAGGCGATTACCCTGCGCATGTATGCAGACCGGAAGAAATGGCCCCTGGAGTCGATTCGAATCGGGCTGACCCACCGGAAAATCCATACCGAGGACTGCCGCTCATGTGAAACCCGCAAGGGGTACCTGGACGAAATCAAGGCTTCCCTGTTTTTGGAAGGCGCCCTTACAGCCGACCAGCGCCAGCGCCTGGCGGAAATCGCAGATAAGTGCCCGGTACATCGAACCTTAACCGGAGAAATCCGGATCCAAACCGATCTCGGGGAATAAATCGCTTATGTCCCGGATTCCGCCCTGCCCGGCTATCCCGTGTATATCGAACACTGCCGGGCGACCATGGCGGACTCCTGCAGTGCTTCTGCAAAAGTGGGATGCCCGTGCATGATGCGTCCGATATCTTCCGCGGAGGCGCCGAACTCAATTGCAAACACGGCTTCTGCGATCATGTCCGAGGCCCGGGGGGCAATGATATGCACGCCGAGCACGCGGTCGGTTTTCCGGTTGGAAAGAACCTTGACCATGCCCTCGGTTTCCCCCATGCAGCGTGCGCGCCCGGCACCGGTAAGCGGAAAGGTCCCGGTGCAGTAGGAAATGCCTTCCTGCTTGAGCTGCTCTTCGGTCTTTCCCGCCGCCGCGGCTTCCGGGTGGGTATAAATCACCATGGGCACCGCGTCATAGTTGACCTCCCCGAATCCGCCAGCCATGATCTCAGCGGCCGCGCGGCCCTCGGCTGAGGCCTTGTGCGCCAGCATGGGCCCGCCGATCAAGTCGCCGATTGCATGGATGTTTTCGACATTGGTGCGAAAGTTTTCGTCCACAATGACAAATCCCCTATCATCCGTGCGTACACCGGCGTCTGCCATGCCCAGTCCATCGGTAAGCGGCTGGCGGCCCACTGCCACCAGAACGGTTTCACAGGTTTGCTCGGATGCTTCACCCTCGGTATCCATGGCAACCTTGACGGTCTTTTTGCGAACTTTTGCCCCGGTAACCCGGGTTTTCAGTTTAAAGTCGATTCCCTGTTTTTTCAGAATCCGCAGCAGGCGGCGAGACAATTGACTGTCCATGCTGCCGGCAATGTGATCGGTCATCTCAACAACGGTGACCCTGGATCCCAGCCGCGACCAGACAGAGCCCAGTTCCAGACCGATATAACCGCCTCCCACGATGAGCAGTCGGCCGGGCACCTTGTCAAAGGCCAGGGCTTCAGTGGAAGTAACGATAGACCGGCCGTCGAACGCAAGGCCATCCAGCGCTGCGGGACGGCTTCCGGTGGCAAGCAGGATGTTTTCGGCTTCGACGCGCTGATTGCCCGATCCGTTTTCCACGTTGACCCGGGCGGCGCTTTCAAGGGTCGCCGTGCCATGGATCATATCGACATTGGCGGCTTTGAGCAGATTTGCCACATTGTCGGTAAGCGCCTGCACCACCGCGTCTTTTCTTTTCATCATGGCCTTTAAATCGACCTCCGGGGCGCCCACAGAGATGCCGTGATCCTTGAAGCGATTGGCAGCCAAAAAAGCGTGTTCAGAGGAATCCAGCAGCGCCTTGCTCGGTATGCACCCATAATTGAGACACACCCCGCCGGGACGCTCAAACTTATCTATACAGCATACTTTCATGCCCAGCTGGGCTGCCCGGGCCGCAGCCACGTATCCGCCCGGACCGGCGCCGATGACTGCCAGATCGTAACGGGTTTGCTCTGCCATTGTCATATCTCCATGATCATGCGTTCAGGGGTTTCGATAAACTCCTTGATCCGCCGCAGGCAGTTAACCGCATCTTTTCCGTCCACGATGCGGTGGTCATAGCTGAGGGCTACATACATCATGGGCCTGATGACCACCTCACCGCCCGCGGCCACGGGCCGGTCTTCGATTTTATGCATACCCAGGATTCCGCTCTGGGGCATGTTCAAAATCGGCGTGCTCAGCAGGGAACCGTAAATACCGCCGTTGGTGATGGTAAACGTGCCGCCCGCCAATTCGGAAAGGGTGATTCGGTTTTGGCTGACCCGTTCAGCAAAATCGCCGATCGCGGACTCGATTTCGGCAAAGCCGATCTTGTCGGCATTCCGGATGACCGGGACCACGAGTCCCTTTTCCGCGCCAATGGCAATCCCGATATGATAGTAGTGGTGATAAACGATCTCCTCGCCATCGATGCGGGCATTGATCTCCGGGAATTCTTTCAGCGCTGACACCACGGCTTTTACAAAAAAAGACATGTAACCGAGACCGACCCCGTATGTGTTGGAAAAAGTTTCCTTGTACCGTTGCCGAAGGGTTTTGGCCCGGCTCATATCAATTTCGTTAAACGTGGTCAGCATGGCCGTGTTCTGTTTGGCCTCAAGCATGTGCGCGGCAATGCGCTTGCGGATCGGAGACATGGGCTTTCGGGTAACCGCCTCCGGGTCCGGTTCAGGGGCTGCCGTTTTTTCCTCAATGCCGTCTTCCCCTGATTTCGGGGATTCCCGGGACTCCGGTGCCGCTTCTTCCTGCCGGGGGGCCTTTTGTGCTGCATCCGATTCCAGATGGGCGATCACGTCGCCCTTGGTGATCTGGCCGCCGGGTCCGGTGCCATTGATTTTCGAGGCATCCACCCCTTTCTCACTGATCAGCCGGCGGACAGAAGGCGGCAATACAGGTTTTTTTTCATCTTCTGCCGCTGCCTCCTGAGCAAGTTGTTGCCGGGTCTCTTCTTTGCGCGCCGGTTCCGCCGCAGCTTTTTTTTCGGGTGCGGGCGCCGCAGATGCGGTTTCTTCACCTTGCTGTCGGCCAATCGCCTGGCCCTCTTTTTCAGCCGGCTGCTGCGCGGCGGCCGCAGTGTCAATGCGGCCCACCACCTTGCCGATTTCCACGGTTTTGCCCGCCTCGACCAGGATCTCCAATATGCCGCCCTCATCTGCGGGCACTTCAAGGGTGACCTTGTCGGTTTCAATGACAAAAAGGAGCTCGTCTTTTTCCACCGAGTCTCCGCCGGATTTATACCATTCGGCCAGCAGAGCTTCCTTCACGGATTCACCGACCTCGGGCACTTTAATGTCAACTTTCATGGCGCCTCCTTCAGGCTTATAGACTTGCTCCGCCTTTCCGGCGGTTCCGGATGCATTCCTACCACCTGCTGAAATGCCTGATTTTAAGAATTCATCCCGTCAGCACCCGGTCGATGAGTTCATTTTGCTGCTGCTTGTGTACGTGGTGATACCCGGTCGCCGTGCTGGCAGCAGCATTGCGGCCGATATAAGACGGGGTGCGGGAGAAATTTTTTTGAAAAAGAGGCCGGATATAATTCCAGGGGCCCATGTTGGCAGGTTCTTCCTGTGCCCACACCCAGTCGCGGCAGTCTTTGTACCCGGCAATAACGGATTGAAGGGCTTCTGCGGGAAAGGGATGGAGCTGCTCGATGCGGATGACCGCCACGTTTTTCTCCCCGGCCTCCCGGCGGGCTGCAAACAGTTCATAAGCCAGTTTCCCGGATACAAAAACTACCCGCTCCGGCTTCACGGGCGCTTTGGTATCCGGCAGAACCTGTTGGAACCCGCCGGCTGCCAGGTCATCGAGCGCAGATACGGCCTCCGGATGCCGCAGCAGGCTTTTGGGCGTGAAAATTACCAGGGGCTTTCGGATTTTTCCTGCCGCCTGGCCCAGCAACAGGTGATAATACTGCGCCGGTGTGCTCGGGTTGCACACAAAGAAGTTTTCTTCGGCAGCGAGCTGGAGGAACCTTTCTATCCGTGCGCTGGAATGGTCCGGCCCCTGCCCCTCATAGCCATGGGGCAGCAGCAGCACCAGTCCGCTCCGGCATCCCCATTTGGCTTCTCCGCTGGCAATGTAGAGATCGATGATGGCCTGGGCATTGTTGGCAAAGTCACCGAACTGGGCCTCCCAGAGCGTCAGCGCATCTGGCCGGATCAGCGAATATCCGTATTCAAATCCAAGGGCACCGGCCTCTGAGAGCAGGCTGTTGATGCACTCAAAACCCGCCTGTTCTTCGGCCACATGGTTGAGGGGCACATACGGCCGGCTGGTGGTCGTATCAAACCACACGCTGTGGCGCTGGCTGAATGTTCCCCGCTGACTGTCCTGCCCGGCAAGACGAACCGGTATCCCACGGCTGGCAATGACGGCAAATGCCAGGGCCTCGGCATTGGCCCAGTCGATATTTTTACCGCTTTTTACGGCAGCCAGGCGTTTTTCCGTCAATTTTTCCAACTTGCGGTGCAATTGAAAACCCTCCGGAACGGAATTGAGCTTTTCCGACAGATTTTCGAGAAAATCCGCATCTACCCGGATATCCGCATGGATTGTTTCCTTCAAGGACTGCGGTTCTGATGTTCTGTCTTCCGGACCGTCGTCAGCACCCCCCTGCTGTGGTTGTTTCTGCGTTGCCTGATCATAGGCCGCCTGAATGCACTGGCGGTTCTGCTCGCGCATACTTTCTATGGATTCGTCGTCGATCAAGGATTCTTCCCTGAGACGGTCCGCGTAGAGCTGATCCGGCGGCGGCCGGTCCTTGATTCGCTCATACATCTGCGGCTGGGTGAAATAGGGCTCGTCGCCTTCATTGTGACCGTAGCGGCGATAGCAGACCAGGTCGATGACCACGTCCTTGCCATAGGCCATCCGGTAGTCGCATGCCAGCTTCACGGTATGCATGGCCGCCTCCGGATTTTCGCCGTGGACATGAAAAACGGGAATCATCAGGCTCTTGGCCATATCCGTGGGATAGCGGGTGGACCGCAGGTCCTCGGGCAGGGCGGTGTAGCCGATCTGGTTGTTGATCACGATATGAAGGGTCCCGCCGGTAAAATACCCGTCAAGCTGGGACATGTTTAGTGTTTCTGCGGTAATGCCCTGGCCGGAGAAAGCCGCGTCACCGTGCAGCAGCAGGGGCATCACCTGACGGGTGGTTTGCGGTCCCAGGACATCGAGCCGCGCCCGGGCCATGCCCTCGACCACCGGGTTAACCGATTCCAGGTGACTGGGATTGTCCGCCATGATCACATCCAGCGGTCTTCCACCGGATGTGGTGATACGCCCGCGGAAACCCTGGTGGTACTTGACATCCCCGGCGCCAACCTGTGCTTCCGGATTGTGCTGGTCTTCAAACTCCCGGATCACGGCCGCATAGGGTTTATCTAGCAGATTTGTTTGCACGTTCAGCCGTCCCCGGTGGGTCATGCCGAGCATGATCTGCCGGCATCCGTGCGTTTCGGCGCTATGGACGAACAGGGCATCCATCATCGGAATCATCACATCCGCGCCCTCGGCGCTGAAACGCTTCTGGCCAAGATATTTGCGGTGTATAAACTGCTCAAAACCTGCTGCCTCGGTGAGCTTTCGCAGAATCCGGAGCTTTTCTTCCCGGGCAACTTCGGGCCTGTTCCGGGTCGACTCCATTTTTTCCCGCAGCCACCTGCGCTCATCCGGGTCCTGCAGGTGCATGTATTCCACGCCCACGGATCCGCAGTACGTCTGGCGCAGATGATCGACAAGCTCTCTGAGCGTTATTCGCGAATCCAGGTTTTCCGGCAGCCCCGGAGCATAAAACCGGCGATTCATATCGTTTTCAGTGAGGCCGAATGCCCCGGGTTTCAGCAGGGGATGATCTGTGGGGCATGCTGCAAGCGGATCAAGGCACGAAAGCAGGTGCCCGATATCCCGGTAGCGATAAACCAGGGCCTCGACTCTGGATTGCTTTCTTACCGATTCCGCGTCACAGGGCTCGCATTCCGATTCAGACGGTTTCGGCATTTCGGAGCGCCCCAGCTCAAAGCCCTGGAAGAAGAACTGCCAATCCCTACCCACGGCATCCGGATCGCTCTTCCAGCGCTCGTACATGGTTTCCATATACTGGGCGCTCAACGGTCCGGTATAGCTCATTGTGCCTCCTGTCCATCTGGCGGATTCCGATGGCCTGCCTTGGGAATCATCCGGACGCCGGTCGTATTTGCGGTCATGAAGATGCTTTCATGTCTTTCAGGGCCTCAAGGGTATGGGCCGGATCCGGGCGGACTGTGTAGTCTGCACTGAGTTCGGCATAGCGGATCGTTCTGTGCGTATCGATAATATACCGGGCAGAGACGGGAAGATCCCAGGAACCGTCATCATTGTTTTTATTCACGTGGATGCCGAACTGCTGATATACTTTTTTCAGATCATCGGGCACCGTGTACACCAGCCCGTATTTCGCGGCTACCTGGTTTGCCGAATCCACCAGCAATTCCATTGTCAGCCCTTTTTTTTCGGCAAACTGGCGGGAGGCTTCCGCACTTTGCGGGGAAATCATGATCAGCGAAGCCCCTGCTTCCTTGATTTGCTGATGCGCCGCTTCCAGAGCTTCCAGCTCCAGATTGCAGAACGGTCACCACCCGCCCCGATAAAATCCGAGCACCACCGGGCCGTTTTCCAGTTTTTCCGAGAGGTTGACCGTCTTTCCGCCGTAATTGTTCAAGGAAAAATCCGGCGCCGTGTCTCCCAAGGACTTGACCTGACTGAGGATACCGGATTGTTGCAATTCCTGAGTCGCCTTGTGCATGATTTCCACTGCCTCGCTGGGTGCGGCGGATTCGAGCTGCTGTCTTTGGGCGTCGAGTTTGTCCTGCAGGCTCATTTTCTCCTCCTTTTGATCCGGATTTAAAAACCTTCGGCTTTCTTTCCTATGGTAAGCATACCGATCCGGTTTCACAAAAAATTACAAAAACCTTATCCGAAACACGTTAGGCACGAAGCGATTGCCTGTTTCCCGCAGACATCAGCCCATTTCAACTTCCACCTGGTACTCCCGGTTTTCGTCCACAAGCACAATATCCCCGCCCGGCAGAACTTCCCCGTTTCGCACGATCTGTACAACGCCGGTGTTGACCCGGTTCGGATTGGTGACGTGAATATGATAAACAGATTTTCCATAACGATAGGTCAGTTTAAACGCGTGCCAGTCCTTCGGGATACAGGGATATATCCGCAGCACATTTCCTACGCGGCAAAACCCCAGAATGGCCTGCAGCCCGAGGCGGTACATCCATCCCGCGGACCCGGTATACCAGGTCCATCCTCCGCGCCCGGTATGCGGCGGCATACTGTAAACATCCGCGGAGACGACATACGGCTCAACACCATACCGGGCAATCTTTTCCGGCGTGTTGCCGTGGTAAACCGGGTTTAGCATCCGGAAAAGCGCTTCTGCGCGATCTCCCTGGCCCAGTTGCGCAAACGCCCACACGGCCCAGGTTGCGGCATGGGTATACTGTCCGCCGTTTTCCCGAATACCCGGAGGATAGCCTTTGATATATCCGGGCTCCCGGGAAGTCTTGTCAAACGGCGGCGTAAAAAGTTGAATCAATGATTTTTCATGCTGTACCAGGCGTTTTGCAACCGCTTCCATTGCGCGTTCGCGCCTTGTTGAATCCTGCGCACCACCGGAAAGAACAGCCCAGGACTGCGCGATTGAATCAATCCGGCACTCGTCGGATTGAGACGATCCCAAAGGTACACCATCGTCATAGAATCCCCGCAGGTACCAATTGCCATCCCAAGCGGATGCCTCCAGGTGTTTTTGCAGCTGCCCGGCTGTTTGCCGGAATCTGTCAGCCTGCCGGTCATCTTCCATTTGCCGGCTGATCTCCGCAAAATCCGTTAATGTTGCATACAAAAACCAGCCCAACCAGACGCTTTCCCCGCGCCCGTGGATCCCGACCCTGTTCATACCGTCATTCCAGTCGCCTGCGCCAATCAGCGGTATGCCGTGACTGCCTCTGGTGGCGGCTTTGCCGATTGCGCGAACACAGTGTTCATACAATGAGAATGCTTCTGCGGTGGACTCATAAAGACCGTATCTTTCCTGCTCCTCTGCTTTCAGCGGTTCTCCCTGCAGAAAGGATAAATTTTCCGATAAAACGGATTGATCCCCTGTGATCTTCACGTATTGCGCGGTTACATACGGCAGCCACAACAAATCGTCCGTAATGCGTGTACGCACGCCCCGTCCGGAGGGCGGATGCCACCAGTGGAGGACATCGCCCGCTTCGAACTGATGGCGGGCTGCACGCAGAATATGCTGTCTTGCGGTTTCCGGCTGTTGAAGGAAAATGCCCATCACATCCTGAAGCTGATCCCGAAAGCCATAGGCCCCGCTAGACTGATAAAGGGCCGACCGTCCCCGGATGCGGCAGGAAAGGTTCTGGTAGACCAGCCACCGGTTTAACATCAGGTCCATGGCCGGATCCGGTGTTTCAATTGTCAGCGCACCCAGCAGGTCCTCCCAGAAAGCGGCCGTTTCGCCCCAGGCTTTGTCAATTTGGCCATTGCTCCGGTATTTGCCGGCCAGCCGTTGGGCATCTTCCCGATCTGCGCCCTGCCCTATCAGAAAATTGACCTCCCGCACTTCTCCGGGAGGCAGGTTGATATGAACCTGAACCGCCCCGCAGGGATCAATCCCCGCCGTGGTCGTATCGTTTAAACCGATGCGCCCGAGTGCCGCGGGCCTGCGGTAGCCGCCCATGCGGCCCAGAAATTCGGAGCGACTTGCCGTCAAGCCCTGAAGCGCGGTGTCCGCGGACAAAAATGCGACCCGATCGCCAAATTCGGTATTATAGGGATTCCGTACCAGCAGCGCCTGCCCTTCGTCGTCGTGTGTCGTCACAACATAGGGCTGCATGGTTTCCCGGTCCGCGCCGAGCACCCACTCCGCGTAATAGGTGGCAGTCATCCGGCGGATATGATTTTCCGTGTTTTCAAGGCGGAGCTGAATGATTTTGACCGGATCTTTGACGGGTGTAAACATTCGTACCCATTGTCGGAAACCGTGACTGTGATGTTCGAAAACAGTGTATCCGGCTCCGTGACGGACCAGGTACGGTTTGGCATCGCCCGCCGGCTGCGGGGTGGGCGACCAAACCTCTGCGGTCTCTTCATCGCGCAGATAAAGCGCTTCACCTGAAGGATCGGATACCGGATCATTGTGCCACGGGGTCAAACGGTTTTCACCGCTGTTAATCGCCCAGGTATTGCCGCTTCCGCTCTCGGAAACCATGAATCCGAAATCCGGATTTGCAATCACGTTGATCCATGGCGCGGGCGGGGTACTGCCCGGTTCCAGATAAATCACATATTCCCGGCCATCTGCGGTAAATCCCCCAAGCCCGTTGTCAAACAAAAGATCCGCCGGCCGCGCAATCCCGGGTGTTGAAACCTGTTTCTCCGAAAGGGTGACTGCCGGTATGAAATCCGGAAGCACGGCCGGCTCGATGTAAATATCTGCCAATTGACTCTCCAGCGTTCCCTTTTCACTGTCAAGTATTGCCCGTGAAGCAGTAGCCAAAAGGATCAGATCGGCTTCCCCGATCTGATCGGCGCGCAAAAGAAAAATACCGCCTCTGTGGTTGAGCCATGCATCGCTGTTGGTCCGTATGAGCAATCGATGCAGCTGTCCCTGGACTTCCTGGGAATAGCCGGTTTCCTTCATGTTCAAAATGACCAGGTCGATCTTGAGGCCGCGGTTGCGCCAGTAGGCATGGGCGCGAAGAAGATCCTGAACAAGGCTGACACCTTGTTCATCGTAAACACGAACCAAGACAATGGGATAATCGCCGGAAATTGCATGCGGCCAGAGTCCGGACTGCCCTTTGGTATTGGCTGATAATGTTTTTGGATCCGCCCGCAGGGCGGGATGCGGATAAAGCAGCACCGAAAGCAGGCTCTGCATAAGTGCAAGATCCGGGATAGTCAGCTCCAGCCGGCGAAACTCGTGTCTGCTTTGGGCTTCGGCATCATCAAATGCCCGGTCAACGACAGCCCACTTTTGATAGCGTTTGGCCGTTTCCATGGCCTGACTGCGGGAGCTGTCGGCCAGGGTAAACCATGCGATACGCGCTGTTTGATTCGGCTCCAATTCGATCTCCTGGCCAACGGACATAATCGGGTCCAGGCTCAAGGGGGCTTTCCCGACCGAGGAAAATCCGCTGTCCGTAAAATAGACCGGATTGCGGATTGTCCGCCCTCTGCCGATAAACCGGGACTTGTCATTCTCATACGTACCGGTCACCCCAATGCCCGCCGGCGGCGTCAGTCCATGTATCAGGAAAATTGGAGATTCCTCGGCTGAACGCAATCTGCGCTGAAAAATAAGTCCGTTGCATTCGCTCAGATAGCGGCCCTCAACAAATAATTTATTAAAAGCCGGATGGCGCCGGTCCTCATCGGGCAGGGCAAGAACGACTTCTCCATAGCTAGCCAGAAACAGGCGCCGTACCCGGTCGTCCTGGTTGGTTATGGTGAGCCGGCGGATTTCAACTGCATCCTCCGGCGGGACAGTGATTTCAGTGAATATGACAATGTTTTCGAAAGTGGTCCGGAAATCAGCTTTGTGAGGCCAGAACCGGGTCTCGGTATGCGTTGCAGCCATGCCGGCGGGCTGATAAGTGGCAGAGCGCAGTGCATCATTTTCCTGATCGCGGACATAGATCCAGGTCCCGGAATTGTCAAGAATTGTATCGGCGCGCCACCGGGTCAGGCCGATATCTTCCAGTGCGGCGAATCCCCCGCCTGCACTGGTAATAAATGATTGCATCTGCCCGTTTGAAAGCAGGTGAACCTGTGGAAAGGGGGCATGCACCGGCACGGACCAGGAATCCAGCGCGACCCTTTCCTGTCTTTCACCTTTCCATATCCCCGCCTGCTCCTCGGGCCTTTCAAGCGGCGCCGATTCCGGCAAACGCTCTTCGAGCAGCAATGCTACGCTCTGGATCCGGGCGTCACCGTGGAAACGATTCACCATTTTCCAATCATCCAGATAATTGAGCAGAGACAGGAAAATCATTCCCTGGTGATGGCTGTAAAAGGATTGGACCACAGCCTTTTTTTCTCCAAGTGGCAGGCGCGCGGGGGTATAGTCCACGGCCTCGTAAAAACCGTAATCGCCCAGAACCTTTTCCCGGGCAAACCTTTCAAGGTTTTCCACCACGGCCTTCGGGCGAATCGGCAGCGCCAGCAAAGAGGCATAGGGGGCAATAACCATATCATTTTCCAGTCCGCGTTTATATCCAAGGCCGGGCACGCCAAAAGCGCTGTATTGGTAGTGCATATCCGCGTTAAACCGGTAATATGCGGATTCGGATATGCCCCACGGAAGACTTTTCTCCTTTCCAAAGGCAATCTGCCGGAAAATGGCGGCTCGGTTGCTCTGCCCCAAAAGTGAGGCTTCATTCTCACGCATCAGCAGGGTGGGCATCAGGTACTCAAACATGCTCCCGCTCCAGGACAGCAGGCCCTGTGTGTCATCCACCCGTACCATCGGACGGGACAGATGCAACCAGTGGCTCTGGGGGACATCTCCCTTGGCAATTGCCACCAGACTGGTAATACGCGCTTCGGAAGCCATGAGGTCATAGTGATTGCTGTCCAGTACGCCCGCTTCCATATTATAACCGATTCGGAAAAGCTGACGCTTCTTGTTGAACAGAAACCTGAAATCCATTGCTGCAATCATTTCATCTGCCTGACGGCCGATCTCGCGGGATTCCTTTAAAAGATGGCGGATGTTTTTCTGTGCTGACATGAGGCCTTCGCCCAGTTGTGCGCACCACGCCAGAGCCTGGCTGCGATCCGCCGAGCCGGGCATTTCATTTACTTTCGATCGCAGTCGAAAAAGACGTTGAAGCCCGGTTTCACAGATTGTCTCCACTTCATCGACAATCGGCATGAGGGGCAGTGCACCTTTTAACGCCTCCCATTCGGCGATCCCGTGGAAATTACCAGTTTGCAAAAGCCCGGGCAGCTGATCCATCATTAAAATCCAGGGGGCAAGCTCCCGGAGTTCCCGGCGTGCTGAGCGCAAATGATAGTGAATCCGTTCGGCCCAAAGGCGCAGGCTATGGAGATCAGCAGTCTTCAGCAGATGCCCTTTGGTTTCAACCAGCAGCTCGAGCCTCCGGTCCAGTTCAGGGAATTCCGCGTCCGCTAACCGATTCAGCAGCGCTGTCCACTGGTTGGGATCGTTTTGAACCGCAAGCACACAGCTGCGAATATGGTCCCATTGGGCCTGCATCGGGCCGACTGCTTCAGATGCCTCTTTTTTGAAATGCGCCACAATATCGTCGAGCACATCAAGCGTATCAAGAAGCCCCTGCCACCGTTGCCACCGCAATACAGGCGCCTTATTCAGGCCGAGGCTTCCCTGCCGAAGCGCTACAAGTGATGCGGCCAGATTGCCGCTGTCGACAGTAGACACATATCGCGGATGCAGCGGATTCAGATTCCGCGTATCGTACCAGTTAAAAAAATGCCCGCGGTACCGTTCCAGCTGCTCCATGGAATCAATTGCATTTCGCAGGCGCGCACAGAGCAAGGAAATGCCGATATATCCCAAATCATAAGCACCAAGTGTGGAAAGCAGCATAAGCCCCATATTGGTCGGTGAACTGCGATGGGCAACCGTTCCCAGTGGTGATTCCTGGAAATGATCAGGCGGAAGCCAGCAATCTTCGGGGCCCACGAAGCGCTCGAAGAAAAACCAGGTCCGGCGGGCCAGACGACGCAGCTGGTAACGCTTTCCGCTTTCAAGAACTTCCCCCTCATATTCAATCGGACGGCTGATCCGGTAAGCCATATGGGGGGAAAAAAACCAGGCCGCCAGCAGTGGCAGGGCGGCGGCAAAAGCCTGGAAGTGAAATATTGCAACCAGAAATGCAACACATAGAGAGACCAGCGGGGCGATCCACATCTGCTGCCAGAACCAGACAGGCCTGTCTTTCCGGTCAAGCGCCCGGGCGGTTTGCGCCGAGGTTGTCCATTCCAGCAGGCGCCTGTGAGATAACGATATCCGGTAAAGCGTTCTGAAAATCGCATCCAGTGTTATCAGGGCTTCGTAGGGCAAAAAAGCCAGCATCAACAGCCAGCGAAGCCCTGTTAACCGAAAGGAGGCGGCGATATCTTTCAGGGATCTCCGGTTTCGGAATTGATGGGGCAGTTCAACGCCCATCGCGACAGCCAGCGGAGCAGCGGAAACCAGCAAGGCAAAAAAGGTCCAGACCAGCGCAGAGCCGGGAAACACAAGCCATATGGAAATCAGCAAAACAAGCATCGCCGGCTGGAAAAGGCTGCGGACCAGATTATCAAAGATTTTCCAACGGCTTATCAGAGAAAGCCGGTAGGGCCTGGCAATGGTTTCGGGACGGGGGTTGCGCAGCAGCAGCCAGGGCAGCAGTTGCCAATCCCCGCGGACCCAGCGGTGCAGTCTTCGCGTGTATACCGGATAGCTGGGCGGAAATTCTTCAAGCAAAACAATATCGGTCACCAGGCCGACGCGGACATGGAGGCCTTCGATGAGATCATGGCTCAATAAGGCGTTATCCGGAATACGCCTGAAAAGAATGGATTCAAAGGCAAAGCGGTCATATATCCCCTTGCCCGTGTAGATCCCCTCCCCGAAAAGATCCTGATATACATCCGATACCGCAGTGGAATAAAGATCAAGGCCCCTGCTGCCGGAAAAAATTCGGGTAAAAAAAGAGCGATTTGCAGACACGGGATGAATCTCTGTTCTCGGCTGAAGGATCGTATACCCGCCCACCCCTTCCCCTGTGCGGGCATCGATTCGAAGACGGTTCAGGGGATGCGCCAGGGTTCCGATCAGACGGCAGAACGATTCACGCGGAAGCAGGGTGTCTGCATCCAGTGTGATGACATATCGGATTTCCGATAAGACGGAAAGCTCTCCGATCCGAACCGCATAGGATGTGTTTTCCGATCCACTGAGCAGGCGGTTAAACTCATCGAGCTTTCCCCGCTTGCGCTCCCATCCCATCCATTTGCCTTCGCTCGCATTCCACAGCCGTTCCCGGTGGAAAAGAAAAAAAGGTGCGTTTCCATCCTTTTTATCGTTTGCCGGATGATAGCGTTTGTTGAGTTCTTCGATACCGGCCACGGCCTGTGCAATCAGATCCCGGTCACCGGGCATTTCCTTTTGCGGTGCGTCGTTCAGGTCAGACAGAAGCGCAAAAAAAAGACCGGGATCCGGATTGCCTACAGAATGCAGTTCGAGTTGACGCAACAACGCGCTGATTTCATCCGAGTCGCTGAGCAGGGCGGGAATTACGACAATTGTGCGGCAATCTGCCGGAATACCGTCTTGAAAATCAAGCTTCGGCAGTACCCGCGGGGAAACCAACTTAGGAACAGCCCAATTTATAAGGGAGCAGGCAGTAATGATAACGGGTATCAAAAAAAGGACTGGAATGAATCCCAATTGAAGCCATGTGAGCCCACCGGCGTATCCAAACCCGGTTAGTGCCGCCAGGATGATCAGGGCCAGGACTCCGATTGCCCCCAGATAAAGCAAAGCGGGGTGCCTGGTGAACCATCGCTGCATGCGAGTTCCCATGGAGGGCCGAAACCCAAGATGCGTCTCAAGCAGCCCTCGCCCGGAATCCATGAGATAAAAACCGATATGCCGTTTATATTCCCCGACGGCAGGGTTTTCTGCATCCTGCTGTCCGGCAAGCCGGACCACCTCCTGGGCGACTTCCGTTTCACTGTAATGCGTGTTTCCGGCCAGTGTTTCAATTGTTTTACGATACCTGTCCCGGGATTCAAAATCCATTAACCCGTAAGCCCCGGATGGCTCCTGTTTCAGGATCTTCTCGACAAGGCAGACCTGTTCAAAAAAATCTTTCCAGTCCTGGGCTGCAATCGCACGCAGGTTTTGAATCCCATAGGCTACCGCAGTCTCGTCTGATACAGGTTCCAGCTCCGGTAAAAACGCCAGCACAGGGTCTTTGTCAGGCGCTTCGGCCTTCTGGATTTTTCCCGTGGCCAGTGTTAAATAATCCAGTACGCCGAGGCGCAGCATAACCGGAAAAGCCCAGATTTCGCCGATATCCAGAACAGCGGATTCTTGATATGAAATGAGAAATTCTTTTAAAAGCTCGGTTTTAACGTCCCCCTGACATGCCTGAATGGCATCCAGGGCAACACCGTAAATGCGGGGTTTGCCTTTAAGGGGCGGTTTATCCAGCTTGGGGAGCTGGCGGTAGAAATTTTTCGGCATATCCTCCCGGATCTGCCGCCAGGCTTGCCGGATGACATGGTAGTTGTCCAGGATCCATTCCGCGGCGGCAGAATGGCTAAATTCCTTGTCGGCCTGCCGGGCAAATTGCCTGTAGGCTTCCTGAAGCCGGGTTTTTTGAAACCGCAGACGATCATCAAGCCAAGCCGGATC
The DNA here is from genome assembly GCA_018335195.1 of Desulfobacterales bacterium. Taxonomy (GTDB): domain Bacteria; phylum Desulfobacterota; class Desulfobacteria; order Desulfobacterales; family Desulfosalsimonadaceae; genus Desulfosalsimonas. Next base: position 49,418 of record JAGXKN010000009.1, read on the forward strand.
ACCTGCCGGGGAAATGGCGAAATGCCACGACATGCTAGTGGCCTTTTTTTTCAGCGGCCGCTGCTTCCGCCTCGGTCAGCTCTATGGCGTCCTTGGGGAAATCCTGCACAAGCAGCAGGGGTGTGGTCCCGTAGGCAATAAAGGTTTGTGCAATGCTTCCATAGGTCCACCTGGATTGACCCGAATAGCCATGGGCGCTCATGACAACAAGATCCGCCTTTTTTCGGCTGACCAGTTCGTGCAGCCGTACGGCCACATCATCGGCTGTTTCCAAGAGGGTACGGGCCTCAACCGGCAAACGGAAGACAAGCGATTCAAAATGCTTGCCCATCTCTTCAAGATTACGTTCCACAATGCGGTCAGCCAGTTCCACATCTTCCCTGGTCTGCTGTGTCCAGCGAGGCATTTCAGGCCTTGGCACCACATGGGCAAGAATGAGTTGCGCATCGTGGGCGCGGGCCAGGCTTGTTGCCGGTGTCAGGGCAAACTCAGAGCGTTTTGAGCCGTCGAGCGGAACCAGTATACTGTTGAAAAGAAACCGCACGGACGGATCCCCGTCACCGTGGAGAAAAGCCCGAACAAGCATTATGGAAATGCGGGCCCGCATGACGATTTTCTGCAGCACGCTGCCGGCGTACCACCCGCTGAGCCCGCTTTTGCCGTGAGTGCTGACAACCATCAGATCAATGCCGGCCTGACGAATGACTTCGATAATACGCCGGGCGGGTTCTCCCTCCTTTAAAATAAATTCCGCCGCAATGCCCTCTGCTTCGAACCGGGAACCCAGTTCCTCCAGGTAAGCCCGGACCTCCCTTTTGGACATGTTCCAATCCAGCGGATCAATCGGATACGGGCTGTCGATATGCTGCGGTTTTTCAAGAACCCGCAGCAGCGTGACCTTTGACCCGAAAGCCCGGGCAAAGGCCAGGGTGCAGGAGACAGCGCCTTCAGCCAGCCTGGAGCCGTCCAGCGGAATAAGGATGTTACGAAACATCGCATTGTTCCTTATAATTCTTCCGTTCACCACGCCCTGCCCCGGTGTTTACCAGCCTTTTTTCGGGGGATGAAACGGCAATATAAAAAGGATCCTCCGGTTTTTTTATTAACTTATCCAATTGTAATAACGAATCCCTGTCTTCGCCATACGAAAGATTGGCAAAACTGCGGACCCGAAAAAATGCATTCACACTGGCGCCACCGCATCCACCGTGAGCGTGGCCACCTCCCAATTTTTCTCGACCCTGCCGGAAAGCATATACGGGCGCCCTGGCTCGAGCAGATGGCAGAAACGGTGGTAGGCCCGCGGGAAAAACGTGGTTTCCACAATGCCCGTTTCGTCTTCAAACGTGACAAACTTCATGGGATCGCCCTTTTTGGACAAAACCGTCTTGCCGGTAATCAGCCAGCCGGCAAATCGAACCTGCCTGCCTGTGTGATTTTCAATATTCCATGCCTTGACAAGGTTCTGATTTTTCAGCCGCTCAGAGATCAGAGACATGGGATGGCGGTCGCACAAAAATCCAAGTACGGCAAACTCGCGGCGCAAAAGCTGATGCGGATCATCCGCAGGCAGATCCGGCACGGCCGGCGGTGCGGGATCGGCAAACAGGGAGCTCTCGGCATTTTGCCGGCAGCGCGTCTTTTGCCATGCGGAAAACTGCCAGAGCAGGGCGGCCCGGTGTTTTTCCGGGGAAAAGCGGTCCAGGGCGCCGCTGTGGATCAGGGCCCGGGCCTCGGCTTCATCCGGGCGGACGCGCTCGAAAAAATCAGCAGCATCAGAAAACCTGCTGCGGCGGCGCTGTCCGATGATGCGCTCCCGGGTGGTTTGGGAAAGATCCCGGATCGACAGGAACCCCACGCGCAGGGTGCGGTCCCGGCCGGTCCAGCGCACGGGGCTTTTTTCCGCGTCCGGGGGCAAAATGGTCAGTCCCAGGCGCCGGGCTTCGGACACGTATGCAAACGTGGAATAGAATCCGCCCTGGTTGCTGATCACCGCGGCCATGAACTCAGCCGGAAAATGGGTCTTCAGATATGCGGCCTGGAAAGAAACTCGCGCATACGAGGCGCTGTGCGGCTTGCAGAAAGAATAGCCGCTGAAACTCATGATCATGCGCCAGATGTTTTCAATGTCTGCCGCATTGACGCCTCTTTGTTTTGCCCCGGCGGTAAAGCGCGCATAATAATCCTGCAAATGGCGCTGCCGGTCCTTTTTGGACATGACCCGGCGAAGGCCGTCTGCCTCGGCATGGGAGAACCCGGCCACGGCCACAGCCGTACGCGACACATCCTCCTGAAAGACCATCAGCCCGTAGGTCTCGTTTAGCACGTCGGTCATCCGCGGATGGATCGGCTCCCAGGACCTCCCGTGCAGGCGCCGGATATATTCCTGGATCACCTCGTTGGCCGCCGGGCGAATAATCGAGGAATGGATCACCAGGTGCACAAAATCCCCGACCCGGGTTTTCTGCTGCAAAAGCCGCATGGCCGGGCTTTCAATGTAAAAACACCCCATGGTCTCGCCCCGGGCAAGCACATCCCGGGTGGCGCCGTCTTCTTCAGGCATCCAGGCCTGCTCATTGAACGCTGCGCCGTTTTCCCGCATGTTGGCCAAGGCGTCCCGGATCACCCCGAGGCTGCGGTTGCCCAGCAGATCGATCTTGACCAGCCCGGCGTCCTCCGCCCCGTCTTTTTCCCACTGCACCATCGGAACGCCTTTTGGCGCATGCTGCACCGGCACGTAAGTATCGATACACGACGGGGTGATCACCACTCCGCCCGGATGCAGCGAGAGATAGCGGGGCAGCCCGGTAATCCGCCGGGCCATGCAAAGGATCTCCGGCCAGGGATCGGACAAATCCGTACCCCGCATGCGCGGATGTGCGGCCAGGTGCTGCAGCCAGTTCTCATCGGAGGCCCCGGCCTCCCACCCGCCGGGCAGCCCCCGGGTCACATGGCTGATCTCCCGATCAGTAAGCCCGAAGGCCCGGGCGGTTTCGCGAACCGCCATGCGGGGCTGGAAACACACATGGTTGGACACCATGGCCGCGCGGCCCGCGTACCTGGAAAGCACCCCGGAGATCACGTCGTCGCGCTCGTCCCAGGCAAAATCCACGTCCATGTCCGGCGGATCGGCGCGGCCCGGATTTAAAAAGCGCTCAAAGTACAGGTTGTGACGGACCGGGCAAACATTGGTAATGCCCAGGCAATAGGCCACAAGCGAGGCCGCCCCGGAGCCGCGGCCGCAGGTGCGGGGGCTTTGCCACACGATGTCTGCCACCACCAGGAAATACCCGCAAAACCCCATCCCGGAAATGATTTCCAGTTCATGGGAAAGCCTGCGGGACACGGCTTCGGGAATCTCTCCGTAGCGTTGCCGGGCCCCTTCCCATGCGGCCTGCCGCAGGCGTCCGGCCGCCTCTTGCGGGGGCGCGTGTTCATAAGGCGGCATGACCCGCCCGAAATCCGGCCCGGTAAAGCAGAGGCGCTCTGCCAGAACATGGGTATTCTCCACAGCCTCGGGGCAGGCGGCAAACCGCTGCCGGTATTCGGCGGGCGAAGCCAGAAACGCCTCTTTCGGGGCCGTATCCCCGGGTCCCAGGCGCCCCGGAGCGGTTTTTTGGGCAATGGCCCGCAGCATCCGGTGAAGTGGAAAATCCCCGGGCCGAAGAAAAAGGCTGTCCGGCACGGCGGCAAGCGGAATGTTTAAACGCCGGGCGTTCCGCCGCAAAGGGGTGGATGCCCCGACGGGCCGCACCGGCATGGCGGCCGCGATATCCATGCCCGCATCATGGCAGATGCAAAGCAGGTCCGGATCTGCGGTGAGCACCAGCAGGCCGCCTGCCAATTCCGGCAGCGCGGATTTCAGGCCGAAATCCGAATCCGTGTGCCGCCGAGTGAGCAGGCGGCACAGGTTGGCATATCCGGATGCGTTTTTGACCAGGCACACCGCGCTGGCGGAAAATTGAGGATCGGTGATTTGCGCGCCGATAACCGGCCGGAGGCCTTCGCGCCGGCAGGCGCTCACAAAGGACCAGAGCCCGCAGAGATTGTCCGTGTCGGTCAGGGCCAGGCGGTCATATCCCAGGGCCGCCGCGTGCCGGCAAAGCGCTTCAATGCCGGATGTTCCCTGCATGAAAGAATACCCGGAATGCACGCTGAGCGGAACCATCACGGGGCCATTGTCCGCCCCATGCTCACCGCGCCGGCGCCGAAACGCTGCCGGACGCGGTCCACGGCATGGATCACGGCATCTCGTTTTTCCCGGACCGCCTGATTTCCCGAAAACAGTTCCATCTGGACCTGCGGGGCAACCGGTTTGGCGCAGATCACGCAAATCCGGCGCAGCCGCACCCGCCGCACCCAGGCCTTGTCCAGAAGGGCCCGGCAAACCTCGAAAAGGGTGATGTCGTCAGCAGAAGGGGGTTGCACGCCAAGCTGGCGGAAACAGCGCAGCCCGTCGGCATAGTCAATGGCGATGGCCAGACTGCGGGCAACCTTGCCCCGCTTTCGCAGTTCCGCCCCAATTTTTTCCGCCACCCGGTACATGGCCGGGGCCGCCGAGGCTGGATCATTGGCGCCGGCTCCGAACTCGCAGGAAGCGGTGATCTTTGCAGCCTTTTCGCCGGCGGGCCGGACCGGCGAAGGATCGATGCCGTGCACCAGATCGTGAATCCAACCGGCGCGGCTGCCAAACGGCACGGCCAGCTCATCGGCTGTCAGGCCGGCGACCTGGCATATCTGCTGCAGGTTGAGTTCGCGGAGCCGGGCCAGGTCTTCGGGAGCCACGCCCGGCAGCAGGTCCACCGGCAGGGGGGAAAGAAACGCACCCGCCTCGCCCGGCCGGACCACATATTCGCCCGCCGGCTTGACCAGCCGGGTGGCCACCTTGGACACCAGCTTGTTTTCCGCCACCGCCCAGACCGGACAAAGCCCGAGCCGTTGCCGGATGTGCCGATACATGCGCCGGGCCGCATCCGCGGGCGGACCGAAAATCCGGCTGGTGCCGGTGATGTCCACAAAGAAGTGCCCGTCGATCCGCCCGGGCTCCACAAGCGGGGAAAAGGCGAGAGCTTCCCGGCACAGCTCGGCCATGACCCACTCATAGCGCTCCGGGTGTGGCGGCAAAACCGCGGCATCCCGGCATATGCGGCGTGCGCGGTAAAGCGGCATGGCCTTTCTCACCCCGGCCTGGTATGCCTCCTCGCTCATGTCAAACACACGCGCGCGCGCGGCACCCTCGGGCGCCACGATCACGGGACGCCCTTCCAGGCCGCGGTCTGCCAGCCGCTCCACAGCCACGGCAAAGTCGGTAATATTCAGGTGCACCACCGCACGCGGGCGATCCGGTCGAACAACGGATGCGGCCATGGCTACAACCTCTGCATGACCTCGGGACCGCGCTGGATCCCGATCACCTTGCCCTGCACCAGGACCTCATCAAACCCGCATCGCATGGGTTCGTAATCCGGATTTTCCGGCTTGAGCAGGATGTGATCGGAGCGGAGGAAAAACCGCTTAACCGTGGCTTCCTCGCCGCTGATAAGCGCGGCCACGATTTCCCCGTCCACCGCGTACTGCCGGGGCCGGCAAACCGCCAGGTCCCCGTGGAAAATGCCGGCGCCGGTCATGGAATCGCCCTTGACGCGCAGGGCAAAAAGATTGGCGTCCTTGTATACTACGGCATCCACCAGGATGCTTTCCTCCCATTCCTGCTGGGCATACATGGGCAGCCCGGCCGTGATCCGGCCGATGACCGGCACCTCCCGGGAACGCTGGAACCCCGCCGGCTGTCCGGCCCGGTTGAACAGATGGATGCGCCGGCCGTAGCGTCCTTCTCGCCGCACCAAGCCTTTTTCCTCCAGGCGCGCCAAGGTCTGGGCCACGGCCGTGTGACTCACGCCCAGATTTGCTGCAGCCTGCCGCAGGGAGGGAGACGTGCCCGCCGAATTGATATGGGATTGGAGATAATCCAGCAGTTGCTGCTGTTTGGAAGTTATTTCGCTTTGCATGGCCCCTTCGGTCCTGTTTCATTCTTTAAAAAATAACATAACCGGAAATAATGTAAATGTCAATGTAAAGTTTGTACAGGATAATGTAATTTTTCCATATGCCGTGGGCGGGTAAAAAAATTTTGTTGATTTTCATGAAAAATCCGGGACATTATACAAAATACGGCGCCCGGACCCCGGAAAATTCCATCACGCATTCTGCCGCATTCTGTAAATGCCGCCACAAGAAGCCAGCGACTTTCCAGTTCACCCCCCACGCAATAAGGAGGCATTCGTGGCTGAGGACAGAATCTGGTATGCATCCTATGCGCCGGGGGTTCCAACTCGCCTGGACTATGAAAAAACCACGCTCAGTGCCGCCCTGACCCGCTCTGCCGAAACTTTTCCAAACCGATCTGCTTTGAACTACATGGGCCGAAAAATTTCGTATGCCGAACTCAACGGGCTTGTAAACGCATTTGCCCGGACACTGGCGGACCTGGGCGTGCATCCCGGAGACAAGGCGGCGGTCTGCCTGCCCAACATCCCCGAAGCGGTGATTGCCAACTACGCGATTTTCCGCATCGGAGCAGTCACCGTGCAGAACAATCCCCTGTATACGGAACGCGAGCTTGCCTATCAACTAAACGACTCGGATGCGAAAATTCTGATTACCCTGTCCCTGCTTTTGCCGAGAATCAAAAAGATTTGGGGACAAATCCGAAGCGAGAAAGTCATTGCCTGCAACCTCAACAACTATCTGCCCGTACCGCTCAAGCAGATGTTTCCCTGGGTCAGGCGGTGCATGTACCGCCGTATCCGGGAATCTGCCGATGTGCTGTCGTTTTCGAAACTTTTGCCCCGTTACCCGGACACGGCCGTTGAAGATCAAAGCCGGTGGGAAAACCTGGGAGCGCTGCTTTACACCGGCGGCACCACCGGCAAAAGCAAGGGGCTGATGCTCACCCATGCCAACCTCTCTTCCAACGTGCAGCAGTTTGCAGCCTGGTTTCCGGATCTTAAAAAAGGCGAAGAAAGCTTGGTGGGCAATTTTCCGATTTTTCATTCCGCAGGCTTTACGGCCATTCAGAACTACTGCATCTGGCAGGCCAATGAAATCATCCTTGTGCCGCGACCGGAACCCAGGAACAACATTCGGATTCTCAAAAAATACCGGCCGACATTTCTCCCAGGAGAGCCACCATCTTTGTGGGCCTGCTGGCAGATCCCGACTTTGCTAAAATCGATTTTTCAAGCGTCAAAGGTTTCTTTTCCGGGGCCGCCCCGCTGGCTGAGGACACCATTCGACGCTTAAAGGAACTGACCGGTGCAGAGTTGTGCGAAGTGTACGGTTCAACCGAAAATTCGCCGATTGTCGCGGTAACGCCCTGGGGCGGGAAGGTCAAGCCCGGCACGGTGGGATGCCCGGTACCGGACACGGATATCCGGATTCTGGACGTGGAAACCGACTCCCGGGAAATGCCTGTCGGGGAAACCGGAGAAATCGTCATCCAGGGTCCCCAAGTGATGGAAGGCTATTATAAAAAACCCGAGGAAACCGCCCTTGTGCTTAAAAACGGCTGGTTTTTCAGCGGGGATATCGGAAGGCTGGATCCTGAGGGATACCTGACAATCGTGGACCGGAAAAAAGACATGATCATCAGCAGCGGCGGCTACAATGTCTGCCCGGTGGAACTCGCCAATGTCCTGTTTGATCACCCCAAAATCCTGGAGGTGTGCACCATCGGTATACCCGACCCATACCGGGGCGAAACCGTCAAGGCATTTATTGTAATCAAAAAAGGTGAGAACCTCACCGAAGAAGAGGTCCTCGCCTACTGCAGACAGCATCTGGCGCCCTACAAAGTACCGAAAATTATCGAATTCATCGATGAGATGCCCAAGAGCGCCGTCGGCAAAGTCCTGCGCCGGAAGCTGCGCGACATGGAATTGCAGAAGTCCGGAAACGCAGCATAATTGCCGGAATTTCCGCAGACTACTTGCCGAGCAGGTCTTTTCTCAATTCCTGGAGATGCTTTTCCGATCTGTGGCTGAGCCATATGCCGAAAAGCGCCTCTTTTACCGGCATGCCCGGGGGGACCACCACTTCCGGCTTGCTTCTTTGATTCTTAAAGACCTTGACCCCCTCGTCGGGGATGTACTGGATGTCAAAGGCATCCCCCTTGTTAATTTCTTCTGCAAAGGCGGTGATAAGTAAATCGATTTCGTCCTGGATGGGCGCGGTGTGACCGTCTGTGGACTCCTCAAAACCGGTCAGGGTGGCCTCGGTAAATTTTTCGGAATCAAGCATGCCGGTAAGAATATGAATTTTCAGCGCCATGGTTTCATCTGCTGCAATGATGCGTTCCGCATCCGCGCTGGGTTCTTTGAGATACAGCCCGGCGGCATACACGTCCACACCGATAAAATATTTCTCCCGCACACCGGCGCCGTTTAAAACCAGCTTTTCCCCGGCAACTTCGATCTCGTCGGGCAGGGTGACACCGCCTACTTCGGCTGCATCCGCAAGCGCCGGTGTGCCGGATACGGCAAAAACCGCAATCAAAATCCCCGTCACACAACATCCGATCCAGAACAAGAATCCTTTCATTTTTTCTGCGCCCCTCTCTTTTGGTGTTAACTGTTTAATTGAGCCTTTGCATGCTGGTACCAGAACAAGCATTTCTTTTCAAATGAAAAGTCTTTGTTTTTCCTATGATTCTCTGACTTTATCCGACACGAAAACAGACAAATACGAAGCGGTCTATCCCGAAAACCGCAGGGACTTGGCAAACTTCTCCCGGACCGCTTTTTCAGCTTCCGCCACGATCCGTTCCAGCAGTTCCTCTACGCCGGGAATATCCCGGATCAGGCCCATGCATTGGCCGGCGGACAGGGTGCCGGCTGCCATGTCGCCCTGTTCAAGCATTTCCTTTCCCACCCGGCCGGCCACGTAGGGCACGATGTCCTCGATTTTTGTCTCGCCCGGCTTTGCCTCGATTTCCAGCACCTTGTCCGCGGCCGGATTGGCAATCACGCGCTCGGTGTTTCGCAGGGTGCGCATGATAAGCCGGGTATCAAGCTCGCTGTGATCCAGCAGGGCATTTTTGACATTCTCGTGGACCGGTGCTTCCCGGGTGGCCACAAACCGGGAGCCCATGTTCACGGCATCCGCGCCGAGCACCAGGGCTGCGGCCAGACCGCGGCCGTCGGCAAACCCGCCGGAAGCCACCAGGGGCAAATCCACGGCATCCCGGGTCCGGGGCACCAGAACCAGGGAAGTGACATCATCTTCCCCGGGATGGCCCGCGGCTTCAAACCCGTCAATGCCGATGGCGTCACACCCGACTTTCTGCGCTTTCAGGGCGTGCCGCACCGAGGTGCACTTGTGCAGCACCTTGATGCCGGCAGACTTGATCTGCTCCATATATGGCTCCGGGTTTCTGCCCGCGGTTTCGATAAACGCGATGCCCTCTTCAATGCACACTCGGATGTAGCCCGGGTAGTCCGGCGGGGTAAGCGTGGGCAGAAAAGTCAGGTTGATGCCAAAGGGTTTGTCTGTCATTTGCCGGCATTTGCGGATTTCCCCGCGCAGGTCCTCGGGGTCCGGAAAGGTCAGCGCGGTCATAAACCCCATGCCCCCGGCATTGGCCACCGCGGCCGTTAGCTCGGCCCGGGCGATCCACATGAGCCCGCCCTGGATTATGGGTTTTTCAATGCCAAAGAGATCGGTGATGCGGGTTTGGATCATGTTGGTGCTCCTGTGCGTTTGAAGAAAACGGGTTTTCTGAAATCAAACCACGAAGAAGAAAATGCAAAAACATCAACTTCATGTGTTTCGCAGTTCAAATCAGGCCTGCACAATCATTTCAGTGATCACGTATAATGAAAACAAACCGGTTTTACAACCGCAAAGATTCCCCCAAAAAACCGCACTACCCGATAATGCCGAAAGTCATGGCCTGGGCTGCGGCGATAAACGGCCGGGGGTAAATGCCTGCGGCAACCGTCAGGAAAATCAACACCAGGGCCAGAAAATTCAGAGAAGCCGGGACCCGGACCGGCGGCGCGCTTTCTTTTGGTTCCAGAAAATAGGCCGCCTTCAGGACCTGGAGGTAGTAGTACAGGGAAATCACCACGTTTATCATGGCCACGATCACCAGCCATAAATACCCGCTTTCCACGGCAGCGGTGAAAACCAGCAGCTTGGCCGTAAACCCGATGGTCGGCGGAATGCCGGCAAGGCCGAACAGGGCCAGCATCAGGGCCGCGGCCAGCACCGGGGCCCTGATGTGAAGCCCGGCAAGGTCGTTGATTTTGATATTGCTTCCCCCGGACGAAACCTGGATCACGATCATGAAACAGGTCAGTTTCATCACCAGCAAGGACAGGGCATAAAATACGCCGCTGGAAAGGCCCATGGCATTGAAGCTCAAAATCGCGATCATCACGTATCCGGCATGTGCCACGCTGGAAAACGCCAGCAGGCGCTTTAGATCCTGCTGGGCAATGGCGGCCAGATTTCCCAGTGTCATGGAAGCCACGGACACCACCATAAGAAATCCGACCAGTTGATCCCCGCCTGCGCCGGCAGCAGCTGTTATCCGCATGAGCACGGCAATCCCGCCTGCCTTGGAGACAGTGGCGATATACGCGGCCGCCTGGTTCGGGGCGGCCTCGTAGACCTCGGGGGCCCAGAAGTGAAACGGGAAAGCCGCAATCTTGAACAAAAACCCGGACAGGCCGAGCACAAATCCGATCAACACCACCGGCTCATGGATACGGCCGGGCAGCTCCCGGGCCAGATCCGCCAAATGCAGGCTCAGGCCAGTGCCGTAGAGCAGTGCAAACCCGAAAAGCATCAGCGCCGAGGCACAAGCGCCGATGATAAAATATTTCAACCCGGATTCCAGTCCCTTTTCCCGGCCCCTTCGCAGGCAGACCAGGATATAGAGGCTGTAACTGGAAAGCTCCAGGGCCAGGTATATCGCCAGCAGGTGCACGCAGCTTGTCAGCAGCATCAGGGCCAGGGTGCAGACCGCCAGCAGCAGGTAAAATTCGCTGTGCCGCTTGTCGGCCACGCCCGAAAGTTCGGCGCACAGGCAGATCACCAGGAAAAACCCCGTGGTGATGAGCACCTTGAACACCTGGGAGAACAGGTCCACCCGGTATGTCCCGGCAAACAGCACCCCCTCGGCGCCCACGGCCCACGCGGTCAAGGACAGGCCCACTGCCGCGGCAACCCTGGCCACGGCGTAATCGCGCGCAGGCTGCGGCCGGGACAGGGAAAGGACGAAGAAAAGCCCGGCAGCGGCCAGCATAAAAAGTTCCGGTGCAAACAGGGTCCAGTTCGTCATGGCAATCCGCTTATCAGCAGCATGGAAGCGCTTTGAATGGTTTCATACATCAAAAACGGCATGATCCCGAAGATCACGATCACCCCGGCCAGCACCAGCCGCGGCATGCCAAGGCCAAAGGAAACATCCGGCAGGTGCTCCCATTTCGGGTTGACCGGTCCGAAACAGGTTTTTTCCACCACCCGGAGGATAAACAGCGCGTTGATGGCCAGGGCGGACACCGCAACGGCCCCGTATACGGGATACACGTCAAATGCGGCCAGAAGTACGAGCAGTTCCGCCCAGAAGCTGGCCAGACACGGCACCCCGATGCCGGTTAAGGCCGCCAGGATGAAATATCCGCCGGCCACGGGCATGACGTGCGAAAGCCCGCCCAGGTTGGCAAACTTCCGCTCATGGGTCTTGTCGTAGATATATCCCACCGCGGAAAAAAACAGCGCGGTCATCACGCCGTGGGCAAACATCTGAAACACCGCGCCGTTTACCCCGTCCACAGTCATGGCGGCCAGTCCCAGGCCCACCACGCCCATGTGGGAGACGCTGGAATAGCCGATCACGAACTTGAGGTCCGTCTGGCGCAGGCCGGCCAATGCGCCGTACACGATCCCGATGGTGGCCAGCAGGGCCATGACCGGCGCCCAGAACGCCCACCCTTCGGGGCACAAAAACATTCCCACACGAAGAATGCCGAATGCCCCGATTTTCATGAGCACGCCGGCATGCAGCATGCTCACGGCGGTGGGCGCGGCCACGTGCCCGGCGGGCGACCAGGTGTGAAAAGGCCATACGCCGGCCAGGATGCCGAAGCCAACATAAAAAAGGAAAAACGCCAGTTTCTGCGCAAAAGGGGAAAAATCCGCGTTATTGACCAGGGCAGGAAGGGAAAACGTGCCCATGCCCGATTCCGCCACCAGATAGACGATGCCCGGCAGAATCAGCGCGCTGCCGGCCAGCAGAAACAGGGTGAGCTTCAAGGCCCCGTACTCGCGGTTCGTGCTGCCCCAGATCACGATGAGCAGGTACATGGGAAACAGGGACACGTCATACCAGACAAACAGGAAAAACAGGTCCAGGGCCATGAACATCCCGAAAACGCCGGTGACCAGCAGGATGAACATGGCGAAAAACTCCTTGACCCGGAGGTCGTGCTCCCACATGGTCAGAACGCCGGTGAAAAACACGATGCCGGTGAGCAGCAGCAGGGGCACGGAAAACCCGTCCACGCCGTTGATATAGGAAACCCCCAGAGAAGGGGCCCACTGCAGGTGTTCAACAAACTGCATGCCCCCGAGCGCCCGGTCATAGGCAACAAACACGTACACCGACAACCCCAGGGTGACGGCCGAACAGACTGTGCTGACATACTTGACAGCCTGCTTTTTTTCTGCTGGCAGCAGCACCACCGCTGCCAGCCCGGCCAGGCAGACTAGCAGGATCAGGCTCAGTACCGGGAATTGCGCGCTGTGCAGTTGCATACGCCGGTTATCCCCAAATCAACATGATGCAGGTCAGGCCGAATACCACGGCAAACATTATCATCAAGCGGGCCTGGATCATCACCCGGTGTCCGCGGGCGAGCACCCGGCCGGATGCCACCGCCGCACCGGCTAGGCTGTGCACGAACCCGTCGATCACGCGGTTGTCTGCCTGTCGGCAGGCTTCTGCAGCGCCCCGGTCCAGAAGCCGGGACACGGCCCAGCCCCAGATGTCATCGAGATACCAGCGCCGGGCGAACAATTCCGCTACAACCCGCACGCGCTCGACGAATCCGGTCTGCGATGCGTTTTTCCGGCCGAACTCCACCCACGCCACGGCGATTGCGGCAAACACCAGACCCAGGGAGAGCGGGGCCAGCCAGGCCGGTCCGTGGACCGCTTCATGCGCGCCCGCACCGGCTGCCAGCCAGTGCCGGATCGGTGCCGCCAGAAACCCCAAAACCAGGGTGGCAAAAGCCAGCAGGATCACCGGCCAGGCCATGGCGCCGTAAGCATAGGCAACGCCCCGTGCCGGGTCTTCGGCCCGGGTTTGCCCTCGCCCGGCCGGAAATACGATAATAAACACCAACCGAAACGTGTAATAGGCGGTTAAAAACACGCCGGCCAGCCCGGCAATCAGCCAGGCCGGATTTTCCAGGCTTACCAGGGTGGCCAGCACCGCCTCCTTGCTGGCAAACCCGGAAAACGGCCAGATACCCGACAGGGCCGCGGCTCCCACAGCCATGCAGAGCATCGGGATCTTCAGCCCCCGGGCCCCGCCCTGCCCGATTACGAACATGTCATTGCTGTGAAAGGCGTGGATCAACATCCCGGCGCACAAAAACAGCAGGGCCTTGAACCCCGCATGCGTGAACAGGTGGAACACGCCGGCAAAATACCCGCCTGCGGCCAGCGCCATGAGCATGAACCCGAGCTGGCTGATGGTGGAATAAGCCCACACCTGCTTGATATCCCGGCTGACCATGGCCATGGTCGCGGACATGAGCATGCTCACCGTGCCCACGGCCAGGAGAAACGTCATGGCAGCATCCGACTGGCTGAAAAAAGGAAACATCCGTGCGATCAGAAACACGCCGGCGGCCACCATGGTGGCGGAATGCAGCAGCGCGCTGACCGGGGTGGGGCCTTCCATGGCGTCCGGAAGCCAGGTCATGAGCGGAAACTGGGCGCTTTTGCCGATCACGCCGCCGAAGATCAGGACGGCGGATACCGTGATCATCCCGGAAGAAAGCCCGGCAGCACCATTGCTTAACGCGGCAATGTCCATGACCCCGCCCCGCACCAGCAGCAGCAGGAGCCCGGCCAGAAAGGCCACGTCTCCCAGGCGGGTCATGACAAAGGCCTTTTTGCCGGCCCGGGATGCGGAAAATTTTTCAAACCAGAACCCGATGAGCAGGTAGGAGGAAAGGCCCACCAGCTCCCAGAAAATGTAGAGCTGCACCAGGCCCGGGGCCAGCACCAGAAAGATCATGGCCCCGGCAAACAGCGACATAAAGGCATAATACCGGGCAAATCCGGGATCCCCGGCCATGTATCCCAGGGAATACACCTGAACCAGAAGGCAGATCCCGCAGACCACGGCCAGCATCAACAGGCTCAGGCCGTCAAGATGGACCCCGGCGGAAATCACCGTATCCCCGGATATCATCCATGTCACCACCGAGCGCAGGGGCGTCTCCATATCAACACAGCAGACCAGCAGGCACAGGGCGAACACCATGGAGGTGGCAACGGCTGCCAGAGACACCGCGGCCGCGGCTCCGGGCCTTCTGCGCAGCAGAAACAGGATCAGGACGAATGCCGCAAACGGGGCTGCAGCTGCAGCCCAGCCGGCCCAGAGCCAGGTCTCGGATATCACGGATGCACCGGGCATATTCCCACCATCACGCGTCTATGGTTATTCCAGTTCGCAAACATCGGATTCAATGCACTCCGGGTCCAGGGTGCCGGTCTGCCGGTAAATACAGACGATCAGCGCCAGGCCGACGGCCACCTCGGCTGCGGCCACGGCCAGGATGAACAGGGCCGCAGCCTGGCCCTCGATTTGCTGCAAGTGGAGGCCTGCGCCCACAAAAGCCACTGCCGCGGCATTGAGCATAATCTCCAGGCCCAGCAGCAGCATTATCAGGTTGCGCCGGAGCACGGTACAGATCATGCCCGTCAAAAAAAGCAGTGACGCCAGCAGAATTACGTGGGTATACGGTACGATCAATACGGACCTCCTTTGCCGGACCGTTGCCCCGCAGGGCTCAATCCCAGGTGAAGCACGCCGATAAGCGCCACGAGCAGAAGCAGGGACACGATCTCAATGCCCAGCCAGTGGCGTTCGAACAGGTAAAGCCCGAAATCGGCCGGAGCCGCAACAGCCGCGGGCATGGGCGCCCCGGTGCCGGGCCCGGAATGCCTGACCAGCAGCAGGCATGCCGCCACGTACAATGCGCTGAGCCCGCCGGCTCCCAGGTAATGCCAAAGCAGAAACCCGGAACCTTCAGTTGCGCGGATCCGGATCATCATGACCACGAACAAAAACAGCACCATTATGGCTCCTGCATAGATCACCACTTCCAGGATGCCCAGCAAAGGAGCACCCAGCAGGAAAAACAAAAGTGCGCTTGCCAGAAACGAGATCACCAGGAACAAGACCGCATGCACCATGTTTTTCCGGGTCACGGCCAGGGCCGTGGACAGGATCATCAATGCGGCGATCAGGTAAAAGAAAATGCTGTAGACACTCATGGCATATTGGTCCTGGTGTTGACCGGCGCATTTTCGCTGATGTGGTCTCCCTTGCCCGCAAGCCCGGTGACCACGCCGGCGTGTTGATAAAAGTCATAGTCCGGGTCCTTACCGCAGTGATCCACCAACAGGTCCTGCTTTTCAAAAACCATGTCCAGGAGATCCCTTCTGATGTGTTCGAAATCCGGTGTCAGCTGAATGGCCGAGGTCGGGCAGGCCTGTTCGCAGAGCCCGCAGTAAATGCATCTGCCGAAATTGATCCGGAACCATGCGGCATACCGGCGGCCCCGGGAGTCTTCTGCAGCCTGCATGGATATGCAGTTGACCGGGCAGACCCCGGAGCACAGGTAGCAGGCCACGCACCGCTCCCGTCCTTCCGGATCCCGGGTGAGGATAATCCGGGCCCGGGAGCGCGCGGGCAGCGGCCGCTTGTACTCCGGGTAGGATTCGGTAAAGGGCCGCACAAACAGGTGCCTGCCCGTGGTGTAAAATCCTGCGGCAATTGAGGCGATGATGTCGATTCCCGCCCGTATCACGCGACCAATTCCTTTTTAAGCAACATTTGAGTTTTTATAAACAAAAAATTTTCCATATGCTTCGTGTCCATGATGATCATCCCGCATTACGTCATGCCGCCATGAACGCGCCGGTAATGAGAATATTGACCAGGGCCAGCGGGATGAGCACCTTCCAGCCCAGGTTCATGAGCTGATCGTAGCGCAAGCGGGGCAGGGTGGCCCGCACCCAGATCATGAACAGCACCACAAGGACGATCTTGACCAGCAGCCACACGGGCGGCGGCAGAACCGGGCCCCGCCATCCGCCCAGAAAAAAAACCGCGACCAGGGCGCCCATGACCTGCATGTGCACGTATTCGCCCAGGAAAAACAGCCCGAAGCGCATGCCGCTGTATTCCGTGTGATATCCCGCGCCCAGCTCGGTTTCCGCCTCAGGCAGATCAAACGGTATGCGCTTGGTTTCGGCCATGGCACTGATCAGAAAGACTCCAAAGGCCAGCGGCTGGACCAGGATAAACGGCAGCCCGGCCTGGGCGTTGACGATATCGACCAGGCTGAAGGATCCGGCCAGCATGACCACCGGCACAATGGACAGCCCCAGGGCCAGCTCGTAGCTGATCATCTGGGCTGCGCCCCGTATGCCCCCGAGCAGGGCGTACTTGGAATTCGAGGCCCATCCCCCCAGGGCCACTCCGTATACCCCCAGCGAGGACAGGGCAAACACGTAAAGCAGGCCCACGTTGATGTCCGTGATCACCATGGGAATTTCGCGTCCGCCGATAGTAAGCCTCGGCCCGAAGGGTACCACGGCAAACATCATAAGCGCGGTTATTGCCACCACTGCCGGGGCAGCCAGAAATATCGCCCGGTCCGCGCCTTCCGGCATTAGGTCTTCTTTTAACAGCAGTTTGATCCCGTCTGCAACGGGCTGGAGAATGCCATAAATTCCCGCCCGGTTGGGCCCGTAGCGCACCTGGAAGCGGCCCAGCAGCTTGCGCTCCACCAGCACCAGGTATGCGGCCAGCACCATCACCGCGGTGAGCACGGCGGTGATCTTGGCCATCAATACCAGGTATCCGAGCAGCCAGAACCACATGGTTATGCCTTTTCAATCCTTCGGATTCGATCTTCGCGGATATTGTACCGGGTGTCCCCGGCCCGCGGCTGCCAGTCAATATCCGGGTGCCGGTACACCACCAGCACCCCCGGGGCCATGTGATCGGATATGCGCACAACAAAAGAGACCTCGCCGTTTTCAAAACCCAGTCCCACCCGGTCGCCGGCGGCAATACCGTGTCTGTCCGCATCCGCACGGTCCATCCACACCGCGGGCAAACCCGCCAGTTCCCGGAGGCACTGCGAGTAATCCGACATGGGCTCACCGCCGAAAACGGCGGCTGCAAGCAGCAATTCAAGGCATTGTTCGGGTTTTTCCGGCATTGTCGCCTCATGTGCAATCGGCGTTTTCCCGCCGGCAAACAGCCGCACCCCGTCTGCATCCATGCGTGCCAGATCTGACAGAACAGCAAAATTGTACCTCATCCAGGCGGTCATCTGCGCATCTGTTTCCGGTGGCGCTTGACCGGCCAGGCAAAAAGCAGTAACCCATGCCGCGGGCATGTCCCGGCCCGGCACATTGGGTGCAAACGTGCGCGGCGGATGATCGCCCGCGCCGGTGACAGTAATCGGCAGGCCGCCCGTGTGTGCGGGCCGGACCTGCTGGGCCCGGCCTTCCTGGTTTACGTAAATGCCGCCGGCTTCAAACACGGTCAAGGACGGAATGCCAATGTCTGCCTTTTCAAACAGCGGCGTGTCCAGAAAATCAACGCTCACCAGCAGGTCCAGCTTCTCCAGGGCCTTTTCCAGCTGGGGCCGGTCGGGAAAATCATGCCACAAGTCGCTTTCAATAACTGCCAGGGCCCGGATCTGGCCAGCCTCCACCCGGGCTGCCAGGTCTGCCGCACAAGCATTGCATTCATCCAGCAGGGCGGCGCCAAAGGAGTTGGCCTGCGGCAGCGTGCAAAACAGGCCGGCCGTCTTGCCGGAGCCGCGCAAGCCAGCGACCAGATCCGCGGCCTGCAGGACAATCCCGGCATCCGTGATCTCGGTGCCGCAGATCACAACCGGACGCCGGCTGTCAGAAAGCCGCTCAGCCGCGGATGCCAGGGCTTCTCCTATCTCCTCGGCGCGGCAGGCAAGATGTTCGAAATCAAACGGCCACTCCAGGGGCCGTGGGTCAATGGCGGTGATCTGCGCCCCGGCGCGCTGTGCCTGCCGCATGGCCAGGGCCAGCACGGGAGCCTCGTTTACCGGGTCTGCACCAACTGCCAGTATCGCGTCCGCGGTTTCAAGCTCCCGCATGGAAACCGCGTTTTCCGGGTTGAGCGCGCAGGCTGCGGTATCTGCCGCGGCCCCGGTTATCCGGGTATTCCGGAATACCGGGCCCTGCCATCCCGTTGTGCGGCACAAATGGACCATGGCGGACTGGGTCTGCAGGCTGCTTCTGCCTGATCCGATCACGCCCACGGCCTGGGGGCCGTGTTCTTCGGTGATGCGCTGCAGGCGATCTCTGGCTTCATACACGGCCTGGTCCACGGAAACGGTTTGTCCGCTAATTCGTCCGCTTCTGGGGCGGCCGGGCCGGTCTGCATAATAAAACCCGTACCTGCCGCGATCGCAGATAAAATCCCCGTTAACCCGTTGGCTGAAGCGCCCCTCCATGCGCCCCACCTGCCTGTATCGGGCTGAAACCGTTGTCCGGCAGCCCAGGCTGCAGTGAATGCACACGCCCGGGGTGCGCTCGAAATCCCATCTCCGGCCCGTATATCGCGACGGTTTATCCGTAAAAACGCCAGTGGGACAGATATCAATCAGATTGCCGGCAAACGGGCTTTCCAGGACCCCTTCCCGCAAACGGCCGAAATATACCCGTCCGGCAATGCCGGTCACGCCCAGATCATTGTACCCGGAATATTCCCGGTAAAACCGCACGCACCGGTAGCATTGAATACAACGGTTCATCTCGTGCTGAACCAGCGGACCCAGGTACTGGTCCGTATAGGTGCGTTTGCCGCCCTCATACCGCCGAATGCTGTGCCCGCCGGCTACGGTTAGGTCCTGGAGCAGGCAGTGGCCCCCTTCATCGCAGACCGGGCAGTCGTGGGGGTGATTGAGCATGAGCCATTCGATCACGCTCCTGCGGAAATCCGCGGCCTCCGGATCCGTGGTGGAAACCTTCATGCCGTCTTGCGCATCGATCATGCAGCTCATCTGCACCCCTTCCACCGCCCCTTCCAGGACTTTGACCGCGCATACCCGGCAGGCGCCCACCGCTCCCAGGGCATGGTGAAAACAGAACCTCGGGATGTAGATGCCCAGCTTTTCAGCAGCCTCAATAACCCTGGTGCCTTCCGGGACTTCAATTTCCAGGTTGTCGATGATCAGCTTCGGCATAATGGCACAGTTTTTTAGGTCCAAACCTTTCTGTTGAATAATCGATTTCAAACCAAATCTGTGGCAGAGTTTCAGCAATAAATCCGAATTTCGAAATCCGAAATTCGGATTTCGAGTTTACTTGCAAAGCCCTCGGATTCCCTCAGAAACGTATCACTCCGCTTCTCTAAACGGGCACCGCCCCGCCTTGATGTGCTCCCGGACTTCGTCTTCAAAATACGTGATCAGGCTTTCCACCGGTGCGGCCGCACCCGGGGCAAATGCACAGTAGGCAAGCCCCATCTGCCCGGCCATCTCCCGGAGCATGGGCACGAATTCCGCCCTGCCCTGCCCGTTTTCAATGCGCCGGAGCAGATCGTGAAGATACGGCAGTCCATCCCGGCACGGGGTGCACCAGCCGCAGGATTCCCGTGCAAAAAACGCAAGCAGGTTCACGGTGGCGCCCACCAGGCAGGCGGAATGGTCAAACACCATGACCGCGGCCGTGCCTAGTCGGAACCCGGCATCAGACAGGCTCTGGTATCCCATTTCCCGGTGATACATGGATTCGGGCATATACCGGGTGGAGGCCCCGCCGGGCAGGCATGCCTTAAACCGGCCGTTGCCCGCCATGCCGCCGGCATGGGTCTCGATGATCTCGGACAACGCAGTGCCCATGGGCAGCTCGTAGCACCCGGGCCGCCGGACCCGGCCTGAGACGGAATAAATCTTGGTGCCTGCCTCATCCGGGCCTGCAGCCAGGTTCCGGAACCACTCGGCCCCGTTTTGGACCACATGGGGCACAAAGCAAAGGGTTTCCACGTTCTGGACCACCGTGGGAAGCTGCCACAAGCCTTTGACCGTGGGATATGGCGGCGGTTTTCTGGGATTGGGGCGTTTGCCCTCCAGGGCGTTTAACAAAGCCGTGCCCTCGCCGCAGATATAACGGCCGCCGCTTCTGTGCACCACGATGTCAAAATCAAACCCGGAATTGAAAATATTTTTCCCCAGCAGGCCCTGTTCCCGGGCCAGGGCGACCTCCCGTTCCAGGATCCGGGCGGCGTTTTCGTACTCGGGCCGGATAAATATGATGCCGTGTTCGGCGCGTGCAGAAAACGCGGCCAGAAGCATCCCCTCGATGAGCAGGTGCGGGCTGGTATGGATCAGCACCCGGTCCTTGAAGGTGCCCGGCTCCATTTCGTCCGCGTTGCAGACCATGTACCTGGGAAACGGCGCATATTCCGCAACGGTGGAGAGCTTCACCCCCATGGAAAAGGCCGCGCCCCCGCGCCCCAGCAGGCCGGCGGCTTCCAGCGCCTCCTGGACATCAGCCGGGCGCCCGGTCTGCAGCATTTCCGCAGCGGCCGAATACCCGCCGGATGCCCGGTATTCCGCCAAGTCCAGGATGCGATCGGGTTTCCGGTTTTTCAGCAGCACCCGGGATTCCATTTACGCCGGCTCCTCGCGTTCGAATCGGGCCAGGATATCATCGATTCTATCCCGGCTCAGGTGGCCGTAGACCTTCCTGTTGATCATCATGGCCGGGCTCCGGTCACAATACCCCAGGCAGCAGGCCGGCAGCAGGGTGAATTTACCGTCGGCCGTGGTCTGTCCCGGCGCAATGCCAAGTTTCCGGCAGATATAATCCATCAGGGATTCGGATCCGTCCAGCCAGCAGATCACGCTATCGCATACGTGGATCACGTTTCGCCCGACAGGCTCGCGGTATATGAACGTGTAAAACGTGGCGATCTCCTCGATTTCCAAGGAATGCATTTTCAGCATGGCTGCGGCCGTCTCCAGGGCCCTTTCAGACAGGTACCCTGCGGCCTCCTGAAAGGCCAGCATCACATCCACGGCCAGCTCCTGCGGATGATCTGCCTCCGCGATCCGGATTTCCAGTTCGGCTCGGATTTGTTCGGGCAACATGTTGAAGCTCCTTTATCGATCGAGATCCGGCAGGGTATAATCCGTTGAGCCCAGCACCGCCACCAGGTCGGCCAGGCTCTCGCCCCGGGTCATCTGCTCAAAAACCTGCACGTTGGTAAAGCTCGGCCCGCGCACCCGCATGCGGTAGGCTGCACCCAGGCCGTCGCTAACAGCGTAATACCCCTGCTCGCCCCGGGGAATCTCGCAGGCCGCATACGAATCGCCCCGCGGCATCCGGGGGCCCCGGGTGACATTGACAAAATGATGGATCAGGCTTTCGATATCGTTTAGCATATCTTTCCGCTCGGGCACGCAGTACCGGTAATCGGCCGTGACGTACCTGCCTTCGGGCATGCCGTCCAGAATCTGACGGATAATCCGTAAGCTCTGGCGGCATTCCTCGATGCGCATCTTGTAGCGGGCCCAGTTGTCCCCGTCGGTGTGGATGGGCACTTCAAAATCAAACTGCTCGTAGCCCGAATACGGCATTTTCTTGCGCAGATCCCAGTCCATGCCGCAGGCCCGCAGATTCGGCCCGGTCACCCCCCAGTCAATGGCTTCATCCCGACGCAAAACCCCGAGTCCCTTTGTACGCGCCTTGAATATGGGATTTTTGAGGGTCAGCTTTTCAATGTCTTTCAGTGTTTTCGGCAGGCGCCGGAGCAAATCCCGGACCGGCGGCTTCCACCCTGCGGGCATGTCCGCTGCCACGCCGCCGGGCCGGAACCAGGACGGATGCAGGCGGGCCCCGGAAATCATTTCCACGATATCCAGCACCATCTCCCGGTCCCGGAAGGTGTAGAAATTCGGTGTCATCGCGCCCAGGTCATGGGCCATGATCCCGAGATAGGCCAGGTGGTTGCTGATTCGGAACAGCTCGGACATCAATACCCGGATATGCCGGGCTCTTTCCGGTACCACGATATCGGCCAGCTGCTCCACGGCCATGATATATGGCAGATTGTTGGCCGCGCCGGCCATGTAATCCACCCGGTCGGTATAAGGAATAAACTGCAGCCAGGTCTGGCGTTCGCCCATTTTCTCCACGCCCCGGTGATGAAAGCCCACATCCAGGTTCAGCCCGGTGATGATTTCGCCCTCCAGGCGAACGATCAGGCGCAGCAGACCGTGGGTTGCCGTATGATGCGGACCGATATTTAAAACCATGGCGTGTTCATCCGCATCCGGATCAAAATACTTCTCCCCGGCCCGGGGCTGTCTTGCATGGGCATCGCGGAACGTATACGGGTCCATTTCCGTGGCCCGGTCCGGGTAAGTCTTGCGAAGGGGGTGGCCGGACCAGTCCGGCGGCATGATCAGGCGCCGCAAATCGGAATGCCCGGAAAACCGGATGCCGAACATGTCGTATATTTCCCGCTCGTACCAGTTTGCAGCCGGCCAGATGTCGGATATAGTGGCGGTCTCGGGATACTCGCCGAAAAGCGCGACCTTGATGCGCATGCGCATGGGCGGGTCAAAACACAGCAAGGTAAATACCAGTGTGAAATCCGGGTATTGGTCCCGGTGCCGCCGGGCGGACTCGTCAACAGCCGTGTAATCCTCCAGGCGTTCAAAGCGCGGGGCGGCTGTTTTTTTCAGGTAACGCAGCACGTCGCGCACCCGGCTTTCCGGCACGTGCAGGGTCAGCATGTCCGAAGGGTTTTCCGCGGCCCGGATTCCGTCGCCGAACCGGGAGCGCACCTGGACGATGATGTCTTCGGCCGCATCCGGCAGGTAGATGCCTCGTGCCGGCGGGGTCCACATCAGGTCTGCCCGGCTGTCAAAAAACTCCGGCGGGGAAACCGAATCACCCCGAACGGCAATACCGTTCATGCCCGGTCCCCGGGTATCCCTGGACTTGGTGTGCCCGTCTGCCAGAGCCGGGCCCGCAGACCCCTGGCTGCCGCCGCCCAGTCCGAAGACTTTACGGGCGGGTTTCTCCTCCCCGATCTTGCGCTGCAGCTCGGTGATGCCGGCCAGCACGGCTTCGGGTCGCGGCGGGCAGCCCGGGATATAGACATCCACCGGCAGGATCTGGTTAATGCCCTGCACCACGGAGTAGACATCGTACATGCCGCCGGTATTGGCGCAAGACCCCATTGAGATGACCCACCTGGGTTCGGCCATCTGTTCAAACACGCGCAGGATCATGGGCGCGGCCTTTTTAAACACCGTGCCGGAGATAATCAAAAGATCGGCCTGCCTGGGCGAGAGCCGCAGGACCTCGGCGCCGAACCGGGCCAGGTCGTATCTCGGGGTCAGCGCGGTGGATTCTTCCACGAAACAGCAGGACAGCCCGAAATACATGGGCCACAGGCTCCGGGAATGGGCCCAGTTGATTATGGGATCCAGCAGGCCGGCGCTCCGGCCTATTCGATCCTTGTTTTTCCGCCCCAATCCAGGCCTCCTTTGCGCCAGATGTAGACCAGGCCGCAAAACAACACGAAAATAAAAAAGGCCATCTGCAGCCAGCCCTTCCAGCCCAGGGTTTGTGCCGCAGCGGCCCAGGAAAAGATAAAAGCCCCCTCCACGTCGAAAATCAGGAAAAACCCGGCCACCAGGAAAAACGGTACCGGGTATCGCAGCCGGGCGCTGCCTGTGGGGATAATGCCGCTTTCATAGGGACGCGGCTTTTCCGGGTTGGATGTTTTATCACCCAGCCGGGAGGTTAGCACCAGCAGCAGGCCCATCATCACGAAGATTGCCAGGGTAAATGCGAACAGGCCGAAAAGCCCGGGTTCCCAGGGCGACAGCACAGCAATCGCATCGAGCGGTTCCATGTAATTTTCCTTGGCGCGCTTGGTGGTTTTTTAAATCATCAGTTCAACGCAGGATGCCGCTGGATATAATATTAAGCATCGGCCTTTTGATTCGCCAACCGCAAGCGGTTCGGCTCAGGATGCATGCTTCATGGAAAGCTTTTCAAACATCGCCACCAGCCCGGCGCCGAGGGTATAAATGGAATGGATGCTCAGGTTGTCCTCCACGCAAGTATCAAAAAACACCTGCAGGTTTGATTCCATGCCTTCTTCTGCAGACCAGTAGCAAAACAGGATCGGCGCCCTGGGCAGCGGGTACATGACCACCGCGATATCCGCATCAAAACGGGTTTCCGTGCGCTTGCCGTCAAACACGTCAAGCATGTCGTTAAAAAAGTCGGTATACGTATCCGCAATACGCTTTAAGGGTTTTTCGCAGCGCTGGACAAACAGGCCCTCGCGCTCCCGGCCGCCTTTGAGCTCGCGCAGGGGAACCCACTGGCCCGTTGGCGGCGTCCCCTTGGCGTTGACGATATAGTCAAACACCGGCACCGTGACCCACGGATTGACATGAATCTCCGTGTAAATCCGGCCCTCGGTATCCACGGAAAAATTCTTGCCCATGACCTTGACGGTGATCCTGTCCTTGGCATACCTGGCATCCAGGCGGCGGGCGGCTTCCTCCAGGTCTGTCTGCCGGATCTGTTCCCGGAATTTTTCCACGGTTTGATTCACGTCGATAGCGATATCTGCCTGCTGCCTGTCTTTCTGATCTTCCGGGTCCTCGTAGGCGGCTACGGTTTCCGCATCCACATACGGGCACTCCGAAAGGCTCCGCTGGCCCTTGAAAACGGCCGCGGCAAATGCCATGCAGGTTTTTTCATTGCACTTGCGGCAATTGGACCCGTCTAACAGCTTGTAAATCTCCATCGGGTTATTGGCTTTTGCCATGTCTTCAACTCCTTGTGCATTTCTGCTTTATTCTGAAAATAATTGCTTTTCCCCGGGTTTTTCTTCTCAAAATAATATAAAATAAACATTCCTGCAAAAAATGCATCCATAGATTACCCCCCCGGCCGGCGTAAAGCGCTCTTCATTTTGTGTGCACGGGAGGCTTTTCCCGGCCATTGCCCGCATACAAGCCTATGAGTTGACATGCCGGCAAATGACTGTCATATATAGGACTTATCTGTTGATGAATTTCATCCAACCATGCACCCCGGATCTGCCGGGCGGGAGTATTGCGATGCAGAAGAAAAAACGCTGGATATACGGCCTGATCACGGCCGCAGTGGTCATTGGCCTCGGGTATGTGGCCTTTTACTTTCTGTTCCTGGATTTCCTGGTGGATTACTGGTGGTTTGACTCACTTGGCTACGGCGGATACTTTTTTCTGCGGTTTCTCTACAGGTACCTGGTATTTGCCGGGGTAACCCTGTTTTTCTTTTTGATCTTCTTTTTGAATTTCTGGATCGCCTCGCGTTTTCTGGGAAGCGGTCTGCCGTCATCGGAGAAAAAGGACAAAAGCCGAAAGCTCCAGTACCGGGAAGTGGCACGACTGTTCCGCTCGGGTTCCATGAAGGTCTATGCCCCGCTTTCCCTGGTGCTTTCCATCTTCATTGCCCTGCCCCTGTTTGAAAAATGGGAAAGGTTTTTATTCTTCCTGTTCGGGCCGGATGCCGGCATCGCAGACCCGGCCTTTGGCAATGATGTGAGCTTTTACCTGTTTTCCTATCCCATGCACATCCTGATCGAACAGCGCCTGGTAATCGCAGTGGCGATCTTGGTGGCTGCATCCGTTCTTCTCTACAGGGTTGAACGACGAATGCTGGCCAAAACAGATCGCGCCCTGCCCAAGGGGGCAAAACTCCATCTCAACATACTGGCACTCGTGCTGGCCGCCCTTGTGGGCTGGGGACTTTTTCTGGGAAAATACGACCTGCTTTATTACGCGGAACACATGCCCCTGTTTTTCGGCCCGGGATTTACCCAGATGCATGTCACACTGCCGCTGATATGGATAAGTGTGGTTCTCTGGATTGCAGCCGCCCTGAGCGTACTGTATTACCTGAATTTCCGGAAAAGACTGATCCCGGTAATCGCACTGGTAGTGGTTTTTGCGGGGGTATACGCGCTTGGCACGACTTCGTTTCTGCCGCAGATGGTGCAGAAATACATCGTGCTGCCCAACGAAATGTCCCGGGAAAAACCCTATATTGAAAACAGCATCCAGGCCACGCTTTCGGCCTACAACCTTTCTGGCGTGGAAACCCGGAATTTCCAGGTGGACCAGATTCCGTGGGGCGATACTGACCGGGCCATCCGCCGGAACATCCAGAATACGCCCGTATGGGACCGAAACCTGCTCGAGGACGTCTATGACCAGCTCCAGAACATCCGGCCCTATTACAATTTCACCGGGGTTGACGTGGACCGCTACGAGATCGGGGGCCAATATCAGCAGGTAAACCTGGCTGCCCGGGAAATCAACCTGGACAAACTGCCCGGTACCGGGAATAACTGGATCAACCGGCATCTGCAATACACCCACGGGTACGGCGCGGTCATGACGCCCGCGGCCCAGAGCGGCGAGGAGCTGATGCAGTGGTTTATCAAGGGCATTTCCCCGGCATCGGAATACGACTTCCGCATTTCCAATCCCAGAATATACTTCGGACTGGAGGACCTAGATTACGTTATCGCGCCCAATGACGCCAAGGAAATGGACTACCCGGACGGGGACTCGTTTGCCGGCAACGACTACGAGGGCGATGGCGGCGTCGCTGTCAACTCCCTTTTCAGAAAGCTCCTGTTTTCCGTGTATTTTGAGGATCGAAACATCCTTTTTACCACCAAGACCAACAATGACAGCAAGATCCTGTTCCGCCGCAATATCCGCGAGGCCATTAACCACTTGACCCCCTATTTCAGGCTCGACCGCGACCCGTACCTGGTGGCCACCGAAGACGGCCTGTTCTGGATGCAGGACGCCTACACCCGCTCCCGGTGGTATCCCAATGCCGCCCCTTATGACGGCAGGAAAAACTATATCCGCAATTCAGTCAAAATCGTGGTCGACGCCTACAACGGTACCGCGGATTACTATATGGCAGACCCGGACGATCCCGTCATCCGGGCTTACAATCGAATTTATCCCGGGCTGCTGCAACCCATGGACGAAATGCCCCGGTCGCTGAAATCCCACGTCCGCTATCCCAAGGACATTTTTGAAATCCAGACCGGTATTTACACCCGGTACCACCAGAAGGATTCGAAAACATTTTACCAGGAAGAAGACCTCTGGGAATCCGCCCACCAGCGCCAGGAAGAAATCCGGGAGATCGGATCCCAGTCCATGCGCGCCTATTACCTGACCCTGGATCTCATTGAAAAGGAAAAATCCGAATTTCTGCTCGTCTCCCCCATGAGCCCCAAAAACCGTCCCAACCTGCGGGCCCTGGTAATTGCCGGATGCGACCCGGCCCATTACGGTAAATTTTATGTCTACAGCTTTCCAAAGGGCAAGCAGGTATACGGTCCCTCCCAGATCAACGCGCTGATCGATCAGGACACCGAAATCGCCGAACAGCTTACACTTTGGGACCAGGCGGGATCGGAGGTCAAACGGGGCCGGATGATTATTCTGCCCCTTGGAAATGCGGTCTTCTATATCCAGCCGGTTTATCTCAGCGCATCAGGCGAGCTGAAGATTCCCCAGCTCCAGCGACTGATCGTCACACAGGGAGACGCGGTAACCATGGCGCCGTCTTTGGAGAAGGCCTTTGACCGGATACAGAAGCGACTTCTTGAAAAGCAGGCCCCGCCGGAGGTCGGCGCTCCTGCAGGTTCGCCCGAAGATGATGTGGCCCAGCCGCAGCCCCCTTCCACGGAAAAAGGCCACGCCCCCGCACCCGAGAAGAAAAACGATTAATGCGCACGGACCGGTGTGATGCGACGCGTCAATAAATACCTGATCGCCGGCATTGTAATCTTCTGCCTGGTGCTTGCCGGCCAGGCAGCCGGGCTGGTTGCATCCCGTTACCTGGCCCCGCGGATTGAAAACGCGCTTGGCAAGCGCCTGGATGCAAATGTTGAAATCCAGGGCCTGGATGTCAAATGGATCACGGGCGTGCATATGGAAGGGCTTGCCATAAAACCCGAAGCCGGGGGCAAATGCCGGGCAGACGGCATCCGCTTTGACGGCGTTGCGGTAAATTATGCCTTCTTATCCCTGTTTTCCGGAAATTTCCGCATAACCCGCGTTGCCGTGGAAAACGCGGAAGCCTGCGTGGACTTCGGACGGGTAAACCGGCTGCTCCCTGATAATTTTTTCCGCCCCGCCGGAGGTGAGAT
This sequence comes from Desulfobacterales bacterium, assembly GCA_018335195.1. Lineage (GTDB taxonomy): Bacteria > Desulfobacterota > Desulfobacteria > Desulfobacterales > Desulfosalsimonadaceae > Desulfosalsimonas. Next base: position 77,985 of record JAGXKN010000009.1, read on the forward strand.
CCCCGGCATTGAAATCCAAAGCGGCACCATCCGGGTGCTTCATCCGATCCTGGAAAAACCGCTGCAGTTTTATGACCTCAGCGCCTCCGGCCGGCCCGGCGGGCCGCTGCAGACTCTC
>JAGXKN010000001.1 GCA_018335195.1 Desulfobacterales bacterium
AGCGGAAATTGAGACTCGAAGAGGCTCCTGGAGCGAGGAAACGCCTTTTTCGCGCCGCCGATCAGCCAAGGTGCTTACGGATTTTCTTTCTGCAAAAATGCCGCCGCAGCGGAATAAACAGCTTTTTACGGTGCCATCAAGATTTGTCCGGATTTTGAAAGATAAAAATTCATCCTACCCCGGCCAACCCAATAGATCAACCCATTCATCCCCCTTGCCTGCCTGCTGGTTTCGGCCCGCCATTTACAATCCCCGCCACCCGTTTTTTCTTCTGAAACAACCCTTGACATTTGGGCCAGACAAGACAAAATTTGCTTTATACACCCGATACCCGGATTAATGAAATAGACGGAAGAAAGGGTTTTACTTATGCCGCCCGCCACCAACACGGAACTGAAGAATTTTCTGGATCAATGGCGCGATGATGCAAACGGATGCAAACAGGTTTTTCTCCATCTGAAATCGCATATCGCGGCGTTATCCGATATCGAGCTGAATTTCGTTGCCCGTCCCGGCGTGACCTACTCCCTTCGCGCCGCACGAACCGACCGGACCGACCGAGCGCTGTTTGCCTTAATCGACATGATTGACGAAAACCCGCGCTGGCTTTCGGTCTGCTTTTACAAAGACCTGGTCTCGGACCCCGAAGAGCTGGGAGATCTGGTGCCTGGTGGCATTATGGGAGAAGACGGGTACTGTTTTGACGTGGAATCCCAGGATCCGGCATTTACAAATTACCTCTGCAGGCGCATAGACGAGGCCCGTGAGAACAACTCGCCCCGGGCGGCAAATCCCTTTTGAAAAAGAGAGGAACATCCTGCCATGCACAAACTGAAACAAATGCTGCTTTTTTTTCTCATTGCGCTGATCCTTGCGGCCTGTACCACGGTGCCCATCACCGGTCGCCAACAACTCAGCTTGATTCCCGGAGACACCATGCTTTCCATGAGCTATCAGCAGTATGACGCGTTTCTGGAAGAACACGAATTAAGCGACAACCGGGCTGACAAGGAGATGGTCAAGGAAGTCGGCCGCAATATCGCAGCCGCCGTGGAGACATACTTCAAACAAAACGGCATGGCAAACCGGCTGAACAATTACGACTGGGAATTCCACCTGGTAAAAGACGATGCCGTCAATGCCTGGTGCATGCCCGGGGGCAAGGTCGTGGTCTATACCGGCATTCTGCCGGTTGCAAAGGGCAAGGCGGGTCTTGCCGTTGTCATGGGCCATGAAATCGCCCACGCGGTGGCAGATCACGGAAACGAGCGCATGAGCCAGGGCATGCTTGTCCAGTTCGGCGGAGTGGCGCTTTCAGAAGCAATGAAAACAAAGCCGGCAGTCACCCAACAGCTCTGGATGGCAGCCTACGGGGCGGGCGCCCAGGTGGGCATGCTTCTGCCATACAGCCGGCTGCACGAAAAGGAGGCAGATCGACTAGGACTGGTCTTCATGGCCATGGCCGGGTATGATCCGCGGGAGGCCGCGGATTTCTGGCAGCGCATGGCTGCAGAAAAAGACGGCAAGACCCCGCCGGAATTTTTGAGCACCCACCCGGCAGATGATAAGCGTATTGCCAACATCCGGTCCATGCTCCCCGAGGCCATGCGATATTACAGAAGACAATAACAATTCCATGCGCACATTGACCGCCCGAACCCTGCGGCTATCCGAAGAACCGGCATTTGTTGTCTTACAGCAAAAACCCCGGTAAATCATGTTTTGACCCTGCCTGCAAAACAGAAAACGATTTTATTTTCCGCCTGCTTGACATCTTGAAAAATTATTTATATATTACAATTTAACGATATAGTTGGCGGGAATGGAAATACCCGTTCTGTTTGCAGCCGGAGGCAAAAGAAATGAAAAAATTCACAAAGGTCATGAAGGCCCTGTCTGATCCGAGCCGAGTCAAAATCGCAAAAATGCTGCAACGCAGAAAGATGTGCGTCTGCGAAATCCAGGAAGCCCTGAACATCGCCCAGTCCACGGCAAGCAAGCACCTGAAAATCCTGGAAGAAGCTGGACTGGCGACCTACAAAAAAGACGGCCTGTGGGTGAACTACACCCTGGCAGACGGATCTGACAGTCCGTATGCGGCCAGCATGATTGGAAACCTGAGACACTGGCTCGAAGACGACCCGGAAGTCGGCGAGCTGGTACGCCGGCTTCCGGAAATCCGGCGCGAGGACATTTGCTGTACCCGCACCCCCCGGGCCAGACAGGCACGGGGCTGAATTTTTTTCAAAAAGAGGAGGTTTAAAATGGATATCAAAGTACTGGGCCCGGGCTGCCCGAAATGCGCCCAAACCGAAGAAACCGTCAAGCAGGCCATCGCAGAGGCCGGCGCGGAGGCAAACGTGGAAAAAGTCACCGATACCATGGAAATTGCCAAATACGGGGTCTTCGGCACCCCGGCAGTGGTGGTGGACGGCGAGGTCAAGATCGTGGGCAAGATCCCGAAAAAAGACGATGTGCTCAAGTGGATCAAGTAGATAAGGACCCGCCCGAAGAGGCAAACAAAATGCTGCTGCAGTCTTACACAAAAAGCATTTTCCGGCCGGAGTGCAACCCGAGCTTTGAATCTGTTCACTGCATTGCCCGGCTGGATCAGGACATTTCCACGGCCCTGCCCTACTTGAATGCAGAGCTGGGCGGCACCCAGTATTTCAGGGATCCGCCTGCGGTCATGCTCCACGTGCACGGCAAGATCATCAAGGTCGGGGCCAACGAGATTGCTATCAACGCGCTTGAAGATGAGGCCGAAGCCGAAAAAATCCTGCAATGGCTCAGAAACGAGATCAATCGGGTCTGGACGGAAAAAGACAGCATCACCCCGAGCGAGGAAAGCCGGGCAAAGCCGCAGATATTTGAAATTTTAAAGCTGCTGCCCAAAACCAACTGCAGAAAATGCGGGCAGCCAACCTGTATGGTCTTTGCCGCCCAGGCCGCAGATGGCGGCCGGGGGGCTGAGGATTGCCCTGAGATCGACCCGGAAAACAAGGAAAAGCTCAACACCTATCTTGCAGAATTTGACTTCGGATAAATTCCAAGCAGGCACAAAACCGAAAACCGCGACAAGGCAATCGTTATATGACTGAATCTACAGCAAAAAAACTGCCGATTCTCGACCGATTCCTGACCTTGTGGATATTTCTGGCCATGACCTTTGGCGTCTCAGTCGGGTATTTCTATCCGGCCATCACCGAAGCCATGGACTACGTGACCGTGGGTACGACCAATATGCCCATTGCCATCGGCCTGATCCTGATGATGTATCCGCCCCTGGCCAAGGTGCGCTACGAAAAGCTGGGCGAGGTCTTCCGGGATTACAAGATTTTGGGCCTGTCCCTGGTGCAGAACTGGGTGATCGGGCCGGTCCTGATGTTTCTGCTGGCAATTGCATTTCTGTCCGGTCATCACGAATACATGGTGGGCCTGATCATGATCGGCCTGGCGCGCTGCATTGCCATGGTGCTGGTGTGGAACGAACTGGCCCGCGGCGATGCCGAGTACTGCGCCGGGCTGGTGGCATTCAACTCGGTTTTCCAGGTGCTTTTTTTCTCTGTTTATGCCTGGTTTTTTATCACCATCCTGCCGGGCTGTTTCGGGCTGGAGGGCACGGCCGTGGATGTCACCATCGGCCGGATTGCCGAAAGCGTCTTCATCTACCTGGGCATCCCGTTTATCGCGGGGATTGTCTCGCGCTTTATCGGCCTGAAGACCAAGGGCGATGACTGGTACATGGGAAAATTCATCCCCAGAATCAGTCCGCTCACTCTGATCGCGCTGCTGTTCACCATCGTGGTCATGTTTTCGCTAAAGGGCGAATACATCGTAAAGCTGCCGCTTGACGTCGTTCGCATCGCCATCCCGCTGTGCATCTATTTCGTGGCCATGTTTCTGATCACCTTTTACATGTCCATGAAGTTTAAGGCCACCTACGAGCAATCCACCACGTTGTCGTTTACCGCGGCCTCCAACAATTTTGAGCTGGCCATTGCCGTGTCCGTTGCCGTGTTCGGCATAAACTCGGGCGTGGCATTTGCCGCGGTGATCGGCCCGCTGGTGGAGGTGCCGGTGCTGATCTCGCTTGTCAACGTGGCCTTATGGTTGAAGCGAAAGTATTTCCCCTATGCCGTGGAGACCCCGACCGGCGTCTGCCACGTGACGTGCCGGGATTGAAAAAAAGAATATCCGAAAGGACCGCCAATGATCCCGGAAATCAATCATGTGCTTTATGCAACAGACCTTTCAGAGGACGCGCCCAGAGCGCTGGCCTACGCAGTGGCCCTGGCCGATAAATTTGCCGCATCCTTGACTGTTACCCACGTGATTCGCGAGACCAACCCCAATGCGGAGCTGCTGATCAGCGCTTTTTTGGAATATCGCTCCAGGGAAGAGATCAAGCAGAAAAGCCGGGGGCAGCTCGCCGAGGAAATAAAAGAGCGCCTGGCGCAAATGTGCAATGAACTCGGATGCCAGCTCCCGGACTGCCGGTTTTCCCTTGCCGATGTGATCGTGGAATTCGGCCAACCCCGGGAGATGATTCTGAATCATGCGGAAACCGGCAAATACGATCTGCTGGTAATGGGGCGCCACGATTACGGATTCGTTGAAAGCGCCATAACGGGACATTCAACAAAAGGACTGCCCAGGCACACCCCCGTACCGGTCCTGCTGGTGCCAATGGCAAGCAGCACAGATCCGGCCGGGCAGCCGGGGGAATAAAATAAACACCCAAGACTAAAAATCCAATGGAAACAAAGCAGGGAAATAGGTCCATGCGAAGGCTCAAGGACATCCAGATGGAGCTGTCCACAGACGAGGTCCGGGAGATTCTCTCCATCGCCCTGGGCGAGGACCGGGAAAAGGCCATGGCTTTTATCCGGGACCATCTGGCAAAAAAAGTGGACAAAAAACTACAGGAGAGGTGAGTTCCGGTATTCGAGGTCAGTTACGGCCCCGGTCAGATGGATCGTTTCTCATAATCCAGGCAGTATCGCATACAAGAAAAGAAAAACATCAGGAAACCTATGAAATCAAAAACAAAAATAACTATCAGTGCTGTTGCGGCGGTTGCTGCTGCGGCTTTGGTCTGGGGGCTGCTTCAGGCAGACACTGCATTTCAATCCGATTCCCGGTCTGCTTCGCCGGAGATACAAAGCAAATCCCCCGCCCCCGGAAAAGTCACAATGCTTGATCTGGGCGCGGACAAGTGCCGGCCGTGCAAAATGATGGCCCCCATTTTGGAAGAACTTGAAAAGGCCTACGAAGACCGGGCGGAAATCATCTTCATCGATGTCTGGAAAAACCGGGAGGTGGCGGAAAAATATGGTATCCGCGCCATTCCCACACAGATCTTTTTCAATGAAGAAGGCGAGGAGGTCCGGCGCCACACCGGATTCATGGACAAAAAAACCATCATCAAAAACCTGTCCAATCTGGGGGTGACTCCTCCCGAAAAGTACCGGGATTCGTAACCCGGCAGCAGGCAGGAAGCAACAGTACTGAAATAATGGCCCAGGAAACCATGAATTCCGGCAAAGCCCGGATGATAAAGGCAACCGGGCAGGCGGCGGCAATCATTGCGATTGCCTGCATGCTTGCGGCGTGTGTAAACCTGCTGCGCGAAGACGGCATATCGTTTGTGGGCGACTGGTCCACTGATTCGCGCTTTATCGATGATTCCGGGCAAAGCCTGGTAATCAGCTTAACTGAGGCCAGCCGCCTGTACGCGCAAAAAAAGGCCGTGTTCGTGGATGCCCGCCCCAAAAGCCAGTATGAACGGGGCCGCATCAAGGGGGCAGTGAGCCTGCCCTGGCATGAGGTCAATAAACGATTCATGGAAGTCGCAGATCAACTGGAGGGCGGAAAAACCATCATTTGCTATTGCGACGGGGAAAGCTGCGAACTTAGCCACGACCTGGCGTTGTTTCTTTCAGACATGGGGTTTGAAAACACCCGTGTACTGGTAAACGGCTGGACAAAATGGCGGCAGGCAGGGCTTCCCACACAAACCGGAGGCCAGGGCAATGAATAAGGCGCATTTTTTAAAAACAGAAAAAACCTGCTTTGCGGCTGCAAGAATTTTTCTGGGCGCAGTCTTCTTGTATGCCAGCTATGACAAGATCCTGCATCCGCAGGCTTTTGCAGAAGCCGTCTACAACTACCAGATTCTTCCGGATGCCGCGGTAAACCTGGTTGCCCTGTTTTTGCCGTGGATTGAACTTGCAGCAGGGCTTTGCCTTATTGCAGGAGCATGGCTGCCCGGGGCCACAATGATCTGCGCCCTGCTGATGACCGCGTTTACAGCCGCCCTGGTCTTTAACGAGATCCGGGGGTTGGATGTTCACTGCGGCTGCTTTTCCACCCAGGCCACCCATGATCCGGCAAGCCTGTTAACGGTGCTCCGGGATCTCTTCTTTTTGGCGGTGTCGGTGTACCTGCTGGTGCGCGCCGTGTTTGCGCCCCTGAAAATAACAGGCAACATGCCCGGCCGGAGCGCGTGAAAAGAATCCGGGCTGCTGATAAAGTTAAAAGGATTTTAACCGCTTTGACCCAAGAAGCGTACCAGGAGCAGACGTCATCATGCAACTTTGTCAGGCAGGTGATGGATGCATGTGCGGACTGCAACACCTGCCGCTTTTTAATGGATGAGAGCTGTCTGTTTTTCCCTGAGCTCTACAGGCTTTACGACAAGGAGAAAGAAACCGGCCAGCCGCCTGCAGAAAAAGAACTGCACCGGCTGGCCGACATGTGCACCCTCTGCGGGCTTTGCCCGTGCCCCGACATCCGCGCAGACATTGTTCGGGCCAAAATCGCCCGGGCACAGGAAAAGGGTTTGCCGGCAGGCGTCCGCCTGCTGGCCGACGTGCAGAACGTGGGCCGCTGGGGCTGCCGCCTTCCGGGAATTTACAACGCCCTGCTCAGGGCCCCGGGCGCGGCCAGAACACTTAAACACCTGGCCGGCATTGCCAGGGACCGGGAGCTTCCCCGGCTCCCGAAAGAGGATTTTTTCTTTTGGGCAAACAGGAAAGGACTGACCGGCCTGCCATCTGGCAACCCGAAGGCAGCCTACTTTGCCGGGTGCACGGCCGCCTACCTGTTTCCCGAAGTGGCCAGGGCCGCAGTTGCCGTACTGAAAAAAAACGGAATTGCGGTTTATGTGCCGCCCCAGCAGTGCTGCGGTATGCCCACCCTGCTGGAGGGAGAAGACAGCCTGACCCGCAGACGGGTAAACAAAAACCTCCAAGCCCTTCTGGATGCCGCGGAGTCGGGTTGCGACCTGGTGTGCTCATGCCCCACCTGCGGATTTTTCATGAAGGTGCTTTTACAGGAAGGCGCCTTTTATTCCCGGGCCTACCAGGAATCGGTGAATGCTGGCGAAGATGAAATCCGGATTCCGGATAAAAGAGCGGGCATCAACCGGCATGTTTCGCTTCAAAAATCCGTATACGGAAAAATCCTGAAGGACGATTCATGCTTTTCCGATATCGATCCGCTGGCGCGTATCAACCTTTCGGAAAAAATCCGGGACATGGGACAGTACCTGGACCACCTGCATGACAAGGGATACCTGGACACAAATTTTTGCCCTGTCAATGCCCGCATGGCCTACTTTGCCCCCTGCCACCAGCGGGAACAGGACATGGGCAGTCCCTACGAAAAAATTCTTGCCCTGGTTCCCGGCTTAGAGATCAAGAGAGCGGGCGGGGCCATGGACTGCTGCGGCATGGGTGGAAGCCTCGGATTCAAGGAAAGCTTCCATGAAGCATCCATCCGGCTCGGCAGGCGGCTGGCTGAAAAAATCAGGGCAGCCGCCCCTGAGGCCATTGTGACCGAATGCCTGAGCTGCCGGCTTCAGTTCCGGCACCTGATGCCGGAGATCCGGGTGTTTCACCCGCTTGAAATATTGAAAAAAGCCTACGATAAAAAGGAGGATGAAAATGACTGAAAATTGCTGCGAAACAACAGGGATCACTGCCATGCTGCTTCCCTGCTCGGGCGGCTCCAACGTGGGCCAGCTTGCAAACCGCGCCGCCGTGGAATTGACCACGGAGGGATTCGGCAAAATATTCTGCCTGGCCGGCATCGGCGGCCGCATCTCCGGCTTTGTCCAGTCGGCTAAGGATGCCGAATCCGTGATCGTCATAGACGGATGTGAAATCGGCTGCGGCAAGGCCACGCTGCAGGGTGCGGGGTGCGGGGGTGCCGCTGCCCCGCCACAGGCACCTGGTGGTAACCGAATACGGAATCGAGAAAAACAAGGATTTCAACCTGAATCCAGAAGACGTGGACCTGGTAAAGCAGGCTGTGAAAAACGCGACCTCCGGGGCGGCATCCGAGGCCGGGGATCTGCCGCTGTCTGCCTACCCGGCACCCGGAGGCGGCTGCTGCTGCGGATAAAAAGAAGGCTTTTCAGAAAGCAGCCCGATGGATTTGTAAATTGTTTAAAAACAATATGTTATGATTCCATCAGGCTTCTTTTTGGGCGCCCCTGTTGACAAAACAATTCTAATTCATATATTCCGATATAACGATATATATTCACGACCATATAAATCAGGGAGAATTACAATGAATATCAAGGAACGCTACAAACTCCTGCTGCTTGTGGTCTTTTTCCTGGTGGCCTATTATGTACCCTGGAACCATGAAATCATTCGCCAGGCCGGCCTGGAAGCCTTTATGATGCTCCGGGAATACGCCCGGGAGCATGTTTTGACCTGCCTGATCCCCGCATTCTTTATTGCCGGGGCCATTGCCGTGTTTATCTCCCAGGCCTCGGTGATCAAGTATTTCGGGGCCCAGGCAAACAAGCTGCTGTCCTATTCCGTGGCTTCGGTCTCGGGCACCATCCTGGCGGTCTGCTCCTGCACCGTGCTGCCACTGTTTGCCGGCATATATTCCCGGGGCGCGGGCATCGGACCGGCCACGGCATTTCTGTATTCCGGCCCGGCCATCAACGTACTGGCCATCGTTTTCACCGCCCGGGTGCTGGGCTGGCAGCTCGGCCTGGCAAGGGCGATCGGCGCCATATTTTTTGCCGCAATCGTTGGGCTTTCCATGCATTTTATCTTCCGCAGGGAAGATGAGCAAAGAGCAGCCGGCGCCATGCATCTGCCCGAAGAAGAAGACACCGGCCGATCCCTTGCCCAGGAGGCAATGTTTATGCTGGTGATGGTCCTGATCCTGATTTTTGCGGCTTTTGCAAAGCCCTCAGGGGATGCGGCCACGCTGTGGCAAGCCATATTTCATGCCAAGTGGATCATTACCGGAATTCTCCTGGTAATCCTGGGCTTTATCCTTTACTCTTGGTTTCAGCGAGAAGAGCTCGGACAGTGGGTGGACTCCACCTGGGGGTTTATGAAGCAGATTTTCCCGCTGCTTTTTGCAGGCGTGCTTTTTGCCGGTTTTTTCCTGGGCCGGCCCGGGCATCCGGCCTTGATTCCCGAGCATTTCGTGGCCGAACTGGTGGGCGGAAACTCTGTATGGGCCAACCTGTTTGCCGCCCTTGCCTCGGCGCTGATGTATTTTGCCACCCTGACCGAGGTGCCCATCCTCCAGGGACTATTGGGCTCCGGCATGGGCCAGGGACCGGCCCTGACCATGCTTCTGGCCGGACCTGCGCTTTCGCTGCCAAACCTGGTGGTGATCGGCAGCGTCATGGGCTGGAAAAAAACCGGCACTTTCGCCTGCATCATCGTGGTGCTGTCCACTATCGTGGGCATGCTCTACGGCGCCCTTATAACATAGAAAAACAAAGAATGACGATATGTTCGACCAATTTCTGATCACCGTAAACCAGATGATGACAGGCGGCCTTGCTGCGGCTTCCCTGGGCGCATTTGCCTGGGGCATGATCAGCGTGCTCTTTTCCCCCTGTCACCTGGCATCCATCCCGCTGATCGTGGCCTACGTGGGCGGACAGCAGACTACTGTGAACCCGAAACGGGCCGGGTGGTACGCCGGGGCCTTTACCCTGGGGCTGTTTATCACCATTGCCGCGGTGGGCATTGTGTGTGCCATGCTGGGCCGCATGCTGGGCGACGTGGGGATATGGCTTCAGGTGGCCGTAGGCGCGGTGCTGATCTGGGTGGCCCTGGGCATGATGGGCGTGCAGGCATGCACCATGTCCGGCGGGCTGCTCTACAGGCTCAATCTAAGGGGCATCCACGGGGCATTTGGCCTGGGACTGGCCTACGGGATCCTGTCCGGATCGTGCACCTTCGGCTTTATTGCGCCGATTCTGGCCATTGTCACCGTCCAGCAGGAAATTTTCGCCGGGTCCGTGATGATGCTGCTGTTTGCCCTGGGCCACTGCCTGCCCATTGTATTTGCCGGAAGCTCTGCCGCGGCGGTGCGCAGGCTTACCGAAAGCGTCGCTTGGCAGGGGGCCGGGGTCTGGTTCCGCAAGGGCGCCGGGGTGGTCATCGGGCTGCTGGGCGTTTATTTTGTCGTTGGACCGTTTGCCGGCATCATCTGAAACAAAGCGGATATTAAGAGGATATGATATGCATCAGACCATAAGGCATAAGGCATTTAAAAAGACATTGGGTACGTTTATAATCATGTCCGTTGCGCTTCTGCTCATCGCGGACCCGGGTTTCTGCCAATCGGCAGGCCAAACCGTTGATGAGAAATACCCGGGGCTTGCCAGCGGCGTATTGAAAAACGCCCGCCTCGAACCCATGGATAAACAGATTCTGCTCAAATCAGAGGATGTTACAATCCGACGGACCGAGTTGACAGAGAAGCTCAATAACCTGGACGCCGAAATCCGTTCGCAGATGGAAAAAAATCTGCTCTTTTTGCTGGACCAGGAAGCGACCCGGAAAATTCTGCGAAACGAAGCAGAAAAAGCCGGACTGGCAGCCGGGGATATGAGCGAGCAGGAAATTTTCCAGGCCCTTATTGATCGCAAAACCGAAACAATGGAAGTCACTGAAAAAGAGGCCCGCAACTTTTATCGGAACAACAAGGACATGGTCCGGGATATGCCGTTTGAGCAGGTCAAAGACGCCATCCGCGGCTATCTGCTGCAGGAAAAAAAGCAGCAATTCTTTTCAGATTATGTTGGTGAATTGGCTGCGGATGTCAACATGCGGGTAAATAAGCAGTGGGTCACAAAGCAGAGCCGTATTGCCATGAACAACCCCGTGGACAAGGCCCGGAATTCAGGACTGCCCACAATGGTGGAATTCGGCGCCGACGGGTGTGAGCCGTGCGACAGGATGCAGCCAATACTGGATCAAATGCGCAAAGATTATCCGGACAGTCTCAATGTGGTATTCGTGCACGTGGGTGAAAATCAGATGCTGGCAGCCCGCTTCGGTGTCCGGTCAATTCCGGTGCAGGTATTCTACGATGAAAACGGCAAAGAGGTGTTCCGGCACACGGGGTTTCTGACTAAAGACAAGGTTTACCGGCAGCTGGCTCAAATGGGCGTGGGTCAGCAATCTGAAGCCGTGTTCTCCCGCGGAAGCGGACCTGTTGAAGTTGTGCTTTATTCAGACTATTTTTGTCCCTCCTGCCAGAGACTCGAGGCCTACCTCGAGGAAAGCCTGCCTGAACTGGTATCTTCGGGACTAAAAGTAACCTTTGTGGATGCGCCCTTCAATCAAAAATCCTCTTTATATGCCCGCTATTTTCTTTATGCCGCCAAAAAGGCGTCTTCGCTGGAATCGCTCATAGACGCCCGAAGTGTGCTCTTTGAGCTGGCCGAAAACCACAGCATTGAATCCGAACCGGACTTGCTCCAGGCCCTGAAAGAAAACAATGTGGATATCGAGCTTTTCGACACCCAGCCCCTGATGAATCAATGGAAAGAAATCATGGAGAAATACAATTTCCGCAGCACGCCCACCTGCGTGATTATCAAGCCCGGACAAAAACCGGAACAACACCGGGGCGCCAAGGCAATACCCGAGGCCCTGGACCGTTTGCTCGACGAAGTGTCACAAGAAGAATCGAAAGTTTCAGATTGACGCCGTGAGACATCAAAGGTTGCAAAACGTCAAAAACACCTTTTGGCAGGTGGCTGCTATTGTTATCATTGCGGCTCTCCCGGCCCTTGCGGTCAATGCCCTTCGGCCCGACGGCATTGCACTTGTATCGGACTGGTCGCCCGCGGCCAGGCTGGAAGCTGCAACAGACGGCAGCAATATGATGATCCCGATGGAGCAGGCAGTTTCCTTCCATGAATCGCGGGAGGCGGTGTTCATTGACACCCGTTCTCCGGAAGCATTCTCCGAAGGGCGTATCACCGGCGCGATCAATATCCCGGAAAATGATATATTCGATCGTCTGGCGGGCCTCATGGACGCAGTACCCGATAAAAACAGGATTCTTGTCGTTTATTGCAAGAAAGCCCCCTGCCCTCTGAGCCAAGAGTTGGTGCGGCTTCTCAAGGACATGGGCTATGAAAATGCCAGGTTCCTTGAAAACGGCTGGGCTGGTTGGCAGGACCGGGGATATCCTGCTGCCGAGGGGGAAAAGGGGTTAAATTTTTATTTTTGACAAATAGAAAAAAAGATACAAACGGCAATGAGCTTATGTCAAAATTAAAGATTTGCCCCCCACTGCTCTCTGATCTTCAGACCCTTGGTAATTTCAGCTTCCCCGGCTGAATAAAGACCGTCGAGAAAGGCGGTATAGAAGCTGCCCGGCTTATCGCTGACACTTGCTGCCAGCTCGGCGCACCGGCCGTAAAAGGCAAACGCAGCCACTGCCGCCTCAAGCAGCCGGTCCGGTGCAACCGCGCAAAAAGCTGATGTAACCGCGGACAAGCCGCACCCCGTGCCCGTGACCCGCGTCATGAGGCGATGGCCGTTTGCCACCCGGAAAACCCGGTGGCCGTCAGTGATACAGTCCGTTTGTCCGGAGACGGCCACAATGCAATTGTTTGCAGCAGCCAGGGCCATCAATTCAGAGACCGCATCATCCGGGAGGCCAAGAACAGATTCCACCCCCCGGGTGCGCACATCTTCAGACACAAGGGAAAGCACTTCCGAGACGTTGCCCCGCAGCACTGAAATCCGGCAGGCAGACAGGATTTTTTCCACGGCATGGGTGCGAAATTGCGTGGCACCCGCTCCCACCGGGTCGAGCACCACCGGGATGCCTTTTTGGTTTGCCGCCCTGCCGGCGCGGACCATGGCATCCAGCCAGGTTTGATCCAAAGTGCCGATATTTAACACCAGGGCCCCGGCCATGGCCGCCATCTCCTCGACTTCGTCTGTGCTGTGGGCCATGACCGGGGATGCGCCAATGGCCAGCAAAATATTGGCCGAAGCGTTCATCACCACAAAATTGGTGATGTTGTGCACCAAGGGCGCACCCTGTCGGATCTGCCCGAGCAGTTCAATGGTTTGGTTTTCCATGTCCCTTATTGACCTTTATGACTTTTTCTTTGATCTCCTATTTATAAACGACCACCGGATCGCCGCAGGAAATGCGCCCGCTCCGGCAGACCCGGGCAAAAACGCCCTCTTTAGGCATAATGCAGTCGCCGGCTTTGTAATAAATGGCGCACTTGTTATGGCATGTTTTGCCGATCTGGGTGATTTCCACCAACGCCGAGGTCCCGATTGCCACCCGGGTGCCAACAGGCAGGCTTTTCCAGTCAATGCCGGTGGTGGCGATATTTTCGGCAAAATCCCCAAAAGAGACATCCGGGCCCTGCTGCCGGACGTTTTCTATTTCTTCTGCGGCCAGAAAGCTCACCTGCCGGTGCCAGTCGCCGGCATGGGCGTCCTGGTCAAGGCCATGGCCTTTTATGAGTTCAGCAGTGGTCACCTGTTTTTTCGGGGTGCCTTTATGTTTGCTGATGGCAATGGAGACGATTTTCAATCGGAAACCTCCCTGATTGTCCTTTATAACAATTCCTTTTTACCGGTCTCCTGCCGGAGTCCGGCCTGCTTGAGCCAGTTCTGTATTTTTTCATCCAGCATATCCCGGACCTGCATGAAAACCTGCTTTTTTTCCTCTTCTGGGCCTTCGGCTTCCGCGGGGTCCGGCACCGGCCAGTGCAGGCGGCGGCTGACCCCGGGAAATACCGGGGTCTGCTGTTCGGCCACGGGACATACCGTGATCAGATAGTCAAAATAGGTGATGCCGATATACTCCATGACGTTTTTGGACTTCTGGCCCCGGATGTCGATGCCGATTTCATCCATGACCGTCACGGTCAGAGGGGGAATTTCCTGCGGTGCAACCCCTGCGCTGCAGACCTCAAAAGCCGCCCCCCCCCTTTTTCGAAGCAGGGCTTCTGCCATCTGGCTGCGGCAGGAATTGCCGGAACACAGAAACAATACCCGGGAGGTATCGTTTGCCGGCACGGGCACCGGGGTTGACTGCACGGCCACCGCCCTTCTAGCGGCATCGGCCTCCAGCAACGAATCCTGAATGGATGCCTGGCCCAGCCAGGCCAGCAGCGCCCGGACCGTTTGTTCTGAATTCTGACCCGGCCACTGGTAAAGGCGCCATCTTCCATGCCGGACGGCAACTAGCAGACCGGCGCTTTCCAGGATATGCAAATGCTTGGACAGGGTTGAGGGCGCCATTTTAAAAATCTCGGTAAAATGGTGAAGGGTCAGCGGACCGCCTTTTAAGCACATAAGCATCCGCACCCGGATAGGCTCTGATATGGCCCTGGCAATGCTGCAGATGTCATCCACCTTGAGTTCATTCATATTCTTGTCTGACTCCAAAAATTTGTCTTCCATGTTGATACGGGATTAAAATTTATATATTTTTGTTTATATCATATTTCGTCAAACTACGAAAAAATTTTTCAACCTCTTTATACGCTGTCGGAGACGGCTGCAAAAATGCAACCATCTTGTTTTTTTGCATCCCTTTTCCGGCCTGTTTAGCTTTAAACATATACGGTATGCAATACCCGAGACCAAATTCAAACACTAAAAATGGACGGGAGCATGAAAAAAGACGATTCCATGACCAGTGCGGGAAGCGGCGGCATTGAGATCAGCCGCCGGGCGTTTGTCAAATCTTCGCTGGCCGCAGGTGCTGTGCTGGGCTCCGGACTGAGCTTGAGCGCCTTTGTGCCCATGAAAAGAGCCAATGCGGAAACCGGGAAACAATCGGCACAATGGATGCCTGCCGCCTGCCAGGGATGCACCTCCTGGTGTGCCAAACAAGTCTACGTCATTGACGGAAAAGCCGTCAAGGTACGAGGCAACCCCCATTCAAAGGTCAACCAGGGGGCCAGCTGCCCCAGGGCGCACATGGCCTTGCAGCAGGTCTATGATCCGGACCGGATCAAGGTGCCCATGAAAAGAACCAACCCGGAAAAGGGCCGGGACCAAGACCCGAAATTTGTGCCGGTTTCCTGGGACGAGGCTTTGGACATGATGGCAGACCGCGTCATGGAGCTTCGCGAAAACGGGGAATCCCACAAATACATGCTCATGCGCGGCCGCTACACCTACATGCGCGACATCCTTTACGACTCCATGACCAAGATCATCGGATCGCCCAACAACATCTCCCACAGCGCCATATGTGCAGAAGGCGAAAAATTCGGCCCCTACTATACCGAGGGCTTCTGGGGCTACCGGCAATATGACGTGGAAAATACCCGATACATACTGCTCTGGGGCGCCGATCCCCTGGCTGCCAACCGCCAGGTCTCCTATTATTCCAAGGCCTGGGGCAGCGCCCTGGACCGGGCCAAGGTGGCCATCGTGGAGCCCAGGCTGTCAGCCACGGCCGCCAAGGCCGATGAATGGATTCCGGCGCGTCCCGGATACGACGGGGCCCTGGCTGTGGCCATGGCCCACGTGATCCTTACAGAAGGGCTGTGGTACAGGGATTTTGTGGGTGATTTCAAAGACGGGAAAAACCGTTTCATTGAAGGGCGTGAAGTGGATGAAGACCTGTTTGCGGAAAAACATACACACGGCGTGGTCCGGTGGTGGAACCTGGAACTAAAAGACAAGACCCCGCAATGGGCCGAGGAAATCTCCGGGGTGGAGGCCGCGCAGATCCGCAGGGTAGCCGTGGAATTTGCACAAGCCGCCCCGCACGTCATGTCCTGGCTGGGCGGCGGGCCGGTCATGCAGGTAAGGGGAGGCTATGCCAGCATGGCCTGCCACGCCCTAAACGGCCTTGTGGGCGCCTGTGACAATCTGGGCGGCACCATGGTATCAAACAAGGAATATACCAGCGGATTTCCCGGAT
Source organism: Desulfobacterales bacterium (assembly GCA_018335195.1). Lineage (GTDB taxonomy): Bacteria > Desulfobacterota > Desulfobacteria > Desulfobacterales > Desulfosalsimonadaceae > Desulfosalsimonas. The sequence continues at coordinate 16,207 of JAGXKN010000001.1, forward strand.
ATGATCAATACCTGGATGATATCGCCAAAAAAGGCACCCAGCATGAAAAAATCGACCAGCGCGGCCGCCTGGAATTTCCCTGCCTCAAGAAAGGAAAATCCGGGGGCGGCGTGATCACCAACCGGGCCGCAGACGGCATCGCAGATGAAGATCCCTATGAAATCAAAATGGCAATCGCCTACATGAACAACTTCAACTTCTCCGCCCCCCAGGGACAGCGGTGGGACAAGGCGCTTTCCAAAATCCCCTTCCTGGTCCACATCACCACCAACGCCTCGGAATTTTCCTGGTTTGCCGATCTGGTCCTGCCGGATACCCATCACATGTTTGAAAAATGGGGGTATTTGAAATCCACGGGCAACGGCTACCGCCATGTGCCGCTTTTGCAGCCCATCATTGACATGCCCTTTGATTTTAAGATCGATGAGACCGAAATCCCCTTTCTGCTGGGCAAAAAACTGGCCGAGCGCGGCTTTGACAACCTGCACCGCTATCACGTGGAGCAGTTTGCCGACCCGGAAACCGGAAAATCGCCTGAAGATGAAAAACAGTTTTCCGAATATGCCGCAAAAATCGCCACCCGGGATCTGTGGGACCCCAAACGCCACAAGGGCGGGGACAAAATCAACGGCTGGGAGGAATTCAAAAAAATCGGGGTCTGGAACTCGGACCCCTATCCCTACCGCGCCAGGTGGAGCAAAATGAAAACCGAAACCGGAAAATTTGAATTCTACTCCCAGACCCTGAAAACCGCCCTGGAAAAACACGGCAAAAAACACGACACAGATGTGGACCACGTGCTTGAGGTCTGCAAATACGAGGCACGCGGGGAACTGGCCTTTGTGCCGCATCACGAGGAACCTTATGTGCACGGTGATCCCGGGGAATATCCGCTTTTGTTTGTGGATCACAAGGCCCGGCTCAACCGCGAGGGCCGGTCTGCCAACTGCTCCTGGTATTATGAGCTAAAGGACCTGGATCCCGGGGATGTGAACTACCAGGACGCGGCCAAGCTCAACCCCAAAGATGCGGCTGCCCTGGGGATTGAAAAAGGGGATAAAATCAAGATCATCTCCCCGGTGGGGGAAATCGAGTGCACGGCCACGCTGTGGGAAGGCGTCCGGCCAGGATGTGTGGCCAAATGCTACGGCCAGGGCCACTGGGCCTACGGCAGCCGGGCAGCCGAGGTTTTCGGCAAAAAACCCCGGGGCGGAAACAACAACTACATTCTTCCCGCAGATTATGACCGTTTGAGCGGATCTTCGGCTTATTACAGCACCACCCGGGTGAAAATCGTCAAGCTGTAATCCGCCGGAAAACCAATTTGAGGAGGCTTAAAGCATGAAATACGCAATGGTCATAGACCTCCAGCGATGCGTTGGCTGCGGGGCCTGCATTATCGCCTGCAAAAATGAGAACAATCTCACAGAAGGCATCAGCTGGTCCTACAAGATCACCGAAACCGTGGGGACATTTCCAAATGTGCGCTTTCACTACATCCCCACACTTTGCAATCACTGCGCATATGCGCCCTGCGTGCGGGGATGCCCCACCCGGGCCATGCACAAGGCAGAAGGCGGGATCACCATGCATGACCCCAACAAGTGCATCGGGTGCCGGTACTGCATTGCCAACTGTCCCTACGGGGTGATTTCCTATAACTGGGAGGAGCCGCACCAGCAATGGAGACAAAAAAAAGTGCTTATCAAGGACTGCACCACTTCCGGTGCTGAACAGGCATCTGCCTACGGCACCCCCCGCAGGCCCCCTTATGAAAATCCTGAGCGGGGCACAACCCTTCCCGCGGAAAGGCCCATGGGCGTGGTGGAAAAATGCACTTTCTGCGACCACCGGCTGATGCGCGGACTGCTTCCCTACTGCGTGGAGGCATGTCCGGCAGACGCCCGGATTTTCGGGGACTTAGACGACCCGAAAAGCGAGGTAAGCAAGCTGATTGGCAAATACAGGCCTTACAGGCTAAAAGAGCACCTGGGAACCGAGCCCAAGATATACTATATCCGGAGCTTTAACCCCGGAACCTATACACAGACCAAAGGAGGATTCTGATGGCTGCCAGCAAAACATTTACCAGGGCCTGGACATTGCTGCTGATCCTGGGGCTTGCACTGGGCCTCTTTGCGGCCCTGACAACCATAATTGCCGGCTTGGGCGTCTATAACACAAGAGACGTTGTATTCTGGGGACTTCCCATGGCAGGATACCTGTTTTTCGGCCTGACCGCCGCCGGGCTGACCCTGCTGTCCTCGCTGCCCACGGTATTCGGAGCCAAACATCTTTATCCGGTGGCCAAAAGGGCCGCGCTGCTGGCCTTTGCCACGCTGCTGGCAGGCCTGATGTGCAAGGGGCTGGATCTGGGCCCCATCAGCACCCTGACCAACCTGATCTGGATCGCTTTTTCTCCGAACCTGACCTCGCCCATCTGGTGGATGGCCATTCTTTATGGTTTTTATTTTGCATTTGTGGTGTTTAAGTTTCTGACCATGCACCAGGGCAAATGGCATCGGGCAGAAGGGGTGTTTGCCGCCATCGGCGCACTGCTGCTGTCTTTTTTCTCTTATTTGTCCCTGTCTGTGGTATTTGGCACGGTGCAGGCAAGACTGGGATTTTTCGGATTCACCCTGGGCCTGTATTTTCTGGTCACCGCCCTTGCCAGCGGACTGGCGGCCCTGCTGTTGTCCTCGGTGATCAATGACTCGCTGAAGGCGGGCAAAAACGAGGGAGAAATCCGGGCGCGAGGTGATCTGAGCCTGTATCTGGGCATTGCCCTGGGCGCCACCCTGGTGGTGTTTCTGCTCCGGGTCATCCGGGCGTTTGCCGCCGAAACCGAGCAGATGGCCGGATTCGTGCATATGATGACCAGCCTGTCTTTTAATGTCGAATTAATCGCCGGCATACTCATCCCCTTGGCAATACTGGCTTTTGCCGCCCTGCGCAAAAACGCCGCAGCCCAGCTTGCCGCCGCTGTCTTGGTGCTGGTCGGAATGTTTGCGGGCCGGTTTGAACAGCTTTTGTCCGGCAACGTCAAACCCATGGGCGTGCAGGCAGAAGGAGCCCCGCAGTTTATCCATTACGTGCCCAGCATTTATGAATGGGGAATTATTCTGCTGGTGTTAAGCCTTGTTTTGACCATTTATACCCTGGCGGAACGCTATCTGGACCTGGGAGCGGCCCCGGAGGAAGCCTGATGTTTTTTCCCGAGGCGTTTGCGGCCATGGCGGCCTTTTATGCAGAGCCGGCCGCCGGGCTGGCTCAAAAGCTGGATCCGTTGTGCGGCCCGGAACCTGTGCACGAAGGCATTGCTCCCCTCGACATCCGGGAATTGAAAAACCGGTTTGAAACAACTGATCCCGATGAACTGCGCCTGGACCATGCACGTCTTTTCGTCGGCCCGTTTGAACTGGTGGCACCGCCGTTCGGGTCGGTGTATCTCGACGGCAAACGGACCCTGATGGGCGAATCCACCCGTAGTGCAATGGAATTATACCGCCGGGCCGGCCTGGATATGGCCGAGGATTTCAACAACCCCCCGGACCACGTGATTGCAGAGCTTGAGTTTCTGGCCTATCTTCATTCCGCCCGCCGGGCCGCAGATGACGATACCCAACACCTGCTCCGGGATCTGCATCACCAATTTGTCCGGCAGCACCTGGGCGCCTGGATAGAACCTTTTACCCGCAAGATGGAACAAGGCGCTGAAACCGGTTTTTATCAGCTGCTGGCTCCGGTCACCAACAGCCTTGTGCTGGCCGAGGCCCGGAGGGCCTGATGAGCTTGAGGCCCGATCACCCCCTGCAGAACCCGGGGGGCTTGCCTCCCCAAGCCCGGTCCGGTTTTCCGTTGATCCTGATTTAAGGAAAATAACGCCTTGCCTGTGAAACAAATGCTGATCATCGGCGCAAGTGATGCGGGCATCAGCGCGGCCCTGCGGATCCGGGAGCTTGCCCCGGAAGCCGAAGTCACGGTGATGGCAAAAGACGCCTACCCCAACTTCAGCATATGCGGCCTGCCGTTTTATTTGAGCGGCGAAGTGACCGACTGGCGGAAACTTGCCCACCGCACGGCAAAAGAGATCACAGAGCAGGGAATACGCCTGCTGCTGGATCACGAGGCTACAGCCGTTGATCCGGCGGCAAAACAAGTAAGCGTGCGCGCCGGCGGGGATGTCCGCCGGATCGAATATGACAAGCTGCTAATCGCCACCGGCGCCGAGTCAATCAAACCGCCCATTGAGGGCCTTGACGCTCCGGGCGTGTTTTTTCTGCGATGGATGGCAGACAGCTTTGCGATCAAGCGGTTCATGGATCAAAAGCAGCCGAAGCGCGCCGTTGTCATCGGCGGGGGCTACATCGGCCTGGAAATGGCAGATGCGTTGACACGCAGGCAAATTGCGGTCACCCTGGTGGAGTTCGCCCCGGAGGTGCTGTCCACACTCGATCCGGATCTGGGGCAATTGATCCGGGCCGAGCTTGAATCCGGCGGCGTGCGGGTGATCACGGGAAAGGCGGTGCAGCGCATTTCGCAGAACGGAAGTGAACTGCGGGTGCATACCGATACCGGTGAAACCGAGGCAGCCGACATGGTGCTGACGGCGGCCGGGGCCCGGCCCGCCGCGGATCTGGCGCAAACTGCGGGTATCGGCACCGGAGCGGCAAACGCGATTTCCGTGGACCGCACCATGGCCACTCAGATACCCGGCATCTGGGCAGCCGGCGACTGCGCACAGACCTGGCACCGCATCCTGGAGCGCCACGTCTACCTTCCCCTGGGGACCACGGCCCACAAGCAGGGACGCGTGGCCGGGGAAAACATGCTCGGCGGAAGTTGCGAATTTCAGGGCAGCCTGGGCACCCAGGCGGTCAAGGTTTTTGACCGCGTGGCCGCCCGCACCGGTTTAAAAGACAAGGATGCGGCAGAAGCCGGATTTGATCCACTGACCGTGCCGCTTGTCACTCCGGATCACAAGGCCTACTACCCGGGGGCAAATCATCTGCACATCCGCATCACTGGCGACCGGTCATCCGGCCGTCTGCTCGGGGCGCAGATGGTCGGCCACCGCACCTCCGAGGTATCCAAGCGCATCGATATCCTTGCCGCGGCCCTTTACCACAAAATGCACGTCCGGGAACTCTGCAACCTGGATCTTTCCTACACCCCGCCGCTTTCCTCCCCCTGGGACCCGGTACAGGCCGCGGCTATGACCTGGTGCGGCAGCCGCGGAAAGCAGCATTAATACGAGCAGTTCCAAGGCCCGCTTTTATACAAAACCGTCTGTATTTCCGTTTCCCGCGCGAACAACCCGGGGCCTCTTATTCGTATGTTGATTTTGCCGTATAATAGAGCTATTATACGGCAAACAGGACCTTACGCTTAAATTGCGCGTTTCAAATTTTTAAACTTTTTGTTTTCATATTATTTTAAAGGATTTGAATCAATTTTACCTTTAAAAATTTGAAACCCTTCGGGATTTCCGAAGAATCGCCTATAACAGAGGTACCCATGGTGGAGGAAATATCCCGCATATTATCAGAATTCACACCACGTGTGCTTTTTGCCTATGTGTTCGGCTCCACCGGCACGGCGATGGAAAATTCGCTGAGCGACCTGGATGTTGCCGTATACCTGGATGCCGAAGCCGGCTCAATCGAACTGAACCATAAGTTGTCTCTTTACGCAGAGATCTCCCGTGTGACAAAACGGAATGACATTGATGTGGTTATTCTAAATACATGCTCCAACCAACTCCTTGTTTATGACATCATGATCAACGGCAAACTGATTTATGATGCCGATCCCGGGGCCAGAGCCGTTTTTGAGCAACAGATGCTGCATGCCGCCATTGATTTTAAGGAAAGCCGGGACAGGATTTTGTATGATACAAGAGCGGATTGAGCAGAAAAAAGCCCGTATCCTCGAATATGTTGGTTTGATCAAAAGCCTTCGGGAGGATTGCTCGGAGCGCTTTGACACCGATCCGGTATATCGCGGAGCACTGCTTCATTACCTCTATTTAACGGCGGATTCATGCATCGCCCTGGCGATCCTGACAATAAAGCTCAAGGCGCTGCGACCGCCGCAAACGTATGCGGAAGCATTTGATATTCTATCTGAAAATCGTATTCTCGCCCCCGAATTTGCCCACTCCTTTGCCAGAATTGCAGGTTTTCGAAACTTCCTTGCCCATGATTATGAGTCTGTGGACGGCCGGCAAATTTGTAATTACCTGTTTTCCGGGATTGAGGAGGTAGAAGAATATATCTCCAGAATAGAACAGGCAGTGAGATGAAACGGCCGCCAATCAAGGATCCGCGCTTTTCCTAATCCGTGCATAAGCATATAGATATCAACTAAAGTTTTAGTTCTTTCCCTGCCCTTGACAAGGTTGCAGAAAAACTTCAAAACCCGCGCAAGCAGCAAGGAGGTATGAAATGCACTTTCAAGATGAATTTCAGGGCCGGTCGATTATCGTGACCGGATCCGCGGGCGGCATCGGAAAGGAAACCGCCCTGCGCTTTGCACAGGAGGGTGCGAAAGTCGCGATATGCGATGTGAAAGTTGAGGCCGGAGAGCAAACGGCCAAGGAGATCAACAATTCCGGAGGCAGTGCTTTTTTTGCCGAAATGGATGTCTCGGATCCGGCGGCGGTGGACCGGGTGGTGGAACAGACACTTGCAAATTTCGGTGGCATCGACGTGCTGGTCAACAGCGCGGGCATTTCCGGCAGCGGATTCCGGAATCTTTCCAAGGTCGAAGATGCCGAATGGGACCGCACCTACCAGGTAAACCTGCGGGGCACAGCGCATTGCTGCCGTTCGGTTTTCGGGGTGTTTCGAAAACAGCAGCACGGCAAAATCATCAATGTTTCTTCGGTGGCCGGCCGGATGCCAGCACCGGGCATGACGCCTTATGCCGCATCCAAGGCCGGGGTGATCAGCCTGACCCAGAGCCTGGCCGCCGAAATGGGCCGGTATAACGTCAATGTCAACGCCCTGTGCCCGGGCTGGGTCTGGACGCCCATATACAGCCAGAACCAGGAGCTGCAGGCGTATGCGGAAAAAGTCGGCTCCACGCCCCGGGCCGTGTTCCAGGGCATGGTGGAATCGCTTTGTCCGCTCAAACGGGAGCAGACCGAAGCGGACATGGCCAATGCAATTTTGTTTCTCGCCTCTGAAGCCGCCGGAAACATCACCGGCCAGGCCATTCACGTGGACGGCGGTGCGGTCATGCGGTAAGTATTTCAGTGCGGGATTGCCGCTGAAAATATGCAGCACTTCTTGTATCAGCCCTGCAACTTGTGCTATGCAAAAAACGTTTATGCGCAAGCAATAAAATATGAATTCAAGAAATTGGAAGGCGTGAACAAATTATGGATAAGCCGATTCGAATCATGCCGTGCCTGGACATGCAAAACGGGCGGGTTGTCAAGGGGGTACACTTTGTGGATATCCGGGATGCCGGCGACCCGGTGGAATGCGCCAGGGCCTATTGTGCAGCCGGCGCGGATGAACTGGCCCTGCTCGATATCACGGCCACGGTGGAAGGCCGGGCCACCATGCTGGATGTGGTCAGCCGCGTGGCGGATGTGGTCACCGTGCCGTTTACCGTGGGCGGCGGGATCTCGGATGTCAAATCCGCAGAGTTGATACTGGAAGCGGGCGCAGACAAGGTTTCCACAAGCAGTGCGGCCTTTCGCAAGCCCGAGTTGATACCGGACATGGTAAAAGCTTTCGGCGCAGACAAGGTGACCGTGGCCATTGACGTGGACCGGAACCCGGCCATGGCCTCGGGCTATGAAGTGTATATCGACGGCGGCCGAACCGCAACCGGCGCGGATGCCATTGAATGGGCAAAGCGCGTGGAGGGATACGGGGTGCCCGTGATTCTGCCCACCAGCAAAGCCGGGGACGGCGCGCGCACCGGCTACGATCTGCCGGTGATCCGGGCCTTGAAACAGGCCGTATCCGCCGAAATCGTGGCTTCCGGCGGGGCTGGGCAAATGGCGCATTTCCGTGAAGCCGCAGAAGCCGGCGCAACGATTCTGCTGGCCGCATCCGTATTTCATTTCGGAACAATAGACATCGGCGAGTTAAAAGCTTACCTGGAAAAACAAGGCCTTCCCGTATATCAGGAAAAGGCGGGCCAATAGGCGATACCGGCACCGGATGTCGAAAACAACCATACACGTAAATCAAAACACCAATCATATTCTTCCTCCGGGAGAACACCCATGGAAAATTGGCACAAGACCGGCTGTGTTTTATGCGCCCAGAACTGCGGCCTGGAAATCAAGGTCGAAGACGGCCGCATGGTCCGGGTGCGGCCGGACAAGGACAATCCGAGAAGCAAGGGCTATGCCTGCCGCAAGGGTCTTAATGTCACATACCACCAGTATCCGGCAGACCGGATCACCGAACCGCTCAAACGGGTCGGAGACCGGTTTGAGCCGATTTCCTGGGAGCAGGCCGTCGATGAGATCGCTGAAAAACTGCAGAACTTGCTGGACCGCCATGGCCCCCGGTGCCTGGCCTACATGGGCGGCAGCGCCCAGGGCGGGCACATGGAGGCGGGTTTCGGCCTGGGCCTGATCCGCGCGCTGGGCTCAAAGTACTACTATTCTTCGGCAGGCCAGGAATTTTCCGGGGTCTGGTGGGTGTACGGCCGGATGCTGGGCCGGCAGTACAATGTCCCCATACCTGACGAACATGCCGCGGACATGCTGGTGGGCTGGGGATGGAACGGCATGGAAAGCCACCAGATGCCCCGGGCGCCGATCGTGCTAAAAGAGTTCAGCAAAAACCCGGACAAGCTGCTGGTATCCGTGGATCCGCGCAAAAGCGAAACCGCTGCCGTCGCTGATATTCACCTGGCCGTGCGGCCGGGCACAGACGCCCTGCTGGCCCGGGCCATGATCGCGTTGATCCTGGATGAAGGATGGGAAAACCGGCAATACCTGAAAGATTGCGTGCAGGGATGGGAACGCATCCGCCCCTGGTTTGAAAATTTTGATGTCAAAGGCGCCCTTTCGGTCTGCGGGCTGGATTTTGAAACCGTGCGCGAGGTCTGCCGGCTCATGACCACCCGGCGCTGGTGCCTGCACCCGGACCTGGGCATTTACATGGGGCGCCACAGTACGCTCAACTCCTACCTGCTTTCCATCCTGGGGGCGGTATGCGGCATCTTCGGCGTGCGCGGCGGAAACGTGATTCCCGGCATGGTCATGCCCATGGGGTTTCATGCCGATGAAAGGGATCCCAAAACCTGGCGGACCACGGCAACCAACATGCCGCCAGCCGCAGCCGGCTCGTTTCCGCCTGCGGTGATGCCCGAAGAGATTCTTTCCGGACGCGAAGACCGGCTGCGGGCCGTGATTGTCAGCGCCTGCAACCCACTGCGCGCCTATCCGGACACCAAAGCCTATGAAAAGGCCTTCAACAGCCTGGACCTGCTGGTGGTAAACGACATTGTCCTGAGCGAAACAGCCCGGCACGCCCATTACGTGCTGCCCTGCCGCACCTTTTACGAGGCCTGGGACACCACCTTTTTCCCCGTGACCTACCCGGAGGTCTTTTTGCAGCTCCGGCGACCGGTGGTGGATCCGCCGGAAAACTGTCTGGAAGCCTCCCAGATCCTGACCCGGATCGCCGACCGGATGGGTCTGATCCCGGAAATCCCGGACGATCTGCAGGCCGCGGCCCGGGGCGGCAGCCGGCTCGACTTTGGCGCCAGGCTCATGGAATATGCGGGGCGGGTCCCTGAAGCCCTCCAGCGGATGCCTTTTGTTCTGGCAAAAACCTTGGGACAGACATGGGACAGCGCTGCCTGTGCCGGCCTCTGGGGCCTGCTGGCAACCGCGCCCAAGAGCTTTCAGAAAAATGCGGCCCGGGAGGGTTTTGCATCCGGGCCCGACCAGGGCGACCGGATTTTTCAGGCTCTGCTCGACCGCCCCGAGGGACTCTGGGTCGGCAAGGCGGATGCGGACAATCCCATGGCCGGCATCCGGACCGAGTCCGGAAAAATCGAGGTGTTTATCCCGGAGCTTGAAGAAGGCGTGCGCGGCCTGAACCCGGAAAACGAGGCGCGGGATCTGCAGATGCCGGACGATTTCCCGCTGATTTTAAACGCGGGCCGTCACATGAAGTACAACGCCAACACCCTGATGCGCAACCCGGAGTGGAACCGCGGCAAACGGGCCTGTACAGTCACATTGAGCCCGGCGGATGCAGAAGCCCTCAGCCTGGCAGACGGCGATCCGGTGCGGGTGGTCACCAAGGCCGGAAGCCAGACCGGCGAACTCGAGGTCAGCAACCGGGTCCGCACGGGCATGGTCCTGGTCCCCCACGGGTTCGGCCTGATTTACAACGGCAAGATGTACGGCATCAACGTAAATGACCTGACCGACGCCGCTCACCGGGACCCGCTGGGCACCCCCATGCACCGGTTTTTACCCTGTCGCATAGAGCCGGCGCGCAGGTAAGCGGCCCGGTCATACTTCCAGCACGGCCCGCACCGCCTCGGCCAAGTCGGCCAGGTCCACGGGTTTTTCCAGGTACCGGTCAATACCGGCTTGGCCGGCGGTTTCCGCAGAGATTTTCTCGCTGTAGCCGGTGCAGAGGATGATTTTCATGTCCGGCCGGATCTTGAGAATTTCCCGGGCAAGCATGTCGCCGGTCATTTTCGGCATGGTCATGTCCGTGATCACAAGGTCAAAACCGTCCGGATCCGCGGCAAAACGCTCCAGTGCCTTTTCCGGATCCGCTTCGCACTCCACCCGGTACCCCAGCCGCTGCAGGCGGATCTCATTGAGCTGAACCACCGAGACTTCGTCGTCGATGAACAGTATCCGCTCGCTGCCGCCGGGCATCGTCTCCCGGGGCTGCTGCGCCGGTGTTTCGGGCGGTTCGGCCAGGGCCGGAAAAAATAGTTCAAACCGGGTCCCCTCCCCGTTTTCACTTTCCACCCGGATGCCGCCGCCCAGATCCCGGACAATGCCCAGCACGACCGAAAGCCCCAGGCCGGTGCCCTTGTCCACCTCCTTGGTGGTATAATACGGGTCAAAAATCCGCTCCAGGCTGCCTGCGGAAATGCCGTGGCCGGTATCTCCCACCGTGAGTTTCACGTAATCGCCCGGGCTCAGGTCAAACCCGAATGCCGGACTCTGTTTTTCCAGGGTTACAGGCGCCAGTGCAACCGTGAGTGTCCCCCCGTTTTCCGCCATGGCATCGGCGGCGTTTTTGCACAGATTGATGATCAGCTGGTGGATCTGTGTGGGGTTGGCCATAACCATGGGCAGGCTGGTCTGGATCCGCTCATCAATGTCAATGAAAGCCGGGATTGTCGAACGCATCATGCGCATGCCCTCCTTGATGATCAGGCCGAGGTTCTGGGCGTTTTTTTCCTCTTCCCCGGTGCGGCTGAAGGTCAGCAGCTGGCGCACCACGTCCCGAGCCCGGATGCCGGCGGCACTGATCTGGCGCAGCCCCTTGGATGCAGGATGATCCGCCGGCAGATCAGCCATTTCGGTCTGAACCAGCTCGGTGTATCCCAGAATAATGCTCAGGATATTGTTGAAATCATGGGCTACCCCGCCTGTAAGGGTTCCCAGGGCCTCGATTTTCTGGGCCTGCCGGAGCCGGTCTTCCAGTTCCCGCCGCTCCTGCTGTGCTTTTTTCTCTTCTGTAATGTCAACCACGAGATTCAGGGTGGCCGGCCCGCCCGCCCATTCAACATAAACCCCCCTTAACGCCGCCCACTTCACCTCTCCGGAGCGATGAATTATCCGAAAATCATAATCCGGCATGGTTTCAATGCCCTGCATACGATTGTAATGTCGCTCAAGAACCACCTGGCGGTCTTCCGGATGCAGAAATTCAGTAAACGGCCGGGAGGTCAGTTCCCCGGGGCTGTAACCGGTCAGATTAACTGCGGCTGCATTGACAAAGCGGAGCATACCGTCCTGGGCCACAAAAATCGCCTCCCGAACGTTTTCCACCACGAGGCGGTATTTTTCCTCGCTTTGCCGCAAAGCGTTTTCAGCCTTTTTGCGCTCGGTGATGTCCTCTATTATCCCCACGCCGCCCAGAATTCTGCCGCTGCTGTCCACAAAAGGCGCAAAAAGCACCCGCGCCGGGGTCGTCTTGTCTGCGGTCGTGGATTCATAAAGCCCCTCATAGAACCCATACTGCCCTGCCAGCGAGGTCTTTACCGCTGCAACAACATTTTGATCCGGCAAACCGAGCATATTCAGCCCGATCAGCTTATCGCGCGAAGAGCCGATAAGCGCCACGAACCGATCATTGCAAGCAGTAATCGCACCGTTTTGATCAAAATGCAGAACCCCGAGCGGTGCATTTTCGAAAATGAGGCGGTATTTTTCCTCGCTGTTTTTCAGGGCCCGGCGGGCGGCTTCGGCCTCTTTTGCCCGACTTTCAGCCTCCTGCGCCCGGTTGCGCAGCTCATCGACCATCTGGGAAATGGACTCCTTGAGCCGGCGCATTTCTCCGGTGAATCCTCCCTGAATCTGCGCATGGGCATCTCCGCCTGCAACCTGTTCGGCAAAACCCACCAGCCGGTTTATGGGCCGGGTAATGGTGCGCATCACCAGAAACGTGCCCACCAGAGCGGCCAGCAGGATGGCCGCTGCCATTGAGATGATGGTCCATTTCAAATTATTCATCTGCGCATATACGTCCTGGACATATATGCCTGTGCCAATGATCCAATCCCAGGGGCCAAACAGCCGGACATATGATATTTTCGGATACGTGGCCTCGGTGACCCCGTCAGCAGTGGGACGTCGCCACCGGTATTGCACAAAGCCGCTGCCGTTCTTTGCGGCCACTTCCAGAAACACCTTGAAAAAATGACGTTTTTCCCCGTCAAAACGCACTTCCTCGCTGTTCATGCCAAGCTGGAAGGCCGAAGCGGTCCTGTAGAAGGCATCGTCCATGACGCGTCCTTCGAGTGCCGGCATGGCCGGATGCAGAACCATCTTGGGATAGGGTCGGTCGGTATCGTTGATCCAGATATAGCCGTTGTCTAAAAACCGCATGGAGCGGATGCGGTCAATGGCCCTCTGCCTGGCCTGTTTCTGCGTCATCTCCCCGTTTTCCGCGCGGGCATGGTAGTCTTCAACCATGCTGCATACCGAATCCACCAGGTTTTTGGTGGCCATTTTCCGGGAGTCAAACAACGCATCCTGCACAAGGGGAAAAATAAAGGCAAACAGAAAAACCAGGAACAGGGAGATGATACCCAGGGCAATGGCCAGGATTTTTACGGCGGTCTTTTCCAGCAAGCGTCCGGAAAATTGCATGGGTTTCTGATGATTCCGTTTAAGGGAAAGGCAAATGACGGGAAAAATGAAGTGCGATGTATTCCCGCCCACTACAGCTATTTTTACGGTGCATAAACCATGGGCGTCAATAATAATTTCAGATGGCAGCAGATATTGTTTTAAGATGGAAATCCCTGCCTTACCGTGATATATGTAAAGTTTAAAATTCCGAGCCATTGTCTGAACGAGCCATGCAAGGAGACAACCCATGTTCAAGCAAGAACGGTGTGACCTTTGCGGAGAATGCCTGGTGAAATGTCAGTGGATCCGGGCCGATACAGATCAGGCGACCCAGTGGATGGCCGCCATGATCAAGGGAGAAAAAACCCCGGTTCTGGATCAGTGCATTACCTGCTATGCCTGCGATGAATACTGCCCTTCGGATGCCGCGCCTTTTGACCTGATTGCCGAACTCCAGGAAAAATATCAAGTCGTGCCTGCCCGGCAAATCGAAAAAACCGAGACCCGGTTTTCCTTTTCCGGAGAATTGCGGGACGTGCCGTCTGCAGAACGCATCATGAGCACCTGCGTCTTCGGCAAAACAGACGCGCACCTGATCGGCGGCAAAATCTACGATCTTCCGCAAATCGGCGGCAAACCGTATTTCTGCTGGATTATGTTTACCCACATGGGGGCCCCGAGCATCCAGGAAAAACACGCCCGGGAATTCGTCGATCGCCTGGCGGCCACCAATGCCCGGGAAATCGTGTGCTTCCATGATGACTGCTACGCCATGCTCGTACGGTATGCACCGGAATACGGAATTCGCGTACCGTTTCGCCCTGTACACCTGTCCGAATACCTGGTGGAATACCTCTCATCGCACCGGAATGAAATAACGCCGTTGAACATGCCCATAGCCTACCAGCGGCCGTGTGCCTCCCGCCATACCCCGGAAAAAGAACATTTTATCGATGAAATGTTTGAATTATGCGGTGTGCAGCGGGTAAAACGAAATTATGACGGGGTAAACGCGCTCTGCTGTGCCGGCATCAAGACGGTGCTGGGCATGGGCGATCCCCGCCCGGACATGGAAACCAATATCCGGGATGCGAAAAACGCCGGGGCAAAGGCCCTGGTCTGTCTCTGTCCCATGTGCATGCACGCGCTCAAGGATGTGGCGGCTGATCTCCAAATGCCGCTGATTTTTCTCGGCGACCTGACTCGCATGGCAATAGGAGAAATCCCCCGCCCGGACATGGATTAAATATTATTAAATCCAGGTTGCCGGGATTATACGGCATGAAACTCCCAGCCGGTCGGCTGTTTATGCGTAAACTACGACAGATTCTTTTTTGGGGGATTGTTTGCATCCCAGTATGTCTTTGCGGCTGGGCCGGCGCCCGGGCCGGAGAAATGCAGACCGCAGAGATTCAAATCCGGGGCCGGTCATATTCTGTTGAAATCGCGGCAACCCCGCAGGCAAGAGCGAAAGGACTGATGTTTCGCAGATCCCTGGAAGAAAATACCGGCATGCTCTTTGTCTATCCAGATGAAGAATACAGATGCTTTTACATGAAAAATACGTTTATTCCGCTGGATATCGCCTTTATCAGCCGAAAACTGCAAATCGTGGATACCCGGCAGATGCAGCCCCTGGACGAATCCCCGGTGTGTTCACGGGAAAAAGCCCGCTATGCGCTGGAGGTCAATAGCGGTTTTTTTGATCGCCACGGCATCCAGGTGGGGGACCCGATCCGGATACTTGAATGCGGGTTCTGCTCCGAACCAGGTCCCTGAACATGGTGATTTCTTTTTTTTGCTTCCGTTTAAACTGCCGGGCAGGCTTTGGCCCACCGGCTACAAACCCGCCGAACAGCTCATCAAGAGCATACCGATACAGCCGCCCCATCAGCTCGAAGGCCCCGGCCGGCTTGACATGCCGGCCGATTCATGCGAAGAATAACTGCATCTGCCACAGAAATCCTTCCTCACCACAGAAATGGAGATATGCCATGGAATACAAACATCTGCTGCTCTCTGTTGACGGCAGGGTCGCCACGGTCACCATTAACCGGCCGGACAAGGGAAACAGCCTTTCCCCCGAGGTCCTGACGGAAATCCGGGACCTTTTCACGGAATTAAGCGGCCGCGAGGACATCTCCGTGGTTGTTTTTACGGGCGGTGAACGTTATTTTTCCGCGGGATTTGACCTAAATGAAATCCGCAAGCTGGAAAAAAGCGCCAATGAAGAGTATGTCGCCCTTTTTCACCAGGCCTACCGCGCCATTTACTTCTGCAGCCAGCCGGTAATCTGCGCCGTGGGCGGGCCGGCCATTGCCGGCGGATTTGACCTGACCATGATGTGCGACATCCGCTATGCATCAGAGCGCGCCAAATTCGGACAAAGGGAAATTGCCCTTTCTCTTACCCCCATCATGGATCCGCTGTGGAGAATCATCGGCATGGGCAGGGCCAGGGAAGTGGCCATGACCGGCCGGATCTATGACACCCGGGAAGCCGAACAGATGGGCTATGTCAGCCGGGTGTTTGCAAAAGACGCGCTGCTGAGCTCCGTGGCCGAAATTGCACAGGGGATGGCCGATTTTAACCGGGACTGCTTAAAGGAAACCAAGCAGCTGGCCAACACGGTTTCACACCAGGATCCCGACAGCGCCATGCGGATCCAGGAATGGCTGTTTCGTTCATATATCGGCTCCGAGGATAACCACCGGCGGATTGACGCCCTTCAGGCCGAGCTTGCGGCGCGACAGAAAAAATAATCCATGGACGGTCGGGATGTGGATGCGCCCATCAAAATCGGGCTGAAATACTGCGGGGGCTGCAGTCCGGATTACGACCGGGTGGAACTGGTCCGGCAGATGAAGCAACGGCTTGGCGGAAAAGTCGAATTTCTGCCCCATGACGCCCCGGGAATTTCAATGGGGGTTGCCGTGCAGGGATGTCCCACGGCATGTGCGGACCTGTCTTCGTTTGCCGGCCTGCCCGTCTGGATCATCACCTGCTGTACGGATGCAGAGGCGTTTATCCGGCACATGGAGGCAACGAAATGAGAGCGAAGACTTTGACAAACTCCCTCTTTTTTTTGACATTCCCGCTTTTTTTTGATAATAGATTGTTTCCAACCTGATGTGCTACCCAACCCATAAACCCCAAAAATGATAAGGAGTCACCATGGTTGCTACATCCTGGCCGACTGACAAATGGCCCGAAGGGGTCGCCACAGACATCGATCCCAAGGAATACGAAAAGCCGCTTTTTTCCGCAATAGATGAATCCGCGCGGGATTACCCGGACAAGACCTATACGATTTTCAACGACGGCACCCGCACATTTGCCCAGGTCAAGGACACCGCGGACCGGGTGGCCAACTTTCTGGCATCTGCGGGAATCAAAAAAGGCGACCGGGTGGCGATCTTTCTGCCAAACATTCCGCAATATCCGGCCATATTTTTCGGCATCCTCAAGGCCGGCGCAATCTGTGTCACCTGCAACCCGTTGTATACCGCATCCGAACTTAACTACCAGTTAAACGATTCCGGCGCCAAGGCGGTCTTCTGCATGGATCACCCCCAGTTCTACCCCACGGCCCAGGAAGCGGTAAAAAACACCAGCGTGGAAAAAGTGGTCTACTGCAATATCAAGTCATACCTGCCCAAGATCAAAGGCATCCTGGGCTCCCTGCTGGGTAAGATTCCCAAGGCCGCCAGCCACGATCCGTCCCACCACGATTTTGACAATATCGTGGCCTCAGCCGAGCCCAAACCGCCGCAGGTCAGCATTGATCCGGTAGAGGACCTGGCCCTGATCATCTACACCGGCGGCACCACCGGCAAACCCAAGGGCGCCGCCCTTACCCACACAAACTTCTACTATGATTTAAAGGGCCTGGAAGAATGGGGGGAACTGGTTCACGAACCGGGCAAGCCTGCGGAAAAGCTTCGCAAAGGCGGGTTTCACACCTATCTCGGCGTGCTTCCCTGGTATCACAGTTTCGGATTAACCGTGTGCATGCTCGCCTCCTGCGCACAAGGCAGCCGCCTGATCTGCATCCCCGATCCCAGGGCCGGCAATCCGCCGTTTACCGAAGTGCTCCAGGCCGTGCAGAAGTACAAGGCCACCATTATGCCGGCCGTGCCCACGATTTTCGTGGCATTTACGAATCATCCCAACATTGACCAATTCGACCTGACCTCGCTGATGGGCTGTTTTTCCGGCGGCGCGCCGCTGCCGCCCGAAGTCTGCAAGCAGTTTGAGGCCAAAACCGGTGCGGTGATCTTTGAAGGATACGGCCTGAGCGAGACCGCCCCGGTGGTCACCTCCAACCCGACATACCAGGACAAACGCAAGATCGGGAGCATCGGATTTCCGCTGCCGGGCACGGATGTTAAGGCAGTGGACCTGGAAACCGGGCAAAGCGAAATGCCCAGGGGCGAAGACGGGGAACTCGCGGTTTCCGGGCCGCAGGTGATGAAGGGCTACTGGAACCGGCCGGAGGAAAACCAGGCCGTTTTCCGGCAGATCGACGGCAGGCGTTATTTTCTCACCGGTGATATCGGCCATATTGACGAGGAGGGCTATATCAAGATTACGGACCGCAAAAAGGACATGGTCCTTGTGGGCGGATTCAACGTCTATCCCCGGGACGTCGAAGACATCCTCTATACCCATCCCAAGGTTCAGCTCGCGGCCGTGGTGGGCATTCCGGACGAAAAAAGCGGCGAGGCGGTCAAGGCGTTTATCCAGGCCAAACCCGGAGAGGACCTCACCGAGGACGAAATCCGCCAGTTCTGCAAGGACAACATGGCCGGCTACAAGCGGCCCAAATACATTGAATTCAGAGAAGACATCCCGGTATCCCCGGTGGGCAAAGTCCTGCGCCGGGTATTAAGAGACGAGGAAATGGGCCAGAAATCCGAATAGCATAAGCATGTAAAACCGGAAACAAAAAAGCCGCTCTCAGGCACGCCTGAGGGCGGCTTTTTTTTGCCGTTATTCTCCCTGCGCAACGGGCAACAGGCCGGTAACCCCCGATAAAAATTTCGGCTCGGGTCGCCGATAAAAATCACAAAGCTTCCAGCAACCTTTCGTGGATGTTGTCAAACCCGCCGTTTGACATGACCAGGATCACGTCTCCGTCTGCGGCCGCCCGGGCCGCAAATGAAACAATATCCCCGGTGTCCGTGAAATAATGGGCATCCATGCCCCGGGCCCGAAGGTCTGCGACCAGATGCCCGGAGGAAAACCGCTGGTCTTGCGGCACCTTGTGCAGCAGCGGGGGCTTGCGCACGCACACGATATCCGCATCGTCAAAAACCGTTGGATAAACCGCCTGGAACACCTTTCGCATGCTGGTGTTGGTCCGGGGCTCAAATACCGCGATCAGCCGGTTTTCCGGGTAAAAGGAACGAATCGCGGAAATGGTTTCGCGCACCGCGGTGGGATGGTGGGCAAAGTCGTCAATCACGGTCACGCCGTTTTTCACCCCCCGCACCTCCTGGCGCCGGCGGATCCCGGCAAACGTTTCCAGGCCCCGGGCGATGGCCTCCGGGGCAAGCCCCAGGTCTGCTGCGGCAGCCACCGCAGACAGGGCGTTTAAACGGTTATGCGCCCCCACGGCTTTCATCCGGAAACGGCCGAACAAATGCGAACCGCGAAAAACCGAAAACCGGTTCCATCCCGGCTGCCGGATTTCCGGCTCCAGGCGCCAGAAATCAGAAGACCGGGTGCCGTAGGTTTCCACCCGGCAGGACCGGCCGGCCAAAAGGGTTTCCGCCCCGGGGTCTTCCCCGTGGGCCATCAGGGTGCTGTCGCCGGGGATCTGTGCGAAAAATGCGTCAAAAGCCGTGCGCACGTGATCCAGATCCCTGAAGATATCTGCGTGATCGAATTCCGCGCCGGTCCAGATGGCGATATCCGGCCGGTAATGCAGAAACTTCGGTCCCTTGTCAAAAAAGGCCGTATCATACTCATCGCCCTCGATGACCATGTATCCGCCGTTTCCAACCCGGAAATTGGCCTCGAAATTATTCAATATGCCGCCGATCATAAACGCGGGGTCGCATCCGGCTGACTGCAGCAGCCATGCCACCATGGAGGCGGTGGTGGTTTTGCCGTGGGTGCCGGTGACAACAACGGTGCGCCGGTTTTTTGCCATGAAGCGGTTGATGGCCTGGGGCATGGAGCAGTACGGTAGCCCCATCTCAAGCATGCACACGGCTTCGGGGTTGTCCCTTTTCACGGCGTTGCCCACGACCACCAGGTCCGGGCCGTGGGCCAGGTTCTTTTCCGAAAACCCGTCGCTTACGGCAATGCCCCGCTTTTCCAGAAACGTGCTCATGGGCGGGTACACCCCGGCATCCGAGCCGGTGACCGCAAGCCCCATCTCCTTTAAGGCGGCCGCAAGCGCCCCCATGCCCGTGCCGCACACCGCGATCAGGTGCACGGAAGCAACGCGCTGCGGGATCTGATTTTGATTCACTGGCGCGGCTTTCCTTACGTAACCCGGGTGTGGTCCTGGAGCCCGGCCATGACCGTTTCCGCGGCAGACAGGGTGGCGTCGATATCCGCGGTCTCGTGGGCCGAGGACACGAACACGGCCTCAAACTGCGCCGGCGGCAGATAGATCCCATGTTCCAGCATGCCGCGGTAATACCGGGCGAATTGCTCGGTATCCGAGCCCTTGGCCTGCTCAAAGTTGGTCACCGGCCCGGGGGTAAAAAACAGGCCCAGCATGGAACCCACCCGGTTGACCGTGGCGGGCATGCCCAGGCGGTCAATCAGCCGGAGCAGGCCCTCTTCGAGCCGGGCCGCGGTTTTCTCCAGGTTATCGTAAAACCCGGGCTGCTGGATCTGTTTTAAGGTGGCGATCCCGGCGGCCATGGCCAGGGGGTTTCCCGCCAGGGTGCCTGCCTGGTAGACCGGCCCCTGCGGGGCGATCTGCTCCATGATCTCCTTTTTGCCGCCATAGGCGCCCACCGGCATACCGCCGCCCACGATCTTGCCGAAACAGCTCATGTCCGGAATCACCCCGAAACGATGCTGGGCGCCCCCGTAAGCCACCCGGAACCCGGACATGACCTCGTCGAATATCAGAACGCATCCGTGTTTTTCCGTCTCCTCGCGCAGCGCCTGCAGAAATTCCGGATCCGGCGGCACCATGCCCATGTTGCCGGCCACCGGCTCCACCATGACCGCGGCCATATCCTCGCCCTTTTCCCGCATCATCGAGCGGAATGCTTCAGCGTCATTGTAGGGCAGCGACAGGGTATGGCCCACGAACGAATCCGGCACCCCGGGGCTGCCCGGGATGTTCAGCGTTGCCACGCCCGATCCGGCCGCCACCAGGAGGCTGTCCACATGGCCGTGATAGCAACCGTCGAACTTCACGATTCCGTCGCGGCCGGTGTAGGCCCGGGCCGCCCGGATGGCGCTCATGGTCGCCTCCGTGCCGGAATTGACCATCCGCACCATTTCCACCGAGTCCACGGCCGCAATGATCATTTCGGCAAGTTCCACCTCCAGGTCCACGGGGGCGCCAAAGCTCAGCCCGCGCGCCATGGCCTGTTCGACCGCCTCGATTACGGCCGGATGCCGGTGTCCCAAAATCAGGGGGCCCCATGAACACACGTAATCGATGTATTCGCGTCCCTCCACGTCATAGATACGGCAGCCCTGACCTTTATCGATAAACAGCGGGTCCTGTCCAACGGACTTGGCCGCGCGCACCGGGCTGTTAACCCCGCCCGGGGTGGCTTCCTTGGCCCGTTGAAACAGCAGGTAAGATTTCGGATCCGATTTCATTGATCCTCCTTTGTCATTCAAATCCTGTTGACACAATTACCCGTGAAAGTTAAAAACAATAGCAGACTCAGAATACCGGGTCAAGGCGGGCATTGCCGAGAGCCGCCCGGACAAACACGTGCTTGCATCATTGGTGTATGAACCATAAAAAACAGATGCAGCAGCTCTCCAAACTGCTGTCCTATATCCTGGAAAGACAGCCCGACGAATTCGGCCTGATCCCGGATGCAGAAGGATTTGTCGGAATAAAGGAACTGCTCAAGGCCCTTGGCGAAACCGAAGAGTGGCGCCACATCCGGCGCAGTCACTTCAACGAATTGATGCTGGCCGACTCCGAGCCGCCAATTGAAATGCGGGACAACCGCATCCGGGGCAGATCCCGCGAAAACCTGCCAGCTGTCCGGCCGTGCGAAGAACCGCCCAGGTTTCTTTATACATTTATCCGCAAAAAAGCCTATCCCGCGGTATTGGAAAAAGGCGTGCGACCGGCGGGCCACGATCGCGTGATCTGCACCCCTGACCGGGAAACCGCCGAGCAGCTGGGCAAAAGAAAAGACAATCACCCGGTTGTCCTCACCGTGCACACGGACAAGGCTGCGGCCCGCGGCATTGCATTTGAACAGATGGGCGACCGGCTGTATCTGGCCGAATATCTTCCGGCAGATACCTTTACCGGCCCGCCCCTGCCCAAAATGCCCGAGCCGGCAAAGGACGGCAGGGATGCCAAAAAACCCGCGGACCTGGAAGAATACAAGAAAAAGGCCAAGGGCGGCACCTATTCGATCCAGCCCGAAGATCTCGGCACGGCCCGCAACGAGGCCAAACCCAAAAAGGGCAAGGGCAAGAAAAAGGACCCTGCCTGGAAACAGCAGCAGCGAAAAAACCGCCGCCGGTAAACCCGGCCTGATACATTCATCCATTCTTTTCAGTTAGGAAACGCCCCTGATGACCCGAAAACAAAAAATCCTGTTTTTGTGCGATGCCAGTGACATCGAGGAAGTTGAACACAGCTTTGCCGAGCAGTCCACCTATGACCTTACCATTGAAACCACGGAAAAAATCCTGAGCTTCGGGGTCCGGGACTATCTGTACCAGACCGTTGAGCGCATCAATCATTACCCGGAAATTTACGACGGGGTGGTCGGCACCCACGACTCCTCGGCCGTGTTTGCCGCCATTATCGCAGAAGAAACCGGAAAACGTTTTGCCTCGGTGCAAAGCATCATCTCCTGCCAGAACAAATACCTCTGCCGACGGATCCAGCGCACCTGCGTTCCCGAATACACGCCGAACTTCTGCCTGGCCCTGGACTACCTGCGAAATCCCGAGCGGCTGCAGACCCCGTTTTTCATCAAGCCGGTGCGGGCCAATATTTCCTTTGGCACTCACCGGATCGAAACCCCGGAGCAGCTCGAATTTTATATCGGTGCCGAGAGCATGGACATCGCCCGGTTCAACCAGTACTATCTCGAAGCCATCGGCAGTTATGCCAGGCATTACAACGCCATTAACATGGCCACATCCAACAGCTTTCTCTGTGAAGACTTGATTGACGGCGACCAGGTTACGGTGGACGGCTATATTTTCGAGGGCGAAGTCACCTGCTTCGGCGTGACCAAGGCCGTGTATCATCCCCGCACCAACTGCTTCAGCCATCACGAGTTTCCCTATGCACTGTCCGCCGAGATGCACGCGGCCATCACCTCGGCCTTAAGCCGCCTGATTCCCGCCACCGGCATCAACAACAGCTTTTTCAACGTGGAAATGAGAATCGACGAAACAGCCGAAACCTTTAAAATCATCGAGGTCAACTCCCGCATCGCCTTCCAGTTCGCCCGGACCATCGAGGCGGTAACCGGGATTTCGCCCCTTCACATGCTCTGCGACGTGGCCGCGGGCAGACGCCCGGCCCTGACCCCCATGGCCGAAGACCAGTTGTTTAACTATTGTTACAACTTCGAGCTTCATCGCTTTTCTGATGCAAAGATCCTGCAGACGCCCACCAAAAGCGTCTATGATGAAATCGCACTGAAATACCCGGAAGTCCGGATCCGCAACCTGATCCATGAAAACGTCAATCTCTCGGATTTCAAGCACAACCCGGAAAGCTTCCGCTACTGCGTGCTCGACGTGCCCGGAAACAGCCGCGAGGAAATCATGTCCAAATACGATGACGTGGTGGCGATGCTGGCCTACAAATTCGATGTACCCGACGAGCACGCCCGCACCGGCGAACCCGCCGGCCCGCCCCCGCAGCTGAGCGCGGGCCGGGGCCATGAAATCGAATTTCAGCCCGAGCCGAGAAACCCGGACAGATAGCCGCATGCTTCCGGGCGGGATTGACAAAAATTCATTGACAACCCGAAACAATTTGGTTACATGGTGACTTTTACTTTCCAACGGGCCGTTAGCTCAATTGGCAGAGCAACTGACTCTTAATCAGTAGGTTCAAGGTTCGATTCCTTGACGGCCCACCAAAGATTCCAAGGGGTTGTGGCCTTTGCCGTGGCCCCTTTTTTGTAAAACCTCTGCAAAATTACTTCATTCACAGCCGGCCCCTTACCTTCCTGTCTGGATTGATAGCGATTGCGGCGGGTATCCTGGACAATTTTGGGTTGTCACAACGACCTCTCTTAACTGAAAGCAACCCCGGTTAAAATGGAGCCAGCCAGAGCGGGCGAATCCATATGATTCTGCTTGACAGCAGAACCAGA
Source organism: Desulfobacterales bacterium (assembly GCA_018335195.1). Taxonomy (GTDB): domain Bacteria; phylum Desulfobacterota; class Desulfobacteria; order Desulfobacterales; family Desulfosalsimonadaceae; genus Desulfosalsimonas. The sequence continues at coordinate 40,036 of JAGXKN010000001.1, forward strand.
TTCAAATAAGAATTTTTTAAGCTCTGCCATGAAGGCGGCCCAAAAGAAGCAATAAACATTTACCACCAGCGAATGCTTTAATCTTTTATTCGGCGCATAGCCGAATCTCGATAAAAAGGCCACGAAGGCCTCACTCCATTTGAAAAATGGGGCAGAGGCGTTCGTGGCTTTTTTTATGGAGGCGCGTCAATGAAGGATTTGATTTCAGGAAAAAATTATGCGTTTGATACGGAAATCGGCCGGATCGTTTTATTGCTTTTTGCGGGCATTCTTTTTTTTACGGCCCCCGGGCTTGCAACGGCAGCGGATGCGCCGGTTTATAAACTCGACGACATCGTGGTGTCAACCACCCGGAATGAAATCCCGGTAAGCAATGCCGCCCAGAGCGTTACCGTGATCTCGGAAGACGATATCATGAGTTCCCCTTTTGAACGGGTGGAGGATATCATCCGGAGCGCCCCGGGCGTATACAATACCCGGCATTTCGGCACGCAAAGAAGCGGGGTGTCCAATCCCATCACCATTCGCGGGGCGGGCGGCAACCGGGTGCTGATGCTGGTCGACGGTGTCCCGCAGAACGCCAATTTCAACAACTCCATTGCCTGGGTGGCCTGGGGGCATATCCCCAAAGAGGCTATTGCGCGCATCGAAATCGTCAGGGGGCCCACATCCGCGATGTACGGCTCGGAAGGCATTGGCGGGGTGATTCACATTATCACGAAACAGCCGCAAAAACAGCGGCAGACCTCGGTGCGGGCCGAGGCCGGCACCTCTGACACCTACGCCGGCCACGGGTTTTTCAGCCAGAGATTTGACGATTTCGGCATGCTGGCTGCCGGCGGGTACGAGGAATCCGACGGATTTTACATGACCCAAGATCCCGAGCCCTACGAAATCAAGCGGCACCGGGAAATCGGAAAAGTGTTCGGCAAGGCGAGCTATGATCTCGATGACATGTCCCGGCTTGATTTTTCGGCCCTTTATTACGACCACGAAACCGGGAAAGGCAGAAAGTTTTTTTATGACGAACTCCGGCTTGGTCAGTATGCACTGAATTACACCCGGCAGGCGGGCAGCGGCGCGGATATTAAAGGACTGCTGTATTATAACCGGGCGGACAAGACCGCCTTTCAGGACAGCGCCAAGGACGATTTTGCATCACTGTTTCGCAGAGAAGAATCGCCGTCAACCACCTGGGGCGCAGATCTGCAGACCACGCTGCCGGTTGCAGACCCGGCAACCCTGACGATCGGGGCGGCCTTTAAGGAGTCTTCATGGGATTATGACAATGAATATGTCAACAGTAACCGCGATGAAGGGGCCGAGGGCACGCAGCGGTACCTGTCGCCTTTTGCCAACATGGACCTGGAGTTTTTCAAACAGCGACTGCTGGTCAATCTGGGGGCCAGATATGACTGGATCCGGACCTCGGACGGGGCGAACTGGGACGACGATCCGGATGCCGGAGATCCTTATCACAATACATACGGATCCGAAGAAAACAGCAGCTTTTCGCCAAAAATCGGCATTACCTGGCACCCGGACGAAAAAACCACCCTGCGGGCCTCGGCGGGCAAGGGTTTTCGCGCCCCAAGCCTGTTTGAGCTCTACAAGGTCCACGTGCGCCAGGGCGGCAAGTATTTCCGGCACGCCAACCCGGATCTGGAACCCGAAAAGATCTGGTCCTACGACGTCGGGGTGGACAGAAGCATTACGAACAGGCTTCAGGGCAGCCTGACCTACTATCAATCTTATGCCGAGGATTATATCGGCACGCGGGTTACCAACACCTACGAACAGGGCGGACAAACGTATAAGGAATACATCCTGGACAACATCAGCGAAGTGGATATTCACGGGATTGAGGCGGAGCTGAACTGGTATCCTCGAATGGACCTGGATTTGTTTGTCAATTATACCTGGAATGTTTCCGCAATTGAAGAAAACCAGGCAGATCCGTTTGAGCAAGGCCAGTACCTGACCAACGACCCCCGGCACAAGTTCCACGCGGGGGCGATCTATCGCAATCCAAGAATCGTCAATGTCACCGTGGTCTGGAACCGCTATATTGACAAGTATTATGATGTGGATGAAACCACCCAGGACAAGGACAGTTTCTGGAGTGTTGATCTGCGGGTTTCCCGGCGGTTTTTTGCCGGCCTGAGCGCTTATCTCAACATTGAAAATGTTTTTGACAGCGTTGACAATGAGGCCATTGCGCCCGGGGCGATTTACACGGGCGGGGTAAAATTTGAATTCTAACAAAAAAAGGATGATTTTAAATGCGGTTTGTAAACAAGATTCTGATATTGATGCTTCCGGTGCTGCTGTCTGCCATGCCGGCTTTCGGCCACCACCTCTGGGTAAGTGCTGATAACGGAAATTATACGGTCAACCGCGGTATCATTTCGGAGCGAACCGATACCTATGATCCCGCCTGCGTGCAGGCAATCAAGGCCTGGAATAAAGACGGCAAGCCGCTTTCAGTGCACCGGATCAACAAGGACCAACAGGTGCAGTTTAAAACACAAGCCCCGGCTGCCCTGATCCGTGTTGTCTCCGAGTGGGGGAACCGGGTAAATACCACTCGCGGCAAAAAGCTGATGGATCGAAAACAAGCTGAAAAAGCCGGCCTGACCGTGATCAGCGCGTTTTTTTCAACCCAGTTTGCAAAAACCCTGTTGATCCCGTCCGAGCAGAATCTGAAGCCGCTGGGCATGAAGTTTGAAATCTTGCCGCAGCAAAGCCCGCTTTCGACGGAACCCGGACAACCGATTTCCTTTAAAGTCCTGTTTGAGGGCAAACCGCTTGAAAATACCGCTGTTTATACGCAGGCCGACCGGGCAATCCGTACCGATGCAAACGGGACGGCCCGGATTGCCTTTGCGGAAAAAGGCGTACATCTGCTTTATGCAAAACATCAGGTGCCGGATCAAAGCAACAGGCAACTGGATTATCAAAAATTCATGACATTTCTAACATTCGAGGTGCGATAACGATTATGCGATCAACGCGTTTGCTTTTAACTGTGATACTGATCATGGCCCTGCCGGCGGGTGCGGGCGCCCACGGCACGGATTACCGGGTCCTTGACGAAGCCCGGGTGGTTGCCGCGGAATTTTTCTACTCGGACAAGGAGCCCATGCGATATGCCGAGGTGCTGGTGTTTAGTCCCGAAAACCGGGAAGTGGAGTATCAAAACGGCAGAACCGATCAAAACGGCAGGTTTGCATTCTGCCCGGAAACAGCCGGAAAATGGCAGATTCACGTCAACGACGGCATGGGCCACGCCGTTCGCGCCGAAATCCCGGTCGATTCCCCGGAGACCGGCAGCAAGGAAGTCAAGGGGCTATCGGATAAAAAACCCCTTGCGGCCACGTCCAGATGGATAAAAATCCTCCTTGGCCTGAGCCTCATGCTGAATCTTTTCCTGGGAATCTATGTCAAGAAAAAGGGGGCCGCATAGATATTTCAAAAAGTAAGCGCTTCCCTGCCACTCCAGGTCTTGCCCGTTTTCATAAAATCCAAACGATTATGACTTCTTTTCTCAGGGCGGAGAAATTGTCTTGACTATTAGGCCCGCCATGGGACAATTTTTGCGAGCGCATCAAATTCTAAAAGGTTGAAAAATACTGTCAGATCGGGGCGGTATCAGGAAGACGCAGCAAGCTGCTTACCTGCCGGTGTGGATCGAAAACCAGGCGGCCGCCGGAGATGAAAAGCGTATGATCGGGTGGATTTTCTCGCTTTGAAAACGCTGCAGCGTTTCATCGCCGGAAAAACAGCGATTTTTGCGAAAATTCCTGCATGCGGAAATGTGCATTGTTCGGGCAGGTGTTGATAAAAAATCAAGCAATATCCTTGTATTCCTTGACCTTCCGATAAACTTGCCGATATTGTTAATATAAAAACAAAGGCACAATACAAGGCGGCCGGAATGAACACAAACAATGCCCAGGACAGCCTCAGGGAAAAACGGAGGTATATACGAATCAATACCTCGAATTTTATAGAATATATTTTGTATGATGAAAAACAAAACAAGCTGGAGCGCGGTGAAGGGCGAACGTTGAATCTGAGTCAGGGCGGGGCCCTGCTGGAAACCCAGAAACCCCTGCTTGGTTCATTTGTCGTAATTTTCGCATCAGTCTCAAAGAAAAACAACCTGCAGGTAAAAGGACGGATCGTACATACCCGCAAACCAGATAATTCCAGTTTTTTCCTGACCGGAATCGAATTTGTTGACACCAGAGATGAACAGATAAATGACCTTATTGCATTTGTAAAGGCCTACAGCTCCTGCACGAAAGTCATGGTCATTGACGATGACCCGACAACGCGCTCGTTTCTGGAAAACATTTTGCGCAAGCGGGAGTTCCAGACGCTGCAGGCGCAAAACGGAAAGATCGCCCTGAATGAAATACAATCCGCACCGCCGGACCTCATCATCTCCGATGTCATGATGCCGGAAATGGGCGGCTTTGAGCTCTGTGAAAAGCTGCGCCAGTCCCCGGCCACCGCTGATATTCCATTTATCTTCCTTTCGGTCAAAGATGACCCGGTGGATCAGCTTAAGGGATTGCGCATGGGGGCGGACGAATATCTGGTGAAGCCGTTTAAATCCACCGAAATTCTGCAGGCCGTGACCCGAGTGATGGAAAAGTCCGCACGGCTTAAGGGTTTGCGGGCGGATGTGGATATTGAAGGCAATCTCGCACGCATCGGCTTAATCGAGGTGATCCAGATGATTGAATTCAATGAAAAAACCGGCACACTTTTTCTGCTGTCTCCCGCCAACAGAGTTAAAGGCGCTGTTTATATCAAAGAAGGACAGGTGGTCAACGCGGTTTCCGGAGACCTTGACGGAGAAGATGCGTTTTATGACCTTGCCGGACAAACCGAAGGATTTTTCAAATTCAACATCCAGGAAACGATCCTGAGCAACAAGATCCGACAGAAGAACATGAATCTTCTGATGGAGGCTTCCCGCCTGCTCGACGAGGCGGCCGCCCTCCGGTCCATGATCAGCGAAGCGGATGTCCGGCTCATTCTGTTAACATCTGCGGTGCCGCGCCATGTCGTCGATCGGATTCCGGCAGAAGTGCTCCGCAGCATAATGAATCTTATCAGAAGCGGCAGAACCGTTAACGAAATTCAAAACAATGCCGGCATAAGCAGACTGCGGGCATCTGCCGTGCTCGCAGAACTGATCAACTGCGGAATCCTTGCCGAACACAAGGCCGACCGACAGACCGGCCCGCAAATTTTACCGGAAACCGCCGGAACGCTGCAGGAAGATGAAGGCCTGAAAGGAACGCTAGTCAAGATGCTCGAGCGCATGGAGAAAAACTCTTTTACCGGCACGATCAGCGTTCAGGGGCGCTCGGAACCAGCGGCCATTTACATGGTCGATGGAATGATTGTCAACGCCACGTTCGGGAAAGCAACCGGGAGAAAGGCGCTTTTCCGGATATTCTCCGAGCGCGGCGGTACCTGCAGCAAAACCAAAGGCCCGGTTAAAACAGACAGGCGCATTGATGCATACCTCTCGGATTTGCTCAGGGATGCCGGGGCTGAAATCGTGTGGCGGAAAAACCTGAACACGGATTTTTCCGGCGTAAGCATCATGCTTTCCGAAAACAGCACGGAACAGCAAAGCGCCCTTCAGACGGATCCGCATAAATCCGGCCTGCTGCGAGCAATTCGCGAAAATTCGAACTTAAAAGACATTATCGAGTCCAGTCCCTTCCCTGATCTGGAGACCTGCCGCCTGATAGACCAATGGCGCAAAAAGGGCGTTCTGCTGTTTAAACGCTTATAAATTCGCATCTTCAGCAATGCCCGGGCACCGAAAGGAACGCAAGGAATGAATTACAAACAATATATGCGGGAAGATATTGCAAAAAAGATACGACAGGTGCTGGATGGGGAAAAGGTTGAAGATGAAATAAAAAAGCCGCATAATCAGGTTTAAGGCAGCTTGGCCGGGTCTGCTCCGCCTGGCTTGAGCCATGAGAGGGGGGCGGCTCTGCCCGGGAAATCCTGAGTTGCGCCGTCATACCTGATTTGTGCCAAAGAACCGCCTTGACTACAGGGTCCTTCATGGTTTTTAATATGGCGTAATTGAAACCGAAACCCGGATAAGCATCCAAGAAGAAAGGAGCGCACATGCGCACAAACAACAAAGTCGTTCTCACCGCAGCAATCACCGGCGTGCTTACCAGTCCGAAGAAATTTAATGTGCCGGTCACCCCCGAAGAGATGGCCGATGCCACGGAGCAGGCGTATAACCAGGGAGCAACGATTGTGCACACCCATTTCAGAGATCAAAAAGAGGGTATGGGCGAAATGCCCACTTGGGATCTGGACACTGTCGGTGATATCCTCTCGGCCATCAGGGAAAGGGTTCCGGACATCATCATTTGCATGAGTACCGGCGTGATGGGCAACGATATATCCGGTCCCCTGGCGTGTCTTGAAAAATTCAAGCCGCAGATGGCTGCGTGCAATGCCGGTTCCCTGAACTATTTAAAAGTAAGAAAAGATGGAAACTGGGCATGGCCGCCCCTGATGTTTGACAATCCGGTTGAAAAAATAAACCGTTTTCTAGAAGTTATGAATGAAAATAACGTGATCCCCGAATTCGAGTGTTTTGATACCGGAATTGTCAGAAGCGTAAAAATGTTTAAGGCCAATGGCATGTTTAAAGGAGATGCCCACGTATCTTTTGTGATGGGCGTGGACAGCGGCATGCCTGCAAATCCGGATCTTTTGCCGATATTGATTGAAGAACTTCCCGAAAATGCCCTGTTTCAAACCATCGCAACCGGATCCATGCGGGAGAACATATGGCGCGTGCATCGGCGGAGCCTGGAGCTGGGCGGAAACGTACGAACCGGAATGGAGGATACTTTTTATCTGCCAAACGGCGAGAAAGCAAGAGACAATGGCGAACTCGTCGAGGCCCTGGCCAATATCGCAAAGGAAGTCGGAAGAGAGGTGGCCACACCGGAAGAAGCGCACCGGATAATGGGTATTAACGCCTGATTTATGATTCATCACCTGCCGGGATCAAGTCCGGCGGCGGACTTGATCCCGGCAGGTGATCTTTCCATCAGCCTTTCCAGTAGCACAGCATTTCAAAATAAACCACGGCACCGATCACCAAAGACAGCAACGGCACAAGCATGATTGTGTAAACCGGGATGAGGGTTGTCCGGAAGTATTGGTTTGACAGGAGAAAACAAAGGTGCAGCGGTGATACGAGCACGCCCGCAAAGCCGCTGGCAAGTGCCAGCATCAGGTATGGCAGCAGCAGGGCATTGTTTCCCATCGTGTCGATCAATGAGATTAAAATCGGAAAAGTCGTGCCCACAAAAGCAATCGTAATGCCCGCCACGCCGCCGACAATAAACGGCAGCAACATGGTTATGGGCAATAAGGGCATATCCCAGCGCAGCATTTCCCGGCTGACCTGGGCCACCGCATGACTGTCTTCCAGAATGCCCTTAAAAATCAATATTGCCGCTACCATGTAGACCATTTTGACCAGGGCCGGATTTTTAACGATGCGCCAACGGGTGTTCCAATCCATGCGATTTGCCCGCCACACCCAAAACAGCGCAATCAACAAAGCCAGTATGAGACCGGTCTCTTTGGCGACCGATAGCAGGGGCGGGGCAAACAACCCGGAAAAAAGCAGGCCCAGAAGCAATCCGAACACGATTACAAAAACGATGGGGGCCAGTTCTTTTAAAAACGGCAGGACCGCCTTTCGCGGTCCGGTTGCCACGGGTACGGCAATCAGCCCGCGAAGCGGCCAATACCCGGCTACCAGTGCAACGATCGTCAAAGGCCCGGTAAAAGCCACCAGGCGCCACAGATCCACGTCTGCCAGTGCCGTGGTCAATAAAATCCCGGGATATAAGGGCCACCAATACTCCCAGATATGCCGGAACCAATAGTTGATATAGCTCAAATGCGCCGATGACAGCCGGTGTTCGTGCCCCAGGTTTTTGACCATGGGCGCCGAGAAAATGGCCCCGCCCGGCATGGGCAGCAATCCGATCAATGCCGGAAAGGTGACCAGGTTCACCTTCGGATTTCGGATCAAGCCCTTGAACCGTTCCAGCAGACGGGTCATCTGGCCCGAATTTTCAAGGCAGTGGCTGAGCACCAGGATCAATGAAACCACCGCGGCCAGGCTCAAGGTCTTGGGATGCATCAGGGCCAGACCCATTGAACGGGCGATGGCCAGCGGTCCCATGCCGAAAACAATACCCAGCCCGAGCGATCCGGCCAAAAAAGCATTGCCCAGCGACCAGTTGCGCTTGATAATCAACAGGACCAGAACAAAGATCAGCGCAATGCGCACAACGGCGGGTATGGCATCAATCCAAGCAAAAACGGCGTCCAATGCAAAATCCTCACATCCTTGCGCTCACCCCGTGCGGCAGAAGGCATGATTTCAAAAAATAGACAGTTATCCGAAGCTCTCAGGACATAAAAGCAAAAAATCTGAAAAGATGTTGAATCCGGATTTACTTGCGATATTTGGAAAACTCCGGTTTCCGCTTTTCCATGAATGCGTTTTTGCCTTCCACGGACTCGTCGGTTCCGTAAAACAGGCTCAGGCCGCCCACCCCCAGTTGGGTGACCCCAGAGACCCCGTCGGTTTCGGCGTGAAAGGCGTACTTGATCATTTTCAGCGCGGTCGGGCTCTTTTCCAGCACTTCTGCGCACCACTTACCCACTTCCGCGTCAAGCTGATCAAAGGGCACCACCGCATTGACCAGTCCCATGTCCAAAGCCTCCTGCGCCGTATACAGCCGGCACATGTACCAGATTTCCTTGGCCTTCTTCAGTCCCACGCACCGGACCAGGTCGCCGGTACCGTATCCGGGATCAAAACTGCCGACCTTGGGACCGGCCTGGCCGAGTTTGGCGGATTCAGCCGCAATGGACATGTCACAGACAACCTGGAATACGTTTCCTCCGCCTACGGCGTATCCGTTGACCCTGGCAATGACGGGTTTCGGGATTGTACGGATCAAATTGGAAACCGTCTGCCAAGCGACTTCCACCGGCAGGGCTGCAATCGTTCCGGCATATCCGCCCTTGTCCCGGATGGACTGATCGCCGCCGGTGCAAAATGCCTTTTCCCCGGCACCGGTAAACACCACCACGCCGATACTGTTGTCCACCCAGGCATCGGTTAAGGCCTGGTGCAGTTCCATGAGCGTCTGAGGCGTGCAGGCATTGTACTTTTCAGGCCGGTTGATGGTGACTCGTGCCACGCCCTGGCTTTTTTCATAAATGACTTCTTCAAAGTTCATGCGGGCCTCCTTTTCCGAAATGGTTTTCTAACTCATGGTCAGGCCGCCGCTGACGCTGAGGGTTTGACCGGTAATGAAATCCGCCTCCGCCGAAGCCAGAAATACCACTGCCGCGGCGATTTCCCCGGGCGTTCCGGTGCGTCCGAGCGGAATGACCTTGTCCATTTTGGACAGAATCTTTTGCGCAAACTCGCTTTCCGCCTGCATCTGCCGGGTCAGCGGCGTGTCCGTGGGACCCGGGCATATGACATTGACCGTTATCTGATTTCTCGCCAGCTCGCGGGCCAGGGACTTGCTGAATGAAATTACCGCGCCCTTGGCGCCGGCATAGACGGATTCACCAGTGCTGCCCACCCGGGCGGCATCGGATGCGATATTGATGATTTTGCCGCGGTTTTTCTCGATCATGTCGGGGATGACCGCAAATACGCAATTGAGCACGCCCTTGTAATTGATATCAATCACCTTGTCCCAGAAATCCGGGGTGGTTTCGACAAACGGGATCATGCGGTCCCAGCCGGCATTATTGACCAGCACGTCCACGGCGCCGAACTGTTTCCTGACCCCGGTCACCGCCTGTTTCACCTTTTCCAAATCCGTGATATCGGCCTGTACCGACATTGCCGTCCCGTTTTGCCGATTGATTTCATCTGCGGTCTGCCCGGCAACAGCCTCATCAATATCAGCAATCGCAACCCTGGCGCCCTGTCCGGCCAGAGCCGAGGAAATGGCTTTTCCAATCCCCTGCGCCCCGCCGGTAACCATGATTGTGTTGTCTTTGAGTTCAAACATGGGTTCCTCCCATTTTATAAGAGTCATTTATGCGGATCCGGTCCGCGTAAGCCTTTTCTCCGTCAATGGTCAGATTGTTCTCCGCGGTTTCCAGAGCCTGCCGGAAATTCTCACCAGCACCCCGGATGGTTTGCCGCCCCCTTTCCACTTGCCCGAAAGCAACAGCAGTATACCGCTGTCTTCACGCTCCAGGGACGTGGTCATCTTTTTGGCCGCATTGATGCTGCGGTAATTGTCATCAAGCAATGACTGGACAGGGGAACCAATGGTTTTGAGCCGGTATATGGAAAAGGCCCCTGCCACGGCAAGCATGATCGCCAGGGTCAGAAATCCCGGCATGATTTTTGTCCGGACTTTTATCGCTCCTCCCGGCAGATTTAGTAAAATTCACAAGCGTTTTATATATGATCCGGCTTCCGATTGCAAGCCGCGGATGTCTGCAGAATTCGACACCCGGCCATAAAATATTGACACGAAAAATTGGATGTTATAAAAAAATCAAATTCGGCTCCACCGGAGGCGAATCATTGAAATCATCGTTTCCAGGCGGCCTTTCGAGATGACCTGAAAGGCTTTTTTATTTGCCGGAAATGCAGCTGAGGCATCGGCTCCTTTAAATTATGCTTGACAGAAATGATGAAAATCCGTTTAATAAATGGATTTGCACAGTTGCTTATCCTTGCTCTGATCCGGAGTTGATCAGGGCTATTAAAAGCCAAAAGGAGGCGGCATGAACAGGTACGAAAACATTACCATCATTGATGCGGACGTCGGCGAGGACGACAAGAAGGCGCTGCTCGAACGCATCGAATCGCAAATTACAAAACGCAACGGCACCCTTCTCGCATTTGACGACTGGGGCATGCGAAAGCTGGCTTACGAAATCCGCAAGAAAAAACAGGGGCAGTATGTGCGCACCGATTTCTGCGGCACCGGAGAGATCGTCGATGCAATTGAGCAGATGCTGCGCCACGACCAGCGGGTACTCCGGTTTATGACGGTCCGCATGGAAGAAAATGTGGACCCGGAGGCATTGCAGGCAGGTTCTGAGGAAGAAGCCGGGGAACAGGAAAGTGCAGCAGAAACCGCCGAGCCTGAAACCGCATCCGCGGAAACCGGGGCGCCTGCTGCTGAGACCGAAGAATCCACGCCGGCAAGCCAAGAAGAGGAGTCATAAGATGGCTGTAATGAACAAACGACGTTTTTTCCATCGGCGCAAGGTCTGCCGGTTCTGTGCGGACCCGAACCTGGTGATTGACTATAAAGATCCCGGCATGCTCAAATACTTTATCACGGAACGCGGCAAGATCATTCCCAGGCGCATTTCAGGCACCTGCGCAAGGCACCAGAGGCGCCTGGCCGTGGCCATTAAGCGGGCCCGCAAAATCGCCCTGCTGCCCTACGTGGGCTCGGCGGATCTGTAACGCCGGGTCGCCGCCGGCCGGCATTGACGCGCATACGGCAGACGGGGGCAAAAATTCGTGTCCGGACAAATCATGGCGGAAAACACCAGGGATATTATTACCGGAGCGACCATTCTGGTCTTTTGCGGTACGGTTTCCCTTTACTTTCCGGTGTTCGGATTTATATGCTTTCTGCTGATGCCCCTGCCGGTAATCTTTTACCGGGTCAAGCTCGGTTCCGGGGCAAGCGGGGCAATGGTGATCCTTGCCCTGGGCTTTATCTGGATCATCGGCTCGAAAAACACCGTGGATGCCTGGCTGATGCTGTGCATGCTGGGCCTTGGCTTTGCACTCGGCGATGTCCTGGAAAGAAACCTTTCCGTGGAAAAAACCATTGCTTACCCCTGCGGGCTGGTACTGGCCGGGGGGTTGGCGGCCCTGGTGCTGCTGGGCAATGCCGCCGGCTCCGGGCCCTGGGATCTGACATCGGCGTATGTCCGCAAAAACCTGGAGATGACGGCCGCTGCATACGAAACCATGGACATGTCCGAGCGGAGCCTCCGGCTGCTGACCAATTCAATGGACCGGGTGCATTACGTGGTCATGCGGCTCATGCCCGCCCTGGCAGTGGCCGGGCTGGTTTTTTCGGCCTGGGCGAACCTGCTTCTGGCAAGGCTGGCACTTCGCGCCGGCGGATTACGGCAGCCGGATTTCGGGCACCTCAACCGGTGGCAGGCTCCGGACATGTTGGTGTGGGCGGTGATCACATGCGGGTTGCTGGTGCTGATTGCAGGCGAGCCGCTTTCGTTTATCGGAATCAACGGCCTGATCCTGCTGATGCTGGTCTACCTTTTCCAGGGCGTGGCGGTGGTCTCGTATTATTTTGAACGCAAGCAGGTGCCGCTTTTTTTGCGCATACTGGTTTATGCGTTTATTGCCGTGCAGCAAATTTTTACCCTAGTGGTCATCGGTTTGGGCTTTTTCGATACATGGGCCGATTTCAGGCGCCTGGACGCACAAGGCGGCAGCCGCGGTGGCCCCGGCGAATAAATTACACAAAACTCCCCCAATCATCGGAGGTTAAAGATGAGAGTCATATTAAAGGAAACCATTGAGTCCCTGGGCATTATCGGCTCCGAGGTGGATGTGAAAAAGGGCTATGCCAGAAATTACCTCATTCCCCAGAGCAAGGCCGTTCCCGCCACCGAAGAAAACCGCAAGAAAATGGAGCAGGAGCGCAAGAAGATCGAGCTTCAACTGGCCAAGGAACGCGAGCGGGCCGAGGAGATGGCTGACCGGCTCAAGGATGTTACCGTCCAGATCCCGGCCAAGGTGGCCGATGAAGACCGGCTCTATGGGTCGGTGGCGGTCCGGGATATCGCGGATGCACTTGCACAACAGGGGATTGAAGTCCAGCGAAGGTCCATCCTGCTGCCAAATACCATCAAGAACTTGGGCACCTACCAGGTTCCCGTCCGGGTCTACCGGGATATCGAACCGGAAATCACGGTGGAAGTGGTCCCTGAGCAATAGGGCTTGTGCCATTTTTTTGGATTCAGCCCGCCGGAAGTGGCAATCCGCCCGGCGGGCCGAATCGTCTTTTCGGCTCGCCGGATCAGCCGTTGACAAAGCCTTTTATTTGATGCATGGTAGAAATCGGTATCGCCCATGAGCAAGGACCCCTCTCTTCAAAAACTGCCGCCCCAGAGCATCGAGGCTGAAGAGTCCATTATCAGCGCAGCTCTGCTGGACAACAATATCCTTCTGGATATCCTCGACATTTTAAGGCCTGAAGCGTTCTATAAGTCCGCCCATCAAAAAATCTTTACCGGTATCACCGAACTTTTCGCAAATGATCAGCCCGTGGACCTGGTGACCCTGAGCGAACACCTCAAGAGCCGCAATCAGCTCGAAACCATCGGCGGGGCGGTGTATCTGGCAAAGATCGTGGATACCGCGCCCGTGCCTGCCAATGCCAAGCACTACGCCAAGATCATTCACGACAAGGCCGTGCTCAGGAACCTGATCGGTACAGCAAACAACATCGTGCAAAAATGCTACGACGAATCCGGCAACACAGACGACGTGATTGATTTTGCCGAAGGGTCCCTGTTTGATATCGCAGATCAGAAGCAAAAGCAGAATTTCTACCCCATCAGCAAGCTCATTGAATCCAACATCGATTCCCTGGAAGCCCGGCAAGGCAACAGGGCCCTGATCAGCGGCATTCCCTCGGGATTTAAAAAGCTCGATCAGCTCACATCCGGATTCCAGGCATCGGACCTGATTATCACGGCCGCCCGGCCCGGTATGGGCAAAACCGCGCTGGCCCTGAACATGGCCCGCTACGCCGCAGTGGAGGCAGACACCCCGGTCGCCCTGTTTTCCCTGGAAATGTCCAAGGAACAGCTCTCGCTTCGCCTGCTGTGCTCGGAGGCACGCATTGACTCGGCAAGGGTGCGCGACGGGTTTTTCAACGAAGACGACTGGTACAGCCTTACCAATGCCGCGGGCGTACTCTCGTCCGCCCCGATTTACATTGATGATTCCCCGGAGCTGTCCTCGCTGGACATCAAGACCAAGACCCGGCGTTTGAAACGGGAAAAGGGGGTGGGCATGATCATCATCGACTACCTCCAGCTTTTGCGGCCGCGCAAATCCTATGAGCGACGGGAACTGGAAATCTCGGAAATGTCGCGGACACTGAAAGGCCTGGCCAAGGAGATGGACATCCCGGTCATTGCCCTTTCCCAGTTAAACCGCCGGCTGGAGGAGCGCAGCGACAAGCGCCCCCAGCTTTCTGACCTGCGGGAATCCGGTGCCCTTGAACAAGACGCGGATCTGGTTATATTTATATACAGGGATGAAGTTTATAATACGGATGAAAACAATCCCAACAAAAACATTGCCGAAATTCACCTGGCAAAACAGCGCAACGGTCCCACCGGGACGTGCTCGCTGGTCTTTAAGGGTGAATACACGCGGTTTGAAAACATGGCCTACGGCGATTACACGCCGGAACTGGAAGGCGCATGAAAACCGCCTCAAAAACACAGCGTGAAAAGGATATCCATCCAGAACGCGAATGAAAAAAATTTCAGGTAACACCGGCGGATTAAAAGCCACGCAGATCCGCCGGATCGAAAACCTTTACCACCACCGGATACCTCCGGAATCCATTATCAACCCCCGGTTAGTCGAAGAAATATGCAGCCTGAGTGCCGAAACCCGTCGGCAGATCGGTCTGCTCGTGGATCGGTCCGGCAAGATCGCGCGCGTGATCGTGGGCGACAACCAGAAGATCATGCTCCCGGATACCGACGAGTACCGCACCCCGCCAGGACGGCTCAAGGGGCTGCGCTGCGTGCACACGCACTTAAATGACGAGGCCCTGACCCGGGATGATTTAACAGACCTGTCCCTGCTGCGCCTGGACCTGATGGCCGCTGTGGGCACGGACAAGGAGGGGAATCCCGGGCAGATGCATGCGGCCCATATTCTGCCGTCTCCTTCGGACAACGGGCCGCATCAGATCCTGGTACCGCAAGACCCCATGGATCCGGAGACCAACTGCATCCAGCTTATCCGGGCCATCGAGGACGAGCTTTCCCAGTACCAGGCCACCCGCAGGGTCGCCACCGGCAAGGAAAAGGCCGTGCTGGTAAGCGTTACATCCGCATCCAAGCAGCAGGCAAGGGCCTCGCTGGAGGAGCTCAAGGAACTGGCGCGCTCCAGCGGCATCCACGTGCTGGACACCGTGCTGCAGCAGCGCAAGAAGATCAATCCCCGCTTTCTGATGGGCACCGGCAAGCTCGAGGAGCTCACGATCCATGCCATGCAGCTGGGCGCCACGCTCATTATTTTCGACCAGGAGTTAAACCCCTCCCAGATGCGCTCGATTACCGACCAGATCGAATCGCGGGTCCTGGACCGCACGCAGTTGATCCTGGACATCTTTTCCCAGCGTGCCCAGTCCAGGGAGGGAAAAATCCAGGTGGAACTGGCCCAGCTCAAGTACATGCTGCCCCGGCTGACCACCAAGAACACGGCCATGTCGCGCCTGACCGGCGGCATCGGCGGCCGGGGCCCGGGAGAAACCAAGCTGGAAATCAACCGTCGCCGGGTCAGAGACCGGATTACGCGACTGGAAAAGGCGCTCGGCAAGGTGCGTAAACAAAGGCATCAGCAAAAAGCCAGGCGCGCCAAGCGGGGCCTGCCGATTATATCCATTATCGGATACACCAATGCCGGAAAATCCACGCTGCTCAACACCCTGACAAACAGCTCGGTAATGGCGGAAAGCCGGCTGTTTGCAACGCTGGACCCCTCCAGCCGGCGCCTGAAGTTCCCCAGGGACACCGAGGTGATCATCACGGATACGGTGGGCTTTATCAAGGACCTGCCCCGCGAGCTGCAGGGAGCCTTCCGGGCCACCCTGGAAGAGCTTGAAAGCGCGGACCTGCTGATGCATGTCATTGACGCGGCCAATGACGCTTACCCGTCTCAGATCGCATCGGTCAACCGGATCCTCGAGGACCTGCACCTGGACCGGATTCCGGTGATCAAGGTGATCAACAAGACCGATCTCGTGGACCGCGAAACCCGGGACCAGATGGCTGCCGAAACAGGCGGCATCCCCATATGCGCCAAAAAGAGTCAAACCCTTCACCCGTTGATCGAAAAAATGGAACAGGCCATTTCCGGCCGCGGCGTCCGGGTGGATGAACAGGCGGCATCCGGGGGGTTTGACAGGACGGAAAATCCGATGTTGACGGACTCATTGACCTGATATAAGCTAGTTTATTTAAATCTTCGAATTTTTAATTTTTTGGCTCAAAAAAGGCGTATTCGCGATTATTTGCCGTAGACGCGATTGGAATTTATTTAAACTTGGACAGCATTGCCTGTTTCGAATTTCGGATTTCGGGCTTTGAATTCATGGCTGAAAAAAGTTCAAAAACTGTCTGGTAATATGCACCAGGCGATAAGAACTGACCCACTATGGATTATAACTACATTAAAAATACCGCCATCGGTGCGGCATACGGCAGCGGCAAAATCCTGTGCAGCCACCTGGGCAACCTGGAACGCGTTGACAAAAAAGGGCCCCAGGATCTGGTCACCCCTGCGGATATCGCCTCTGAGAATCACATCCTGGAAACCCTCCGGGAAAAATTCCCGGACCACGATGTGCTGGCCGAGGAAAGCGGCAATCGGGCCAACGGCGAAAACGGCTGCCAGTGGATCATCGACCCGCTGGACGGCACGACCAATTTCGCCCATCAACTGCCCGTTTTCTCGGTTTCCATTGCATTTGCCAAAGACGGAAAACTCCGGGTAGGCGTTGTATTAAACCCGGTAGCCGGGGAACTTTTCACCGCGGTTGCCGACCAGGGTGCATCCCTGAACGGACGGCCGATAAAGGTTTCGGATTGCCGCAAGCTCTCGGAAAGCCTGCTGGTTACGGGCTTTCCATATGACGTCAAGGAAGATACGGCACCTTACATGAAGCGATTTGAACGGTGCCTCAAAGCGGCCATGGGCATCCGCAGGCTCGGATCCGCGGCATTGGATCTGTGCTTTGTAGCCTGCGGCCGGTTTGAAGGCTTCTGGGAGGAAAACCTCAAGCCCTGGGATACTGCCGCCGGCACCCTGATCGCACGGGAAGCCGGGGCCCGGGTCACCGATTTTTCAGGCGAGCCCTACGATCCGGAGAAAAAAGAAATCCTGGCCACCAACGGTCATATGCACGAAGCGCTGCGTTCAATTCTGACATGACAGAAAGAGACGAAATAAAATGGAACAAATGGATTTGCAGAATACACTAAGCGGAAATGACGACGTTGTCGAATGCTACGGCAGGTTTGACATCCGCGCCCGGATCTGCCGGAAATACTGCGCCCTTCGACTCCGGTGCGCAATCGAGCAGTCTGAACAGATGCGCAGCGAGCAGCTCGAAGACCTGATGAACTCCTATGAAATCTCCACCAACATCCAGTAAGGCTGGGGCGGCCTAAAGCAGCATCTTGCCGGGATTTAAGATCCCTGCGGGATCGAATGCCGACTTGATCCGCTTCATCAGGGCAAGGGTTTCCGGGCGGATCTCGCGGGACATGTACGGCGCCTTGGCAATACCGACGCCGTGCTCACCGGATATGGTACCGCCAAGGGCCAGTGTATAGTCAAAAATTTCCTCCACCGCCTGGCTGGCTGCAACCGACTGTTCCGGGCTGGCCTTGTCGTACATGATGTTGAAATGAATGTTGCCGTCTCCGGCATGCCCGAAGCTCACCATGGTCAGGCCGGTCTTTTCCCCGAGGCGGCCGATGAAGTCCACCATTTCCGGCAGGCGGCTGCGGGGCACCACGATATCCTCGTTGATCTTGTCCGGCCCGTAGGTGTACAGGGCGGGTGAGATGGCCTTGCGCGCCTTCCACAGGCTTTGTACGGCTTCTTCGGTGCGGGCGACCTCTATGTGCCCGGCATTGTTTTCCTCCAGCACGCCGACAATTCGCCGGAGAGCTTCCTCTGCTTCCGGGTGCGTGCCGTCGGCTTCGATTAAAAGCATGGCCTCGGCGTCTTTTCCGGCCCCTTCCTGCAGATAGCTTTCCACGCACGCAATTGCGTGTTTATCCATGTATTCCACGGCCCGGGGCACGATTTTCTGCCGCAAGATTTCCACCACGCATTGCGCGGCCTGCTGCATGCTGCCAAATACCGCGGAAAGGGTTTTTACGGTTTCAGGCTGCGGCAACAGGCGCAGGGTAACTTCGGTGATCACGCCCAGGGTGCCCTCGGAACCCACAAGCAGGCGGGTCAGATCATATCCCACCACGCCCTTTGCGGTCTGTACCCCGGTACGGATAATCTCGCCGGTCGGCAGTACGGCTTCCAGGCCGAGCACGTAATCGCGGGTTACGCCGTACTTGACCGCACGGGCCCCGCCCGCGCATTCGGCCAGATTGCCGCCGAGCGTTGAGAAATCCGCACTTGAAGGATCCGGCGGATACAGCAGGCCGTGTTCCTGCACGGCTCTCTGGAAGGTGCCCGTGACCACCCCGGGCTGGACAATGCCGATAAAATTATCCGCATCAATTTCAACAATCCGGTCAAACCGGGACATGGCCATGATCAGGCCGTGCGCTACGGCCACGGCCCCGCCGCTCATGCCCGATCCCGCCCCGCGCGGGGTAACGGGAAAGCCGTGTTTTGAGGCCAGGTCCAGGATCCGGCCCACCTGGTCGGCATTTTCGGGAAATACCACGGCCTCGGGCACGCAATACCTGCGCGTGGCGTCATAGGCATAGCATACCCGGTCTTCCTTCTGCCGGGAAAAATTGTCTTCGCCTACGATCTGCCGGAGCTGCTTTTCGATTCTGGCGGAAATCGGTTTAATCGCTTCCAGACTCCAGTTTTTTCTCAAGGATCTCAACCTGCCGGAAGACTTCGCCCTTGAGCTTTAATTCCTTTTCCACGGCATTGATGGAATGAATCACAGTGGCATGCATCCGGTTAAACTTTCTGCCGATTGCCTGAAGCGGGGTGCCTGTATGCCGGCGAGACAGAAAAATGGCCACTTGGCGGGATCTGACCACGGATTTCTTGCGGGACTTGGAAACCATGTCCTTGACCGGAACCCCGAACTCCTTTGCCACCAGTTTGGTGATGGAATCGATTGTGATGGTCTTTTTACTGGAAACAATGTTTTTGACCACCTGCTCGGCCAGATCCAGGTCAATGGGCTCGCCCATCAGGCAGGACCGGGAAGCCACCCCGATTAATCCGTTTTCCAGCTGACGCACATTGTCTGCCAGCTCGCCGGCCATATACTCGGCCACTTCCCTGGGCAGGCAAAGGCCTTTGCATTCGGCCTTGCGCATCAGGATTCGCACGCGGGTCTGGAAATCCGGGGGCTCGATCACGGTCATCATGCTCTGGCCGAGCCTGGAGACCAATTGATCGCTCATTTTCGGAATTTCCGCAGGAGAGGCGGTACTGGAGAAAATCAGCTTTTTGCCGGATTCATACAGATGGTCCAGCATGATGGCCAGCTCGCTCTGGGTGCGGGTTCTGCCCGAGAGCATATGAATTTCCTCAAGCAGCAGCACATCGCAGCCTTCCCGGTAGCGCCGCTTGAAGGTGTCCATGGAATTGCTTTTGATGGAATGGACCAGCTCGTTGGTAAAATCCTCGGCGCTCATGTAATAAACCCGTTCCCGCGGATATGCCGAAAGGATCTTGTGACCCACGGCCTGGGAAAGATGGCTTTTTCCCAGGCCTGTTCTTGAAAGCAGAAACAGGGAATTGAAATCCGACTGTTTGCTGGCGGCCAGGGTAAAGGCCGCCTGGTATGCCAGGTTGCAGTTGTTTCCCACCACAAACCGGTCAAACGTGTAGTCCCGCCGCAATATCCGGCCGTTCATGGGCTGGGCCGAAACCCCGGGCAGGGAAAGCTGTCTTTCCCTCTCGGTTTTTCGCGGCCGCCGCTTTCGGGCGGCGGCATCCGGTGCCGGTTCTTCCTGTTGGCTGGTTTGGACCTGCAGGGAGATCTGCATCTGCCGGCCCGCCTCCCGGCAGAGTTCATGGTTGATTAACCCCACGTAATTTGCCATAATCCGTTTTTTCATAAAGAAATTCGGGCAGCTCAGCACCAGGTTGTCGTCCTCTGTGGCATCGAGGAAGCTGATCGGCTCAATCCAGAGACGGTAGACATTGGATGATACCTGGTTTTTAATCGCGGTCTTGACATTGTTCCACACGGTTTCCATGGGGCCCTCTCCATTTCACAAATCACAGGATGAACGAAATAGAATCAACAACCAAATCAGCAATGGATATGCGATGTCTTTTTCAAAAATCAATGTCATCAGAACCGGTTCTGAGGACAAAAAAATCACGGCAGGTATATAAACTAAGTATTATCGTGTCGGGAAAATCGGGTTGAGGGGGGACCCTCCATCAGATTGGGTTCCTGTATAATACATCGGCCGCCATGAGATCAAGTTCGATGAGAAACGGTTTTACCGGTTTTAAAATACACGGCCGGAGCTTTGTGAACAATTTTATATGTTCCGGAATCCTTGAACAATCAATTCGAAATAGTACAACTACTAAATTCAACGGCAAAATCTGTTTGACATGAATTTGTAACATTCATGGGACCCTTTTTCATTTCCGCCAAAAATTAACGGCCCTGGCGGTTTGTCACAAACTTTCATTTTCTTCAAATTTCGTTTCTTTTTATGGGCAAACAGTATTTACCCGCAGGATGGTAATTTAGAAATATTTACAAAAAAATCAAAAAGCTATGAACCAGCCAGCACACTTCTGGCCATAATCGCCAAATTACGGGAAAAACGCCATGCAAAAGGTTCAAACCGGACTGGAAAACCTGATCCATAACCCGCCGGCCGGGCTCGAGAAAAAGCGCCTGGCACTGCTGTGCAACCCCGCTTCCGTGGACAGCCGGTTTTGCCATGCCCGGAATCTCATTGAAAGCCGGTTCCCGGGAACGCTGAAAACCCTGTTTTCCCCACAGCACGGCTTTTTTGCCGAAAAACAGGACAACATGGTCGAGTCCGATGATCTAACAGATGATCGGCTGGCCGTCCCGGTATTCAGCCTGTACGGCGCCACCCGCACTCCCACCGAGACCATGCTGGACAGATTCGATGTGCTCATCGTGGATATGCAGGACGTCGGCACCCGGGTCTATACCTTTTTCACCACCCTGTCATATTGCATGGAAGCCGCCGCGAAAACGGGGAAAAGCGTGCTGGTCGCAGACCGGCCCAATCCCGTCGGCGGGGTGCAGGTAGCGGGCAACTGCCTGAACCCGGAATACGCCTCATTTGTGGGCCGCTATCCCATTCCCATGCGTCACGGGCTGACCATCGGCGAGTATGCCAGGTATATCAACCAGGCCTTCGAGATCGGGTGCGATCTGTCGGTGATCCCCATGAAAGGCTGGAAACGGGGGATGTACTTTGACGATACGGGTCTTGCATGGATCGCCCCCTCGCCCAATCTGCCCACGCCTTCATCGGTGCAGGTCTATCCGGGCCAGGTCATCTGGGAGGGGACCAACATCTCCGAAGGCCGCGGCACTGCCCTGCCGTTTGAACTTTTCGGCGCGCCGTTTGTGGAAGCCGACGCCGTGGGGCAGGCCCTGGGCGGCACGGAAATCCCCGGGGCCGTGCTCCGGCCGGCCGTGTTTGAACCCACCTCGGGCAAATGGGCGCAAACCCCGTGCAGCGGATTTCAAATTCATGTCACGGACCGTTCTCAATTCGAGCCCTACACGACAAGCCTGAAACTGCTTTCCGCGATCCTGGCGCTCTACCCGGACGACTTCGCATGGAAGGCGCCGCCTTATGAATACGAGTGGGAAAAGCTGCCGTTTGACCTGATTACCGGTGATCCGGAAATTCGCCGGCAACTGAGCGCAGGGGCGGACGTGGCGGAAATGGCCCGCGCCTGGCAGCCGGGAGTGCAGAAATACCTCCGGGAAGTCCGGCGGTTTTACCTTTATGAAAAATAAAAACGTCTTTACGTGGCCAAGCAAGAGAGGCAGTTATGAGTCAAAACGAAGTGCCCGGCTGGAAGCGGATGCGGTTTAAGGGCAACAAGGTCTGGATGGAACTCGATGATTCGGGACGCCCGGCTGTTGCCGACAAAAAAGTACGGATCAAATACCAGCTGGATCAGTCCCATGAATACCGGGTGAGCCCGAAAAGCCTCACCGAGCTGGACCAGGAGCCGCAGGAAAACCGGAAAAAAAAGCCCCGGACCGGATCCGCAAAGCCGGCCGGAAAGACCCGAGGGCCCGATGCCCGAAAGGAGGAAACGACCGCCGGCCGGAATGCGGTGGTCATCTATACCGACGGCGCCGCATCAGGCAACCCAGGCCCTTCCGGCATCGGCGCAGTGCTGCGCTACGGCGGGAAGACAAAGGAGATCTCGAAATACATCGGGATCGCCACCAACAATGTCGCCGAGCTCGAGGCGGTGCGGGCCGCGCTATCCGCGTTAAAAAGAAAGGACTTGCCGGTCCGGCTCTACACGGACAGCAGTTATGTCCACGGTCTGCTCGTGCTGGGCTGGCAGGCGAAAAAAAATCCGGAGCTGGTCGAAAAAGTCCGAGACCTGGTAAGGCAGTTCAAAGACATTGAAATTGTCAAGGTCCGGGGGCATGACGGGATTGCCGACAATGAGCAGGCAGATTTTCTGGCCACCTCTGCCATCAAAAATCAGGCGGGCGGAAAATGAAAAAAACCCCGCAAACGCAAGGCGCGCGGGGCTTGATCGCAAAAGGCGCTTATTCATCAGCAAAAACCGATTACTTTTCCTCTTTGAGCTGCTCGATCTCTTTTTTCAGTTCTTCATTTTCCTTGCGGTACTTTTCCGCGTCGCTTTCCGCAGGTGTGGACTCGGCAACACCCGGTTCCACGCCGCTTTCTTTCTGCCAAGTATCCTTGAGCTCGTCAAACCCCAGGTAAAGGGCCAGGCAGCCGCCGAGAAGCAGCATCACGGGAATGGCGCCAGCCAGAAGCGTCAAAAAGTCGTCAAACCAGACTGCCAAACCGATCACACCGATCACGGCCGCGACCGCACCGCCAATTAAAGTCTTCATAACCCTACTTCCTCCTTTTTTTTAAAAAATTCATGACCGCATCACAATATCGATTCGCCCGATTGGCAGGACATTGCAGGAAAACATCAATCCCTCTACCACAGACGATTCCGCGAAGCAAGCAAAAACCCCGCAGCACCCCGGAGACCTGATACCACATGGCATACCTGCTGTCTCGACTCCGGTTTCGCGCTTGAAAACCCGTTCATAACCTGTTATTTATGCGAAATCACCAAAACTTTTTCACGGTACAAAATATGGTTTGTTCTGCTTTGCTAATACAAATATAAAACGGTAAAATTATCATGCCACTGATTCCAGGCAGAATCCGGAAGAACAGGAAACGCCCGAGCGCCGGGGACGCCGGCAAATCCGAAGAGCAGCCCTTTTTCTGCTATCTTCCGCCGCAGACGGGATTGCTGGCCGGACTCATCCGCACCGTACTGTTCATGCGCCCGAAAATCGATCCGGACCTGCAAAAAACCTTAAAAGAACTCAAAAGCTCCGGCGTTATTGTTTTTGTCAACAAGTACCGAAGCCAATTCGATTATTTCTTTTACCACCTCCGATTCCGGCACCAGGGCCTGCCCCACCCGGCCCTGGGATTTGATTACCGGACGTTTTTCTGGCAGCCCTCAAAAAGACTGGTCAAAGGGATTTCTTTTTATCTTAAACACCTCCTGAAACATTTTCAACTGCCGGATCCTTATCAAAGGCATTATTACCGCGATATGCTGCTGGAAGGCCATTGCGGGCTGGTCTCGCTCATTGAGGAAAAGGGGGTTTACCACCGCCTGGTGGAGTCAAGGACCGACCCCCTTGAATACCTGATTGACATGCAAAAATCCATTGATACGCCGGTTTACCTGGTCCCGCAGATCATTCTCTACGACACGGCCCCGCAATCGGCCCGGCTGTCCCTTCTGGACATAATCTTCGGCACCCGGGAAAAACCCGGGCGGCTGCGCAGGCTCTTCATGTTAATGACCCGTCCCGGCAAAATCCTGGTCGAGTCTCCTGAACCGGTGTGTATCCGGGACTACCTGGAAAGCCGGGATCTGGGCGACATGGACCAGGCCCAGCAGGCCATGTCCCTGCGCCGCTACCTTGTGGACCAGATCAACCGGCACCGGCAGTCCATTACCGGCCCCGTTCTAAAATCCCGCGTTGAAATCATGCAGGAAGTGATCACCAGCCGGGAAACGCAGCAAGCTATCATCGAGTACGCCCGGGAACAGGAGGTTTCCATCCACTTGGCCCAGAAGGAGGCTGGCAAACTTCTCGACGAAATTGCAGCCAATTACAACCTGAAGGTCATTCGGATATTTGACATTTCGCTGCGCTGGATCCTCCGGGCCATGTTTGATGGAATGGTGGTGGACTACGAGGGCTTAAACCGGATCCGGCAAGCCTCCAAAAAAGGCCCCCTGCTGCTGGTGCCCTGCCATAAGAGCCATCTGGATTACCTGATCATCTCCTTTGTCTTTTTCCACAACAACCTGCCCTGCCCGCACATTGCCGCGGGCAGAAATCTTTCTTTCTGGCCGATAGGCCCGCTTTTCCGCGGGGGCGGCGCCTTTTTCATCCGGCGCACCTTCAAGGGTGATCCCCTGTATCCCAAGGTGTTTTCCGCCTACCTGCACAAGATCCTGGAAGAGGGCTTTCACGTGGAGTTTTTCCCGGAAGGTGGCAGAAGCCGCACCGGCAAGCTGCTGACACCCAAGATCGGCTTTTTGTCCCTTGTGGTGGATGCCTTTATGAAAAGCAATTGGGAAGACATGCAGTTTGTCCCCATTTACATCGGCTATGACCGGGTACTAGAGGAAAAGGCATACGTCCACGAGATGGAAGGCGGGAAAAAGAGCCCGGAAAATATCGGCGGCGTGCTCAGGGCGCGCAAATTTTTAAAGAAAAAATACGGCAAGATCTATATCAACTTCCATGAGCCCTTTTCCATGAAGGCGCACTTCGGAGCGGATCAAACCGATTATCCCCGGCTTGCCCGCGAAAAACAAAAAGAACAACTCTATGATTTCGGCAAAAAAATCATCAGCGCCATTAACAACGAATCCGTGGTCACGCCGCACGGGGTGGTTTCCGCAGCCATCCTCAACTGCTCGCAAAAACGCATCTATTACAGGCAATTGATCGCCAATGCGGAAACGTACATGCATTACCTGCTTTACCAGAACATCAAGCTCACCGATACCCTGTACATGGACCGCCACGGCGCATTTGACAGCGTGCTCGACACGCTGGTATCAAACAAGGTGCTCGAAAAGGCCGCCTCGAGCAGCCTGAACGATGCCCCGGCAAATCCCATTTTCAAGATCCAGGAAAACCGGCGGCCCAACCTGGAATACTACAAGAACAACGGGGTGATCCACTTTATCCCGGCGGCATATACGGCGCTTTCCGTGCTGGCCCTGGATTCCTTTCAGTTTACAGTGGCAAGCACCTATCCCCATTACGAATTTTTGAAGGAATTCTTTGCCGCAGAATTTATTTTCGATCC
Source organism: Desulfobacterales bacterium (assembly GCA_018335195.1). GTDB lineage: Bacteria > Desulfobacterota > Desulfobacteria > Desulfobacterales > Desulfosalsimonadaceae > Desulfosalsimonas. The sequence continues at coordinate 65,713 of JAGXKN010000001.1, forward strand.
GGGCGATTCCACGGAAAACGCGGTGGCAAACAACCTGAACGCCTTTATCGACGATGCCATCCTCACCCCGCATCCCGACATGGCAGACACCTATAATCTGACCTCTGCGGGTTACCGGAAGCTAAACCTGTTTGCCGGGTTTTTAACCCCTTATTTCGAATCCTACTGGGTGGTGCTCAACTTCTACAGGCGATACGTCCGAAAGTCCATACTGGATTTCAAGGACTACACCCGAAAGATCCAGGGCTTGGGAAACCGCATGCACAGGCGCAATGAAATCCTCCGCAAGGAAGCCCTGTCCAAGATGAACTATAAAAACGCCGTGAACTGCTTTGTGGAAAACGGGCTGACCAACCCGGAAAAGGACAAGGAACTGCTGGAAGCCTATGTGGAAAACGTGCAGTTTTACCGGCGCTATCTGCCAACCTAAATGCGCTCCGGATCCATGCCGCCTGATTCGATAAAAGCGCTGGTATTGGCCGCGGGCTTGGGCGCCCGCCTACGGCCCTATTCGCAGAAGGTGCCCAAGCCGCTTTTTCCGGTTGCCGGCCGGCCGATCATGGACATCATTATCAGCCGGCTCATTGACGCCGGGATATCCGCCATCGGGGTTAACACCCATCATCTGAGCGATCAGATGGAGGCCTTTCTTTTATCCCGCAGTTATCCAGTGCCCGTGATCCACCGGCATGAAACGCAACTGCTGGGCACCGGCGGGGCCATCCGGAATTTTGCGGATTTCCTGGGAAGTGACCGGCCCTTTGTTGTCATCAACAGCGATGTTCTCACCGACATCTCCATTTCCGGCATAATTTCTCAGCACATGGCCGATTGCTGTGCCGCCACCCTGGCTGTGGTGGACCGCCCGGAATTCAACTCGGTATCCATTGCCCCGAACGAAAGAATCACCGGCTTTGCCGGCAATCCGGCCGGAAATGAAAAGTGCCTGACTTTTACCGGCATCCAGGTGATCGATCCGGTGATTTTCGACTACCTTCCGGCTGCCGGCTTTGCCGGCAGCATTGAGGCCTTTTGCGCCATGATTCAAGACGGCCTGGAAATCCGGGCATATGAAACCTCGGAACAATACTGGAACGACCTGGGCACACCGGAAAGATACCGGCGGGCGGTAATCGACACCATCGGCCCCGAGGCGTTTGCCCGGGCATTCGGCCGGCCGCCTGAATCAGACATCGACTGCACGCCCCTGGCAGGGGACGGATCGGATCGCAAATGGCTACGAGCCCGCAGCAAAGAGCGGAGCCTTGTGATCGCGGACCACGGCATCCAGACAGAAGCGCAGACAACGGAATTCGATGCATTTGTGGCCATCGGAAGCCACCTGCATCAAAAAGGCCTGGCAGTGCCGGCGATTTATATGCATGACCGGTTTTCCGGGCTGGTCTTCCTGGATGATCTTGGAGATACCCTGCTGCAGTCGGCTATTCTGGCCGAAACCGACCCGGCGGAAATTGAAAACCATTACCATGCGGTTATCAACAGCCTGCTGGAAATAAGCACCGCCGGGGCCGAAGGTTTTGACCCGGCCTGGGGTTATCAGGAGCCGGTCTATAGCCGGCAGACCATTATCGAAAAAGAGGGGCTGTATTTTGTCCGGACGTTTCTGCAGAAATGGCTCGGCATGGAAAACGTGTTCGAGTCAAAGCTGGTCTCCGAGTTTGACCGGCTGGCCGATGTGATTGAAACCCACGGCGCCGCCGGCTTCATGCACCGGGACATGCAGTCGCGCAACATCATGGCGGCAGCAGACGGCTATTATTTCATTGACTTCCAGGGCGGCCGCCGGGGTCCGATCCAGTATGACCTGGCCTCGCTGATCACGGATCCGTACGTGGATTTGAGACCGCAAACGCGCCAAAACCTGCTTGCATATGCCGCAGACCGGCTGGCCCCAAAAATCGGGATCGACAGGACCGCCTTTTACAAAGGGTACCATTATTGCGCCATTGCCAGGAACCTGCAGGCCCTGGGCGCTTTCGGCCATCTGTCCGGAGCCGGGCGGAAACCGCAGTTTGCCGCCTATATGCAGCCGGCCTTAAACAATCTTTCTGCTCTGCTGGCATCGGCCGAAGACCCCGCCCTGCCCTGGCTGGCCGAAACCGTGGCCCGGGCCCGCGATCGGCTCGGGGCGAATTTCCGGCAAAATCCCCGGTAATCGAACACCCGGGCCGGATAAAACCACGAAGCCCGCGAAGGGCAACACGAAGTCCTCGAAGTTACAATAAATATAAAAACAACGCTTTTATGCGCTTCAGGATCCTTCGTGTTCTTCGTGTTAAAAAGAAAACCTTATGGTGCAGATGATTCCGAGGGGATTGATCACTCTTGACTTGCCGAGCCTTTTGTTCCAGAAATAAAAAATGACGGTTTCGTAAAAAGCTGCTTAACCCGTTAGGGCGATATTTTTGCAACAAAGGAAATCCGTAAGCGCCTTGGCTGATCGGCGGCGCGTAAAAGGAGTTTCCTCGCTCCAGGAGCCTCTTCGAGCCTCGATTTCCGCTCGGAAACCCGCTTTTCCGCACCGCCGTCAGGGCAACGAAGTGCAATTTCGCAAGAGCGCAAAAAAAGGATTTCCCTGGAAGTCTAAAAAATGTTCTGCCGGCCAAGCAATGAAAATATAACATTTTGATTTTACTTAAACACTTAATCACTTAAAACTTAACACTACCTGTAAAAAAGACTTTTTACAGGCTTATCAAAAATGCGGGAACAAACATCCGCATCAAACTTCGAACCAATACAGCAAGGACAAAATACCATGGCACCCATACAGATCATGATCAACGGCCTGCCGGGCAACGTGGCCAACGCGCTGGCTGAACACGCAATCGCGGACAGCCGCTTTACACTGATTGAATATTCCCTTACCGGACCGGAGATCACGGAAACCGAGCACCGCGTCAAGGACCGGGCCATCCGGCTGGTGGGCCCGCAAACGCGGCAGGAAGTCATCCGCTCGATTAAGGAGACCGCGGACGAATTCGTGGTCGTAGATTTTACCCACCCCAGTGCCGTAAACGACAATGCCCGATTCTACTGTGACCATCGCATCCCTTTTGTCATGGGCACCACCGGCGGCAACCGGGACCTGCTCTATGAAACCATCCAAAACGCGGATATCTGCGCGGTGATCGCACCCAACATGGCCAAGCAGATCGTGGGGTTCCAGGCCATGATGGAATATGCCGCGGAAAACTTTCCCGGCCTGTTTGCCGGCTACACCCTCACCATCGAGGAAAGCCACCAGCAGCACAAGGCGGATACCAGCGGCACAGCCAAGGCCATGGTGAACTATTTCAACAAGCTGGGCGTGAATTTCAAAAAAGAAGACATCATCCAGGTCCGGGATCCGGAAGAGCAGAAAAACCGCCTAGGCGTGCCCGAGCAATACCTGTCCGGCCACGGATGGCACACCTATACCCTGATCTCCCCGGATAACACCGTGACCTTCCGGTTTACCCACAACATCAACGGCCGGGACATCTATGCCCAGGGGACATTTGACGCGGTAAACTTCCTGACCGAAAAGATGGACCAAGGCGCGCGCGGACAGGTTTACTCCATGATCGACGTGCTCAAGGGTGAATAGATCCATGAAAAAATCATCCTTCTTCCCCTGGGCAGCCGCTCTGGTGCTTCTAGGGGCTGCGCTCCTGCTGTCCGGATTGGCCGGTATCTGCGCGGCCGAACAGTTCCCGAAAAGCACATGGGAGGACCGCCCGGATCCCCTGGCCAGTCCGCAGGCGCAAAAAGGCGGGGTAATCTCCGTTTTCGGCGGGCAATACCCCAAGAGCATGAACTACTATCTGGACAACAATATGCTTTCTGCCGAAATATTCGGGACCATGTTTGAAAGCCTGCTGTCCATACACCCGATTACCCTGGAATACCAGCCGGCCATTGCAGACAGGTGGGAAATTTCCGAAGACAAGAAAACCTTTACCTTTCATATTGACAAGGACGCGCACTGGAGCGACGGCAGGCCCGTTACCGCCCGGGATGTGGCCTGGACCTATGAGGCGATCATGGATCCCAAGCACATGACCGGTCCGCACAAGGTCAGCCTGGAACGATTCAAGCCGCCCGAGGTCATTGACAGGCGCACCATCCGCTTTATCGCAAAATCGGTGCACTGGAAAAACCTGCTGACCCTGGGCGGGCTAAACATCATGGCAAAGCACGCCTATGCGGAAAAGGATTTCAACAAAATCAACTTTTCCTTCCCGGTGATCTCAGGTCCCTACAGGCCCGGAGAAATGCAGGAAGGCCGGCTGATCCGGATGAAGCGGCGAAAAAACTGGTGGCAGGGCGATTTTGCCGGAAACCGCAACAAGTACAACTTTGACACCATTACCTTCAAGTTCTACGCGGAGCGGGAAAACGCGTTTGAAGCCTTTAAAAAGGGCAAAATCGATTTGTTCCCGGTCTACACCTCCCGGATCTGGGTCAAGGAAACCAACGGGGATGCGTTTTTCAAAAACCACATTCTCCGCCGGAAAATCCACAACCACAACCCGGTGGGGTTCCAGGGCTTTGCCATGAACATGCGGCGCGCGCCGTTTGACGACGTGCGGGTGAGAAAGGCAATGGCCCTGCTGCTGGACCGGCAGGAGATGAACCGCACCCTGATGTACAACCAGTACTTTCTGCACCGCTCTTATTATGAGGACCTCTACACCAGGGACAATCCCTGCCCCAACCCCGTAATTGAAATGGACAAGGAGGCCGCGCGCAAACTGCTGGATGCAGCCGGCTGGCAAGTCAACCCCGAAACCGGGTTCCGGGAGAAAGAAGGACGCGAGCTGAAGGTGCATTTTCTCACGCGCAACGCTTCTTCCGAGAAATTTCTGTCCATATACGCCGAGGACCTCAAGGACGCGGGTATCAAGCTGGTCATTGACAAAAAAGACTGGGCCGCCTGGGCCCGAGACATGGACGAGTTCAACTTTCAGATGACATGGGCGGCCTGGGGGGCTTCCATGTTCAAGGATCCGGAGGGCATGTGGTTCTCAGAGGAAGCCGACCGCAAGAGCGGGTCCAATATCACGGGTTTTAAGAACGAAGCGGTGGACCGGCTGATTGAAAAGCAGAAATCCATTTTTTCCGTAGAAAAGCGAAACGAGATCTGCCGTCAGATCGATCAGATCGTGTTTGACGACTTTCCCTACGTGCTGCTTTGGAACATCGACTACACGCGGCTTTTGTACTGGAACAAGTTCGGCACGCCCGAAACGGTACTTTCCAAGTACGGCGATGAAATGAGCGCGCTGTGGTATTGGTGGTGGGATCCAGATGCCGCGGCCATCCTGTCGGATGCGGTCAAGCACGGGTTTTCCCTGCCCCCGGCAGAGCCTTCGGTTCACTTTGACGAGGTGTTTTCCACTGCCGAGCGCACCAGCCCGTAAACCTTGTCTATGGCCTGCTCCAGGTGCTCGGGCTTGGATCCCCCGGCCTGGGCCATGTCCGGCCGGCCGCCGCCGCCGCCGCCAACCTCTGCTGCAACCGCCTTGATGATATTGCCGGCATGGAACCGGTCTATGAGGTCCTTGGTCACCACTGCGATCAGCATGGCCTTTTTGTCCTGGGCGGCGCCGAGCACCACGATGCCCGATCCGATTTTTTCCTTGAACTGATCGGCCAGATCCCGAAGCGCACCCGGATTGTCCGCCTGGACGGTTTTGGCCAGCACCTTGACCCCGTCCACGGAGGCCACATCCTCGGCCATCCGGTCTGCAGACCGGGCCGCAAGCTTGCGCTTCAACTGCTCAACGGTTTTTTCCAGGTCCTTTTGTCCGGCAAGCAGCGATTCCACCCGCTGGGGCAGGGCTTCGGGCCGGTCCTTAACCATGCGGGCCGCCTCGTTTAAATGGCGGTTGATGTTTTGAATGTGGGCAAATGCGCCCTCGCCGGTGAAAGCCTCGATGCGCCGCACCCCGGAGGACACGCTGGCCTCGGATACGATCTTGAAAACCCCGATGTCCCCGGTGCGCCGGGTATGGGTGCCGCCGCAGAGCTCCTTGGAAAACGAGCCCAGGGAAATCACGCGCACCCGGTCGCCGTATTTTTCCTCAAACAAGGCCGTGGCCCCGGTCTGAAAGGCTTCTTCTGCTTCCATCTCCTCGATTGAAACCGCGATGTTTTCCCGGATCCGGGCATTGACCCGGCGCTCGATCTCCTCGAGGGTCTCGGAATCAAGCTGGGAAAAATGGGTAAAGTCAAAGCGCAGCCGGTCCGGCCCCACGTGCGATCCGGCCTGGCGGACATGCTCGCCCACCACTTCGCGCAGGCAGCGGTGCAGGATGTGGGTGGCGGTATGGTTCAAGGCGGTGGCCCGCCGCCCGGCCGAATCCACGGACAGGGTGGCCGGATCGTTTTTCCGCACAGTGCCGGATGTCACCTTGCCGCGGTGAATGATCAGGCCGGTGGGATCCTTGAACGTATCTTCCACTTCAATTTCAAACTCCCTGCCGAAAATTTTTCCCGTATCCCCGACCTGTCCGCCGGAAGCAGCATAAAACGGGGTTTTTTCGGCCACCACTTCCACGGCCTGCCCGGATTGGGCCGAATCCACGGCCTGGCCGTCCACAACCAGCAGCAGCAGCCCGGATTCGTATTCCAGCCGATCATAACCCACAAACTCGGGGAGCCTGTCCGCATTTGCGGAAAACTCCTTGTAGGCCGGACTGATATTGGAAAATGCAGATACGTTCCGCGACTGCTCCCTTCGCTGCTCCATGGCCCGGTTAAACCCCTCCATGTCCAGGTCCAGGCCCTGATCGCGCACCACGTCGCGCACAATGTCCACCGGAAAGCCGAAGGTATCATAAAGTTTAAAAATCACGTCCCCGGGCACCACGGTGGATTGATCCCGCTTCATCTGCTCGGTTGTTTCGGCCAACAGCTTGAGCCCGTGGTCCAGGGTTTCCAGAAAGCGCACTTCCTCGTTTTTCACCACGTTGGTAATAAACGCGTGTTCTTCGGCAAGCTCCGGGTAGCCTTCCTTCATGATCTCAAAAACCGGCTCCACGGTCTGATGCAAAAAAGGCTCGGTCAGGGAGATGCTCCGGCCGTAGCGGATGGCCCGCCGCAGGATCCGGCGCAGCACGTATCCTCTTCCCTCGTTTGACGGCAAAACGCCGTCGCCGATCAGAAATGCCGCAGCCCGGCTGTGATCGGCAATCACCTTCATAGCCACGTCGGTTTCATGGCTTTGGCCCATGCTGCAGCCGGACAAGGATTCGATGGTCCGGATAATCGGCAGAAACAGGTCGGTGTCAAAATTGGTGGGCACGTCCTGGATAATGGCGGCAATCCGCTCCAGGCCCATGCCCGTGTCAATGCTGGGCTTTGGCAGCGGCGTCATGTTGCCGTCAGCATCCCGGTTATACTGCATGAAAACCAGGTTCCAGATCTCCAGGTATCGGTCACATTCACATCCCGGCATGCAGTCGGGCCTGCCGCAGCCCATTTCCTTGCCCCGGTCAATGAGAATCTCGGAACACGGCCCGCAGGGACCGGTCTCGCCCATGGACCAGTAGTTGTCTTTTTCCCCGAGCCGCACAATGCGCTCTTCGGGAAATCCGATCCTGTCGCGCCATGCGTCAAAGGCTTCCTCGTCATCGAGATAAATCGAGACCCAGAGCTTGTCAGCAGGCAGGCCGAGTTCGTCGACCAGAAGCTCCCATGCATATTCGATGGCTTTTTCCTTGAAATAGTCGCCGAACGAGAAATTACCCAGCATTTCGAAAAACGTGTGATGCCGGGCCGTGTGCCCCACGTTTTCCAGGTCGTTGTGCTTGCCCCCGGCGCGCAGGCATTTCTGGGAGGTTGCCGCCCGGGTATAGTCCCGCTTTTCCTCACCGAGGAACACGCGCTTGAACTGTACCATGCCGGCGTTGGTAAACAAAAGGGTGGGATCGTCCTGGGGAACCAGCGAGGAGCTTCGAACGAGCTGGTGCCCGTTTTGCCTGAAGTATTCAAAAAATTTTTTCCGGATCTCGTTTCCCGTCATGAAGCCACCTATTTCTCCGCAGCCGCAGTCGTCGTCTCCTGTTTGGCGGAATCATCGCCGGCGTTTTGCGCATCAGCGCCCGCCTCCGGTTTGCCCAGTCCGAGGGCCTCCTTGACCTTATCGCGCAGATCGGTATACACGTCCGGATTTTCCTGGAAATACTTCTTGATGTTTTCCCTGCCCTGGCCCAGGCGTTCGCCCTGGTAGGAATACCAGGACCCGCTTTTTTCAATGACCCCGGCCTTGACCCCCATGTCGAGCAAATCCCCGGCCGCAGAGATGCCCTCGCCGTACATCACGTCGAATTCGGCCTCCTTAAACGGCGGGGCCAGCTTGTTCTTAACCACCTTGGCCTTGGTCCGGCTGCCCATGACCTCCTGGCCTTCCTTGATCGCACCGGTGCGCCGCACCTCGATGCGCACCGAAGAATAGAATTTCAGGGCGTTGCCCCCGGTGGTGGTCTCCGGGTTGCCAAAGACCACGCCGATCTTCATCCGGATCTGGTTGATAAAGATCAGCGACGTGTGGGTCTTGCTGATGGTGCCGGTGAGCTTGCGCAGGGCCTGGGACATGAGGCGGGCCTGCAGGCCCATGTGGGAATCGCCCATCTCCCCCTCGATTTCCGCGCGCGGCACCAGGGCGGCCACCGAGTCGATCACCAGGATATCCACCGCTCCGCTGCGAAGCAGCATATCCGCGATTTCCAGGGCCTGCTCGCCGGTATCGGGCTGGGAAACCAGCAGTTCGTCGCAATTAACCCCGAGTTTTTTGGCATAAGAAGTGTCCAGGGCGTGCTCGGCATCGATAAACGCGGCAATGCCGCCCTGCTTCTGGGCTTCGGCCACCGCGTGCAGGGCCAGCGAGGTCTTCCCTGAGGCTTCCGGCCCGTATATCTCGGTCACCCGTCCCCGGGGAATGCCGCCGATGCCGAGTGCCAGGTCCAGGGCAATGGAGCCCGTGGGAATGGCCGGCACATTGATCACCGTGTTGCTGCCCAGCTTCATGATGGCACCCTTGCCGAACTGGCGTTCGATCTGGCCCATCGCGGTCTGCACCGCCTTTTCCTTGTCTTGTTCCTTGTCCGTGGACTTGCTCATATCCGCCTCCTGCAATGTAATCGCCTTGTTTCAGGAATTTCGAAATACGAATATCGAAATCCAAAACAATGACAGAAATATGAATCTCTCAATGTTTAAAATCCTCAGTGATAGCTGGTTCTTTTTGATCATTACATAATTCGGGTTTCATATTGGTTTCGAATTTCGGATTTTGATATTCGGATTTTATCAAATTTATGCCATCTAAGCACTATTTGTCTTTGCCTTCCAGCCGATGGTGCGAAAGGACCCGGTAAATGGGGCCTTTGGGTGTCAGGGTGCTTTCAAACAGCTGCACTGCGTCTGCCATGAATTCATCGGTGGCAAAATCCCCGAACTGCCGGATTGCATCAGCCAGGCGATCTGCATCCGCCTTGCCCTTGAACCGGCCCAGGGTAAAATGCCCGGAAAACCGCCGGTTTTCCTTTTCAAACCCGATGGCCGCCATGGCATTTTCCACTTCCTGCTGCAGCGCTTCAAGCATTTGGCTCTGGCCGGCAACACCCGTCCACAGCACCCGGGGGCGCCGGATACTCGGAAACGCACCCATACCCTTAGCCGAAAGGGTCATGGGCGAAAACCCGGCAGCTGCAGCAGACAATCGCGCAGTGATGGCCTCCACGTCAGCGGCCCGGATATCACCCAGAAATTTCAGGGTCAGGTGGATGTTTTCCGGGTCCGTGTATTTCATCCGGATGCCAAAGTTCCTGAGTTTCTGCTGCAGCGCACCCAGAGCCTCGGTCACGTGCGCTGGCAGCGCCACTGCGATAAAGACCCGATGGGTCTTTGCTTGCCCCCGGGAATCGTCCCGGTTATCCGGATTTTTCACATTTTTACCCATGATGCTCAAGCTCCCGTACCAGCGCCCGGGGCAACGGATAAATAGGCAAAGGCGATACCCAGGATGGTACGGCAAATCAGTCCGGCGGCCACATCGTCGATCACCACGCCCACGCCGCCGGAAAACCGTCTTTCCAGCCAAGCAACAGGCGGCGGTTTGACAATATCTATGCCGCGAAACAGGATAAACCCCGCAACGGCCAGGGGCCATGAAAAGGGCAGCCCGGCAAAAACCACGCCCATTCCCGCAATTTCATCAATTACAATGGCGCCCGGATCCTTTTGGCCCAAGGCGGTCTCTGCCTGCCCGGCCGACCACACGGCCAAGCCGATTACCGCTGCCAGCAGCACCAGTGCGTACGGAATGGCCATCTGCGCCATCAACCAGTACAGCAGCAGCCCGGGCACGGATCCGAAAGTTCCGGGGGCTGCGGGCATCCGGCCGATATATCCGCCCGTGGCGATTGCCACGCTGAGTTTGCCCATAAAATTCATAAGGTTCTATAATCCCGGGCTGCCGCTGTCAAGGCATAGTTGGTCAGGGGTTTTCATGCCCGTTTTTATCACCTGCACACGCGGCTGCCTGGTAAACTGTGCGCAGTGGAATATTCCGCGACTCTGCGATCTGCCGGCAGGATTCGTACTCCGGTGCAATCCGGGTTTCCCCGTCCGGGGTATACACCCGCTTGGCCGCCACCGAACCATACGGGGTATCGATAAAAACCGTCTCCCGCGCCAGGACCTGTCGCTGAACCGGATAATAGCGGACACCGATGGCGCTGGTTTCGGTTAAAATTCTGGATGTCAGAGCCGTCTGCCGGGCGCGTTCGCACAATACCTGCAGCATGGTGCCGGGCCGGCCCTTTTTCATGTACACCGGAATCATCACCACGTCCCGGGCGCCGTCGCCAAAGAGCTGATCTGCAAGATAACCGTAAATCTCCGGATTCATGTCGTCAATGCAGGTTTCCACCAGCATCATGGAATCGGCATTCTCAGCCCGCCTCCGGCCGGTGATGACCCGCAGCACGTTGGGCCGGCCGGCAAATTCCCGCTGCCCCGCGCCGTATCCCGCATCTTCTACAATCATATCCGGCATTGCATCAAAGCCTTCGGCCAGAGTCGTAATAATGGCCGCGCCTGTGGGCGTCACCAGCTCGGATTCAATGCCGGCATCATATACGGGCGCGCCCCGGAGCAGGGCCACGGTGGCCGGAGCCGGCACCGGCAGGGTCCCGTGACGGCACTGCACCGTGCCCGATCCCATGGGCAGCGCCGAGGCCCGGACCGTTTTGATTCCCAGATAATCGACAGCCAGGGCCGCACCCACCATGTCCACGATCGCGTCCACGCCGCCGACTTCGTGGAAATGCACGTTTTCCTTGGCGCAACCGTGAATCTTTGCCTCGGCTTCAGCCAGCCGGTCAAACATGGCCAGGCTGGTTTCAATCACCGCGGGCGGCAGGGTGCTTTCGGAAATCAGCCGGTGTATGGCGCCAAAATCGCGCTCCGTGCTATCAGTTGCCGCAACCGAGACGCGTCTGGCCGCAATCCCGCATGAATCCACGGATTCAACCGACAGGTCAAAGCCTTCCAGGGGCAGTTTTTCCGCCAGGGTCTTTTTCAGCCAGTCCGCCGGCACCCCGAGATCGATGAGCGCCCCGAGGGTCATGTCCCCGCTGATGCCGGAAAAACAGTCGAAATAGGCGATCATCAGCCCTGTCCCCTGGAGGCGTGCAGGCCGATGATTTCAAGTAAAAGCGCCGCGGTCCGGGCCATGTCCTCAAGGCGGATCCATTCGCGTACGGTGTGCACCTCCTGCATCCCGGTACCGATCACGCCCGTGACAATCCCTTTGCTAAAAAATATATTGGCATCCGAGCCGCCCCCGGTTCGCTTGGCTGTGAGCTGCCGGCCCAGCCGTTCTGCGGCAGCCCGGGCATGCTGTATCACCGGGTGTTCTTCCGGGATGGAAGTCGCAGGAAACATCTCTTCCATATCCACATCAATCCGCGGAAGACCGGCCTGCTCATCCCGGGTTTCAAAATTCTCGGCAGCGGCTTGAAAGGCGCCGACGATCCCGTCGCTGACCCGCTTCAGGGTGTCCGGGCTGTGACTGCGGATTTCCCCCCGGACCCGCACCTGTTCGGGCACGATGTTTGTGGCCCCGTCGCACTGGATCGTTCCGATATTGGCGGTGGTCTCCGAGTCAATACGGCCCAGTTCCAGCCCGGCAATGGCCCGGCCGGCAACAGAGATGGCATTGATCCCCTTTTCCGGTTCCGCCCCGGCGTGTGCGGCTTTTCCGTGCACCGTCAAATCAAACCGGTTTGATGCCGGGGCCTGGGTGATAATGGTTTCCGTGTCCGAGGTATCCAGTGAGTATCCGAATTTTGCGGAAATCATTTTTTCATCCAGGCACTTGGCCCCGAGCAGGCCGATTTCCTCGCAGATGGTGAAAACCAGCTCCAATGGCCCGTGTTCCAGGCCGTTTTCGTGGATTGCGCGCATGGTTTCAATGATTACTGCAACCGCGCTCTTGTCATCCGCGCCAAGTACCGTGGTACCGTCGCTTTTAAATACCCCATCGGAAAACTGCGTCTTGACACCGTTGCCCGGCTCCACGGTATCCATGTGGGCATTAAGCATCAGCGGCGGCGCCTGCCGCGTGCCGGAAAACTTGATGATCAGGTTGCCCGTATCACTGCCGGTATGACGGCCTGCATCATCAATGAATACCGCGCCGCCCAGGGGCTCGAGCATCTTCTTGATTTCACTTGAAATCCGGCCCTCGGTTCTTGATACGCTGTCAATTGCCGCCAGCGCCTGAAAGGTTTCGCCCAGTCTTTGCCTGTTGATCATTGCGTAGCTACCTTAAACATGTTATTGACAAAAGCGATATAAACGCTATTTTTGTCTCGGATCATGCGGAAGTGCGCAGCTCACTGGTGGGGCTCCCGGACTTCAAATCCGGTGTGAGGCGTTAACAGCGTCTCAGGTGGGTTCGATTCCCATGCACTTCCGCCACTTCTACCTATTCGCACTTTTGCTTTTGCAGTGCTGTTTACCGATCTTACCGCATCCGTGGGCACCCGAATCCGGAAACGCAAAACCAGATGTAAAAATACATGGGATTGATGCTGAGTTCAACGATAAATTACGCGGCGGCTCGGACCAAATTCAGGGCGGAAAAACGATGACGGCAGATCTCCCAAGCGCCTTGGTGATTACGGACAATAAAAAGTTCCGGCGGGTGGTGCGTACCGATGACCTGGAGACCGTCAACCTTCCCAGCGGCGGCGTATCAAGGGAAGAGCTCGCGCAGATCGGCGTGGGCGGGACGTTTTTTAAAAACGGGAAAAAATACCATGTGCTTGACTGCGACGCCCATGACCGGGTCATGAGCGGCATCAAGCGCGACACCCAGATCATATACCCCAAGGACGCGGGTTATATCCTGCTGCGGCTCGATATTTTTCCCGGCAAGTCCGTGGGCGAGGCCGGCACCGGATCGGGCGGAATGACCCTGCTCATGTCCCGGGCCGTAGGGAATACAGGCCGGATCTATACCTATGAAAAAAACGCCCAGCTCGCCGGCAGGATCCGCAAAAACCTGCAACCTGCAGAGGACTTTGCCAACGTGCATCTTTATACCCGCTCCCTGGAAGAAGGCATTTGCGAAACCGGGCTGGATGCGTTTTTTCTGGATGTGCGTGATCCATCCGATGTGCTCGCCCAAGTGTCTGCTGCACTCAAGCCCGGCGGGCACCTGGGCGTGCTGGTGCCCACGGCCAACCAGATGACAAAGCTGCTATGGACGCTCAATAATTATCCTTTTCTGGTCACCGAGGCCGCAGAGACCTACCTGCGCACCTACAAGCTCAATCCCTCGCGCTTCCGTCCCCAGGACCGCATGGTGGGACATACGGGATATCTCCTGTTTGCCCGGGCGCTGCAGGCAGAATCTGAAGATTTTCAGGAAAATACGTAATAGCAGATCACCGGCTCCAGCTTGTTTTTCACATACACTTCGCCCTGACACGTACAGGAAAAATCCCCGGGGCAATTCAGATAGGTCTGCTCGCCGATGATAATTTCCCCGCCGTTGGCCATTTGCTCCAGGCGGGCGGCCACGTTGACACAATCGCCGATCACGGTGTAATCCATCCGGTTCGATGATCCGATATTCCCGATAATTGCACTGCCGGTGTTTATCCCGATGCCGATCTCAAAGTATTCCTGCCCGGCCTGCCTGCGCGCTTCCATCATCTCTTTTGCCGCGGCCTGCATTTCAACAGCCGAGGCAACGGCGTTTTCCGAGGCGCTTTTCTCGGTTTCCACCAGCCCGAACACGCCAATGAGCTGATCCCCCACAAATTTGTCAAGCAGACCGGCGTTTCGGAAAATAATATCCACCATCATGCCAAAGTACGCATTTAACATCTCCACCACCGCTTCTGCGGGCATGCGCTCGGCAATGGCGGTAAACGAGCGGATATCGGCAAACAGCACCGTGACTTCGCGCCGCTCGGTTTCCAGGAAAACCCCGTCCTTGAGATTGACAAGCTTTTCCACAAGGTTGTTGCCCACATACCGACTCAGGCGGTTGCGAAGCTGCTCCTCCTGCTTGCTGCGCTCATAGGAAAGGGCCAGATCCCGGGCATAGACCATCAATTGTGCGGCCTGCTCCTGGTTCTTGCGGTTTATCTCCGCCAGCCGCTGATAAAGGGAGTTGAAATGATCCGCGATCTCGTTTAGTTCGCGATCGGCCCGGATTTCAACGGAACCGCTTCTCCCGCCTTCCTGCATCCTGCCGGTCTCGCGGCTCAGATAATCCAGGAAATCCGCGGATCGGCGTATCAACATAAAACCCGTCAGCATGGAAAAAAGCACCAGGGGGATTAACAGGAGCATGGTCCGGGTAAATGGAACCTGCTGCCTGACAAACAGATAGACCACCAGCAGAAAGGGAATAATTCCGATCAGGGCCAGGCCGACCCGCAGTTTGCCGTAAAACGAGGTGTAATCTCTTCTTCTGCGCCTGCTCATCCACGGTAACCGTTTTTCTCGGCATCGAGGCGTTCAAAGTCAAAGGCGCAGTGGAACTTGATTGCAATACGCTGGGCCTGGCCGGACAAATCGTCATCCACGGGCTCAGGAGGGTGAGTCCGCACCACGCTGGCTTCGTTGTAAATGCGCGCCCGCACGTCATCTGCGGCATCTAGCTGAATGGAGATGTGCAATAACTGGCCCGGAAAGTACCTGCCCGGATAAGACGAAATAAACTGGGCGCCGCTGCCGGAGACATCCCGAAGCAGGCTTTTTTCCTCAAAAGGCTGGCTGTGGGGATCATTTCCGGAAACCATGATCGGAAAGGAAACGCAATATCGGTCAAAATCCCGTTGTTCGAGGCTTTTCCCTTTGTCGGACGGCATTTTTTTCCGGGGCCGCGTTTTGGCAAAAAAGCGCTTGATTCGTTCCCACCAACCCATTTTTCCGGATTCAAACAACGGGTGGATTCCTGTCGGATTTTTTATCAGATAAGGCAGACCCGGCGCACTTCACTGATATCGGTCAGACCCTGAAACATTTTCAAGATCCCGTCCTGGACCAGGGTGGTCATGCCTTCCTTGCTGGCCTGGTAGAACAATTCCTCTGCGCTGGACTGTTTCTTGATCATCCGCTTGATCTCTTGAGTGCCGTCCATGAGTTCGTGGATACCCAGACGGCCCTTGTACCCGGTGTGACTGCATTGATCACACCCCTTGGGTGTATACAGCCTCAGATCGTCGGAATAGGTAATCCCGGTTTGTTCAAAGTCTTCAGGACCGTAAACTTCCACGATATCGTCGAATTCTTCCTTTGCGGGATGATATTCCTGACGACAGTTTTTGCACAGGCGGCGCAAAAGCCGCTGGGCAAGCACGCAGATAAAGGCATCCGAAAAGTTCAGGGGATTTAACCCCATGTCCAGAAGCCGGGTCACGGTTTCCGGGGCGCTGTTGGTATGCAGGGTGGAAAAGACCAAATGACCGGTCAGGGAGGCTTCAACGCCGATGGAGGCGGTTTCATAGTCCCGCATCTCACCCACCATGATCACATCCGGGTCGGCACGCAGAAAAGAACGCATGATCCGGGCAAAATCCAGGCCGATCTTCTTGTGCACCTCGACCTGCCGCAGGCCTTCCTGGGTAATTTCCACCGGATCTTCAGCCGCCCATATCTTGCGCTCCGGGGTGTTGATATGGTGCAGAGCCGAGTGCAGGGTAGTGGTCTTACCCGATCCGGTTGGCCCAACGCACAAGATAAGTCCGTAGGGCTTGGTGATGGCCTTTCGCAGGACATTGAGATTTCGCTCTGTCATGCCCATTTCATCGAGCTTCATGGCACCGGCCGAAGCCAGGATCCGCAACACCGCGTCTTCATACCCCCCGGCCGTTGGCATGGTGGCCACACGAAGTTCAAACTGCGGCAATCCCCGGCGCTTGAACTTGATCTTGCCGTCCTGGGGCATCCGCCGCTCGGCAATATCCAGGCCGGCCATGATCTTGATACGCGATAGCAGGGCATTGGCAAATGTATTGGGAATTTCCAGAAAATCCTGGCAGACCCCGTCTATGCGATATCTGATCTTGGTCTTTTTGGTTATCGGCGAAGGCTCTACGTGCACGTCGGATGCATTTCTCCGATAGGCCGTGATCAGGGCCTGGTCCACCAGTCGAACCACCTTGCCCGAGGCCTCGGTGTAGGCCTCCACATCCTCTTCTTCATCTTCCTCTTCCTCGAATTCAATCTCCGGCAGATCCTCGAAATCCATGGCGGGCGAGGAGGGGGCGGACGTCTCCTTACCGGCCTTGGCCGATGATTTCTTTTGTTCGAAGAAATGGTTGATAATGGCTTCGATATCTTCCTTGATGCCGACGGAAAAAGTGAACTTGTTGGTGTTGAACAGGGCCTTTGCATGGTCGAGTTTGCGAAGGTCCTTGGGATCATCGAGCAGAATTTCAATATGGTCGATCTCCCAGTGCAGGGGCACCCACAGATCCTGGAGCAGGAAAGGCTTTTTCAGGTTGGCCAGAAGCTCATGCGGGACTTCCATCTTGGGATCATAGGTTTTATACGGGCAGTTATAATATGCCGAAAGCGATTTTCCGATCTCGTCCTTGGAGATCTTGAACTGATCCATCAAGACCTGCTCAACGCTTTTCCGCGATTTCTTGGACTGGGCCAGCGCCTTCTGGAGCTGGTCGGTGGTCACGATTTCATTGCGCAGCAGATAGTCGTAGCGGGATTCATAACGCTGACCCGGCTCAACAGCCTCGATTTTTTCCTTGATCTTGGGGTACACCGGGTCGATCTTCTGAACGGATTTATAGCACTCAACCGCCAGCTCTTTGTAATCGCGCTGCTCCAGTGCCTGGCCGAGCTCGTATTTCATTGAAGCCCGGGTTTTTTCATCAATCTTGTTTTCAGAACAGATTCTATCGACTTCCTGGCCCATCTGGGATGGTGGAAACAGGGAAAACAAGCACTCCAGTACATCCGGATAAAAATTCTTGATCGGATAGTCGGTACCAAACAGCTTCTGGTACTCACCCAGGGCTTCCTTATAGAGCCCCAGTTCCTTGAACGCCCGTGCGCTGTCACAAATTTCCGGTGCGCTTTCTCCGATGGAAAGGCCGGATTTGATGTGGGAAACGTCTTCTTTGGAAAGCTCCTGGGCGGGAACCCCCTGCTCAACTTCCTCGATTTCCTTGCTCAGGGTATTGATTTTTTCCTCAATATTTGCACGGGTTTCGTCGGTCAAATCCGAAAAGGACGAAAGGACCTCCTTGTACACGGTAAGGGCTTCCTCATAGAGCCCGTGCCCTTCATATGCCTCGGCCACTTTCATTCTCGAATCAAATCCGTTTTGCTCCGTCACACTCTCCATTTTTCAGGCAATCCTTGAAATTTGAATTTTTAGAAACCACTGGAGTGCTCGACCGAATGTGGTTGTTATGAATTTCAGATGCGCCCGCTTCCCGGCCGCATCAGGACCTGCGTTTTTTAAACAACTGTCCGAATCTGCCGCCCGGCTTCAGCCGATCCAGGGAGGACTGCAGCACCTCGCAGTTCAGCCGCACCATGGAAACCGGGGCGATATCATCGAGCACGACCATGAAAAACCCGTGCTGAATTTTCCGGATATACACCCGTCGTCTTTCAAATACGAGTTCAGCCTCCACGATATCGGAAAACTCCGGGATAAACGAGTTCCAGTGGACGCTGCCAATCCGGGCTTCCTCTTCCCGGTAATCGCCGGAAAAACGGCTCAAAAGCAGCCGGCCGTTCCCGTCGAGCGCAATGACGCCATGGACGCCTTCGATTCCGAGTATGTCCTTGAAAATATCTTTCATCACGTTTCCCGTATAAATGCCGGACTGCTGGAGCCGGGTTTGGCGAATGCAGCTGCCTGCCGGTCACATCACCGCATCAATAATTCGGTCCCGGGGTGTGTCGGCTTTCATTAAGACCACGGCGGCCCGTTGGCCCGGAACAATTACAGATTGCTTGCCGCGCCCCTTGTTCAAATAGATTGCATGCAGGCTGCCGGTATTGAAAATTTTTCCCATATGGGAAATCTGTTCAATCAGGTAATGCCACTGGAGGTCCTCATAAATATCTTCCACGTCGTCTTCTTTGCCGAGGCTGCTATTTATTTTCTGACGAACAAGCTCTGCGCCGGATTCCGGTTCTGCCTGCCCGGTTTCGGCAGGCGCAGCTTGCTGCGGCCGGGCTTTAGGCTCAGCAGCGGGCTTGGCTTGCGCCGAAGCCGGTGGCGGGGTATCGGCCTCCGGATTCGAATTGGAAGCCCGCCGGTTTTGCACCGGTGTATCCAGCAGGATTTCGTCCCGTGATTTCTCCGAGGATTGGGATTCCGCTTCCTCTTCCTCCGGGTTGAAATCCTCGCTGCTTTCATCTTTTGTGCGCATGGCATCCAGCAGGATCGCCTGCAGTTCCCCCTCCAGCTGTTTTTCCGATACAGGGCACTGATTTTCGATGGACACGGAAACCCCGGCCCAAGAAAAAATCTCGTAAGCCGCCTCGCGACCCTGGCTGCCTCCGTAGCGGGCGTTTAGCAACTCCCCGTTGCGAAAAAACAACGCTCCGGATTTTCCGGCGCTTTTGTTCATTACCCGCAGCGTGCAGGTCTGCTGCTCCATTTCAACGAGCTGAAGAAAGGTTTCCAGTGAAACATTGTGCAGGCTACCGCCCTCACTTTTTTTCTTGAGCGTGCGGTTAATTTTCCCGGTCAGATCGGAGGCGGTAATCGGCTTGGTCATGTAGTCATCCGCACCGCTCTTGAAAACCACCTCCCGGGTCTTGGGCCGGTCATAGGCAGTGATAATCAGCACTGAGATATCCGGATACTGATGCAGAATCCGGTTTAACAGCTCAAAACCGTCGATGCCGGGCATCCGCAAATCGCTCACCACAACGCTGACATCCTCTGCGGCCAGCACGTCCAATGCCTGCTGTCCGTCATGGGCGGCCAATACGGTGAATGTATCCGCATATTCCGCCAGTTCCTTCTGCATCGCCCCAAGCCATGCCGTATCGTCGTCAACGAGTAAAACCTTCGGTGTCATTGTCTCTTATCCTGCCTCCAAGCCATTTATGACAGCTTTGTAAAAATCCCTTTTCTGCCCTGCGCTTTATCTCTCAATCGAAGACGGATTTGAAATCCGCCCCCGCCCCGGGAGAATTCAGTGGCGCTATAGGCGCACACCGAATCTGTCAATTTCGTCCACATACTCGGTGCGCCAGGAATCGAGCTGCCTGCGCAGCGGTCTCAGCAGCCCGTTTGCTTCGGCAAGCTCGTAAACACATTCCTCAATTGCCGCAACCAGTTCACTTAACCGGGCATTGCCTGTAAACCGGACCTGGCCGGCAGAGTACTTGAACTCTGCGGCAAAAGGATCCAAAAATTCATATTTGTCGATTTTCTCGACAAATTTCTTGTTCAGCAGCGTCTCAAAATCAGACTTGATTCTCCGGCTTGCCCGGACCTGGGATTCCAGGGCGGCCAGAAGCGTCTGCAACATCTCTAAAACGCGCCGGCGGCTGACCGCATCTTTTTCCGAAGACCGCCCCCCGGATTTACGCGTTGATTTGACCTTTGCCCCGGGCTCTGCCGAGGCTTTCTTTTTACCGCCAGGCCCTTCTTCCGGCTCCTGAGCTTCGGCCTCCAAAAACACTTGGCTGACGTTGAACTTACCGCCGTATTCCTTGGAGCGCCGGATCAAATCGTCCCGGTACTCCTGGGAACGGTCCACGCTGCCGGCCCCGTCTGCAGAGGATCCGCCAATGACCTGGCCCTTGTAAATAAACAGGAGCCCGCCTTCGGAATTGCTTAACTCCACATCAATGTACCCGGTGAGCTGTTCTCCCTCCATTTTCTTGATCAGCCCCTCCAGATCGGTAAACTCGGAGGTCAGATCCTGATAAATCGTCTTGGAATTGGGCAGATTGGCCCAGAAATAAAGCCGCTCCGGCTGAATCCGGTAAACCGAGACGGTGAAGTTGTTTTGGGCTGCCTTTTGGAGTATGCGGTCAATGGCCTCCTGGCCGTTTAAGTGATGTTTGCGGTTTTCAAAATACCCGTTGACCAGGTTCTGCTCGTCAAAAAACACCACGGCTTCAGCCACCGGAGATTTGAAATACACCACGCCGGCGCCCAGTTCCCCTTGATAATGCTCAAACAGTTTATCAATGTCCAGGTAATAACTGTTCAAATCCTGGACCACCGGTTTTTCTCTGGGAATGATGATCATTTTTTTTAGTCCACCGCTTTTTTTAGACGGTTCGGGCGAACACGCATTCTTATTGAAGACGAAACAAGCAATGCGCTGTGATCCGGGCAGACGCACATTGCTTGTTTCGTCTTGGGCTGCCGGTTATCTGCGGCGTCGCAGCCGTTCAATGGAAAAACGCAGGCTGTCCTGCATCCGGGAAATGGCTTCTGCCAGATTGCCGATTTCGTCCCTGGAACGAACCTCGACCTCCGCTTCCAGATCGCCGACACTGATGCGGTCTGCGGCTTCTGTCAGGTACCGGATATTACGGCTCAGCCGATATCCGTATATGATGATGCACAGGCCGATAACCAAAATTACCCCGGCCAGAATACCCAGGTTGATATTTCGGGTGCGGATGGTCATCTGCTCCACGTCTTCTTTCAGCCCCTCGGTCTTTTGCGTGAACTCGTCCATGTAGGCCGTGGCCAGCATTGAAAACGGCTTGCCTTCAATCTCGATGGGCGAAATGGCCATGTATTTTTCCCGCAGTTTCCCGTCCGGGTCCTTCCACATGTAATTGCCGGTGGAAACCTCGCGCCCCTTGGAATTCTTGAGAATCGCAAAGAACTCCTCGAAATAGGGTCCCAGGGCCTTTCGCAGCGTATTGATATCATCAATGCCCACGAGATTCGGGTTGGGATGCGTCCATATCGTCCATCCCTGGTCTTCCTCCGGCTCCGGCTCCTGGATCAGGCAGGTATATCCGGTATCTCCAACCTCCTGCACGGCGATCTGGTTAAACTCCGGGTCATAGGAGAAATCCTCCCGCTGCAGGTACGGATGCGCCTTGAGATATATCTCGGCCTGCAGTGCCACGTCCTCGGCCTTCTGCTGGAGCTTTTCCTTACCGGACTCGGCAACCAGTTCGGTGCTTTCATCAGTAATGTCCGTGGCCAGCTCATTCAACTGCATCTGGGAGAAGTATCCGGATGCTGCAATCAATGCCACCGGGATAATCAGAAAGAGGAAAAACATTTTTCCCCGCAATCCGATCCATCCCCTCGGGCCTTGCCCGGCAGATTTTTCCGGTGCCGGGGAGGCTGCCGACGATACGGCGGCAGAAGGCTCTTCAGGTCCGGGTTGCGGTTCCGGCTGGCTCGGGATCTCTGTTTCCATGGAAGACGGTTGGCTTTCTTCCGGCGACGCATAAGCGGTCTCCGAAAGAGAGGTTTCTCCGTATGCTTCGGCGGGCGATTCGGTCGTTTCCAGCAGTTTGGACAATTGGGTGACATGACCGCACTCGCCACATCTGACCCGCACGCTTTTGCCCTTGTAACGCTCCAGCTTATCGGGATCGATGTGGTAAACCTTCCCGCATTCCTCGCAAATCACCGTCATGATCAATCCTCCTTACTCAATTGTTGGCCGCATATTAAATCCATAAAAATTGTTTTCTCCCACCGTCGGCGCAAAAGGGAGATCGTCTTCTTTTCGCCGCAGTTCCGGGATCTATGCCTGCAGTTCCCGCAATTTCTTCACCATGGCCTGCTGAAAGGCGACCTTGCGTTCTTCGCGCATGATCTGACGCGCCAGCAGATCCACCAGTTCGGCTGCCCGATGGGCCGGAAAATTTTTTGAATCTTCTCCCATCTCGCTGATTTCATCTTCAATGGCCACATCTGCGATCGGCCCCATGGCGCGGGAAAGCTGTGCGGAAAGAAAATCAAAAAAATCTTTTCCCAGCGTGGCCATATTATCCTTTGCAGGCTCGCAAAGCTTGAGGTCATGCAGCTTGGTCAGCACGCTGCGAAGATCCTTCATGCTCATATTCAGGGATTGGGCCACCTGACTGACTGTTTTTTTCCCGTCAAGCTCCATTAGTACCTGCAGCATTTGACTATCCAGGGATACTTCTCCCAAATCCGCATGAACCGTGCGCCTTAAGACCATGCGGGAAATGTCGCCTGAAAAAATATTCGCCATGGTATTGCCTCCGATGCGTTGCTTCTCGATTCACTCCAGCAGTCTCTACGCGCCCAGATTCTTAAGAATCTGGTGCAGGGTACGGAATTCCGCCTGTATGGTCTTTCTCAATTCCGCGACAATGTAGTCGATCACTTCCTGATTCTGCAGCACCGCGGCAGGTTTTTCCTCAGCTGCCGCAATGGGTTCTCCCCCGACTGCTGCGGCGGACTCTTCCCCGAGTTCCATCGCGGGCGCTTGTTCGGCTGCCGGAGGGGACTCCTCCTCGAGCATCACAACGGGCGTTTCCTCGGCTGCTGCGGCGGGCTCCGCTTCAGCCGCCGCGGCGGGTTCTTCCTCTGCCGGCGCGGCGGGCTTCTCTTCTGCCGGTGCAGCGGCAGCCGGTTCCGGCTCACCGGACTTTTTCTTCGAAGTCACCCGTTCCTTGAAGTCTTTGAAGTTCCTGATCTCTTCGGCCAGCAGCCGTTTTTTTTGCGCCCGGGGCATATCCGGGGTCAGCAGCGCTTTTTCAAAACTCGTAAACACCGAGGCGACAAACTTGAGGGCATCGGGATGGGCGCGGGATTTTTTGGCCTTGATGTATTTTCCCACGGATTCGTGAAGCTTGAGAAACGTAGAAAAAATTTTATCATTCCCGTACTGCTGCTGCAGCTGCCGTACCTCCTTTAAAAACGACACCATACTTTCTTCATTGATTTCCCAGTCAATGCCGAACACCAGTGCTTTGAGCTCGTTTAAGGGGGAGTCAGCTGTTTCAAAATCAGCGGCCTGCCGGGCCCGCGATTGCGACTGCTGCTGTTGGCCGGTTTCTTTTTTACCTGCTGCTTCAGATTTTTCTGCTTCCTGCCCGCCGGTGACTTCAGCCTGAGGCGCCTCCTGCTCGCCGGGCTCATCCTCCCCGAACAATTCCTCCAGCCTACTTGATACCTGGGCGCCGATGTCGTCATCATCGCTGTGAGTCAATGACTTCCCCTCCTATTCCAGTTTCTTGCGCAATGAGCTGACCGTTAACGCAATAATTTTTTTCATCGTGGCAGCCACATTATCTCCGCGAATGGCACTGGCTGAAAAGTAAGGCGACTTTAACTGGTTGTTTAAATCCTTTTCCAGGGTTTCCACCGAAAGGATCGGAATCCCTTCATCCGCTAGGTCCCGCTTGTTGTACTGCATCACCAGGGGGATATTCGACATGTTCTTGTTAAATGCCTCCAGGTTCTCCTTTAAATTCTGCAGCGACCGGATATTCATCTCCCGGCGCAGGTCCATGGAATCGGCAACAAACACGATGCCGTCCACGCCCCGGAGCACCAGCCTGCGGGTGGCATTGTATTTAACCTGTCCCGGAACCGTGTATAACTGGATCTTGATGCTGTGGCCCTTGATTTCCCCGATATCAAACGGCAAAAAATCAAAAAACAGCGTACGGTCGCCATAGGTCTTGACCGTCACCATTTCGTTTAAGATCCGTTTCTTGAATTTGCGGTTAATATATTCAAGATTCGTGGTTTTCCCGCCTCGACCAGGCCCGTAATAAACGATTTTGACCTGAACCTCCCGCTTTTTCGGATTTATTAACGCCAAATCGCCATCCTCCGGAACAGTTTATGTCAGTTGCACCTTTGCAGCCAGCCCATCTGTGCAGTCAGCTTCGCCCGATTGCCCACCGGCCCGGCCAAAAATGCTGCACCCGGTTTTGCCCGATCACCGGGTAAGCCAATCAGATCAGGGACTGTATGCGCTTGATCGCTTCGCCCACTTTCAATCTCAAAAAACCCAGCGAGACATTTTTATTAAAAATCGTCAGCAAAAGCAAATCATCCACGACCTTGGAAAAATGGATGCTTTCTTCTTCACCCTTGTGAAACAGCAGGGAAAATTCCTGTTCGCCGATAATGTTTGCCATCGCGCTGACAGCGCCATAATTTCCAGCCGCCAGAGCCGCCAGCGAAAACACGTCGTGATCAGACTCCCCGCTGTCAAGATTGACAATGACATTGCCGGCAAGGTCCATCAGGATCACGCTCTGCACGCCCAGATCGATGAGCTCCTTTTGCAGGATTTCCTCTATGGACTCAATCTGTTCCTTGGTAAAATCAATTGTAAACTCCATCTACGTTCACCCCTTCAATAATAATTTATGCCCGGCAGGCCGGCTTTTCGGGGCCTTTTGCCGGAAATTTTCCCGCTTGCCCGGTCTTGGATAAAAACGATTCGGGCTGTGGCTCAACCAACCCTTCAACCCATTTATAAATCAATCCCGGCTGCTGCATTCCCGGCCTAGCGTTTGTTTATCAGTACGCACAACGATAGCCGATAGAATTTATAACACATTTTAATTATTTAATTCAAGCGTTAAAATCAACAATCCGCCCTTGCCGCGTCCGTGAAAAATCTCCTCATCCGCAGGCGCCCCGGGTTTTATAAATCATTAAAATATCGTTCCACCAGCGCCTCTGCCAGCCCGGTATACTCAGTGGCCCCCAGGTTCTTCAGATCCTGCCGGATGGGTTCGGAAAGCGATTCCAGCTTGTCGATAAAAGCGATCAGGTCCTCGCGGGTAATCCGTTTGCCCCGGGTCAGGGACTTCAGCTTTTCATAGGGTTCGCTTTCCCCGTAAACCCGCATGGCCGACTGCACCGGCTCGGCCAGCAGTTCCGGATTGGCCTCCAGATCGGCCGCGATTGCGGACTCGTTGGCTTCAATGCGATCCAGCCCCTTGGCGGTGCTCCGAACCGCCACCATCATGTATCCGAACAAAACCCCCAGGTTACGAAGCACGGTGCTGTCGCTTAAATCCCGCTGAAACCGGGATATCATCAATTTGACCGCCATGTGTTCCATCATGGAAATCGCCAGGCCGGCATTGCCCTCGCTGTTTTCAAAATCAATGGGGTTGACCTTGTGGGGCATTGTCGAGGAGCCCACTTCCCCGTCCTTGAGCCTCTGCTTGAAATAGCCCAGGGAAATATAGCCCCACATGTCGCGGTCCAGGTCTATGATCACCGCGGCGATCCGGATCATGGCGTGCAGGATCGCAGACAGGTAATTGTTGGGATTGATCTGGGTGGTATACAGAACAGGGGTCAGTCCGAGGTAATGCTCGATAAACCGGATGGAGGCCGAAATCCAGTCAATTTCCGGAAACACGAAATGATGGGCATTATAATTGCCGCTGGCGCCGTTGATCTTGGCATGGACCGGGAGATCTTCAAGCGTCCGCATTTCCTGCCGCAGGCGCCATGCAAAGTTGATGAATTCCTTTCCCACGGTGGTGGGGGTTGCGGGCTGGCCGTGAGTTCGCGACATCATCGGCACTCCCCGATACTGGCGGCCGAGGCTTTCAATTTTGGACAACACCGCCCGGTGGTTTTCCTGCAGCTGCCTGCGCCCGGCTGCCATCATCAGTGCATAGGAAATATTGTTGATATCGTCGGAAGTGCATGCAAAATGTACCCACTCCTTGATCCGGGCCAGGCCGGCATCAATGAGCTGATCCTTTATGTAATACTCTGCCGCCTTGACGTCATGGTTGGTCTCTTTTTCGATATTTTTAATCCGGACAGCGGATTGCACGTCAAATTGTTCATAAATCGCGTCAATCTGTCGGACCTCTTCTTCTTCCACCGTGGCCAGTTTCAAATCCAGCAAAAGAAATTTCAGCCACTGCAGTTCCACGTAAACCCGGTACTTGATCAGCCCGTACTCGGAGAATATCTCTTCGAGCCCCGCGGTATGACGCGCATACCTGCCGTCCAGGGCGGAAATGGTTTTAATCGCCGTTTCCTGATTCATGGATCCCCTGCTTTCTTCGTGATTTATTATTCATTGGCGCTAACCGCTTAATCCCTTTTTTCCGGGCCCAGATACGCCGTGGGCCGGGTCTGGCGGATATATCGCTTGACCCCCCGGACAATGCCGTCGCATAATTCCTGCTGATAGGCCGGATCGGTCAGGCGGCTGCATTCCCGCTTGTTGCTGATAAAAGAGGTTTCAACCAGAATCGCAGGCATCTGGGCGCCCAGCAGCACATAAAAGGGCGCCTGCTTGACGCCCTTGTCCTTGATGCGTTTATACCGGTTATCCAGGTGCCTGCACATATCCTTCTGCACAAGTGTGGCCAGCCGGCTGGACTCGTTGACCTTGGCATTGCGCATCAGGTCGTTTAAAATGTTCTGCAATTCGCTGATATTCTTCTCGGAAGTCGCATTTTCCCGCGCAGCCACGGCAATGGACTCTTCATTCGTGGTCAGGTTCAGAAAGTAGGTTTCAATACCGTAGGCGTTTCTGTTTCGCGACGCATTCGCATGAAGGGAAATAAACAGGTCCGCCTTTTTCGTGTTGGCGATTGCTGTTCGCTCCTCTAACGTCAGATACTCATCCCTGCTCCGGGTCAGCAACACTTCACAGTTGAGTTCCTGGCGCATCTGCTCTGCCAGCTTCTTGGCGATATCGAGTACCACGTGCTTTTCATGCACGCCCCGGCTGTATCCCGGGGCGCCGTAATCCCTGCCCCCGTGCCCTGGATCAATGACCACCCGCCGCACGCCAAGGGCCAGAGCCTTGGCAATCGACGCCTCTCCTTTATCGGCCGTGCCGGTCTGCCCCCCGGCCCCCTGGTTGCGGGCAACCGCCTCTCCCCGAACGTCAATGACGATGCGGAACGGATTTTTCAGGGAAAAGACATTGTAGTTTTCAAAAGACTTGATATCCACAACAACCCGCACGGTCTCCGGATCGTGCTGACCGGCCCGCACATCTTTTAACAGGGTGTCGTCTATGGGGATCTGCTTCTGGATATCATTTCCCAGGCGACTGTTTTTCAGATCCACGTACAGCCGCTGATGCGGCTGATTAATGGACGGATCCTTGTTCAACAGGTTGTTTTTAAAATCGGTTTCCTGGTTGGCGTCAATCACCACCCGGGTATATTCCGGGTTGGACCAGTACCGGATACCGGTGACCGTAATGGGTTCGCCCGGATCCGGGGCCGGGGTATCCGCAGCCGAATCGGTGGTCACCTCGCCGGATGCGGTCTCCTCCCGGGTGACCTCCCGGATTTTATCCCCGCCCGCCTTTTGCCTGCCAAGCTGTTCCCGGGCCCGGTCGCAATAGGCACTGGATGGATATTTTTCAGTGATTCGCTCAAACAGCGACCGGGCTTTTTCCCGATCCCGGGGATTGCCTGAATGCGTATACAGCCCCCGGTAAAGCTCGGCGGTCATGAAAAGCCCGGCTGCCGCCCATGGACCCTCCGGGTCCCGGTTATGTACCTGCCTGAATTCGCGAATGCACTCCATCCAGGCACTGCGGTATTTCTGGCGCTTGGAATTGTTCTTTAACTCCTGGTAGCAGGACTCGGCGGCATAGTACTGCTTTCTGGCCCCGGAAGTATCTGCCATCCGATCCGAACCCAATTGGTCGAGCGCCTTGCGGGCGTCTTTCCGGTAAGCGCTGGACGGATAATCGGCCACCACCTGACGGAAAAGGGACCTGGCTTTTGACAGGTCCGCGGGCTTGTAAGAATGCTTGTAAAGCTTCTGGTACATGGAGCCGGCCATGTACAAACCGGCTGCCGCCCACGGACCCTCGGGGTCCTGGCGATGCACGGCCTCGAACTTGCGGATGCAGTCCAGCCAGTAACTCCGATATTTCTGTCGTTCGGGGCTATCCTTTAAATCCTGGTAGCACGACTCGGCGGCAAAATAAAGCTTGTTCGGCGGTGTGCCGATGGATGCACAGGACCAGAACACGGTGAGCAAACAGATCAGTATGGCCGGAACAATGCGTCGCAAGATCATTTCCCGATATGTTTTTCCACTGGCTTTTCCGGGTGAGTTCAATCCACGTACCTGCTTTCACCCGGCGCCTGTCCGTCGAGGACTTTTTCCTTGAGCATGTTCAAATAATTCATGGCCTCCAGCGGGGTCATGCGCGAAATATCAACCTGTCTGAGCTTTTCAAGCACCACCTGTTCCGGTCCCCTGAAAAGCGGAAGCTGGACATGCTGCTGCTGTTTTCGGATCCGTTTTGACGGCCCGGCTGCCTCCCGGCCAAGCACGTGACCCTGTTTTTCCACATTCTCCAGCACTTTTTTGGCACGATCAACAACTTTTTCCGGCATCCCGGCCAGACGGGCGACCTGGATGCCGTAGCTCCGGTTTGTGCCGCCGGCAACCAGCTGATGCAGAAAAATGATTTCCTCTTTGATCTCCCGGACCGCGATATTGTAATTTTTGACCCGCTCCTTGATGCGGGGCAGTTCGGTTAACTCGTGATAATGCGTGGCAAACAGGGATTTCACCCCCACGCCGTGGAGGTCGTGGAGATACTCGGCCACAGCCCAGGCAATGCTCAACCCGTCAAAGGTGGAAGTTCCCCGGCCGATTTCGTCCATGATCACCAGGCTGTCAGGCGTGGCGTTGTTCATGATGTTGGCGGTTTCCTCCATTTCCACCATGAAAGTGCTCTGCCCGTGGGAAAGATTATCCAGCGCCCCCACCCGGGTAAAAATCCGGTCTGTCAGGGCAATTTCGCCCCGGGCCGCCGGGATAAAGGACCCCATCTGGGCCATGAGCACAATGAGGGCCACCTGACGCAATACCGTTGACTTGCCGGCCATGTTCGGGCCCGTAATAATTAAAAGCTGGTTTTCCCGGTTGTCCATGCAAACAGTATTTGGCACAAAGCGTTCACCCACAACAAGTTTTTCCACAACCGGGTGGCGCCCCTCCTCGATCCGGATCTCCCCGCCGGTATTGATTTGCGGCCGCGTATACCCGTTTTGCGCGGCAACTTCCGCCAGGGCGCAGAGCACATCAATGCGGGCCGCAAATTCGGCTGCAAGCTTTATGGCCCGGTGGCCGGCGGCCACATCCTCCCGAAGCCGACAGAAAATTTCGTGTTCCAGCAGAGCCCGCTGTTCCTGTGCGCCAAGAACACGGGTTTCAAACGACTTGAGTTCGTCGGTGATGTAACGTTCGGCATTGACCAGGGTCTGCTTGCGCACGTAATGCGCCGGCACCGCGTCGGCATAGCTCCTGGAAACCTCGATGTAGTAGCCGAAAACCTTGTTGTACCGGACTTTCAGTGTCTGAATGCCGGTGGCCTCCTTTTCCCTGGCCTCGAGTTCGGCCAGGTAGCTTTTGCCGTCTCTGGCAATGTGGATCAGCTCATCGAGCTGTTCATCAAAACCCGCCCGGATCATTCCCCCTTCATTGACCGTGGGCGGCGGGTCTTCCACCACGGCCCGCCCGATTTTGGCAGCAAGCGCTTCGAGCTCCGGGAAAATCGATTCATCCGGGAAAAACAACCCGGCGTCAAAGGCTTCCAGGTGACCTCTGATTTCGGGCAGGGCTTCAATGGAGCGCTGCAATGCGACCATGTCCCGGGCATTTCCCTGGCCCATGGCGATTTTGCTGCCCAGGCGCTCCAGGTCGGCCACGGATTTCAATCCGCCGCGGACGGCCTTGCGCGCAGCCGATGCCTGCACTGCCTGGTCCACGGCATCCTGCCGCATCAAAATGGCCTCCGCGTCGAGCAGCGGATACCGGATCCACCGCTTGATCAGGCGGCCGCCCATGGCCGTGACAGTCAGATCCAGCACGGAAAGCAACGTGGCCTGCCGGTTTCCGGTGCGCAGATTGGCCAGCAGCTCCAGGTTGCGGCAGCTCACGTCGTCGATCCGGAGATAGGCATCCAGGAAATAGGTCTCCAGGCCGGAGAGATGGGCGATTTCCTGCTTCTGGGTGTCCTGTACGTAACACAGAAGGGCCCCGGCCGCCCCCACGCCGGATTTGAGCGACTCGCAGCCGAAGCCTTCCAGGCTGCGGGTGTGAAACTGCTCGATCAGGCGCTGCCGCGCGGATTCATAGGCAAACACCGCGTCGTCCATTGTGCTGATCGCAGCTTCGGAAAAAAAGTTCAGGAAATCCTCATAATCCGGGACATCAGCAGCAGATGCCGGCAGCAGAATCTCGCTGGGCCCGATGCGCCGGGCCTCTTCTAAAACCGCCGCGGCATCCTCGCTCTGGGAAACCCGAAACGAACCGGTGGAAATATCCAGACAGGAAAGTCCGCATCCGTCGTCGCCGATGAGCACGGACATGATGAAATTATTGGTGCGGGCATCGAGCAGATCGTTGTTGATCACCATGCCCGGGGTCACCACCCGGACCACTTCCCTTTTGACCAGCCCTTTGGCTTCGGCCGGATCCTCGGTCTGCTCGCAGATGGCGACCTTGTATCCCTTTTCCACCAAGCGGCCCAGGTAGATCTCGGCGGACTTCACCGGCACGCCGCACATGGGCACCGGCGTGGTTTCATGCTTGTTGCGCGCCGTCAGCGTGATTTCAAGAGCCCGGGATGCGGTCTCGGCATCGGAAAAAAACATCTCATAGAAATCCCCCATCCGGTAGAAAAGGAGGTAATCAGCATACTGCTCCTTTATCTCCAGGTACTGCCGGATCATCGGCGTGATTTGGGAGCTCTTGCCGCTATCGCCCATGATGCCACAATGCCTCGGTTATAAGCGATATATGAAAAACCGGCGAGAACGCAAAAATCCTATTCACCCGGTTTCTCTTCGTTTTTTTCTCCGCCGGCTTCGGAAGCCGGGGTCTGAGTCGTGCCCTGCTGTTGCTGCGGCGGGGCTTGACGGCTCTGCGGGGATTGCTGCTGCGCCTGCGGCGTTTCACCCGGAGCGGATTCAAGCGCGGCGATTTTCTTCTCACCGGCCGCGACCTTTTCATTTAGCTGCCGGATGGTTTTGCGGTCCCTGAACTTCTGGGCCAGGGTAAAAAAATAGGATATCAGCATCCCGATCAAAAACACGGCAAGATAATATACGCCGGTGGGCAGCTCTGGCGAATCATAGCTGAAAAAATAAAGGTCAATCCCCAGGCTGCGCCCGACAATAAAGAACTCGCTGTTTTGATAGACCACAAGGCCCACCAGTCCGATCACCACCAGCCAGAACACGTACTTGACCTTTTTCATGCGATTTTCCTCCACAAAAGGCTCGAATTTGGCACCATATCCCTCGTAACGGATCACGCCGCGTGTTGTCAAACTGTCATATTGAATTTTTTGCCCGAAAAACTCAACCGTTTTTTGTACTGCGGGAAATCGGGCCGGGGCCGGCCGGCATCAGAAAACCCGGACCTGCGGACGCATTTCCGGCGGTGCCTGGCTTAAAAAATACTGGTCTGTCATGCCGGCGATAAAATCGCGCACAATTGCTGCGCTGCTGTGGGAGGCCCTGTACTCGTCGGCCATTCCGTTAATAAAATTCCTGTATATGGGGGATTCCGGATTCCGCTGCTCGATATCCGCCAGGAGACGGGCAAACAGATGTTCAAACATCGCCTCGATGGCGGGCACGTCCTTCTTGATCGCCGGGTTTTTATAAATCCGCTCATAGTTAAACCGCTTCAGGCGGTATAGCGCCTCTGAAACCGCCGGGCTGAATGCCACCCAATCCTGGCCATAGCTGCTGCGGATCGCGTCTGTCACCAGGGTGTAGACAATGGTGCCGTTTGTATCGCCCAGCTGCTCGACACAGGACTGCGGCAGGTCCGAACGCTCGATCAGGCCCAGGCGGATGGCATCCTCGATGTCCCTGCCGATATAGCTGATCGTATCGGCGAACCGGACCACGCAGCCCTCCAGGGTCATGGGCACAAGCGTAACCGGCCGGCCCGTTTGCTTGTCGCGCAGTTCGCGGTCATGCTGCTCAAACGTTTTGCCACGGACCGGTGCCAGGTGCTGATCATGGACTTCCCCGTCGTGGCAAAGGATGCCGTCCAGGGTCCGAAGGCAGAGATTCCACCCCCTGCCCTTGCGCTCCACTTTTTCCAAAAACTGCACGCTCTGGACGTTATGATGATAAGTCCCGATGCCGTGCCGGCTGCAAAGTGCCGAGAGCATCCGCTCTCCGTCGTGCCCGAAAGGGGCATGGCCGATGTCGTGGCCGATGGCCACGGCCTCGATCAGGTCCTCGTTTAACCCCAAAAACCGGCCGATGGTCCGGGCCACCTTGGATACAAGCTGCACATGGAGCATCCGGTGGGTAATGTGATCGTTTCGGATCAGGTAAAACACCTGGGTCTTGTCAATATAACGGCTGTAGGCAAGCGAATGCAGGATCCGGTCCACGTCCACCGCGTACTGCTGCCGGTAATCGGCTTCCAGCAGTTTTTCCGGGCGGCGGCGCAAGCCCTCCGCGCTCCTGGCTGCGGCAGGGGAAAGCACTTCTTCCTCCCGACTGTCAAGCAGTGTTTTCAGCCGATCCAGCGGGGGGAGTTCAGATTTCGCCATTTCCGATCTTAGCCTCCATCATCTTCGCATAATCAATGCCGGCCCTGGCAAAGCCGGTTTTTCCGTATTTCATGTTGGCTTCGAGGACATAATAACGCCCGTTGCATACGCAGATATCCAAGCCCACGTCGTTCCAGCCGCACCGCCGTGCGGTATCCAGTGCCAGTTCGCAGGCTCCTGCCGGAACGTTATCCAGGCTGATCCGCCCGCCGCACTCCAGATTGCTCCGGAATTCGCCGGGCGATGCAATGCGCCAGTAGGCAAGGGCGACTGAATCACCGATGATCACCACCCGGATATCCCGGTCAATGGGCAGATATTCCTGGATATAGGCCACCCCGGTCAAATCGCAGTAAGTCTGCAGGTCATCTGCGTTTTCAATCAGGTAAACGCCCCTGCCCAGCGCCGAACCGCGGGGAATTTTGCCCACAACGGGAAATCGAAAATGCGCCAGGATTTTTTCCTGCCGCCGACGGCCGTAAAAGGCCCGGGTTTCGGGCCTGGGCACGTCCAGCATGGCAAAAAGCGCACTCTGCTTGATCTTGTCCTGGACAAAACGGTAGGTATGCGCGCTCGGGAATATCGGTTTGCCCATGGCCGCAAACATGTCGGCATAAAACGTGGATGGATAATAAATTTTGGCTGCATCCCGGATAATAGCCGCATCTTTGGGGGGATAATCCGAAAAATCGGGCCGCACGCCCAGGCAGGTAACATTGGCGCACGCCCGCAGGTGCAATTCCAGGGCAACGGCAGGGGATGCGGATTTCATAAGGTTTCTGAAATGCTTTTCTCGGGGTCAATCACAGCGGGCGCCTTCGGGAAGATCTGTGGAAAACGCTTCGGCCGAGGGTTTGATATTGATCCAGCAGCGCTCAACGAAAACCCGCATCCGGCTGCCGGATTCGTCTGAAATTTCCAGGGCAAAGGGCATGGGTTGGCCGCTGACCTGTCGGCGGCGCGTGATTTTTGCCCGGTAATCGGGGCCGCGCCATCCGTAGACCGTCACTTCCCGGACATGGGCCATATCCGGCGAAAACCGGATGGTTTCCACTGTGCCGAAAAACCGCTTCTTCAACACCACCAGCTTCTCCCCGGAATCCATATCGTATGCGGCCGCTGAATCGTAATCCACCAGCGGCGCCCCGCCGCCCAAAAGCCGCACCAGATCTCCGGCCGCCAGGTCCATGCCGACAAGCGGCGCCAGGCTTCTGCCTCCGGGTGTTTCCCTGCGCAGGCAGCCCTCATCCTCGCTGTGAAAAATAAAATAACATTTGCGCGGATCGCAGATCATCCGGGCAAATGCCTGGCCCGTCAGGCTCAGGGCCGCAACCCGCAGCCGGCCGTCAGGGGCGGCCACCCACGCGGCCCGGACACCCCATGAGTTGCCGCTGTTTTGGATGCCGATCCGGCCGATGCCCTTGTAAGCGGCCAGCTCCGCATTTTTTGCCTTTACGGTGCGCAGCATCCGGGCCGAATCCGGAGCGGAAAGCTGTGAGGTAACCCCCGGAGGCTGCCTGCCGGCACATGCGGCAAGCAGCACCAGACAGAGAAGAAACGGCCACCTGGAAAGCTTCAAGGCTGTACCCCTTGCTTTTCCAAAGCTTCAATCTTATCTGCCAGGGCTTCCTTGTCCTTTTTCCTGCCGGCGGTTTCCCGGGCCTTCCGGTAATACTGCAGGGCCTTTTCCCGCTGGTTAAGCTTGATATACACATCAGCCAGGTGTTCGAAGATCACGGGGTCGTCTGCCACCCGGTCAACCGCCCGCTCAAGATATTTCCGGGCCGCTTCGTAGTCGCCCTTGCGGTAATAGACCCATCCCATACTGTCGAGAATATAGCCGCTGCCGGGGTCCAGATCCAGGGCCTGCCGGATCAGGGACTCGGCCTTGTCAAGCTTCACACCCTGGTCTGCGTACGTATAGCCCAGATAGTTCAGGGCGTCCGCATTTTCCGAATCCATCCGGATGACCTGCTTCATTTTTTCGATGGCCGCATCCCGGTCTCCCTTGCGGTCATAGAGCACCCCGAGTTCGTAATGCAGTTCCACGTTTTCCGGCTCCATGGAAAGCCCTTCTTTGAGCAGTTCCGCAGCCTGTTCATAGAGGCCCTGTTCCTGATAAAAAGCGCTCAAATAAGGAATCAGATCCAACCGGGCGGTGCTTTCCACATTGTCCATGGCGATTTCCAGCACGGAAACCGCTTGCCCGGGTTTTCCCTGCTTGTTGTAAATCAGGGCCCGATGAATCATGGCATCCGGATAAAACGCGGCATCCGGGCCCACGGAGTGGAAATGCGCCAGCGCCGGCTCAAACTGCTCCATCATATACCGGGTGGCGCCGGCCAGGTAATGCAGTGCTGGATCATCCGGCGCATATTCGAGCATGCCGGACAACACGGTCATGGCATCGGGATATCGCTCCCGGGACAACAATTGCCGGATCACGTTTCTGACCACCGCTGAATCAGAAGAAACCCGGTCTGCCAGATCCGACCACAGCTCGCCGGCCTTTTTCTTTTTTCCGCGCGTTTCATAAAGCAGTCCCAGTTCAATGGCTGCGGCCACGTTACCCGGGTGCCGGGAAAGCAGTTTCTCATACTGGGTCATCGACTGATCCTGCTGGCCCCGGGTGTTATAAATTTCAATCAGCCCGACGCGGGGTTCGACCAGCTCGGGCTTGATCTCCAGGCTTTTCTTGTAGGCGTCAATGGCTTTTTCAATTTCACCCATCTGCGTATAGGCCTTTGCCAGATAGAAAAAGCCGGTATAGTTTTGCGGGAAGCGCTCCAAAAAAGGCTCCAACAGGTCCGCGGCATTCTCATACGCCTCGTCATGAAGATACAGCCGGGCCAGCACCGGGTATATATCTTCCCGGCCCGGATCCTTTTGCAGCACCTTTTCATAGGCCTGCTGCGCCGCATCATTTTTACCCATGGACTGCCTGATGGAGCCGGCTACAATCAGGGCTTCCACGTTGTCCGGCGCCTGCTCGACAACCGCCTCCACCAGGGCCAGGGCATCTTCCTTGCGGTCGAGTTCCAGGTAAATCCGGGCAAGGTCTCTTTTCAAAAACAGATCCCCGGGCGATGCTTTAACCGCCTTCTCCATGAATCCGGCGGCTTTTTCCTTCCTGGCGGCCTTGAGTGCAAGCCGGGCACGGATAAAATAATAGTACGCATTGGCCGGGGGCTCGGGTTCCGCCGCCCTCACCTGATCACCGGGGTCGACATGGTCGGCCGATGCGGGGGACGCTGCCTGCTTGTTTCCGGTTGCGCATCCGCCGATGCACAGCATCAACGTCAAGACCGCCGCCGGGAGAACGTAATATAACTTCATTAATTTATTCAACAAAATATTAAATGCGGTTTTTCGCCCCGCTAACGCCCGTTTTCCTCGGGGTTCTGGTAACTGGCAAAATCCGGGATCTCGTTTTCAAAAAAAGCTCTCATTTTCTTGACGATATTTTTTTCCAACTGCCGTACCCGCTCCCGGGAAATCTGGTACGTGTCCCCGATTTCCTGGAGAGTCACGGCCGTATCCGTGAAAACCCGCTTTTCAAA
This sequence comes from Desulfobacterales bacterium, assembly GCA_018335195.1. Lineage (GTDB taxonomy): Bacteria > Desulfobacterota > Desulfobacteria > Desulfobacterales > Desulfosalsimonadaceae > Desulfosalsimonas. The sequence continues at coordinate 102,320 of JAGXKN010000001.1, forward strand.
GATATCGAGTTCCCTTTCGGACAACTGCTTTTTGAATTCGTTCACCTTTTCGCGCAGCAGGCCTTCGACCTCTTTGCGGGCCACCTGATTTTCAATGGATTCCGAGTTAGAGCTGAAAAAATCACCCCGCTCCGTATCCGAATCGTCCTTGAGCGGCTCGTCCAGGGAAAGATCCCATCCGTCCAGGCGCTGGTCCATGTCACGCACTTCCTGCTCGGAAACCCCCAGGCGGCTGGAAAGAAGCTTGGTTTCAGGCATAAATCCCTGCTCCACGAGCTTTTGCTTTTCCTTCTTGAGCTTGAAAAACAGCTTGCGCTGTCCCTGGGTCGTGCCGATTTTGACCAGGCGCCAGTTGTCCATGATAAATTTCAGGATATAGGCCTTGATCCAGAATGCCGCGTAGTAGGAGAACTTGACGTTCTTGTAAGGGTCAAATTTCTGAACAGCATGCATGAGCCCGATGTTGCCCTCCTGGATCAAGTCCATTAAATTCTGCATCCAGGTCCGCTGGAACTCCATGGCGATCTTGACCACCAGCCGCAGATTCGAGGTGGCCAGGATATATGCCGCATCCGGATCGCCCTCCTCCCGGACCCGGCGGCCGAGCTCGATTTCCTGTTCCCGGGTAAGCAGCGGGTATCTGCTGATTTCGGAAAGATATCGCTGAAGCGGATCATACGGGACCAGGTTCCCCTCTTCCTTGGAGACGGTCACGGCTTCCTTTAATTTCCGGGTTGTATCGCTTTGTTCGGCATCCGGGACATCTATGTCCACTTCTTCATCGAGTGCGATATCGTCGCGATCTTGATCCTTTTGATCATCGGTCATTGTTTTCTTGCCACCACCCTTGGTACTTTCAATTTTTCAGGCCAAAATTTGCGGAAAACATAAATACAATTTAACCTAAATTGAGCGATTTTCAAGTTTGCCGGATATACAAGGAAGATGCAACCTCGCTATAGTGAGCTATGTGAGGCTGCATCTGACGCAGTAGATGCGGTAAACTTGGAAATCCCGGAGGGTTTCAGATTTTTAACATAGAAATGGATGTTATCCTTTAAAATCAATTGCTTTTAAAAATCTGAAACGCTCAATTTCGGTTTAAATCATTTTTCCCGGCCCCTCAACCGGATTGCGCAAACCGGGGAAAACCGGCAGCCCCCGTGCGGAAATGATATGGACAAAAACATCTTTCAGTGGTACAGAAAAATCTCTGCGGCAGACAGTTTCGCGCCTGTAGCTCAGTTGGATAGAGCAACGGACTTCTAATCCGTAGGTCAGAGGTTCAAATCCTCTCAGGCGCGCCACCTTTCAAATCCTGCTTCAGTTGTTGCGGGCGTGAATCAGCGTCCAGAAGCCCAGGAGGTTGACCCGGCGGGTATCGACAACCTGGAGCGGATTCTGCCGGAGAAACTGCTCCATCGAGTATCTGGGATGAAATCCGATCAGGTTTTGAAACGGCAGAAGAGCGGTTTCCACCATCCGCGGTACCAGCCTGTGATTACTGAAGTGATTGAGCACGAAGATATCGCCGCCGGGCTTGCATACGCGCCGGATTTCTTCCATCATCCACTCCGGATGCGGCACCACCGTTACCACGTACATCACCGCCACCTTGTCAAAGCTGTTGTCTGCAAAGCTCATTTGCTGCGCATCCATCAGCGACAGGCAGCGGGTTCCGGGCACGTTTCCGTTGATGTAATTTCTGGCAACCCATAGCATGTGGGGCGACAAATCGATACCCACAACCGAAATATCCGGCGGATACATCGGAAGAGACAATCCGGTGCCCACGCCGACTTCCAGGATCCGCTGGCCGGCTGTAAATCCCATTTTATTGATGAGCACCCGCCGGCCGTGATCAAAAATTTTTCCAAAAATCCGGTCATAATTCCGGGCGTATCGCTTGTACGCCTTGATTACCGATTGTTCGTCCATTATCCGATTCCAGAGATATTTTCCGGCCCGCCTGTCGGGCGCCGTTTGACAAATATCGCAAATTCATTTATTCATCCATAAATATTTACAATTAATATCAAACCCCCGGCCGGTTTGAAAGTCTTTTCTGATCCGGACCCATAACCCCCAATAATCGGGAGGATGCAATGCCGTACGAGACCATTCTGTTTGAAGTCGCTGACGCGATCGCCACGATCACCGTGAATCGCCCGAAATCGCTGAACGCGTTGAACTCGCAGGTTGTCGCGGAAATGCTTTCCGCTGTCGATGAAATATCGGAAAACGACGAAATCCGGGCGGTCATCATTACCGGCGCCGGAGAAAAAGCCTTTGTGGCGGGTGCCGACATCACCGAACTGTCCCGCCTGAACCCGGTGAGCGCCAAGTACTTCGCCTCCCGGGGACACAAGCTCATGCGGGCGCTGGAACTGCTGCCCGTACCGGTTCTTGCGGCCGTCAACGGATTTGCCCTCGGCGGCGGCCTGGAAATGGCTTTATCCTGCGATTTCATCTACGCGGCGGAAAACGCCAAAGTGGGCCAGCCCGAGATCAACCTGGGGCTGATCCCGGGTTTCGGCGGAACCCAGCGGCTGACCCGCCAGGTCGGAAAAAACCTGGCCCGGGAAATGATTTACACAGGCATGATGCTTTCAGCCGGGGAGGCCGAGAAAAAGGGAATTGTCAACCGCGTGGTGCCGGCTGCCGATCTCATGGAAACCGCGAACAAAACCGCCCGCACCATGGCGGAAAAAGGCCGGATTTCCATATATGCCGCAAAACAGGCAATTGACAAAGGCATGGACGCGGATATGGACTCCGCCTGTGAAATCGAGATCAACGCATTTGCCCTTTGCATGGCAAGCCCGGATGCAAAAGAAGGCACCGCGGCTTTTCTTGAAAAGCGAACACCCGATTTCAAAGGAACTCTGAAGGGATAGAGGAGGACAAGGACGATGATTTACGACATCGAATACGAGACCATGCCCCGGGAAGCCCTGGAATCCATTCAGGCCCGGCGCCTGCAGGCAACGGTTTCCCGGGTGTATGCAACGGTGCCTTTTTACCGGAATAAATTCGATGAAGCCGGCATCGGCCCCGGGGACATCAATTCCGTCAGTGACCTGCCTCGGCTGCCGTTTACCACCAAGCAGGATCTGCGGGACAATTACCCGTACGGCATGTTCGCCGTGCCCATGGACAACGTGGTGCGCATCCATGCTTCTTCGGGCACCACGGGCAAGCCCACGGTCGTGGGATACACCAACCGGGATATCAATAGCTGGGCGGAACTTATGGCGCGGTCGCTTGCCGCAGGAGGTGCCACCCGGGGCGATATTGTCCATAACGCCTACGGGTACGGGCTGTTCACCGGCGGGCTGGGCGCGCATTACGGCGCGGAAAAACTGGGAGCTTCTGTTATTCCCGTGTCCGGCGGCAACACCAAGCGCCAGGTGGTCATCATGAGAGATTTCGGCCCGACCGTTCTGACCTGCACCCCCTCCTATTCTCTGCACCTGGCAGAGGCGGCCGAGGACATGGGCGTCTCGTTCAGGGACCTGAATTTCAAGTGCGGGATATTCGGCGCCGAACCCTGGTCCGAGAACATGCGCCGGGAAATCGAGGAAAAGCTGAACCTGACGGCAGTCGATATTTACGGGTTAAGCGAAGTGATCGGTCCCGGGGTTGCCGTGGAATGCCACGAGGCCCAGGCCGGTCTCCACATTGCCGAAGATCACTTTATCGCGGAAATCATCGATCCGGCCACCGGAGAGATTCTACCTCATGGAGAAACCGGGGAACTGGTGCTCACCTCCATTACCAAGGAGGCATTCCCGGTGATCCGCTACCGTACCCGCGACATCACCAGCTTGAATCCCGAGCCCTGCGTCTGTGGGCGCACCATGATCCGGATGAACAAGATCAGCGGCCGCACTGATGACATGCTCATCATCCGGGGGGTCAACGTATTTCCCTCCCAGATCGAAAGCGTGCTCATGGAAATCGAGGGGGTTGAGCCCCATTACCAGATGGAAATTGACCGCAAGGACAACCTTGACACGCTTACCATCCGGGTGGAGGTCAGCCAGAGCGCTTTTTCGGACGAGGTCAAGGAACTCCAGCGCTTTGAAGACAGAATTGCAAATGAGATCAAGGAACTCTTCGGCATCTCGGCGATCGTTAAGCTTGCCGAGCCCAAGACCATTGCCAGAAGCGAGGGCAAAGCCGCCCGGGTTATCGACAGGCGCGAGATATAGCCCGGCTTCCATATGTTGCAACAACTTCAAGGAGGGGGACCCATGCAAGCCGAACAAATTTCGATTTTTCTGGAAAACAAGGCCGGCCGGCTTTCCGAGGTAACCGGGATTCTGTCGGAAAACGGCGTTAATATCCGTGCCCTGGCACTGGCCGACACCACCGATTTCGGGGTGCTCCGGCTGATTGTCGACGACAATGCCAGGGCGGAACAAGTCCTGAAACAGGGCGGCTTCACGGTGCGCAAAACCAAGGTGGTGGCCGTGGAAGTACAGGATCAGCCGGGCGGACTGCACAGCATCCTTGACATCCTCCACAGGGCGGAAATCAACGTGGAATACATGTACGCCTTTGTCCGGCAAAGCGGCAACAATGCCGTCATGATCTTCCGGTTTGATCAGCCGGATGAAGCCATCCGGGTGTTGTCGGATAACAGGGTCAGCGTGATCAAAGGGGCCAATCTCTACAGTATGTGATCAAAAATTCGAATATCGAAATCCGAAATTCGAAACAAATTCAAAATCCGAAATACAAAATCACCAAAACCGCTGTATTGAAAGGTGCGGACCGTTTGAATGCATTTGTTCGTTCAAAACAGGACTTCCCTTTAAACCTTAAAAAATACGAGGAGTCAGACCATGCTGTTATCCAAAAAATGCCGGTTTGCCGCCATGGCCGCAGCTGTACTGCTGGCCGGGGCATTGATTTTCACGCCCGGGGTTTTTGCCGAATCTCACCAGAAGGCTTACAAGATCGGCGGCATCTTTTCGGTCACCGGACCCGCCTCGTTTCTCGGCGATCCGGAAAAAAAATCCATGGAGCTTGCCATTGAGGAAATCAACGCGGCAGGCGGCGTGGACGGCCGCATGCTCGAGCCCGTTATTTACGACACAGAGGGCGATCCGTCCAAAACCGTCATGGCGGTGGGAAAACTCATCAACAAGGACCGGGTGACCGCAATTATCGGTCCGAGCCGCACCCCCACCACCCTGGCTGTCACCCCCATGGTCAAGCGGGCAGAGATCCCGTTTATCAGCTGCGCGGCGGGCAATAAAATCGTGGAACCGGTCAAACCCTGGGTTTTTAAAACCGCCCAGAGCGACACCCAGGCGGTGGCCTCCATTTATGAACATATCCAGCAAAGGGACATCCAAAAGGTCGGCATTATCACGGTGGCCAATTCGTTCGGGGAAAGCGGCAAAGAGCAGCTTCTGGCGCAGGCCGGGGATTTCGGCATCACCGTGGTAAGCAGCCAGAGCTTCGGGGCCAGTGACACGGACATGACCGCCCAGCTCACCAAGATCCGCCAGGAAAAACCGGGCGCAATCATATGCTGGGGCACCAATCCCGGGCCGGCCGTGGTAGCCAAAAACGCAAAGCAGCTCGGCATTGAAATTCCGCTGTATCAGAGCCACGGAGTGGCTTCCCCGAAATTCATCGAGCTGGCCGGAGATGCGGCCGAAGGCATTTTCCTGCCCACGGGAAAAATCCTGGTGGCAGACCTGCTTGCCGACAACGACCCGCAGAAGCAGGTGCTTGCCGACTACATCAATGCCTATGAAAGCAAGTACAATGAGACCGTTTCCGGTTTCGGCGGCTATGCATACGATGCGGTCCACCTGCTGGCCCGCGCCATGGAAGGCACAAACGGGGACAAGGCCGAAATCCGAAAAAACCTGGAAACCCTCAAGAATTACGTGGGCATCTCCGGGGTGTTTAACTTCAGCAAAACCGATCACAACGGACTGGACCCCTCGGCTTTTGTCATGGTGAAGATCAAAGACGGCAAGTGGCAACTGCTGGAATAAGCCAAAGCGGGACGGGCGCATGCAGGAAATTCTGCAGTATCTTTTTTCAGGGCTGACCAACGGGGCCATTTACGCGGTTATTGCCCTCGGTTTTTCCATGCTTTACAGCTCCACCGAGCTGATCAACTTCGCCCACGGCGAATTTGTCATGCTCGGTTCGCTGTGCATGGTCACGCTTGCCGCCAACCTCGGATTCCCGCTAATACCGGCGTTCTTTCTGTCCATTTGCGCGGTGGCAGCAGCAGGCCTGCTTTTTGAGCGCCTGGCCATCCGCCCGGTGCGCCATCCCGAACCGATCGTGCTGATTATCATTACGGTGGGGGCCTCGATTTTCCTCCGCGGCGTCGGTATGCTCATATGGGGCAAAAACGCCCACAGCATGCCCCCTTTTTCCCAACACCCGCCCCTCGATGTGGCCGGGGCCAGGCTTCTGGTCCAAAGCATCTGGATCCTGGTTATCGTGGCGGCACTCACAGCGGCACTCCAGATGTTCTACCGCCGAACCCTTACCGGAAAGGCCATGACCGCCTGCGCGGTAAGCAAAAAGGCTGCCTGGATCGTGGGGATTCCCACCAAGTGGATGGTACTTCTGGCATTCGGGCTTTCCACTGGCATGGGCGCCGTGGCCGGCGCCATTATTGCCCCGATCACCATGTCGAGCTACGACATGGGCACCATGCTGGGCCTGAAGGGATTTTGCGCGGCCATGCTCGGGGGGCTGGGAAGCCTGTGGGGGGCGATTCTGGGCGGATTTCTGCTCGGCATCCTGGAAGCCCTGGGCGTGGGCTTTATCAGCTCGGGATTAAAAGACGCCACCGCTTTTGTGCTGCTGTTGCTGGTCCTCTACGTACGCCCCCAGGGCATCATCGGCGCGGGCGAGGTCAAACGGTTTTAGCCCATGAACGACAAAGCCAACAAAATCGCATATGCCGTGTTTGCACTGGCGGTCATTCTGCTTGGATGGCAGGTGGATAACGAGTATTACCTGCAGCTGATGATCTTTATCGGGTTAAACACCCTGCTGGCCCTTTCGCTGAACATGCTCATGGGGTATGCCGGCCAGATTTCCCTGGGCCATGCCGCGTTTTACGGTATCGGGGCGTATGTCACGGCCATTTTGACCACCACCTACCAGGTGGCACCCCTTCTGGCGCTGCCGGCAGCCGTGGGCACGGCCATGCTCGTGGCATGGTTCGTGGGTATTCCCACACTGCGGCTTTCAGGCTATTACCTGGGGATGGGCACCCTGGGATTCGGCATGATCGTCCACATTGTATTCCGGGAATGGAGCAGCCTGACCGGCGGTGCTTCCGGATTTGTGGGCATTCCGCCGCTGGAAATCGGCCCGGTGGTGTTTGCCTCTGGCAAAAATTACTTTTTCCTGGTCTGGTCGGTGGTGATGCTTTGCCTTATCATGTGCCGGCGCATTATTGACTCCCGGGTGGGCCGGGCGCTTCGATCGATTCATGACGGGGAAAAGGCGGCCGCTGCGGTGGGCGTGGACACAAAGAAACTCAAGCTGCAGGTGTTTGTCTTAAGCGCCGGGATGGCGGCCCTGGCCGGATTTCTTTACGCCCACCTGGTCTATTTCATCAGCCCGGGCACATTCAGCTTTGTGGCCTCCATCCGGATTGTCACCATGGTGGTTATCGGCGGCATGGCCAGCATCTGGGGGGCGCTTCTGGGAGCCTCGCTGCTGACGCTGCTGCCGGAATGGCTGCATGCATTCTCGGAGTTCGAAATGGTGGTCTACGGACTGATTCTCATGAGCGTGATGATTTTTCTGCCCCGCGGCCTGACCCGCGGGGTGCTTGACGTGTATGAACGCTACCGGAAAAGCCATGAGCGATAATTCACATCTGCTGGAAATCAAAGACATTCACAAGGCCTTCGGCGGGGTGCAGGCATTGTGCGACATTGATTTCGACCTGGAAAAAGACGCCATTACAGGGCTGATCGGCCCCAACGGCGCGGGCAAGACCACCCTGTTTAACGTCATTACCGGCGTGTTTCCCGCAGACCGGGGAGAAATCCGGCTTGCAGGTCAGTCCGTAAACAACCGGGCGGTCCACGAAAGGGTGGAACTGGGCATTGCCCGAACATTTCAGAATGTTGAGCTTTTCGAGAACATGACCGTTCTGGAAAACATACTGGTGGGTCTGCATACCCGCACCCGGTGCGGCATGATCGACAGCATCCTCAAGTTTCCGCGCATCCGGCGCGAGGAAAAACAAGCCCGTAAGCGGGCCGCGGAGCTGCTGGAATTCGTGGATCTGGCAGATTACGCGCCCCGCAGAAGCAGCGATCTGCCCTTTGGATGGCAACGTCTTGTCGAGGTCGCCCGCGCCATGGCCGCAGCCCCCAGGCTGCTGCTGCTTGATGAACCGGCCGCCGGCCTGAACATGTCCGAAACCCGGCGGCTCGGAGATTTAATCCACCAGATCCGGGACCAGGGTATTACCATTTTGCTGGTGGAACACGACATGAGCCTGACCATGTCCATATCCGACAAAATCGTGGTGCTCGACCAGGGCAGAAAAATCGCCGAAGACACCCCGCGGGCGGTGCAGTCCGATGAAGCAGTCATGGCAGCATACCTGGGAAAGGCGCAACACTAGTGCTTTTATTGTATGCTGCGGAAGCGTGAAGGAATGTGCCGAAGGCTAAACGTAAAATTCGAAATCCGAATTTCGAAATCCGAAACACTTTCGAATGACAGAAATTGGAATTTTCAAAACAGATGCCGATCAGAGTTTATTTCATTCGGTCATTCAGATTTCGAATTTATTTCGAAATTCGGATTTCGTGCTTCGGATTTATGGGATCCTGAAGCATCAAGGCCTGGAGCTCGCAAACAGATGGCAAAACCCGAAATCGTCTAAAAAACACGCTATGCTTCGTATTCGCAACCTGAAATGCTTTTACGGCCGCATCATGGCCATCAAGGGCATCAGTCTGTCGGTCAACGCAGGCGAGATCACCTGCCTGATCGGGGCCAACGGCTCGGGCAAAAGCACCCTGCTGTCCGCCGTGTGCGGACTGCTGCCGGATTGGACCGGGGAAATCGAGCTTAAGGGACAAAGCATAAAAGGCCTGGACCCCCCGGCTTTAGTCCGCCGGGGCATCAGTCTGGTGCCCGAGGGCCGCCTGATCTTTCCTCCGCTTTCAGTGATGGACAACCTGAAGCTGGGCGCTTACACGAGGTATAAAAAAAAGGCGGCAGGTGCGGTTGAAGAAGATCTGGAATCAATGATGTCCCTGTTCCCGATTCTCCGGGAACGCTTCCGCCAGCCGGCAGGCACCCTTTCCGGGGGCGAACAGCAGATGCTGGCCATTGCCCGTGCGCTAATGGCCCGCCCCCGGCTGCTTTTGCTCGACGAGCCGTCCATGGGACTGGCGCCGATGATCGTGGAAAAAATCATGGAAGTGCTGGAAGTCTTACGGTCCGGGGGACTGACCATCGTTCTGGTGGAGCAGAACGCCCTGGCCGCACTCGAGGCCGCGGACCGGGGATATGTATTGGAAACCGGGGCCGTGGTGCTCCAGGGTGCCGCAGACGAACTGCTGGCGGACAAAGATGTCAAACGTGCCTATCTGGGCAAGGACTATGGAGATTTCTACGATGCAGGCTGAGGCTTCTTTTTTTACGCTGCTGCCGGATGAAAAACACCAGTTGCAGCTCGAACGGCTGCAAAGCACCCTGAACCGGGCTTACCGGCATGTACCCTATCATGCCAATCAGCTCAATGATCTGGGCATCGAACCCGCAGACATTGCCACACTTGCGGACCTGCGGCGGCTGCCATTCATGGAGCGGGCGGATTTTTCCGAGCACTACCCGTACGACCTGTTTGCCGTGCCCCTCAGGGACATTGTCCGGATTCATACGGCACCCGGAACCACCCGTAATCCCACGGTCAGCGGGTATACCGCCCAGGACCGCGAGCACTGGCGCCATATGCTGAGCCGGGCCATGCGTGCGGCTGGCATCACCCCCCATGATATTCTCCAGATTTCACTGAACCCCGGGCTTGCCAACTGGGGCCGGGATTACAAGGACGGGGCCGAATCCCTGGGTGCCAGCGTCATACCCAACACCCAGTTATCCATCGAGAAACAGCTGATGGTGCTGCGCGATTACACGACCACGGCGCTGATCACCACCCCGGCCATGGCGGGGCACCTGGCCCGGCACATGACGGATTCCGGCATGGGGCCGGCCGCGCTTTCGCTCAAAACGCTGATTATTTGCGGGGAAAGCATTGACCCGGATTTGCGCAGAACCGTCGAGCAGGGGCTGCACGTACGGTCGTGGGTTCATTACGGGCTAAGCGAGGTGCCCGGGCCGGCCGTGGCATTTGAGTGCGAATCCCACGACGGACTCCACATCAACGAGGATCATTTTCTCCCGGAAATCGTGGACCCGGAAACCGGGGCACCGCTTCCCGAGGGCAGCGCCGGGGAACTTGTGTTAACCACGCTGACCACCCGGGCCTTTCCCCTGATCCGTTTCCGGACCGGGGACCGCGCGCGCATATTCAAAGAGGCATGTGCCTGCGGCAACACGCTGGCCCGCCTGCAGTGGTATCCCGAACGCGTGGACAACATCATGAACATCGACGGGGTTAATGTACACGGCGACCAGGTGCACTACCACCTGGAAAACACCCTGTCGCTGGCCAAAGAGGCGATCTCATTGCGGGTGGCCCGGCAGGAAGGCAGAAAACTGCTGGAAGTCTTCATCCGGATGAACGATACGATCTTCTCAGACGAGATCAAGGAACTGGAAAAACTATTGCGCCGGGCAGAAGCCCGGCTCCGGGAAAACTTGGGCGTACCTGCGGTAATCCGCCTGATCGAGTCCGGCAGCATGTAAACCGCCTCATGGAAAACACCGCCCGGCGCAATAACAGGTGCCGATTCTAGTCGGCGACTTCGTAGGACGCAATGGAAATTTCCAGGTCTTCGGGCAGTTCCTCCGGGGGCTGCCGGCTCTTTTGAACCATGCAAAGGGCCACTTCCTCGAATTCGAAATCCGCTTCACTGCCCGCAGCCAGGTAATCGATCACGTCTTTTTGATGCTCCATCTTTTCATACTCGCTGACAAACCACTGTCCGTCGATGACTTTCTCGCCGCAGGATCTGCAGTAGCCGGTTACCTCCGCTTTTCTGACGTCCACTTGCCCGGTGTTTCTGATGGTACCTTCTGCATTAACCACGTAGCTGGTCTCGCCATCCTGTTCAATGAAAAATTCGGAATCCACTATTGCCAATTCTGCCTGCTGCTGCTCTCCTGTGCATCCCCACAAGCACAGCGCCGCCAGTACCGACAAAAAAATCACCGCGCGGAATCGTGCGTTTCTCCACATTTCCCGACCTCCTTGCCTTCTCAGGCCTCCTGGCATTTTTGCATGATTTATCTTTTCGGCTGGCCGCCAATCCTATTGGACGACTTCGTAGGATTCAATTGAAATTTCAAGATCTTCCGGCAGCTTTTCCGGCGCTTTTTTACTCCTGTTGGCCGAGTAAAAAGCCACTTCCGTAAAATCGAAATCCGATTTACTGCCTGCAGACAGGTAACTGATCACGTCTTTCTGGTGTTCCATTTTTTCGTAATCACTGATATACCATTGCGAATCAATAATCTCCTCGCGACAGGACCTGCAATAGCCGGTCACCTCAACCCTTTTGACATCCGCCGGCCCGAGGTTTCTGATGACACCTTTTGCATCAACCACATACATATACTCGGCTTCCTTGCGAATGGAAAACTCGGAATCCGCTACCTCCAGCTCTGCCTTTTTCTGTTCGCCCGCGCACCCGTAAAGGCACAGCGCCATAATCCCCCCCAAAAAAATCACCGCCAAAAACCGCGCATTTCCAGCCATTTCCTCTCTCCCTACCTGTATGGTCCTGCGGGCATTGCCGCCCCTGTTGGCCTTTTCGGATCCATCCGCCCGATAACCCCGGATATTTCCGGCCACGAGCCGATGTAAATTATTCCTCAACGACCTCGTAGGATTCGATGACAACTTCGAATTCCTGGTCTTCGGGCACGCCCTCCGGGGTCGGCACACCGGACGGGGCCGGATAAAAGGCAACCTCCTCAAATGCGAAGTCTTCCCTGGCGCCCGCTGCCAGGTAACTGATCACGTCTTTCTGATGGGGCATCTTGTCGTATTCGCTGACAAACCATTCGCCGTTGATGACCTGTTCGCCGCAGGTCCGGCAGTAAGCGGTCACGGTAACGTTTTTCACGTCCACCTCGCCGGAATTGCGAACAGTGCCCTTGGCGTCGATAACGTAAATATGTGAATCCTCGGACTCCTTGCGGAGGGTATACTCATGGTCTGTCACCTCCAACTGGGCCTGTTTCTGCTCCTCGGCACATCCAAAGACGCACAAAACCGTCAGCGCTGATAAAACGACCAACATCGTCAGGCGTGCATTTCCCGGCATGACTCCTCCTTGTACTTTGTTTGCGGATATACGCGTTTTTCCCTGCTTTCGGGATATTCCTCTAAAATTTGCCCCCGCCAGAATTCAACAAAGCAATCCAGGTCTTTTGGATGATCCATCTTCCCGCAACCGACCAAGGGCGATAACGCAAACCGATTTTCCCCTTGCCTTTACGCCTTGCAGCGTGTATCATCAGACATCGTTCATTTCCCAACTATTTAGTTATATGCCAAAAGCATTGCGGAAAGTAAAGAGGGTTCGCATGAAAAAGTGCATCAAGGCTGCATTGGTACTGGCAGGTGCCTTCATGGCGTTTTTCCCTGCAAACGGGTTGTGTGAAAACCTGATCGAAAACGGCGGCTTTGAGGTCAAGGCATCGGAGACCCTACCTGAAGGCTGGAAACTCAATGTATCTAGAAAAGCCCGGGCGGAGACCGTCTTTGATGCAACAGAAAAACACAGCGGGGACTTCTCGTATCGAATCTCCGTGGACCCGCCCGGCGGCCGGGCCGTGCTGTATATAGACGAAGCCGCCACAGGAACCGTCATCCCCGGCAAGACCTATGAAGCCACCTTTTGGGCAAAAACCGAAAACCTGGACTATAACCGGTTCCACGAAGCCCCCGCCTTCCGGATCAATTATGCCCCACAGCGAGCCCGGCCCGGCGGCGTAATTGACTTGATGGCCAAGTTAGCAGGCAGATCCGGCTGGACGCAACTGACGGTTCAGGCGCCGGAAGCACCCCAAAACAGCGACAGGATCCATATTGACGTGATTATCACCCAGGGAACCCTATGGATTGACGATATTCAGGTCCGCCAGGTGGAATAACCTGAAAACAACATTTTCTACTTATAGACAAGCAGGTTCTGCTCCAGGCAAGAAAGTTCGTCGGGTGACAGCCCCGCCTTTTTGATCAGATAGCCCTGGACCGTGCCGTAGTATTCCGTGATATAATCCACTACCGCCACAATGCACTCCCGCGGGGCGGTAAGGTATGGAAAGATCGCGTTGGGATCAACACCTTCCCGCTCCATCATCCGATAGAGCCGCGGCAGCAGATTGGCGATGTAGATATTGGAAAGCTGGTGATCATCAATCACCGTTTCCACGGGCACACCCAGTGCCAGCAGTATCAAAGCCGCACACGTGCCGGTCCGGTCCTTTCCGCCGGTGCAGTGAAACAGGATCGGGCCTTTCTGCGGTTCGGCCAGGGTCCGGAAAATCTCTGCCCAGCACGCGGAAAAATCCTCCAGGTTGCGGATATATCCGTTAACCATGAAATCCGGGGTCAGCCAACTGGTATCCCCCTTTTTCAGCCGCTGCATGGCTTCTGCAAAATCGAACCGGCCGTGATTGACCGGCAGGTGAATATGGACCGCGGATCCGTCCCCTGGCAGACGGTCCGGCGCCCCGGCCACTTCCGAGCGGGTCCGCAGATCATAGACCCGCCGGATACCCATTTGCCTGAATTGCTCCAGATCCCGGTCAGACAAGCGGGCCAACCCGTCTGATCGGAACACCCGCCCCCACCGGACCCGGCGGCCATCTGCGGTCTCATAGCCGCCCAGATCCCGGAAATTGACCGTACCTTCCATGCATACCCGGCGTTCCGCGGTCATGAGCCGATCCCCGCCCGCTTCCAGAGCAAAATAATAACGGGCCAGCGGGTCAAGCCCGCCCACTTCCACGCACCCGTGGTCTGATAAAGCTACCGGCTCCCGCAAATCCATGTGATCCGGCGATTTTCCCGCATACACGGCCACTTCCGTATCACATCCGCTTTCCCAGCAGATCCGCACGCTCTGCGCATCCAGCCGCTCAGCGGCCGCATCAATCAGAATTCGAGAATTTCCCGCCTGGTTCATGTAAGTGTTTATTTCCTTCCGATCATTTATTCGGTGCGTTCAGGGTAAACACCCGGTCATACTGTTTCCGAAGGTTTTCCGGCCGGTAGCTCATCTGCCGGTTCCCCCCTTTCAGCCATACCGGAATGCCGTCGTCATAATGGGCACTGGCCGGATTGCCGGACTGTCCGCCGCTGTTGACCAGAAACAGCGGTTCATTTCTGCCGAAATCCACTACCATGCGCATGGCCGGGATCATCCACACGTCAAAATCATACCCCTTGTGATATCCCGCCACGTTGAGCGTGTTAAATCCCCCGCCGCCCGGATACGGGCCCCGGTCGGTGTAGCCGGCCATCAGCCAGGCCCCGAAGCGTTTGAACAGGGGCAGCTGATCGCGCATTTTTGAAACCTCGGTTTCCCAGGTATAGGTATGGATCTCTCCCCATTGCCATTGATCCGGATCATGCCCCATGCGGCGCCGGGCATAAGACACGGCATCTGCCAGGGTGGCGGCAATGATGTCGGACTTGGTCTCAATTTTTTCCGGGGTCTGCACATCGTCCCAGAACGGGCTCATGGGCCTTGCCAGCAGGTGGTCCTGCTCCGGGCCGTAAATTCCGATGCACAGCATCCGGAAGCTCTCCCAGGCCGAGCTGCTTTCCGGTCCCAGTTCATCCAGGAACAGGTTGCGCGTCAACACATGATGAAAAATGCCGGTCAGGGCCGCACCCGCGGAATCCGGCGTCATGTCCCCGTCAAATTCCCGGAAAATCGCAAGCGCCTGTCGGGCCCGAGTCGCCCGCGCTGCATCCTGCCACCCGTCAATGGCCTGGTGAATTTCTGAAGCCAGGGGGGAATCAAACAGGCGCTGCTGCATTTTCTCCACCAGGAGGTCATGGCGGTCGTTCTGCATTTGCACAGCATCTTGCCAGTCATACGCGGCCCGGTCCGCCAGCATTTGATCGATGCGCTCGGCGCGTTCCGGCGCATACCAGGAGGATCCCAGCTGAGGGTCCTGCTCCGGCGGAATTGTGCGGTTGTTTGCCGTATACACATACCCGCTCTCCGGGTCCCGGGCGTGGGGATGTTTTTCCGGCGGAAGAAAGCCTTGCCAGTCGTAATCGCCGGTCCATCCCGGAGACGGCAGATGACCACGCCCGTTTTTACGAATCGGATAGCGCCCGGAAACCTGCCAGCCGATATGTTCGGCACTGCCGTAGATAAAATTCAGATTCATGACCCGGAACCCGCGGATCGCATCCCCGGCTTCCTGCATGCTGGTTGCAAAAAGCAGGTCATACATCCCGTCAAAAGAAAACACCCCCTCGTTTAAGGCACTGCGCAGGGCCAGGCCGAAATCGCTGGTTGTTTCTGGCGGCATAAACGGGTTTACGGATGCTGCGGACAGGGCGGAATTCAACAGGGGCCCTTGCCGCGTGGAGCGGATGGTTTGTTCCACCGGGTCTCCGCCTTTCACGCGAAGGGTTTCCCTCCGCGTCTTTACCGGATGCCAGCCTCCCTGGTACACGTAATGGTCCCTGCCGTTGATCTTTTTGATGCGTTCCAGAAAAACATCCTGGCTGTCGCCCATGACCATGGTCATTCCCCAGGCGACATGGCCGTTGTAACCGGCCACGATGGCCGGGATGCCGGGCATGGCCACGCCGGCCGCGTGGAAGCCCGGGGCCTTGAGCTGCATGAGCATCCAGATTGGCGGATGGGAAAGCGGCAGGTGGGTATCATTTGCCACGATACTGGCGCCCTTTGCTGTCCGTTCCGGGCCCACGGCCCAGTTGTTGGAAGCCGGGGTTCCCAGGGGCAATAAAACCCGCTCCAGGCGGCCGGTGACATCTTCCAGGGCGCGGGCCTCCTCCCGGATGCCGGAATCGGCAAGCCGTGCCCGGCCAAGGACTGCTGCCTTTTCAAACGGCAGGGGCTCGTCCGGGTGTATCGGGAACAACCAAGCCGCTTTTTCCGGGCCGAGCGTGCCGGCAAGATTCAAAAAAGCGATCTCCTCGCGCAGGTTAAACGAAAGGCCCAGGTTGAGTACATGGAAGATATAAATGGAATTAATCGGTTCCCAGGCCTCCGGGATGTAGCCGGTAACCGCAAAATCCACCGGCAGTTTTTCCTGGTGGGTCGCCATGTACGCGTTGACCCCGTCGGCAAAATACTGCAGCATCCGGCGCTGCTCCGGGTCGAGCTGCTCGTACTGCTCCCGGGCCGCCCGGGGAAGGCCAAGCGTACGGATCAACAAATCAATATCAATCCCCATCCCGCCGGTCATCTCGGAAAGCCGGCCCTGGCCGATAAGGCAGTAGGAGACCATCTGGAAAAGCCGGTCTGCAGCCATCACATAGCCTGCGGCATAAATCAGATCGTGCATGTTCTGCGCCTCGACCACGGGAATGCCCAGCTCGTCGCGCCGGACGGATGCATCCGCCTTCAGGCCGGAAAGCGTAATGGCTCCGGAATCCGGATGCACAGTATCCTGCAGCGTGTAATCGAGCACCGCGCACCCGGGCATCAGCACCGGCAGCGCAAATGCCAAAAATACCAGGAAGAAAACGAACCCCCCCGCAGGAATGGCCTTTTTGTTCACCCGGTACCCCCCTTTTTGCCGATGTTCATAACATCTCAAGAACTGGAACATTTTCCGCTATTTTTACCGGCAAAGCCCCAAATTCGCAAGAACAAATCCATACCGGAAATAAATTCGAAATTCGAAGCACGAATATCGAAACAAATTTTAATGACAAAAATTCAAAATCCAAAACAGATGCAGAAAATGAAACAACTGCCGGAAGAACCGGCCATATATGGACCTGTTGTGCTATTTGGTGATTCTGATTTCGGATTTGTTTCGAATTTCGCACTTTGGTTTATCTCTCCGCGCTGGAAGCTTGCCCGGGAAGGATGGGCTAAATTTTCGAGAAGGTTGGAACAGGGCGGGACGGCGGGGTGGTTTGCGCAGATACATCGGGCGCGGCAGCGGGCGGCAGATGCGCAAACTCCCCCGCCGGCCCGACCCTGCGGAAAACCTTGAAGCCCGATGCTTTTTTTGCAGGGCGCAGCGAACTTAAAAATAACAGCAAACAGCCGGAAATCCGTGGTTGTTTTAAGGCTGGGGGATATCGGCAGTCTTTCAGTAACACCGGCCATGGATATCCGGAGACAAATCTGGTATGGAAACGCTATGGAAAAACATCGCCACGAACAATTCGCTCCGCCACCGTTCTACCGGCCGGATCCGCTGGTACCGATTCTGTTTGTGACCCTGATATTTTTTCTGACATTCATTGCCCGGGTCATGTTCTCACCCCTGATGCCGAGCATCGAATCGGAATTGGGCCTCAGGCACGCACAGGCCGGTTCCCTGTTTCTGGTCATGTCCGTTGGCTATTTTATCGCCCTTAGCGGCTCGGGCTTTATCTCCGCGCGCATCCGCCACCGCCGCACCATCGTGCTGTCGGCATGCGGAGCGGGCGCCGGACTTTTGCTGATCGCCCTTTCCTCCGAGCTCTGGCAGATCCGGGGCGCAATTTTCCTTCTTGGCATGGCCGCGGGCATCTACCTGCCCTCCGGCATCACCACGCTGACAAGCATGGTGGACTCCCGCAACTGGGGCAAGGCGGTGTCCATCCACGAACTTGCCCCCAACCTGGCGTTTGTGGCCGCACCGGTTATCGCCGAAATCTTTCTGCTTCACTTCGCCTGGCGCACCATGCCGGCCGCGGTGGGCGTCATTTCCATTCTGATCGGCCTGCTTTTCGCCGTGCTCGCCAGGGGCGGCGACTTTCCGGGAAAACCGCCGGGCGCGGTGGCCTTCCGGGCACTTGCGGCCAACCGCGCCTTCTGGATCATGGTCCTGCTCTTTGCCCTGGCCATCTCCAGCACCATGGGGGTTTACACAATGCTGCCGCTCTACCTGGTAAATGAAGTCGAGCTTCCGCGCAGCTTTGCAAATTCCTTGGTGGGTTTTTCCCGCCTGCCGGGATTGGGCATGGCCTTGATTGCCGGCTGGGCTGCGGATCGCTTTGGACCGCGGCGGACCATTGCCGTTATGCTGGGCATGACGGGCTTCACCACCATCCTGCTCGGTGCATGCAGCCACCCGGCAATCGCCACCGGCCTGGTTATCCTGCAGGCAACCCTTTCCACCGGATATTTTCCGGCCGGATTTACGGTACTGTCTGCCATTGCCCCGCCCGAGCACCGTAACGTGTCGGTATCGCTTACCATCCCGATCGCGTTTGTATACGGCGGCGGCATCGCCCCGACAATTATCGGCGCAGCCGGAGATGCCGGATCTTTTGCCGCGGGCGTTATGCTGGTGGGCCTGCTGATCTGCATTGGCGCCGTAATGCCGGTTTTCTTAAAAACAGCCGGAAAATAAACAATCAAATGTATCGCTTTGTATAAACTGCCGGATCTGATATATCACCGGTTATGATGAAAATCGTTCTCAAATCCGCACTCTGTCTTATCCTGGCCGGGGGGCTGGCCTACGGTATTTTTTTTGCCTGGACCTGGCTGATCACCTTTCATCCTGCAAGGCTCCAGAAGGAAAAGGTCCGTTGTAACGGGCCGGCACCGACGCTGCAGCCGGGCCAGCAGATCAAGGTGCTTTCCTGGAACGTCCAGTACATGGCGGGCAAGGGCTATTATTTCTTCTATGAAGGCGGCAAAGACAAGCGCCCGTCTGCCGCATCGATCCAGCATACCCTTGAATCGGTTGCAGAAATCATAACAGCCAAGGATCCGGATATCGTTCTGCTCCAGGAAGTCGATACCGGCGCCGCGCGCACGGACTACCGAAACCAGGTCCACGACCTGCTCGCCCTTCTGCCTGACAAATACCGGTGCCGCACTTCGGCCTGGTACTGGAAGGCCGATTTTGTGCCGCATCCCGCGATTTTCGGAGCCGTCGGCATGCGTCTGGTCATCCTGTCCAAGTACCGCATATCGCACTCCATGCGCCATCAGCTCCCCCTGATCCCGGAAGGCCCGCTGCGCAGGCAGTACAACCTCAAGCGCGCCGTGCTCGAGGCCCGCCTGCCGGTTGCCGGCGGCCGGTCTTTTGCGGTGCTCAACACCCATCTGTCAGCTTTCGCCCAGGGCACGGACACCATGGAAAGACAGGTGGCTGAAGTCAAAAATATCCTCGACAGGCTGTCTGCAGAAGATATTCCCTGGATTGCCGGAGGCGACTACAATCTGCTGCCCCCGGGAAAGGCCTATGAACGCCTGCCGCAAAAGGCAAAACGCGCATACCGCTCCCAAACCGAGATCAAGCCCCTGTTTGACGCCTACCGGGCCGTGCCCGGCAAAGAAGCGCTCAACAGCGAAGACCCGGCGCCCTGGTATACCCATTTCCCCAACGACCCGGCCATAGATCAGCCCGACAAGACCATTGACTATATCTTTTATGCCGACAGCCTCGAGACCGTTTCCCGCAATGTCCGGCAGGCAGACACTTGGTCGATCTCGGACCACCTGCCGGTGATCGCGGAATTCCGGCTTCCGAAAGGCCCGCGGAAATGAGAGATCCGGACACTTTTTTTGCAGAAAAAAACCCGGTTGGCATCCTACAGGACCTGATCTGCTTTGACACCACCAATCCCCCCGGCAATGAGGGGCCCTGCATTGAATACATCCGGCGTCTGCTGGAAAATGCGGGCATCCCGACACAAATCATAGCCAAAAACGAAAACCGGCCCAACCTGATCGCGCGCATTGCCGGGGACAACACCGCCCCGCCCCTTCTGCTTTACGGCCATGTGGACGTGGTCACCGCCAACTCCCAGACCTGGCAATACCCTCCGTTTGAAGGACGGATGGTGAACGGATACGTATGGGGCCGCGGCGCCCTGGACATGAAAGGCGGCCTGGCCATGATGGTCTCGGCCATGCTGAGACTTGCCCGAGAAGAACGCTCGCCTGCAGGGGACATCGTTTTTGCCGCGGTTTCGGACGAAGAGTCCGGAGGCATTCACGGCGCCCGGTTTCTGGTGGAAAATTACCCGGAACTTTTTGCCGGCATCCGGTATGCCATCGGCGAATTCGGCGGGGCCAGCATGGATTTCGGCGGCAGGCGCTTTTACCCCATCCAGGTGTCGGAAAAGCAAGTCTGCTCAATTCGGGCCACGGCCAGGGGGATGGGCGGGCACGGATCAATGCCGATTCACGGCGGCGCCATGGGCACGATCGGCAAATTGCTGTGTATCCTGGACCGAAGATCTCTGCCGGTACGCATCACCCCGACAGCCCGACAAATGATTAATACAATATCCAAAAACACCGGCTTTCCATACAATACTATTTTAAAACAGCTTTTAAATCCGCAGCTGACGGATACCGCCCTGTTTCTCATGGGACCGAAAAGCAGAAACTTTCGCCCGCTGCTGCGCAACACGGTCAGTCCCACCATGATTCAGGGCGGGCACAAGATCAACGTGATTCCCAGCGAGGTTATCCTGCACATGGACGGTAGAATGGTGCCGGGCTGCACCCCGGAAGAACTGATCGAAGAAGTGCGGCGACTGACAAACGGCCGGATCGCACTTGAAGTCCTGCGCTATGAGCCGGGCCCGCCCGAACCGGACATGAGCATGTTCGGCCTGCTATCAGATGTAATCCGTTCCGCGGACCCGGGCGGCATTGCCGTGCCGCTGCTGCTGCCCGGAGTCACGGATGCCCGTTTTTTTTCCCGGCTGGGAATCCAGACATACGGATTTACCCCCTTAAAACTGCCCCGGGACTTTGATTATTTCACCTTTATACACAATGCAGATGAGCGCGTGCCCGGCAATGCAGTGAAATTCGGCGCAAACACCGTCCATGACCTCCTCTGCCGCTACGGCCGGGCCGGTTAATTCCTGCTCGCCTTTTCCCATCGGTATCAAAGCCGAGCCGGGCAAATTCTCCTTGACGTGTGGCCGGATTATATTTAGGTTAATGTTTTTACTGAAAAATTATTGGCAACATTGAAATCGGTATACAAAACGGAGGTGCTTATCTTACTTGACAACCAAAGCCCCCAATCCAAAGACGCGCAAATGAAAACAAACAAATCCAGACAGATCGTGGAAGACGCGCTCGCGCACGCGGGCATTACCATCAACGGGGATAAGCCCTATGACATCCAGGTTCACAACGAGGACCTCTACGAACGTGTTATTCGTGACGGAGAACTGGGCGTGGGAGAATCCTACATGGACGGCTGGTGGGACAGCCCGGCGCTGGACCAGTTTTTCGACCGGGTATTCCGGGCCGATCTGCAGCAATACTTCAAGGACAACTGGAAGGCCTCGCTTCACCTGCTAAAGGCCAAGCTACTCAATCTCCAGAAAGATCAGCGGGCCTACAAGGTGGGCGAGCAGCACTATGATGTGGGTAACGATTTGTATCGCGATATGCTCGATTCGCGGATGGCCTATACCTGCGGCTACTGGAGCGGCGGCGCATGCGATCTGGACGAGGCCCAGGAGGCCAAGCTGGATCTGATATGCCGGAAAATCGAGCTTGAACCCGGCATGAAGGTGCTGGATCTAGGCTGCGGCTGGGGATGCTTTGCCAAGTATGCCGCGGAAAATTACGGCGCGGAAGTCACCGGCGTAACCGTCTCCCAGGAGCAGGTGGATCTGGGCAACAAGATTTGCGAGGGCCTGCCGGTCAATATCTATCTTGACGACTACAGGAACGCAACCGGCAAGTACGACCGGGTGGTCTCCATCGGCATCATGGAGCACGTGGGCTACAAAAATCACCGCACCTACATGGAGGTGGCAGACCGGTGCCTGAAAGACAACGGCATCGCCCTGATCCACACTATCGGCGGCAACGTGAGCATCACCATCGGCAATCCCTGGACAACCACCTATATTTTCCCCAACAGCATGCTGCCTTCCATCTCCCAGCTCGGCGCGGCCATGGAAGGCCTCTTTGTCATGGAAGACTGGCACAACTTTGGCCCGGATTACGACAAGACCCTTATGGTCTGGAACGACAACTTTGAAAAATCCTGGCCCAAGTACCGGGAAAGCTACGGCGAACGGTTCTACCGGATGTGGAAGTTCTACCTGCTCAGCTCGGCCGGGGCCTTCCGCTCCAGGTCGATTCAGCTGTGGCAGATCGTGATGACCAAACCGGGACGGGCCCAGCCCGACTGCAGGCTCACGTGAATTTCTCATGAAAACGGCAACCGTCATCATCGTGGGCGGCGGGCCGGCCGGCGCCACCTGCGCCCGGGAGCTTGCAAGGCACGGCACGGATGTGCTGATCCTGGACAAGGCGGTATTTCCGCGAACCAAGCTTTGCGCCGGCTGGATCACGCCCCGGGTGCTGGCAGACCTCGAACTCGATCCGGCCGATTACCCCCACCGGCTGCTGACTTACCGTCGGATCATGTTTTACATCAAGGGCGTGCCCGTGCCCGTGCCCACCCACCAGTATTCCATCCGGCGTTTTGAATTCGACGATTTTTTGTTAAAACGCGCCGGGGTGCCCGTACAACGCCACCGGGTAAGAAATATCCGCAGAGCCGGCAGCAAGTACGTTATTGACGATGCATACCAGTGCACCTACCTGGTGGGTGCGGGCGGCACGCACTGCCCGGTTTACAAGTCGCTTTTTTCCGGAATCCATCCCCGGGATCCCGGGCGCTGCATTGCCACGGCCGAAAAGGAATTTGCCTGGCAATGGCAGGACCCCCAATGCCGCCTGTGGTTTTTCGACCGCGGCCTTCCGGGCTATGCCTGGTACGTACCCAAGCAAAACGGTTATCTCAACGTGGGCATCGGCGGCAAGCTTTCCTCCCTGAAAAAGCGGGGCGAAACCATCAACACCCACTGGACGCGCTTTGCCGGCAAGCTCGCGCGAAAGGGCCTGACCGACAGCCGCCGGCTTGCGCCAAAGGGACATATCTACTACCTTCGGGGAGCATTAGATGCGGTCTGCCGCGAAAACGCGTTTATCCTCGGCGATGCCGCGGGGCTTGCCACCCGGGACATGGGCGAGGGCATCGGCCCGGCCATTGAAAGCGCCAGGCTGGCGGCCCGCGCCATAATTACTGACAACCCTTATTCCATCCAATCCGTCACCCGGTGGAGCGCTCCGCAAATCCTGGCGGGACGTTTTACTAAGCCGCGCAAGAAATAAAACGCCGCGAGGCAGAGCCGCTACCGATACATCATTATTTTGTTGCCCCCATCATTGTTTTCCTGATATAACAATTTTCAATAAGACAAATTGCGTTAAGTTTAAATAACAGCGTTTATACCCTTACAGGAAACTCCCCGCATGGACATGAAGCGGAGTTATTACGAGGATATCCGGCTATTTCCCTCGTGCGTCACAGTATTCTGGGCCGTCGTGCTGCTGGCATTCCTCCTGGCCTATCCGTTTTTGTTCAAAAATTACTACGTGTACATGGCAAACTACATTGCCATCAATATCATCGTGGTGGTGGGACTCAATCTCCTGGTGGGCTATACCGGCCAGATCTCGCTGGGCCATGCCGGATTTTACGCCATCGGGGCCTATGCCACCATAACGCTGATGAGCCTGGCGGGTTTCCCTTTTCTGGCCGCACTGATCTGCGCGGGCCTGATCGCCGCGGCCTTCGGGTTTCTGCTGGGGCTTCCGGCCCTGCGGCTGGAGGGTCCGTACCTGGCCATTGCCACGCTCGGATTCGGCGTGACCATCACCACCATTATCGGCAGGATCGAAATGCTCGGCGGCCGGCAGGGGCTGCATGCCCCGGATCTGGTCATTATGGGATATCCCCTGGATACAGACCGGCAATTTTATTACCTGGTCATGATCATCACCGTTCTGCTGGTGCTTTTTGCCCGCAACGTCACCAAAACCAAAGTCGGCAGAGCGTTTATCGCCATTCGGGACGCCCATATCGCAGCAGAAACCATGGGCGTTAATCTCGTTTTGTACAAAACCATGGCTTTTGCCCTGAGCGCATTTTATGCGGGAGTGGCCGGCGGTTTGTACGCATTCGTGCTGCGCTTTATCGAGCCCGGACTCTTTAGCCTGTTTCTGTCGGTATTTTTTCTGACCATGGCCGTGGCCGGGGGACTGGGATCGGTAATGGGGCCCATTGCCGGGGCGATTGTGCTGTCCTTTCTGGATCTTCAACTGCGAAACATCCTTTCCATTCCTTATGTCGGAGACTGGCTGCGGCACCTTTCGGCCAGCTATTTCTCCCTGACCGGGGTGTCCAACATCCAGTTTATCGTATTCGGCGCCATCCTGATTGCAATCATGCTTTTTGAGCCGCTGGGCTTATACGGCCTGTGGATCCGCACAAAAAAATACTGGAAAACATGGCCGTTTTAACTAACAGGGACATCATCGGATTCCGTCCCCGTATGCTCCTATAATCGATTAAGGAAGCATCGCATGATCGACTTTTTGCAGATGATAATCAGCGGAATCGCCGTGGGCAGCTCCTATGCCCTCATGGCCCTGGGCATGGTCCTGATCTACAAGGCCTCGGAAGTACCCAATTTTGTGCAGGGGGAAATGGCCCTGCTGCCGGTATTTATCGCCTACATGATCATCCATTCCTACGGCCAATCCGTGTTTGCCGCATTTTTCGGCGCCCTGGCCTTTGCCATGCTCCTGGGCTGCCTCCTGGAATTCATTGTGGTGCGGCGGGCCAAAAATCCCAATATCCTGGGATTGATCATCATTACCATCGGCCTGGAAATGGTGCTGCTGGGATTTGTTTCCTGGAAGTTCGGGGCAGACCAGCGGGTCATGCCTTTTCCCATCTCTTCATATTCCAGCGTCATGTTCGGCGGCGTCTATATCAGCATCCTGGACCTGCTGACCCTGGTGGCCGCCCTGGTGATCATGACCGGCCTGTTTTTTTTCTTCCGGTTCTCCAAGCTCGGCGTAGCCATGAAAGCCACCCAGCAGAACGAAACCGCGGCCCGGCTCATGGGCATCCGGACAAACCGCGTAAAAATGATCACCTGGGGGATTTCCGCCACCGTGGGCACCGTGGCCGGACTTCTGCTGGCCCCTGTATTCATGGAGCCATACATGATGTGGGATCCCATGTTAAAAGGATTTGCCGCAGCGGTGATCGGCGGCATGACCTCGCTGCCCGGGGCCGTGTTCGGCGCCTATATTGTGGGAATCGTGGAACACTTGTTCGGCGGGTATGTGTCCATGGAATACAAGGCGGTGGTGGCATTTGCCGTGATCGTGCTTGTGCTGTGCGTAAAGCCGAGCGGGCTGTTTGCCCGGCATTACGTGAAAAAGGTGTAAAAACCGAAACAAAACCAAAGGGGGAGAAGGGAATGAAAAACACATTGCTTGGGCTTTTGTTGTGCGCAGCGCTGGTGACGGGATTTGCCGGCGCGGCAAACGCGGAGGTCGGGGTGACCGACACCGAGATCCACATCGGCCAGTGGTCGCCCCAGACCGGACCTGCCGCTCCCTGGGGGGCCGTGGCCCGGGGCACGGATGCCTATTTCAAATGGATTAACGCAAACGGCGGCATCCACGGCAGAAAACTCATCCACCACTATTTTGATGATGCCTACAACCCGGCCAAAACCATTGCCGGGGTCAAGCAGCTCCAGGAGCAGACCGGCATGTTTGCCTGGGCCAGCGGCGTGGGCACGGCATGCGGCCTTGCGGTAAAAGACTATCTGATGGAAAACAGGATCCCCTGGGTCGGGCCGTCCTCGGGCTCCCGGCACTGGGTGGATCCGCCGCAGAAATACCTGTTCAATGTGTATCCCCTCTACCTCGGCGATGCCCAGCTACTGACGGAATACGCCATAACCGAAATGGGGAAAAAGAAAATCGCCGTGGTCTACCAGGAAGACGACTACGGAAAACAGGGACTGGAAGGGGCCCGGTACATGCTCAAAAAGCACGACATGGAACTTGCCGAGGCCGTGCCCGTGGCCATTACGGACACGGACATGCGACCTCATGCCATGCGGCTTCGCCAGGCAGAGGCTGACACGGTGCTCCTGTTTGTCACCCCGGGCCACGTGGCAAGAGTGCTGGGCACCGCCAAGGCCATGAAATACGAACCCCAGTGGATGAGCACCACCACGTGCGGTGATTTTCCGCTTATGATCGCCATTACCAAAGGACTTTACGAGGGCGTGATCACTGCCAGTTTCGGCATGATGGATCCCACGGGCAACGTGGGCGAAGTGGAAAATATCAACAACCCGAAACACGAACTCATGGCCAAATACAAGAAAGAGGTGTTTGAACAGTTTGCCGCCGAGGATGAACGCTGGGGATACACTTTCACCGCGGGCATCGGTTTTGTCGAGCCCCTGGTCGAGGCCATCCGGCGGGCCGGCCGGGACCTGACCCGGGAGAAGGTCGTGGCGGAACTGGAAAAAATGGAAAACTTCCAGGGCATCATGGGAAGAATCAATTACGGCCCGTTTGATCCGCAAGATCCCCATTGCCGGATCGGCCAGCAGGAGATCTTTCTCCAGCAGTGCACTGCAGACGGCGCTTCCAAAATTCTGACCGAATGGGAGACAACCAAATTCATCCCCAAATCCGAATAAACCTTTTTGAACCGCCCGGAATTCCGGGTACTTTCATTCAGCCGGCGGAATTTTGCCGGTAACAGGAAGGCAAAGTTCCGCTGGCTTCCGGGAGATTTACACATATGACGTTTTTTGCAGTCCGGCACCTGACCATGGCCTTCGGCGGATTAAAAGCCGCAGACGCGGTCTCCTTTGAAATCACAAAAGGCGAGATTTACGCGATTATCGGACCCAACGGGGCGGGCAAAACCACGGTGTTTAACTGCATCAACGGCATCTATCCCCCGACCGAGGGCAGTATCATATTCAAGGACCGAAACATCCGCGGGCTTTCGCCGGACCGTGTGGCAAAAGCCGGCATTGCCCGAACCTTTCAGAACATCGAGCTGTTTTCCAACATGAACACCATGGAAAATATTATGCTGGGCCGGCACCTGTTCATGAAAACCGGCCTGTTCCGAGGCGGGCTTATGTGGGGGAAAAAATCCTTTGCCGGAAAAGAGGAAATCGAAAACCGGCGCAGGGTCGAGGAAATCATCGACCTGCTGGAACTGCAGACCTACAGAAACAAATTCGTGGGGGCCCTGCCCTACGGCATCCAGAAAAAAATCGAACTGGGCCGGGCCCTTGCTGCGGAACCCGAGCTGCTTTTGCTTGATGAACCATGCGCCGGAATGAATGCAGAAGAAAAACAGGACGTGGTCTTCTGGATCAAGGACATCCAGGACATGCTGGGCATTACCATCCTTCTTATTGAGCATGACATGCACATGGTCATGGACATATCCGACCGGATCCTGGCGCTGAACTTCGGCCGGCCCATTGCCGAAGGCTCCCCGGCAGAAGTCAGCGCCCATCCCGAAGTTCTTGCGGCCTACCTGGGCACAGAAGAAGCCGGGGATGCCCCGGCTTCGGCCGGAGCCGGCCGGAGGCCGGCATGAATTTCCAACACTTAGGCATCGGAGCCAATATTGGGCGCAATGCTTGAAATCAAGAACATTGAAACCTATTACGATCTGATTTACGCCATTCGCGGGGTTTCGCTCACGGTGGCAGAAGGCAACATCACCGCCATTTTGGGCAACAACGGCGCGGGCAAAACCACGATTTTGCGCACGGTCATGGGACTGATCGAGGATCAGCCCGACAAGGGGACCATCGGGTTTATGGGCCGGCGCATAGACGGGCTGGATACCGAAAAAATCGTGCGCCTGGGCATATCCCTGGTTCCCGAGGGACGCGAGGTCTTCGAGGAACTCTCCGTGCGGGAGAACCTGATGATGGGCGCCTATACCCGGCGGGACAAAAATGGCGTGATCCGGGATCTGGAGCGGGTATTTGCTTACTTCCCGATCCTTGCCGACCGCGTGGGCCAATGGGCCGGGACCCTGTCTGGCGGCGAGCAGCAGATGCTGGCCATCGGAAGGGCCCTGATGAGCCGGCCCAAACTGCTTTTTCTCGACGAGCCCTCCCTGGGCCTTTCGCCCATCCTGGTAAAAGAAATTTTTGAAATCATAAAGAAAATCAACCAGGAAGGCGTGACCATCCTGCTCGTGGAACAAAACGCCAAAAAGGCCCTGGAGGTTTCAGATGACGCCCTGATCCTTGAAAACGGCAGGTTTGTCATGAAGGGAAAGTCCCGGGACTTAATCGAGGACGAAAACGTCAAGGAATTTTACATGGGCGTTCGATCCAGGGAATCGGCCAAGGGCTACCAGCGCTGGAAGCGCAAGAAGGTTTGGCGGTAACTCGGAGGAAAACATTGACTGCATCCACAACCCCTGGGGTTTTCAAGCAAACCGTCTCCGCCCGCGGACAGATGACGGCCATGCGCTACAAGGAACTCGGCCTGTGGCATTATATCACGTGGGATCAATACTATGCCGACGCGCAAAACATCAGCGCGGCCCTGATTGACATGGGCCTTGAAAAAGGTGCAACCGCCGCCATTATCGGGGATAACTGTCCGGAATGGGTGAAGATCGACATGGGTGTTCAATGCGCCGGCGGCGTCTCCGTGGGGATCTACACCACCAATGCCTGGCAGGAAGTCGAGTACGTGGTATCCAATTCCGATGCGGTTTTTCTGTTTGCGGAAAACGAAGAACAGCTCGACAAATGGCTCAACTTCAGAGATGCCGTGCCCGCCCTGAAAAAGGTCATTGTATGGGATACCAAGGGGCTGCGGGAATTCTCCGATCCCATGGTGATCAGCCTGGATGCGCTTATCGAACACGGCAGCACGCTTTCCAAAACCGCCGTGGACCGGCGCATGGAAGCCCTCGGGCCAGCGGATCTGTGCGTGCTGATCTATACCTCCGGCACCACCGGCCCGCCCAAGGGGGCCATGCTCACCCACGGCAACGTCACCTGGATGGCAGAGGCCATTGTGGAACAAAACCCCATGGGCAAGCAGGACGAGGTGCTGTCCTTTCTTCCGCTGTGCCATATTTTCGAGCGCCTGTTTTCCGTGTTCACCCATATCCGGCACGCCTATGTGGTCAATTTCGTGGAAAAACCCGATACCGTCACGGACAATATGATCGAGGTTTCCCCCACCGTGGGCTATGCCGTGCCCCGGATCTGGGAGAAATACTATTCGGCCATCCAGATCCGCATGTCAGAGGCCACGCGCATCAAGCAGCTGGCTTACAATGCGGCGCTGAAAATCGGGCAAAAACGAGCAGGCATGAAAATGCATTTTCAAAAGGAGCCCGCTTGGGTGGAAGCGCTCTTCGGTCTCGTCCACCTGGTCGTGTTTCGCAAGCTAAAGGAAAGACTCGGATTTGACCGCATCCGGGTGGCCTACTCCGGGGCCGCGCCCATCTCGGCCCAGGTGCTGTATTTTTACCAGTCCATCGGCATTAACCTGATCGAGGGCTACGGCCAGACCGAGGGGACCGGGGTGACCTGCACCTCCCAGGAAGGCCGGGCCAAATTCGGCACCGTGGGCACACCGGTGCCGGGCACGGAAGTAAAAATCGCAGAAGACGGCGAAATCCTGATCAAATCGCCCGGGGTATTTGCCGGATATTACAAGAACCCGCAAGCCACCGCAGAGACCCTCTCCGACGGCTGGTTGTATTCCGGTGATGTGGGGGAACTCGATGCGGACGGGTACCTGAAAATCACGGATCGGAAAAAGGACATCATCATCACCGCGGGCGGGAAAAACATCTCTCCGCAGTATATCGAAAACATGCTCAAGGCCAGCATCTATATCAATGATGCGGTGCTTATCGGCGACCGGC
Organism: Desulfobacterales bacterium; assembly: GCA_018335195.1. Classification (GTDB taxonomy): domain Bacteria; phylum Desulfobacterota; class Desulfobacteria; order Desulfobacterales; family Desulfosalsimonadaceae; genus Desulfosalsimonas. The sequence goes on from JAGXKN010000001.1 coordinate 132,449, forward strand.
GAAAATACCTGGCCGCCCTGATCATGATCGACGAAGACAACGTGGTCAAGTACGCCCAGGACCATAAGATCCAATTTTCCACTTACGGCGATCTGGCCGCCCACCCGGAGATCAACAAGCTGATCGGCTCGGAAATCGACCGCGTCAACCAGGGCCTGGCCCGGGTGGAAAACGTCCGCAAGTTCCGCATCCTTCCCAAAAAACTCTACGAAGAAGACGGTGAAGTCACCCCCACCATGAAAGTCAAACGCAAATACGTCAACCGCGCATTTGCCGATATTATCGAAGAGATGTACCAATAGCCGGCGCTTTGAGCATACCGTCCGGCCGGCAGTTATCCGTTGTCACGCTTCTTTTGCCCGGGGTTTGAGAATCATTTGAAGGCAGATCCAAAATCGGATATGATTTTACTTTCATACAGATTGCCTTCCGGCACTGCGGCCTTAAAACATTATAAAAGCGGAAGCATATGCGGGTCTTATCCCATCTTTTTGAAAAAAACCGGAAGTGGGCGGAACGAATCAAGCGCTCGGATCCCGATTTTTTCGCCCGCCTGGCAAAGCAACAGGCCCCGCAATACCTTTGGATCGGCTGTTCGGACAGCCGGGTGCCGGCAAATCAGATCGTGGACATGCCCCCGGGCGAAGTGTTTGTCCACCGAAACATCGCCAACCTGGTGGTCCACACGGATGTCAACTGCATGTCTGTGATCCGGTACGCAGTGGAGGTATTAAAAATAAAGCATATTATTGTATGCGGCCATTACGGCTGCGGCGGCATCAAGGCGGCCCTGGCCGGCGACGGTCATGGTGAGATCAAAGACTGGCTGGAAAATGTAAAACGCCTCGGCCGCCGGCACCGGCACAAAATCGATGCATGCCGTGACGAAGATGAAAAGCACGATCTGCTCTGCGAACTCAATGTCATTGAACAGGCCGTCAACGTATCGCGCACCCCGATGGTTCTGCAGGCCTGGCAATCCGGCCGGGAACTGGCCGTGCACGGCTGGATATACCGGATTGAAGACGGTATATTAAAGGACCTGGATATTTGCATCACCGGTCCGGAGGACACTGGAAGCCCGACAAGCTCCCGGGGGGACTGAAAAAGCCGGGGGTACAGTGCCGTAGCATATTGTCCCGATCAACTGAGAAAAACCCATCAGGCCGGCTATCTTTCCCCGGAAAAAAAGGTGAGGTATGACGGACCCAACAGCAAAACCCGCAGCCCTGGTCACCGGCGGTGCCCAGGGCATCGGCCAAGCCATCGCGGAGCAGTTTTTAACAGACGGCATGAACGTGCTGATCGCAGACTGCGACAGCCAGGCCTGCGAGGAAGCCGCAGCGGAGCTGGGAAAAGACGGAAATCCGGCTGCGGTGCGCTGTGATGTATCAGATGAAGGCGATGTCAAAACCGCGGTTTCAGAAACCATCCGGCGATTTGCCAGGCTTGACGTGCTGGTCTGCAATGCGGGAATCAGCGGTTATTTCGGTGTGCCGGTCACGGAGCTGCGCCTTGAGCAGTGGCAGCGCGTAATCAGTGTTAATTTAACCGGCTGTTTTCTGTGCGCCAGGCACGCGGTGCCGTATCTGGACAAAACCGGCGGATGCATCATCAACATTGCATCCACCCGGGCCCTGCAGTCCGAACCCCACACCGAGGCATATGCCGCATCCAAGGGCGGCATAGTCGCGCTCACCCATGCCATGGCGGTCAGCCTGGGCCCCCGGATTCGCGTGAACTGCATCAGCCCGGGCTGGATTGAAACCGCAGCGTGGCAGAAAAAGAGCAAACGCGAAAACCCCCGGCTCACCGAAGCAGATCATTTACAACACCCGGCGGGCCGGGTGGGCGACCCCCGGGATGTGGCCGGACTTGCGGGCTGGCTGGCATCAAACCGGACCGGATTTATCACCGGACAGAACTTCGTGGCAGACGGCGGCATGACCCGAAAAATGATTTACACGGAATAAAATCCCCGAAAAATATCTGCTTTCAAGGAGGCCTCATGGTTCGCATCGGATGCTGCGGGTTCGCAAAAGCACAGGACAAGTATTTCGCCGCTTTCCGTGCGCTCGAAGTGCAGAAAACCTTTTACCAGCCGCCCAAGACCGCAACGCTTGCCCGGTGGCGGCACAACGCAGCCCAAGACTTCGAGTTCACGGTCAAGGCCTGGCAGTTGATAACCCACAGATCCGCCAGCCCGACCTACCGCAGGGTGAAAACGCCTTTGTCCGAGCAGGAAAAAACCCAGGTCGGGGATTTCCAGTTAAACGACCTGACCCGGCAGGCCTGGGAAAAGACCCTTGCCTGCGCCCGGGCCCTGCACGCGGACAAGATCCTGTTTCAGTGCCCGGCAAGCTTTCAGCCCACGGATCAAAATATGGAACGGGTGGCCCGGTTCTTCCGGGCCATTGACACCGGAGGATGTCTCCTGCTGTTCGAACCCCGCGGCAAATGGCAGGATACAGACATTGACCAGGTCTGCCGGATATCCGGGCTGTACCATGCGGTGGATCCCTTCAAGCGGCTTCCGGTCACCAGCGGTATCCGCTACTATCGACTGCACGGGATTTCCGGCTATTATCACCGATACACCCCGGAAGAACTCAAGCAGCTCCGAGCCATGGTAAGCACCCAGAACCCCAATTACTGCTTTTTCAACAACGTGTCCATGTTTGAGGATGCAGCCGCATTCCAGCAATTAAACGGCAAAGACGTCTTATAACAAAAAAATGGCACACCGCAATCAATGGCTTCCAATCCTCGGCCTGGTCATGCTGGCCTTTATCTGGGGATATAACTGGGTAATCATGAAAACGGCCCTGACCTTCTGCGGTCCGTTTGCCTTCGGGGCCATTCGGGCGGTCATCGGCAGTATGGTGCTGTTTTTCGTTGCAGCCGTTTCCGGCCGCTCCCTGCAGCCCGGTTCATGGCCGGCAATCCTGCTTTTGGCACTTTTGCAGACAACGGGCTTTTTCGGATTTTCCATATGGGCCCTTGTCAGCGGCGGGGCCGGAAAAACCGTCATGCTCGTATACACCATGCCCTTCTGGCTGCTGCTGCTGGCATGGCCCCTGCTGGGAGAGCGAATCCACAGATGGCAGGCAATTGCCGCAGGCCTAGCCTTCTGCGGACTGGTCTTTCTGTTCCACCCCTGGAAAAGCCATCCGTACCTGGCAAGTACCGTGCTGGCCAGCCTGGCCGGCCTTTGCTGGGCGCTTGCCGGGGTGTGGAACAAATATTTCCGCGCCCGGGTGCAGGTGGATCTGCTTGCGGCAAACGCCTGGCAGTTAATGGCGGGCGCGGTTCCCCTCATCCTGATCGCCCTTTTTGTCGAGTCCCGGGCCATCGAATGGACTCCGTACTTTATCGGCGCTGTTGCCTACAACGCCGTACTGGCCACTGCCGTGGCCTGGAGCTTATGGTTTTTCGCCCTGCAGGAAATGCCCGCAGGCATGGCTGGTCTGGGCACACTGACAGTGCCGGTACTGGGCGTGCTGGCGGCATGGCTCCAGCTGGGCGAAGTGCCGGGCCCGTGGGAGGGCCTCGGCATGGTGCTGATATTCTGCGGGCTGGCCCTGCTATCCGGCCTCGGAGCGATCTTCTATAGAAGCCGGCAGCCCTGAGAGAGTGCAGGCGGACCGGATTCGCCCTTACAGCGACTCAATGCCCCGGAGCACAAAAAAAGACAGCCGCTCTGCGTTGTTTTAGAATATCCACGAGATTTTTCCGCGTGCCCTCTTCTAACGGTGCAGAATCAGAGTCCGAATCATTTCAGATCATATTTTTCGAAAAAAACAATTCCGCCTTTACATACAACTCGATTCTTAGTATATATTTTTAACCATAGTATATTTCCACCCGTATCCGCATTCGTCTTTTGATCACCCGATCACCAAGGAGACAAGAAAATGAATAAACCATTATTTTTTCGGGGGATTTTAATTTTTTTACTCTCTCTGGCAATTGCCGTCCCCCTGTATGCGCAGGTTGAAGACACCGCCCCGGCAGAACAAACCCAGGGAGAAGGCGGGGGAATGCTCGACGGGATATTCAAAGCAGTCGGCAAAGCGGCACAGGACTCCCTGGAAGAAGGCATCGAGGAATTCGTCGGAAACTACGAGGGTCGGATCGGAGAAGTAAAACTTCTGGAAAGACGAGGAAATGAAATTGTTCTAGAAGTAGAATACGAAAAAGTCAAACGCAGAGACGGTGTTTCCGTACAAGGCGGAGTGATGCGATGGGGCGAACCCCTGGACGGTTTTTCCAGTACGATTTCTCCCGTACAGGGCAAAAAGGGCACTGTGACACTCAGAATCGGCCGGGATCAGCAGGCGGCAAATGATGAATGGGGCTCGGCCGCAGAAGCAGTGAAATCCGATCAGATCCACCTTTACCTGGTGCGGGAGACCAATCCGGAGCGTCCGTTTGGCAGCCTGGTCTATGATTTCCCCAAAACATGGACAGACAGCAGCGAAATCGAAACCCCTGCGCAAAACATGGAAGCAGAAGCCGATTCAGAGGAAACCATTGAACTGGCAGCGGGTGAAACCAGTGAGGAAAGTGATACGGTGGGCGCCGGTGCTGCAGTCATACGGCCCGGAACAACATTAAAGCCGCTGCAAACCGCAACTGCCGAGAAGTCGGCACCGAGGCCTGCTTCAGAGGCAGGCGGCCTAACGCGGGAAGTCGCTGTTGCAGCGGAAAAGGCGGAAATTCGGCATGCGGTTTCCGAATATAATTTCTTTGCCCGGGCGGGCAAGGCACAGTGGAAAAGCAATGCCGGACCACTGCCCTTTCCGGGATCGGACAACGACAGGCGCGGCTTTGCAAGAACACTGAAAAACGGTGTCATCTGCCCCAACAACAAGGCGGCAAACCTTTTGCAGACTCATCCGCAGTGGGAAGTCGGCGGATGGATACAAGGCCGCTTTCCGCTGATGCGGCTTGACAGAAACGTCAGCTTTAAATCCACCGGCGCTCTGCTAAAGGATGCGGAGACCTCCGACGGGGTTGTGATGTCTGTTTTTGTCCTGGAACAGGGTAAAAACGCCCGGCGCGTGCTTCGCAAACACATTACCAACCGCGGCTATACCCCGCTGGAAGCCGACCTGTCCGCCTGGGCGGGCAAACCCGTCAACATTGTTCTGCGGGTGTCTGCCGGCCGAACCAGTGCCCAGGACTGGGCGGTCTGGGTGAACCCCAAGCTGGTCAAGCAATAACCCGACAAGGAGTTTAGAAGCTTACCCGCAAACCCGGAGCAACGCCCATGCGAAAATTTGCCGCTGTCATATTTTCATTATTTCTCGGCATGACCGCCCAGGCTGCAGACTCTTCCCCGGATGCAAACAAAACGCTCAAAATCCACCGGGATACCGTTCAGGCAGCCAGATCCACGCAAACCTTTGAGTTCCAACCGCAAACCGCAATACAAATCAAAAGACCCATACCATCCAGGCTGAAAAAACTGCGACCGGTGATCCCGGCAGCCGAACCCGGGGGGCCGGACCCGTCGGCCACCCTGGATTTAAGCGACGTGATCAATGATCCCGCACTTCTTGAGGATCTGGGCATAGTCTGCGGCTGGGACAGTCACCTAATCCTCCAGGACAAGGCTGCGGGAAATGTTTTTTATTACATCCCCCGCGCGTTTTTGCTCAAACGCGATGCAGACGGCTATCGACTCAATGTTCAGTACAATACCCGCGCTGAAGCCGGACAGCCTTCCGTGATGATCACCGCGGAACTCCAGGCGCCGCATCTGCCTGGGGATATCCATCTGCTGAAATCGATCCTGCGCCAGGCATTTGCGCTAAAGCCCGCGGACGCACTTACGATCAAAGCATTGCCCGGCCTGGGGGCAACAGTGGATCTGCAGGCCCTGGCCACCGGCCTGGCCCTTCCGGCTGAACGAATCCATTTAAATCCGCCGGCACATTTAAAACAGGTCTTCAGGCTTACCCTCTCGCTAACACAGGACGAAACCGAGGAAGTCCTGGCCCAGATCACCCATGACGGCCTTGTGGGAACCCTGAACGTGGCAGTTGAGCAGACCCGTATCCCCGTTCCCATACGTATCCGGTATGCGCAGTTTTCCGGCCCCCGGCTGAAAGGATTTGATGCGTGGGCCAAAGGCCTGGGCATTACATCCCTTGAAAACGTAACAGACTTTCCGGTGGCCCTCAAGGCAATCAATGCCTACCGCCTGAAAAACGGCAAGCTCGAAAGAATTTCCAAGAAACTCAAGTCCTTGCGTATTGAACCGGGAACAGACAGACCACTGAAGCTTCCCGCAGCTGAAAAGCTTCTGGGCGACAACCTCATGGTGACCTGGATGGGACTTGATATAGACGGCAATTGTACGGACTGCCTTGAGACCATAGATCATCGCATCCGCAAAGGCGTGGCGCTGGCCCCGGGCAGCCGGATTCACATGGAGGCCATACCCGGATTGTTTGATGAATTCGGCGTATACAAGTTAATTATTCATGTCCAATCCCCCTATTTTACCGCTCAGGCTTCAACGGTGCAGAAAAAGGAAATCACGCTGACCGCGGGCGACAATGTCAGCGAAAATCTCATGGTTTATGTTCCCACAGACAAGGGCGCGGATCCGCTGCTGTACAAATACCGCCTCGAAGCCGTCACGCAGACCGGGCAAACCCGGATGGCTCCGCATTGGGAGGACGCCAGAAAACTGACCCAGTTTTTCGGATCCAGCCAGGTCGAAGCATTATTCAATGATGTTAACAACTAACGCGGAAACGGGAATGTGAAAACCGCACACATGAAATATCTGTTGCTGGCGGTCATCCTGGTGCTGTGCGGCGGCGCTGTATGCCGGGCCGCGCCCGATCTGGATCGCTTCACAGACATCGCAGGCGTGCGGATATACCGGGATCACGAGAACCCCGCCAAGTGGTATATGATGCCGGCCCGGCCCGTGCTGGACAAACGGGCCGACGGGACCCCGGACTACGGACTGGCCCTGTACCGCTACCTGGGACGCAAAGGCACGAGCGATTCCGGGGATTTTTGGGTGCGGGGAGTTCTCACATTCGGCATTGACCGCTCGCGCAAATCCGAAATTTCCGCAAAAATTCGCAAAGCGTTGCGCGCTAAGGGTATCGGAGCGCCCGAAACGAGTACCATGCCGATTTCGGAAACCCGCATTTCCCTGATGTTTGCAGACGAGCAAGACTCCCGGTCCTTTTCCACCCGGTGGAAAGGCGGCACCCTGGTGCTGCCCCTGAATGCCCGGCTGGCTGAAATTCTGTGGGATGCCGTCACAGCCGGCCAGACCCAGGTGAGCCTGGCCATTGATGAGACCCTTGCGGGGGTACGCAAAACCGAGGATCAATGGGGGCCTGCTTTTACCGCCCAAACCTGGGTCGTGCCGATTGAAATGGACATGAATGCCCATCCGGACCATTTCCGGCGCACGGATCTCGGGGCGCGGATGAAAGTGGGCTATACCGGCCTGAACGTTTTCTGCTTTGACTTCCTGGAAAACCTGGAAGAAAACCTGTACGCCAAGATCGTGGAAGTGGCCATCCCCACGGCCGGCAGGGACCTGGTGGAAACTCTGACATTCCGGGCCAATGGCGATTACCGCCGCCGCATCGAGTTCAAGCTGGCCAAAGACCTGGACCGGCCCTACCGTTACCGGATTTCCCGGATTTACAAAGACGGCAGCAAGCAAACCGGCCGGTGGAAAAAAAGAAGCGGAGAAGCCCTGCTGGATATCACCGCCTATGAAAATACGGCGGATGCGGCCGAAAAAACCGGGCAGGCATCTCAGCATCCATGATTTGCCAGAAGAAAGGAGGGAGGAAGGTGTCTGTTTTCCGAAAACGGCTTTTGATGGTACTCCCGGCTTTATTCCTGTTTACAGGGATCGGGACGAACCCGGCAGCGGCACAGGAAATCCTGCTGGATCAAATGGAAAAATGTGCAGACCTGATCTGCTATCCGGACGCAAAGGCATCGGATCAATTCTACTATCTGCCGGACCAGCCCGGACTCGCCTATAAAAACGGCAGGCCCCAGTTTTCGTTTCTCAAGTACGCTCGGACACATGAAACCGCAAAAGCCGGTACGGGACGCGCCAAGGGCGGCGGCATTGTGCATTTCCTGGTAACTTACGGGGTCTCTCAGGACCGGATCCGGCAGGCCGAAAAGGAGTTGCAGCAGCGGCACCCCGAGGCAAGCCTCGCAGGTCCGGTTACCTATCGGAAAGGCAGCTTCGCCCTGATTTCTTCGTTTCAGGAAGGACAGGATTTGACCACGCGCACGGTGGCCGTGGGCAAAGCCCCCTTGATGGAAGGACAGAAAGCCGCCGTGTCCATGGCCCTGACACGGGAAGGCGCAGAGCTTTTGTGGGAAAGCTTCCAAAGTGACACGCCGGACATTTCCCTGGTTTTTGACATGGAATTCGCCGGTATCCGGCAGCCCTATGAGGCCACCCTGGAGGCGGACTGGAAAAGGGTCAGCAAGCACGACCGCCTCAAGGCCGGGTTTAAGTATAAATGGTTCGGGGCTGACGTGGACATGCTTTTCCAGGAGCTGCGCCAGACAGGCGCCGTCAAGATCACCACAAAGGGCGAAAACGAAAACATGGACAAGATACTGCAAAGCGCTAATGAAAAGCTGCTCAAGGTGATGTTTGATCCGGCACCTGCAGACGCGTTGGCCCAGGCCTCTGAAGACAAGGATAGTTACGGCAGCTTAAACCAGGCGGTAAAACTTCTGAAAGACGCTGCAGGAGCCAGAGGCAGCGGCTCAGGCAAAAAGACATCCAAAAAAAGCGCAGGCGTGGATAGAAATATCTGGAGCACTTTTTTAAACACCCTTTTTCCGAGGGCCTATGCAGAATCCGGGACGGTTTCAGAGGAAACCCAGGCAGAAATAACGGCCGTGGAAGAAGCGGCTGCCGTACTGGACGCCGGCTATGCATATAACCAGGCCAGAGAGCTCTACGAAAAGGCACGAAAAAACGGATTCAGAGTTGAAGATATCCGGGCCGCTTTGGAAGCTTATAAAGAATACCGGGAAAATCACAGCCCCACGGGAAGCCGCGCCGAGGAGGTCAACGGCCGCATCCGAATGCTTGGCAAGCGTCTGGAAGCAAAAACAGAAAGTCCTGAACCAGAGGAAACCCTGGACACCATTTCCGGTGTTGAATCCTCGGAACAAAAGCCGGAAAAAGTCCAGCCCGACAGCTCTTCCGGCGCCTCCTTAAAGCCCGGCCCTTCCGTGAAAGAAAAAAGCACGGCGGATGCAGACAAAAATCCCGGCACGAGGCCGGCGATGAAAAAATCTGCATCCGGCCGGAGCGGAGACGCGAAACCAGGGAACGCCAAATCTGAAAAATCCGAAAAGAATCGCAAAAAAGCCACGGCCGCCCAAAAGAACCGTTCAAACGGGTTTCCGGGGTTTTCCCTGGTGGCTTCCTATCAGATGAAACGGATCAAGCGCTCCGGGAAAATGGTATATCAGATGAACCACTATCGCACGGAAAACCAGGCCTTTGCCATGGCTGAAAACATCGGCCCGATTTATCGGAAATACGGCAGCGACCCCCGGGTGTTTCGCGCCGTGACCATTGACGATCCGGTTTTCAAGCAGCGGGAAATCCTGGTGACTCTGGACGGCCAGGATGCGGCCACATTTACCCGGTACATGAACTTTGTCACCGTGAAAATGAAAAAACGCCACCAGGCCGGCGATGTAACCACCGCAGAAGTCGTGATTACACCCGAGACATTCACGGAATCAGACAACCATTTCTCCATGACCTACGGGTGGAAAAACGATGCAGACCGTAGCGCCTGGCTGGATTACCAATACCAGGCCATCTGGTCCTTCCACGGCGGAGTGGAGATCCGGACGCCCTGGAAAGCCACCGACTCTCCCATGCTGGCTCTGGCACCGCCTCATCACTACAGGACGATTTCCATCGAAGGCGACGGCAGCCGTCTGACAGGGGCGAATGTGCGTCATGGCGTCATCACGGTGAAATGCAGAATCGGGGATCATTATGTCACCCGGCAGGCCACCATACGGAATAAAGGCCCGGCGCCTTCCTTGATCCTCGATATTCCGCAGGATCCGGACAATCCGGAGACCCGGGTGAGCATCACCTGGTATCTGACAGGAAACCGGAAAATATCCTCAGGTGAAGAAACGCTGGAAGGGGATATCATCTATTGGGACGAGCTTCCCGGGGGAGGAGTTTAAAAATGGCGGATTTCAAAAGACTCGGAATTGCCGCAATCTGCTTTTTTCTTATTGCGGCGGGAGCACCGGCATGGGGGCTGGTCAATTACGAGGCCGGGCAGATGGAAATAAACGGGGTTTTATTGCTCCAGGATGCCCGGGATCCGGATGTGTATTATTACCTGCCAACCGTGCCCAGGGTGTCTGAAAAAAAAGACGGCGCCCTGGAAATCTCCCTGGTGAAGTTTATCGATCCGGAAGGCGACACCAGCGGCGGGCTGCTGCACATGCTGGTGAGCTTTTCCCTGCCGGCAGACGAGCGCGAAGCGCTTGAAAAAGCCCTGAAACAGAAAAACACCAAAGCCCGCCTGGCCGGTCCGGTACCGCTGAACCAGGATGAAGAGGGCAGCTTTTCCATTATTTCGGGCACACTCTCAGACGAGGGATTTACCCGCAGTCTGATCAGCAGCGGCCGCGCACCGGTCACGCCGGGCTCAAAGGCCGCGGTTGCCGCCACCCTGTCGCCCCACGGGGCAACACTGCTGTGGGAATCGCTGAACAAACCCACATCTGATGTCTCTGTGGCGCTGCGCACATATTACGAAGCCGCCCTGCCCTCTTTTGAGGCCAAAATCAGTGCGGATGTCAGTACCGTTTATGAACATTTCTCGCAGGTCATCAACCGGCAGGAAAACTACACCAAGCGCCAGCTCCGGGATATCACGGATGAACTGGTCCGCACCGGGGTAATCAACGTGGAGATTTTTGACCGGCTTCCCGAGGACGCGGCCAACAAGGCCATGCAGAGCCTGGTGGATCTGGCCACAACAAAACTGACGGAAATTATTTTTGACCAGAAAACCGGGTTTACGGCCATTCCGGAAAAGGAGGAAGCCGTGGAATCCGGACAGCTCAAGGGCCGCCAGAAAAAGGGCTGGCTGGCCAAATTGTTTACCAGTTCCGGCAACCAGAAGTATTATACGGACAATCAGTATGTAATCAAAGAGCGCACGGACATCAACCGGGCCTCGTTTAATATTCATTTAAACCGCCGGGCTGTGATCCACGTACCGGTGGACACCGCAGGAAACATCTCCGGGCTTTACCGGGAATTCAAGGAAAACCCGGACATGTTCCGCGTGGTGAATCTGGCGGATCCGGCATTTGAGAAGCGGGACGTGTTTTTCCGCATTGACGGGGATTTTTCCGGGGTTTTTGAGGATATCATGAATTTTGCCGGGGTTTCCGTGCTGAAAAAATACGGTGATCACAAGGACGCCACCGGCGAACTGATATTTACCCGCGAAGATATCCGGGAAGGCCGCCTGAGCAAATCCTGGCGCTATGCCCGGCTCGGGGAAAAAGACGAAAACTGGCTGAATTACGGCTACCGCACCACCTGGAGCATCAAGGGCCAGCACCGGATCAGGCATCCCGAAAACGAGGGGGAATGGAACAAAAGCAGCGACCCCATTGTCACCATTGCCCCGCCGCTCGACCGCACGGACCTGGAGCTGGATGCGGACCGATTCCTGTTTGAAGATGCAGGCATCCGGAGTGCTACCATGGAGGTCAGGTATCCGGTTTTCGACAAGCAAGTCAAAAAACGCCTGGCAGTGATGCGGGTTACCGACGGGGAGTCGGTTTCCCGGCATGTGCTTTTCCATGATCCCGGGCAGAGGCTCGAATACCGGGTCAACTGGTACCCGTCCGGATCGCAGCCGATCAAAGGCGACTGGCAGAGGCTGGAAGAAACCTATCTGGTCCTGGTCCCGCCGGGGCAATAACATCGCGGCCGGTGCCGTAGAAAAACAAGGAGGCGGAAAATGAACAAACCATGGAAGCCCGCAGTATTGATCATGGCGATGATTGTCCTGGCTGTCACCGGGCAGGCCCGGGCCGGGGTTACGCAGGAGAAAAATCTCCAGCATGCCCGGAAATTCAAACCGCTGACGATCCGGCCGACCGTCACGGTGCCTTCATCCGAGACGGCCCGGGAGGTGGGCGGGATTCAGTACGGCCGCCACATCGACGTAAAGCTCAAAGACGGTACGACCGTGCGGTGTTTTCCCGCAGCCGTCCGCAATCCGGAAGAAACCAGCAAGACCTATTACTATCTGCCGGCCAATCCGCACGTGTCCAGGCATCCGGACGGCACGCCGAAATTCTCCCTGATCCGGTTTGTCACGGATAAAACCAAGGAAGAAGGCGGGGCCGAGGGTGCGGTGCTGCATTTTCTGGCTGAATACGGGCTGAGCAAGCCCCAGCAGCAGGAAACCGAAGCAATGCTGCAAAAAAGGATCAAGGGCGCCCGCCTGAAAGGCGCGGTTCCCCTGGAAATCGGCGCCGAGGGCAACAGTTTCAACGTGATTTCCGCTGTTCTGGGAGACGAGGAATTTACCTCCACGCTGATTACCAGCGGCAAAGCCCCGGTTATGGAAGGCCAGCAGGTAGCGGTTGCCGCCCGCCTGGACGCCTACGGGGCCACGCTTCTGGCAGAGAGCTTCAAGCAGCCCACTTCCCAGGTTTCCGTGGTTTTTGACCTGAAATACGTGGTCAAACTGCCGGCATACGATGTGGAAGTGGTCATGGATTTTGACAGATTCCATAAGATCGAATCAGAATATTCCCATGACCGGCAGAAAATCGTGAAAACGAGAAAATACTGGGACCCCAAATGGTACAATCCACTGAATACCAGCACCAGAAAAAGTACCATGCTTACTGAAGAAGAGCGCTCCCAGGCAGTGAAGTTCCTGCAGGAAACCGGTACGGTGACCTTTAATTATATCCAGCACGTGCCGGAAAGCGACAAGGAGATTGTGGAAAGCGGGCTGCACAAACTCGTTCTGGAAGCGTTTTTTGACACGCAAACCCGCCTGGGACAACCCGCGGCAGAGGAACTGTTATCCGACAACGAAGAAGATGAGGATGCAGAAGCAATCGCGGAAAGACGAAAACAAGCCGCAAAACACAACAATTACAGCTACAAGGTTTTCCAGCGAAAAGAAACGCATGCCAAATCCACGCAAAGACTCAACCTGAAGAAAGTCATGGCCAGGTATGAACACTATACCATGACCGGCAACGTGGGGGCCTGGTATGAAAAATACAAGGACGATCCCAGGCTGGTCACTGAAGTCAATCTGGATGATCCGTTTTTCCAGCGCCGGGAGATGCGCTTTGTTATTGATAACGAAGCCTATGACATATTCAATGAAATGGTCAATTACGCAACCGTGCAGGTCCGGGTGCCCAGAAAGGACCAGCGGCCGTTTATCGATGAACTCACCATTGACCAGAAATACCTGGAAACCAGCGGGCAGACTGCGACCCTGACCTATGCACGCATGGGCGATGACGCCCAGACATATGACTATGCCGTGCAATGGAGCCTGCGGGGCGGCCATCTTTATCCCCCGGAACCCCGGTGGTCCAAGGGCGAGCTCATGGCCGTCACCCTGGCCGCGCCGGTGCGTCCCCGCACCCTGGAAGCTGAAGCCGATCTGGCGGAAATGGAAAGATTGGGAATCGTACGCGCCCTTGTAGAGCTGCGTTACAGCCAATTTGGCAAGCAGCACACCGACAGCCGCGCCCTGGCGCTTTCCCCGGCCGTGGGCGAGCCCCTGGTCAACAAGATCATCTACCAGGATGCCGACAGGGACGCGCTTTCATACCGGGTAATCTACTATCACAAAAAACTGGGCAAAATCACCCAGGAAAACTGGCAGCCGGTGGCGGGGAATTATATTTACTGCGCCCCCTCGGAAACCGTCCTGGAAAAAATCAAATCTTCCACGGGTCTTTGACGGCCCCCGAAAAACCAAGGAGAAAAAATGACAAAATTCATGATGTACCTGTTATGCTGCGTGCTGCTTGTGTTCACTTTCGGGTGCGGCGGGAAATACAGCGATGCCGTTGATTTGCAGGAGGATTTTATCAGCCTGGCCGGCGATTACGTGGCGGCCATGGACTCGGCAGACAGCGCTGATAAAGTTGCTGCTGCCATGAACGATTACGCAGCCGGACTTGAGGACATGGCCCCGCGCGTCCGGGAAATCAATGAAAAATATCCCGAACTCAGCAATCCGGAACAGCAGCCAGAACAATTCAAGCAAACCGCCCAAGAACATGAAGCGGTGATGCAGAAAGTCGGCAACAGCTTCATGAAAGCCATGCCTTATATGGGCGACCCGGATGTCCGGCAGGCCCAGCAGCGCATTACATTAGCTATGCAGAGCATGGAAGGTAAATAAACATTTCCGCTGATACGGCCCCTGCCGGACAGGCGCATCCAACGCCGGCAGGGGCCGGCACCAACGCCTTGCATTCCCTCCGGGCTCTTCTTATTGTTTGTATATCAAAGAATACGAAAGATTATGGAGGGACTGGAAATGAAATGCCAGAAATGCGGCGCTGAAATCAATGCAGATGAGGCCATGGAAGCCCGCGGTCAGACCATGTGCGAGGACTGCTACATCGATCTTGCGGCAAAGCCCAAGGCATGCGATCCGTGGGCCGTGTATAGCGCCAAGAACCTACCGTCTTCCGGTTCCACGGTAAATGAACAACAATCTGCCATTATCAACTATCTGAAAAAAAACGGCCCCACACCGCCGGAAAAACTGGCAGCCGATCTGGGCATGCGTATGGATGATTTTGAGCGGGAAATGGCGCCTTTGCGCCACATGGAAAAGGTGGGTGCCCGGCTGCAGGAAGGCCGGAAAGTGATCTGCCTGTGGTAAAGGGCAGCTTTCCGGGAGAGGGATCTGCGTGATCCACCCGGCAACCGGTTTTTACCCGGTTTCGGCAGGCAGAAAAGAAACCTGGATCATGGGATCTGCCTTTTTGATGCCGGCCGTGATACTTGCCTGCCATTTGCTGTCTGTGACCGGCCGCACCCGGGATACCGGACGCCCGTCGGCTGCGGATCCGCAATGCCAGTCCTGAACAAAACCCGCCACCAGGGCATAAGCGCACCCGCCCACACCGCAGCAGGACCGATCCAGCACGAAATAACCGGTATAATACAGCACTTCCAGGCCGGCAAAAACCGTGCGCACCTCCCGAGTGAACACATAATGACCGCCAATGGCAGACACCTGCTCGTTTAACACCGGATGGGTGAATTCAACGGCCTGGGGATTCATCGGAACTCCGCAAATTCCAAAAAATTATCGTCCATTGCAAAAAGCCTGCCGCAGATCAACGCTTTTTGCACAGGGAGATGAGAAACGCTGCGGCAGCACTTAAAACGTCTTGCCCACGCCCAGGCCGAAATGAAACCGGGGGAAGCTGGTCTCGCGGGGCTCCCACACCCAGAGATCCCCCTGGACGACCGGGTGCTCGTACAAATATTCGCCGATGGCGCGCTTTTGGGCGCCCGTGATTTCGCCCGCGGCGGTCACCAGCTTTCCGGGTTCGTATATCTCGGGATCGAGAAAGGAATCGGATCGGATCAGAAACCGGCCGGCCGATGCTTTTTCCGGCTGCGGGCGTTTTTCCCGGTCCAGGGGGTACTGCACCACGGTGATCTCGGAGTGATCGGCCAGGTTTTCGATGCGGACGATCTCCCCGCCGAGGATCACGAACTCGCCGGCATACGCATCCGGGTCGGCCTGCAGGGTTTTAAAACCGCCTTTCCAGCTCACCCGGTCTGTGACCTCCGGCGGAATTTTCGACCCGCATCCGGCCGCGGCCAGCACAAAGACCAGAATTGCTGAAATCAAAAAATACGGGATTCGCATGATCCTGATACCTCCTTTTGTTTTTTGCCCGGCACCGATTTTGACGGCTTTTTTGCCCTCCGCAGGCAAGCCGCCTTGAAAACACCTGCCGGATGTTTAATTATAAAATAAGACGAAAACCGAATTCGCACAAAGGACACGCCAATGATCCGGAAACGTTTAAGCCAAAAACCAGCCATCACCCTGCTGATCTGTGCCATGATCACCGGGCTTTTTTCCGGCTGTTCGGTCATATCCCGGGACATCCGGCAGGAAGCAACAGCAGAGGTGAACTTTGCCTCCCTGAAACGCAATACAAATGCATATACCGGAAAAACCGTAATCCTCGGGGGCTATATTCTGGAGACCCGCAATCTCGCGGATGAAACCAGGCTCACGGTTCTGCAGGCCCCGCTGGATATCAGCGACAAGCCGGCAGGGCGCGACCGTTCCGAGGGCCGTTTCCTGGTGGTCCACAAGGGTTTTCTGGACCCCGTGATTTACGAAAAAGACCGAAAAATCACCGTGGCCGGAAAAATCACGGGAATGCAATCCGTACAAATCAACCAGCATGAATCCGCCCTGCCGGTGCTTCATTCACGCGAAATCCATCTCTGGCAGGAGCCCAAAGCGCCCCGGAAATACTATTACGATCCGTTTTACCCGTGGCCCGATCCCTACTTCCGGGACCCCTATTTCCGACACTGGCGTCATCCCTACTTTTACCGGTAATCCGTTCTCCGGGGTAATTTTTCGCCTTCGGCCCGCAAACCGACCTCCGCGAGGGGTTATGGCCGGGGGTAGGCGTCCAGGTGATCATTCACGGCTTTGCCCAGCCAGTCAATTACCGCGCCCAGGTGTGCCATGTTGGTCATGCCTTCGGCGTCTTCCAGCACATCGCCCTTGTTAAAGCCCATGCCGATATTCCAGTAAGTCGAGCCGGGCACGATCATCTGGGACATCAAAAACATGTGATTAATGGTGTCAAACACGTGGGTGGCGCCACCCCGCCGGACCGCGGCCACCGCCGCCCCGATCTTGCCGCGCAGCAGCACCCCGTTTGCCTGGGACACCAGCCCGGATCGGTCCAGTACGGCCTTGAGCTCTGCACTGACATCCGTGAAATAGGTGGGCGAGCCCATGATCAGGGCGTCTGCCCGATCCATTTTTTCCATGACCTGGTTAAACATATCCGAGTCCACCGAACACCGCCTGTCGCGGTTTTCAAAACACTTGTAACAGGCAATGCAGCCGTGGATGTTTTTTCCGCCCACCTGGATTAATTCGGTTTCCCAGCCGGCCTTTTCCAGGGGGGCGAGCACCGCCTTTAACATGTTATAGGTGTTTCCGTCTTTGCGGGGACTTCCGTTTACAGCCAGTGCGTACATAAAAAACCTCCTTGCAGTTGTCATCCTGTTGATTTGAAAATCCCGTTTCAGCGTCTTCATATAAAAAGTAGAATCAAATTTAAGCCTTTTGCCAGCGCAATTCAATCAATGGGCGGGGGAATGTTTTTTTGCAGAGCCTTACAATGCTGAAACCTCCTGGAAAAATTTTAGATTTCAACGCCGGGCCGCGTCCATCGCTTTCCGGGGATAGACGCGGGGGCCTTGTCGAGGCGGTTGGACAGGGCGAGCCAGCGGGGTGGCTTGCACAGATGCATCGGGCGCGGCAGCGGACGGCAGATGTGCAAACCACCCCGCCGGCCCGCCCAGCGAAAATCCTTGAAGAGTCGAATTGCTTTTCTGCAGTATGCTGCAAAAACCGCGTATTGCCCGGTTCGGTGTTCTGTGCTACAAAAAATCGATATGATCATTATCGATTTTGAGGCTTCCAGCCTGCGCAAAAACTCATATCCGATCGAGGTCGCCTGGGGCGAGCACCCGGAGACCATCCGGTCCTTTCTTTTAAACCCGGATTACATGGCCGGCTGGACGGACTGGAATCCCAAAAGTTATGAATACCATAGGATCTCACCGGAAATCCTGCGGCGCGAAGGCATCGATCCCCGGCTGGCGGCTGAAAAAATGATTCAGGAACTGGCCGGACGGAATGTATATTCCGATGAACCCCGATATGACACACGGTGGAAAAACCGGCTGCTGGCGGACTCGGGTTTTGATACTTCGCTGATCCGGATTTTGGATTTAAACCTGTATTTAAATCAAATCATTTCAAAAGCTTCCGGCTGCAAAACACTCGGAGACTATATCTGCGACTTTTCCTGCTCCAGGCAGGTGCGCAGACACCGCGCCGGTGAAGACGTATTCTGGCTGCTTGAATTCACGGCATATGTCCGAAAATGCCTGTACGGACAAACCGAATAAGCCCGGCTCCGGCAAAAAGCCGGGCTACAAGTTCTCGATTTTCTCGTACTGCTCCTGGCACCTGCGGCAGCGCACAGAATCCGGCATCACCTCGAGCCGGGCGGGCCGGATCCATCTGCCGCAATCCACACATTGGCCGTATTTGCCGCTGTCAATCCGGGTCAGCGCCGCCTCGATGTTCTCGAGTTCCCGGGCCTTGCGCTCCACCATATGCAGTACGTTGCTTTCAAACAGCTCCTCCAGGGCATGATCGCCGCTTTCCCGGATGGTATCCAGCGCCGACTGGTGCCTTTGCCCGGCTTCGCGTTCCAGTTCCTGCATAATCTGATTCCACAGGTTTTTTTTCCGCTCCAGCAGGCTTTGCCGCACACGCTCGAATTCCTGGTCTGTCATCTGTCTTCTGTTATTCTTGTTTTCCGGCATATATTTCACCTCCCTGCCCGGCAGTTCTGCCGGACGCTGTGTTGCAAAATTTCCGATTTCCTGTTAAGTTTTTGTTCGTCTCGAAACCACAAGCGGAATGATCTGATTCGTAATCAAAATAAGACAGATGCATTCCCGGTTCAATGGCCCGGGCCGAATCACGGAATCAACCCTGACTGCGCAAAGGAGATCGCCCGTATGAATTTGAATGCCAGATCCGGCCTTACTATTGCCGCCTTTTTTGCCGTGGTTCTCAGCCTGATCGCCATGCCGCTTGCCGCTTTCGGATCTGACACCGGTTTTGCAGCGGCAGAATTTGAGGCCTACGGGAAAATTGAACATTTCACCTGGAATGAATATGTCAACGGCGAGGAACTGCTGGAGGAATCCGGCCCGATCTATGGCGCGGGAGGCAGTGTCCGGCTCCCGATAACACAAATCGTGACCGCAAAATTCAGGGGCGAGCTGTTCGGCGGGAAGGTCGATTATGAGGGTCAGACAATCCCGGGGAACTATCCACTGACCTCGGATACGGATTACGCGGGAGTCAAGCTGGAAGCAGATGTGGGCTTGGACCTGGTGCCCGGCAAAAAGTCAGAAATCGGCCCTTTTGGGGGCTTCGGGGCCCGGGCATGGCAGCGGGACATCCAAGGCAACACGTTTTATAATCCGGACAACCAAACAACCGAATATGCAAGGGGCGCCACTGAAAGATGGCGGAACTATTATGCACGGGCGGGCATAAACGGTGCTCACGCTTTTTCCCGCCGGCTGGAAATATTTGTCACGGCAGGCGTCAAGATCCCGATCTACACGGAAAACGAAGCGGAGTTAACCGATTCGGTCTTTATTACCCTTGAACCCGGCGATCGGGTGTCCGGATTTGCCGAGACGGGACTGGAAATCGGCATGGTAAAGGTCAGCATTTTCTACGAGGGGCTCCGGTTTTCCGAATCCGACCGGGTGGCCTTTGGAAACAGCTATTACTACCAGCCGGAATCAGAAGCCGATATATTCGGCATCAATGCCGGTGTCACGTTTTAAAAAATAACGGGACCGACTCAGAAAAAGGGAGATTCCCAATGCAGAAACAGGTTTGGAATGGTCTGGCAGCTGTGCTGGCGGTGTTCGCAGTGCTCATGATTTCCGGCTGCGCCCCCGGCACGCGGGTGGTCCTGGAACATGATCCGGGCTACCCGGACCACCGGGAAAGAAAGTACGAGCATCACG
This sequence comes from Desulfobacterales bacterium, assembly GCA_018335195.1. Classification (GTDB taxonomy): domain Bacteria; phylum Desulfobacterota; class Desulfobacteria; order Desulfobacterales; family Desulfosalsimonadaceae; genus Desulfosalsimonas. Next base: position 152,376 of record JAGXKN010000001.1, read on the forward strand.
AAGACCGGGGCGGGCCGCCGCCCTGGGCCCCGGCCCACGGCTATCGGGCCAAAAAGTATCGGTATTACCCCTCCGCACAGGTCTATTTTGACACGCAGCGCGATGTCTACTTCTACTACCGTGACGGCGACTGGCGGGTTTCCGCAAGCCTGCCGGGCCGCATCCGGGTGAATATGGGAGATCATGTCACCCTGGAAATGGGCACGGATCGGCCGTACAGGTACCATTCCGAGGTTGTCCGGCACTACCCGCCGGGACACGATAAAGGCGGCAACAGGGGCAGAGGCAGGGACAAAGAAAAACACCACCGGGAGTAAACAGCTTGCTGCCCTGAGAACACGGCTGCTTAAAGCATCCCGGCCAGTTTCATCCCGGCCAGCACGGTTTTCTGCATGAATTTTTCATCCGAATTGCCGGGATTTTCCAGGCCCATGCGCTCCAGCATGGGCACGGCATTCCCGGGCGGGGTATCCGGCATCTGCTCGATCATGGGGCCGAGTTCATCAGCACTGTCACTGTTGTACTTCTGCTTGAGCACCTTGAGCGAGTGCGCCAGGATCATCTCCACGAGATCGAATTCCGAGCCGAACGGAAACGGGCCGAATTCCCCTTCCGCCTTATAGGGCTGCAGCAGCGCAGAGATCCGCTCAGGCGTATTGTTGCGGTATGCCTCCGGGATCTCGTAATCCGCCTCGATCTTGTTGTGCTTCTTGGCCTCGGCCAGGAGTTCTTCCTGGAATCGCGAATCGGTGATCTTGAGCATCTCCTTGATGATGTCGCTGTCGCACTTGCCCCGGATGTCGGCAATGCCGTACTCGGTTACCACGATATCCCGCAGATGGCGGGGAATGGTGACGTGACCATAGTTGTACACAATATTGGAAAGGACTTTTCCGGATTCCTGCCGGGTGCTTTTGATGAGCATGACCGCCCGGGCGTCAGGGATGGCATGGGACATGGCCACAAAGTTGTACTGACCGCCCACCCCGCTTACCACTGTGCCGTCCTCGAGCCCGTCTGAAACGATATGACCCAGCAGTGTGGCTTTCATGCCGGTGTTGCAGAACCGGGCATCTTTGCGCTGCAGGGCTCTCAGGTATTCATTTCCGTAAAGCTGGTTGGCCACCTCCACCCCGACCATTTCAAACTGCCGGCGCTCAGCCTCGGGCATGTCACACAGCGTATTGTAAAAATCCCGGGGGCCGATGAAAAAGCTGCCGGTGAGCACAGCCCCGTTTTTCAAACAGGTGCCCAGGCAATTCCGGCTGACTTCCGCCAGATTTTCGGGATCATCCAGGTTGGCTGAAAAACGGCGGCCTTCGGGGGTTATGATCTCCCCGCTTTCATAGGAAAGATCCTCCCGGAGCACCCCGAAATGCTGCAGGGATTGGAAATCCCTGCGCGTGAGATACGGATGCAGCACCTCGCGGTCAATCATCATGGAAAGCGTTTCAGGCGGTATCTGCTCGGTGATCAGCCCCTTGTTAAGCAGCGCCTGGATACCGATATGGTGATAAACCCTGCGTTTGATAACCCCGCTTTTATAAAGCTGGAGAAAACCGTCCACCAGCATTTCCGTGGACCCGTAGATTCCCTGTTCAAAAGTACCCGTACCCCCGATTTCTTTTATCAGGGAGGCATAGCGCTCTTCGATTCCGGCATCCCGGAGGACCTTCTGATACACGTCATTTCTGTTATGGCGCATATCCAGAGCGCTGGCAATGGAATCGCCGAGCGCGCCGATGCCGATCTGCAGCGTCCCGCCATCCCGGATCAGGGAACTGGCATGCAGGCCGATCATATAGTCGGGGTCGTTGACCGGCATGCGGGGGGTGTTAAACAGGGGATGATCGCATTCGCCCGTGTCGATAATGATGTCGTATTCTTCCGGTACAATCTCGGCATCTCCGTACATAAAGGGGAGGTAGGCGTTGACCACGCCGATGCACAGGGCCTTTTCTCCATGCTGCCGGAGCTTTCGAAATTCCGAAAGGGCCTCGATGGTGGTATCCGCGTTGCAGGCGGCGCTGTAGCATCGATGTCCGTTGCCGTCGTTTCGGGCGAGCATGTTGGCGTAAATCCGGTTGCCGTTGATTGCGCAATCCCGAACCACGTGCGTGTAATTGGTGCTCATGTAATTTTGCTGCATTTCCGGGTTGTTGTTGTATGCCCCGGCCTTGCAGTAAAGCTCGTGGATCTTGATGTTGGCGGGGAGTTCGTTTTTCCGGAGATCGGTGAGGTAATCCAGGTCTGGCACACCTTCGTAGACGCGGTTGACAAAAGGCTCGAGAAACCGGCGCTCCAGTTCGTTTGTCCAGGAAGGCTTTTCAAGAGAAAGTGCGGTAAAAATCGTAAGGCAAAGCCCGGGATCGTTCTTTACCCGCTGATACAGGGCATTGACCAGGGGAACCGGCTTGCCCAGGCCCAGGGGCGGCCCGATGGTAATCTCGGGCCCGAACTCGTCGACGATATAATCGACACATTCTTCAATGCTTAGATACAATGGCTTTTTCGTGGATTCCATACCCGTACCTCAAAAAATTGAATTTCCCGCCGCATTTGTCATCTGCGGACATTTCCCGCCCACCGGGGTTAAACGGTGATTTTTAACAAAACACAAATCTGGAGGCAAGAAGAATTTAATTAAAAATCAGCAAGTTTCGATAAAACCCATTTACTTCTGGAAACACTGATAACATTTGAAAAACAGGTTATTCATCCGGCACAATAAAAAGGACAAAAGGGAGGGAGGGCCGGGGATGAGGATGCCCATCCCCGGCGTATCAGTGAAAAAAGGTTATCGCTGCAGGTTTTCGATCACGGTGGCCACGCCGAGGCCGCCGCCACAGCAGGAACTGAAAAACCCGTACCTGCCGCTTGTTCGAATCAGGTTTCGGATGGCAAACATGCCCACCCGGGCACCCGATGCGCCGTTTGGATGGCCATAGGCGATTGCCCCGCCCATGGGATTCCATTTGTTCATGTCCACCTTGTCGCCGGTCTGGTTTTCGAGCTCCTTGATCACCGACAGGTTCTGCACGGCAAAGGCCTCGTTACACTCCATGTGATCCATTTGGGAAAGCTTAACCCCGGCGCGTTTTAGCGCCTTTGGCACTGCATAAGCCGGCGCAATGCCCATAATCTTCGGATCACAGCCGGCTTCCGCACCCGAAAGCCACTTCGCCATTGGCTCATAGCCGAGTTCCTCGGCTTTTTCCCGGGTCATCATCAGCAGGAAAGCCCCGCCGTCGTTTCGCCCGGAGGCATTTCCGGCAGTAACGGTCCCGTCTTTTGTGAACGCAGGCGGCAGCTTGGCCAGTGCCTCCAGGGTAGTCTCGAAGCGGGGATGCTCGTCTGTGTCAAATACGACCTCCGGGGTCTTGCGGGTGCCCGGAATGGTCACCGGCACGATCTCGTCTTTAAAATACCCGGCTTCCATGGCCGCCTTGGCCCGCATCTGGCTGTTGTATGCAAACTCGTCGGCAGCTTCCCTGGAGATGTTGTACATCTGCTGCAGGTTTTCGGCGGTCAGGCCCATGCCGATGCACTCCTCGGGAACGGGCGATAGCTGCTGCTGGATGGGCATGGGCGGAATCAGACGGTAGGGCGGCGTGGACATGGAAAACTTTGCCGGAAGCTGGCTGTAGGATTCCATGCCGCCGGCGATAACAATTTCGGCCTGGTTTGCCAGGATCTTCCAGGCCGCGTGATTGACCGAATCGATTGCCGAACCGCACTGCATCTCCACATAGGATGCCGTGGTTTCATACGGCAGTCCCGCATACAGGGTGATCCACCGGGCGGGGTTCAAGGCATGGGAACAGTGGGCGGCGGAACCCGCCATTACAGTATCCACATGGGCTTTTTCCGCAATTTTGGTTTTATCCAGCAGCCCTTTCAGCGCGATCCCGCCGAGCTGGGAGCAGAAAAAATCCCGGATGGTGCCGCCCATCCGCCCGAATGCAGTACGCACAACATCAACAAAAACAACTTCTCTATCAGCCATTGCAAATCCTCCGCAGTTAAATAATTTCTTCTCGGGCCAAGACGGGCCCGCCTATTTCTTGTCCGAATAATCGTACCAGCCCTTGCCGGTCTTTTCCCCGTATTCGCCCTTGATATAGTGCTCGACCACGCCGGGCGAAGGCAGGTCCTTGAAATCGCCGGTGGCCTTGAAATTTTCCATGGCCATGGTGTAGGCAAGATCAATGCCGGTCAGATCATTTAAGCGGAACGGACCCATGGGATGGCCCGCACCGTAGACGCAGGCCTTGTCGATATCTTCCACATCTGCCACGCCCATTTCCAGCATCCACTGTGCCTCGTTAAAGATTGCGCGGATGATCCGGTTGAGCAGAAAGCCGTCGACTTCCTTCTTCAGGTGCACGGGAACTTTTTCCAGGCTGTTGCATAGCTCCATGGAAATCTCCACTGTCTCATCCGAGGTATGCGGGCCCTGTACCACTTCCACCAGCTTCATCACCAAGGCGGGGTTAAAAAAGTGCAGGTTGCAGACTTTCTCCGGCCGCTTGGTGACATCCGCGATCCGGGAACTGACAATAAACGAACTGTTGGTGGCCAGAATGGCGTGTTCCGGGGCGATATTATCCAGGTCCGCAAAAATTTTGCGCTTTAAATCCAGCACCTCGATCACCGCCTCGATCACGTAATCCGCATCTTTTGCCGCATCCTCCAGGCTCTGGGTAAACCGGATGTTGTCCCGGGCCTGTTTGGCCTGCTCCTCGGTCATCTTGCCCTTTTTCACACGCCCGGGCAGATAATTGTCCACAAAAGACTCCGCCTTTTCGAGAACCTCCTGCTTAACATCCGTGCACACGGTCTTGTAGCCTTTCATGGCGCACAGGGTGGCAATCTGGTGACCCATGTTTCCGGCCCCGACAACCGCAATGTTTTTTACGTCACTGATCTTCATGCTTCCTCCTTCTTTGATTTGGGTGGTTTCTTGTGCACCGAAAAAAAGATGCGTTTCAATTACTCGATGTTAAATTTATAAGCAGGCTGCCCCGGATCCGGTATCCGGTCCGCAAAGGCGTAAACATGCCCTGCTGGCGGCCAAGTGTTCGGCAGACTTGAAAATTGTTCAACATTATGACAATATTATAAACCCATTTGATGCTCAAGCGATTTTTTTATATACAGGCCGGAGAAAAAAGGCCCGGGCAACCGCCCCGGGCCGCTGAAATGATAACCGCGGATCTGCAGGGATGATACTATGGGACCGAAAACAAAGGACAACGTGTACAAGGCGTTTATCGGAGAGGCAAAGGCGTATTTCCGGCTTCTGGCCTACGCGGAAAAAGCCGAGGAAGAAGAGGTACCCCAGATCGCCCTTTTGTTCCGGGCCGTGGCCGAGGCCGAACGGGTTCACGCCACGCGCCACTTAAACCTGGTTCGCGACCTGGTGGTCCAGGACACCGACACCAATCTGCTCAATTCGTTTAAGCGGGAACAATCCGTGAGTGAAAACGAATACCCGAACCTGATCAAGGATGCCGAAGACGAAGGTGAGAAACAGGCCGCTGTCACCTTCGGCCATGCCCGGGATGCGGAGATCTATCACGCAAAACTCTACGAACGGGCCCTGTACCAGGTGATCAAAAACACGGTAAAGGCCTACCAGGTATGCCAGGTATGCGGTTATGTCACAGACAAAAAGGCGCCTGAAAAATGCCCGGTCTGCGGTGCGCCAAAGGAAAAATTCGAAACCGTTGAATAAGCCAGGAGAAATATGGTCATGATGAAAAAAATCAGTTCGCAGCAAGTCCACATGGGAAAACTGCAGCACGGCGCCGATCTGCTGGAGGAAATCACGCAAACCTGCAACCGGGAAAACATCCGGCTCGGACGGATTCAGGCAATAGGCGCGGTCCAGCGCGCACGCCTGGCTTACTACAACCAAAAAACCCGCGAATACCGGTTTTTCACGATCGACCAGCCTCTGGAGATCCTCAATCTATCGGGAAACATCTCGCTCAAAGACGGCGAGCCCATGGTTCATGCCCACATCTCCCTGGCAGATGATGCCGGAAATGCCTATGGCGGACACGTCGCCCCGGGTACCGTGATTTTTGCTTGTGAAATCGTCATTGAATCTTTTGAAGGCCCGGCATTTGAACGCAGTTTTGACGAGGAAACCGGACTGCCCCTGTGGCGGTTGTAAGGAACCCGAAAGCCCGAAAGCACCGGGAAACGCATGCGCCTGAAACTTCTTTTCTTCCCGGCGGCCCTGATCTGCCTGATGCTGGGGATCCACTACGCGGTCTTTAAAAGCTTCATGCATTTTTTCCAGATCAGCCGCCCGCAGGTGAAAATCAACCTTTACACGGCCATGGCGGTGTTGAGCTTTACCTTTATCACCGCGTTTATCGCCCTTCACTGGCGGGAAAACCTCTGGACGGTTGCCTATTACAAGTTTGCAGCCGTGTGGACGGGCTTTGTGTTCCATTGCCTAGCCGCCGCTGCCGCGGCCTGGCTTTTGCTGGCAGCAGCCCGGATAACCGGGGCACCGGTTTCCGCCAAAGCAATTGCCTCAACCACCTTGGCAATCGCGATATTGGGCACCGGATACGGCATGTGGGCCGCATTCCACCCGGCACTCCGGCATGTGGCCGTGCCCGTTCAAAGCCTGCCGGAATCCTGGAAAAATACCACGCTCGTCCATATTTCGGATCTTCACCTGGGCCTATTTCATCAAAAGGCCTTTGCCGCCCGGGTAGTAAACCGGATCAACTCCCTGAACCCGGAACTGGTGCTGATCACGGGCGATCTGCTCGACGGCATGGGCGGGGCCTACGCAGAAAACGTCACACCCCTGGACAATCTCCGGGCCGCGCATGGCGTATTTTTTGTCACCGGGAATCATGAACACTACGTGGGCATTGACAAATCTCTTGCAATCATCGGCAAAACCCCGTTGCGCATACTGGACAATGAAGCCGTGAAAATTGCCGGCCTGGAAATCCTTGGCGTGAGCTACCCGGGACTTGCCGATCCTGCGGAAATCAAAAACCTGCAGCCACAAAAAGCACCGGGCAGCCTTCGCCTGGCCATGTTTCACACCCCCACGGAGATGGCGGAAAACAGCACCGACATGCAGCAACAGCACAATGCCAACTACTGGCGGCCGAATACCGGGTATGAGCTGAATCAAAAGCTGGAAATAGATCTGCAGCTCTCCGGGCACACGCATCATGGCCAGGTGTTTCCCGTGAATTTGCTTACACGGATGCTTTACAAGGGCAGGGATTACGGCCTAGCAAAAATCAACGGATTTTATCTTTATACCTCCTGCGGTGTCGGCTCCTGGGGACCGCCCATGCGGAGCACGGGCCGCCCGGAGATTGCGGTGATTCGACTTGTGGAAAAAGCGCCGGAATGATAAATTAAAAACTCATGGATCCGTAAAAAGCTGTTTATCCCGCTGGGGCGGTATTTTTGCAGAGAGGAAATCCGTAAGCACCTTGGCTGATCGGCGGCGCGAAAAAGGAGTTTCCTTGAAAGTCAATTTCTTCGCTCCGTGATCATTTTAAGCGCGGTTCACATCATGAGTATTCAGCAACGCATCCAAGATCATTTGACAGCGTCGGCATCCGAAAACCGGATCGCGGACGTACGCATCGGGCTGGGGTATACCGCCGTGATGCTGGAAAACGCGCAGACCGGGGTGGCCTGCACCCCCATCGGGCATCTTCGCCCGAACTGCACCGTTTTCCCGGGCATGCTGCCCCTGACCGGCCGGAAAGCCGACGAATTGCTGGCTTTTATGACCTCCGCGGATGCGCTTGAAACAGCCATCGGCCTGGCCACTGCAAATGCGCTGGCAAACACCCCGGCCCCGGAGCACGACACCGGAGACGTGCTCAATGCGATCAATCTCGGCCCGGCCGACCATGTGGGCATGGTGGGCCACTTTGCCCCGCTGGTCAAAAATGTCCGGGATACCGGGGCGCGGCTTACCATATTCGAACAGATTGACACCCCTTCCGGGGCGCTGCAGCCGGCCGCAGAGATTCCAGACCAACTGCCAAAGTGCACGGTTTGCCTTTTCACAGCCACCTCGATTATCAACCACACGTTTGACAAAATTATCGATCAGGCATCCAACTGCCGATCCGTAATCCTGCTGGGCGCATCCACGCCGCTGCTGCCCGGTCTGTTTACAGACTACCCGGTTACCGGGCTTTCGGGCGTGGTGGTGACCCATCCCGCCGAACTGCTGCACATTGTCAGCTGCGGCGGAGGTATGCGCAGGTTCAAGGGCGTAATCCAAAAAGTCAACCTTGCGGTCAGCAGACAATGACGCACCAATCCGAACCCCGGGCGGAACCCATCGAATACGGCCCCCTGCGGACGGGCGAGGAAAGAGCCGTGATCGAAATGGTCCTGTCGAGTTTTGAGGCCGCGATTGCACCCCTGTATTCCAGCCAGGGGGTCGCGGAGTTTAAAAAATACGCCAGCCTCAAAGAAATAGCCTTTCGCTCCAGGTGCGCGCATTTTGTCTGCGTGGCCCGGCAGAACCGGGAGCCGGTGGGCATGATCGAAATCCGGGACCATCGCCACATCTCCATGTTTTTTGTCAAATCCGCATACCAGCACAAGGGCATCGGCCGGAAGCTCCTGGCATGCGCCCTTAACCGGTGCATACAGAAAAACCCGGAGCTGGCGGCGGTAACCGTCAATGCCTCCCCCAATGCAGTGCCCGCCTACAGGCACCTGGGATTCATCCCGAATCCGCCGGAAAAAATCATTAACGGAATCCGCCACATTCCCATGCAGAAAAATCTCACCCGTGTTTGTTGACAGTCCTATCCCGGGCTGTTATATTAATTTTAACATCGCGAAGAACGCGATCGGCAGCCTGTGCGCTGTCAGAAATGCGGCTTTAATTGCCCGAATCAATCACTTTCACGAAGAAAGGAGGCCAATCATGAAGATTCAAAAGGTCAGAAAAGCACCCACCGGTCTTTGCAAGTGTAAACGTTCCTGCTAGAAGAAACCCTTTTTAACACCCGGGCCTGTGTATGGACATTGATTTCCTGCACAGGCCATTTATTTTTATGGGGGCAGCGCAGCATCTCACATGGATAAAGCCGATTTTCAGGACCGGATCTGCCGGCCCTACTGCATGTTTTTTGTCGAGGGCGAAAAAGAGGAAATGGCCTGCCTGGGCGCCCGGGTGGCCGAACGGCTGCTTGCCGCCGGCAGAATTGATGCCGCGCACGTAAATGCAGCAGAGAAAAACCGCTCAGTGTGGGAGGCGCGCAGGCAGGACCTGGGAGAAATCCTCTGCAAAAAATGCGATTTCCGGGCCGAAGACTGCGATTTTCAATCCCCGCAGCCCGCAGACGACCTGGAGCCCTGCGGCGGCTACATCGTGTTGGCCCATCTGCTGGAAAACCGCATAATTGATCAGGCGGACATAGAAAACGTCTTATGAACGAAAACCACTGGCATGCGGCATATCTCCGGCTGGCCTCGCAGGCCGCGCTGAAAAAATTGGAAACGCCGTTTGTCTATCACACCGGCAGAGACGAGCTTTACGAAATCGACGAACGGGCCCTGAATTTTCTGCAGCAGTGCAACGGCACCCGCACCGGCGGCGAGCTCACGGACGAGGCCGAATTCGTGCAGTACTGCCTGGAAGAAGACATTCTGGAGGCCCTGGACCGGCCCGCGGAAATTCCCGTTTCCGTGGATGTGTGCGATTGCCCCTCCCTTCGTTACCTTGAGCTCCACCTGCTGCACCAATGCAACCTCAGGTGCCGCCACTGCTACCTGGGACCGCCCGGCGCAGCGGAGATGCCGGTTTCCGATGCCGTGGACATCACCCGGCAGTTTGCCGAAAACGGCGGGCTGCGCCTGCTGATCTCCGGCGGCGAGCCCCTGCTCTACAAGCACCTGGCAGATTTCCTCAACCAAACCCGGGGCCTTGGCATTCGCCGCATCCTGTTTACCAACGGCACCCTTGTGACACCGGAAAATGCGGACCGTCTGGATGCCGACGAAATCCAGTTCAGCATGGACGGATGGAAGGCCGGCCATGAACGCCTGCGGGGCGAAGGCACCTTTGACCAACTCCTGCGGGGCGTGCACGCGGCAAAGGACGCGGGCATGGACATTTCCTTTTCCACCATGATCCACAGGGGCAACATCGACGAATTCGAACAAATGCGAAAGTTTATCGAAGATACCGGGGCCCTGGAATGGGGCGTGGATATCCTGACGCTCACGGGATCGCTGGCAGAGCACCCGGATTTGTGCGTACCTGTTGAAACCGCCGCACCCTTGATGGAATATGCATACGGGGGCGGGTATCACGGGGCATCGGACGGGTACGCCTGCGGCCGCCACTTAATGGCGGTCATGCCGGATCGGCAGGCGGTCAAATGCGGATTTTACAGGGATCGGCCCCTGGGGGATGCCGCCGGCAGCCTGGCCGCATGCTGGCGCAGAATGCCCCACATCCGCCTGGATGAGCTGGAATGCCGGGACTGCGAATACCTCCAGGAATGCCGCGGCGGCTGCCGTTTCCGGGCTTCGCATCCGCTTGCACCTGACCCGGCCATGTGCCGTCTGTTCGGGGTTGAGCATGAATAGCCCGGCATTTCAGGCACCCGCATACATCCAGTTCTACCCCACCCTGCGCTGCAACATGTCCTGCAGCTTCTGCTTTAACCGCAGCCTGCCGGAGATCCCGGACGCAGACCCGGCGGACGTGAAGAAAATGGCATCCGCGTGCAGCCGGCTGGGCATTGAACACATCGACTTTCTCGGCGGAGAGCCTACCCTGCACCCCGAGCTTGCCCGGATAGTTGCCGCCATTTGCCAACACGGACTTCAGGTCACCCTGAGTTCCAACGGCACCCGGCCGGAGGCGCTCTGGGCGCTTTCCCGGCGTTTTCCCGAAAACTCGGTGCGTATCGGCATATCCGTAAACAGCGACACCCTGCCCCCAGGCCTTGATGCGTACATCCGGGACCGCCGCCCGATTTTAAAAAGCGTGTTCACCCATTCCGATTTCCTCCCCGGGGCCTGCGAAACCTATATCGGCACGACGGGGATCGAATACTGCCTGATTTACAGGGATGCCGCAGATGCCGCGGATCTTGAAAACTGCCAGCCCTTTGACGTGTTCTGCGATCACCTTGAAACGCTGCAGGCGCAGCATCCGGACGTAAACGGGATCTTTTGCGGCGGATTCGTACCGGATACAAAAAACACGCCGGAACTTGCAGAAACCCGCTGTCCGGCCGGCACCACCAAGCTCTCGGTACTGCCCGACGGCTCGGTCTATCCCTGCTACCTGTTTTTCCGGTACCCGGAGTTCTGCCTGGGCAATATCCTGGAACACGACTTTTCCGGGATATGGAACCATCCAACGCTCGATTTCTTCCGGCGGTTTTCCGGCAACCCCTGTCCGAGACAAACCTGCCGGCTTCACCCGCAATGCCACGGCGGGTGTCCGGCCATGAGCTATCTGCACCAGGGGCGGCTGAATGCCCCGGATCCGCGCTGCGTGCGGTAAAACAGAAAAACAGAGGAGAATCCATGCATATGTTTATCAATCTGCGGAAACAGGCCGAAAAATCCGAGGACGGGGAAATCGTGTTCGGCGCCGACCATACGGGCAGCCACGCCTGCTACATGATTTACGGCATCCTGCAGCCCGGGGAAAAAGATCGCCTGATCAAGCCCGGCCACGGTCACGAGGAAATGGTTCTGGCAACAAATGCGACCTTACAGGTCACCGGAGCGGTAACCGGAGATCTGAACCCGGGCGATGCCTTTCACATTGCAGAAGACCAGACCGCGTTTCTTGAAAATTCCGGGGACAGCGAAGCCGTGTATGTCATCGCCGGCGGTCACTCCGAACACGGCCACGGGCATTGACGGTCACTGAAAAATCTGTCATCTGTTGAACCCATTATAAAACGAGGATCATGCGAAAATGCCCGCCAGCCTGCATCTGCATAACACCATGACCCGGAAAAAGGACCAGTTTATCCCCAGGAAACCCGGCCGGCCGGTAAAAATGTTCACCTGCGGCCCCTCCATATACAACTGGCCGCATATCGGAAATTACCGAACATTTCTTTTCGAGGACATTCTCCAGCGCTTCCTGGAATATCTCGGATACCGGGTGGATCGGCTGATCAACTTCACAGACATGGAGGACAAGGCCATTGCCCGGGCCAACGAACTGGGCATTTCCCTGGAGGACCTGACCCGGCCGGTGGCAGATAGTTTTATCCGGGACTGCGGCGCGCTCAACATTTACCTGCCGCAGACCATCGCCCGGTCCACCACCAGCGTGGAACAGGCCGTGGACCTGATCGGCCGGCTCATGGAAAAAAACATCGCCTACAGGCACGGGCGCGATATTTTCTACGATCCCCTGAAATTCAAGGGTTTCGGCAGACTCTACGGCCTGGATATGCGAAAATGGCCGAAAAAACGGATCCGCTTCCGAAAAGACACCTATCCGGGTCAGCGCTGGAATATGGGGGACTTTATCCTGTGGAAGGGCTGGCGGCCCGGGGACGGTGAAATCTTCTGGGACACCGAACTGGGCAGAGGCCGGCCGGCCTGGAACGTCCAGGATGCGGCCATGATCGCCGGGTACCTGGGAGAGGAACTCGATATCTGCTGCGGCGGCATTGACAACCTGTACCGGCATCACGACTACAATATCGCGGTAATCGAGGGCGTATCCGGAAAGGAACTTGCCCCATTCTGGGCGCATTCCCGGCATGTGAGCATCAACGGCGCAAAAATGTCCAAGAGCCGGGGAAATATCGTGTACGTGCGCGAGCTGATGGACAAGGGATATGCGGCCCGCCACATCCGGTTTTTCCTGGTTTACGGGCATTACCGGAGCCGGCGCGACCTCACCGGGGACCGGATCCACCAGGCCCGCGGCAAAATCGATACCTTCCGGGAAATGGTCCGAAATTTAAGGACCCGGGGCGTGGGAGACAAGTTCGCTTCTGCAGCGGCAAAACCCCTAATCGATCGGCTGCAGCCGGATTTTGAAAATCGCATGAACGACGACCTGGACGTAAAGGCCGCCTTTGACGGCACGTACAACACCGTTTCGCAGCTCATGGACATGGCCCTGGGCGGAGATCTGGGCACCGCGGACATTGAAGCCGTCAAACAGCGACTGGGAAGAATTGACAGCGTGCTGCAGGTCCTTGTATAATAACAGGCAGCTCCCGTTCGGACTATTTTCCCTTGAGCTTCATCAGCTCCTGCCATTCCGGCCGCTCCAGGAAACTGCCGGCCACGTTTTGCTCCATTTCCAGGAACAACTGCCAGGGCACGGCAAAGGTCATCACGTCGTCCTTGAGCTGGCGCCTGACCGACACCCGGGCCGAAATGTCGCTCATGCCCATTACGGCCCGGGGACATCCGGAGCGGGCCTCGCGAAACGGGTAAATCCCGATGGTCTGGCAGCCGGCAGCATAGGGAAAGATCACGTTTTCGTTGCCCTCGCGGTGATAATTGGCCAGGATGGTCAAAGCCGAAATCTGGTCCATGTCAGCCAGGAAGACCACCACCTCGGGTGTCTGCAGACCCTGCGGATCAATGCCGGAAAGCGGGGCAAAGGTCACGTACGGATATTCGATATCCATGATGGGCAGGTCGGCAATAAAGCTTTTCACCTTTTCCGGGGAGGCCACGTAGCGCTCGCCTTCCAGGAAATTGTCCATGAACCCGCCGCGCACGTAAGGCTTTATGGATTCGGCCACCTGCCTTCCGGTCTCCCACTGCCGGTTGCCGACGGAAAGAAAGTAACAAAACCCCGACTCGCCGCCGGGAAAATTTTCGTACTGGTTGCCGAAACCCAGGCCCACACCGCCGCCGAAACAGCCGAAGGTTTCCCGGTCAAACACGGCAGTGTCGCCTTTTGCCGCCCGCACCAGCATAAACATCACGCATCCCCATTTTCCGGGCTTGAACTGCCGGGCATCCTCCGGCTTCTGCCCGGCAAAAACGATGGCCACGGGCGCGTATCTGCATCCGATGGCCTCAGCAATCCGGCTTTCCATATCCGTCCTCCCGTAATTGTTTGTCTGTTCCGTCTTTTCCCTGCCCTCTGATTTAACCTCAAATGCCCGGGATTGTCAAAAAAACCCGCACTTCAACACCGAGCCGAGTGCTTCGCTTGCCGGGGCAACCGCATGTCGCTGCACGAGAGAACACTCCCGGGGTCCCGCAAACCTTAACAACCATATACTTGAGCAAACACACAGGTTTGCCCCTACACCGAGGAGATTGAAGCCATACAGATTCGGATGTTGGGGGGCAACTGTCGAGGGGCCGGGTGAGGTCGGGACGGCGGGGTGGTTTGCGCAGATGCATCGGGCGCGCCAGCGGACGGCATATGCGCAAACTTCCCCGCCGGCCCGACCCTGCGAAAACCCGGGAAGACCCGGGTTTCTTTTTTGCAGGGCGCAACGGATTTGAAAAGTAACAGCAACCAACCCACAGGGCGTTGTCGGGATCAATCTTTTTTTCGATTGCGATACCGATCCCGATTTCGATTTCGAGAAGGAAAGGGATTCGGACCCGGCAGGCGGGCAAGCTTGACACCCGCGGCGGAATGATTATCATAATATTGTAATTTGATTGAAAATCAGTATGTTCTGAAGAGTTTGTTTTTTTCGGACAGGCTCCTGACAGGTGGTGCCATGACGGAAAAGTCAAATCACACTGAAAAACCGGCTATCCCGAGATCCAGGGTTATCGTGGATACCAGCGTATTCGTGAACCCGGAAACCATGGTGCTGCTTGGCGACTCCGTGGCAACAGCCATCGAAGGCTTTCTGGAAGTCTGCCGCAAATATTCGATCGAAATCTTTACGCCCTTATCCATATTTCGCGAAATATCGACATTCGCACCGGAAGAAACGCTGAAAACATTGAAAACCCGGGCCGTGGTCCGGGCGCCGGACCTCTACAACACGCATGTGCCGGCAATCATGTTCCACACGTTTGTCAGGGAACTCCGCCAGCGCGTCAACAAGGGGCTTCATATTGCAGAAAAAGCCATCAAAAGCGATGATGTGCCAGAGAACGTCAGATGGGTCCGCCAGCATTACCGGGAGGCCCTGCGCTCCGGAATCGTGGACAGCGTGGAGGACCTGGAAGTGGTGCTGCTGGCCAGGGAAGTCGGCGGGGTTATCCTGACCGCGGATGAAGGTATTGCCAACATGGCAGACTCGTTTGGCATCGAAGTGTTTACCGCCCGGGAATTTCTTGATTACTGCAAGGATACCGCAAGGGAGTAAACCGGATGGAGGCACGAAAACAGCCGGATTATGAAATATTGGAATTTGAAGGATACACTTATCACCGCCAAAAAAAGGACCGGGAAACCCCGCGCGGCGCACTGGGCTTTCCGGCCGAAGGCGGCCGGAAAGCCCGGACCGTAGCCGGATTTCCGCAGATCCAAAGGGTTTATCGCCTCAAGGAAGGCGTCAAACGGCTTTTCGGCGATGAATCATTTTTTGCCGAAGAAAAACTCGACGGATACAACGCCCGGATTTTCCAGCAAGCCGGACGCCTGATGGCAGCGACCCGGGGCGGGTTTATCTGCCCGTTTACCACGGAATGGGCCGGAATCTGGGGGGAAGACAAAAACCTGAACCGCTTTTTCCGGGATTTTCCCAATTACGTGCTCTGCGGCGAGGTTATCGGGGATAATCCTTATAACTGGCAGCGGGATCCCAATCTTTCTCCGGGCGCCCATTTTTTTGTCTTTGAAATCACGGCCCCGGACGGCCGGTTTCTGGCTCCGGCAGAGCGCTATCGAATCGTGGCGGAATACGGACTGCCCACGGTCCCCAGAATGGGCGAACACAGTGCTGCAGACATTGAAACGCTCTACGAACTGATGCGGAAATTAAACGACCGGGGCAGAGAAGGCGTGGTTTTAAAAGACCGGCAGGGGCCAAGACGACTCAAATTCGTCACCCCGACCACGGACCTGCAGGACATCAAGGATGCCATGTGCATCGGATTTGATCTTTCCTCCGGATTTTTCTTTAACCGCTATTTGCGGGCCTCCATTTTTGTCCAGGAGCTCGGACTGGATCCGGAGGAATACGCCCCGCGCATCGGATGGTCCTTTCTTGACGGCTGTCCGGATCCGCAGGACTTCACGGAAGCAAGCGAAACCTACACCGTATTCGTCAAAAGCGAAAAAACCTGGGATGCACTCTGCCGGCAGCTCAAATCGCGGGTGCGGATTGTTTGCGACAGCCGCAAGCCGGTGCGCATTATCGGCCGGGAGTTGCTTCGCATCGATTTCAGACGTATCTACCAGAAAAGCTCCCAGCGGTTTAAACGGATTTTAAAGGGACACCTCCACACGGATTAGCCGCTTCCCGAACCCGAGTTAATACGGAAAGGAGGAATAACAAATGTTTATTGATCGGCAGGAACTCGATGCGCTTGTGGCATATCAAAACAAGGAAAACCCGGTGGTCAGCGTTTATCTCAACGTCACGCCCCCGCGAAACTATAACACGGAACTCAATTCCCTGATCCATACCACGCGCCAAAGCCTGGCCGGGGAATTCAATGCAAACCCGGATGACAGCGCAGATGAACTGCGCAAAAAAGCCATTGAAGTGGCCCAGGAAAACGAACGGCAGCACGAACAGGCCCTGATCAATGAAATGCTTGAAAAAAGCGGACCCGAGGGCATGGCCGTGCTCGGCACCGATCCGGTCATCAAGGCCCTGAGCATGGGGCAGGTGCATACCCTGGTCATTGATAAAAACTTCAAAAAGCACGGATACATATGCACCAATGATCACATGCTTTCCACGCACGAGCAAACCTGCCCGCTGTGCGGTGCGCAGATGGCAAAAACCGGGGACCTGGGAGATGAGATGGTGGAAGAAGCCCTTTGCCAGCACTCGGAAATCGAGCACGTGTTTGCTGAACACGCGGATTTCAGAAACTACGGCGTGGGCGCCCTGCTGCGCTTTACCCTGAGCTCATGACCATGGTTCCCCTCAGCCCAACGGCCTGATCAACAAACCATGTAGCATACAAATCGCACGAAGAAATCACTCTTATTTTTCTCCTTTTTAAGCTTCGTGCTCTTCGTGGTTCAGCCAACCATCAGCCATTTTCTTTTTTGCTTCCCGCCCGTCTGATGCCGCCGGTGCCGAATTTCTTCCGGATGGCATCAAGGGCGGTATCTATTTTTTCCCATTTCCCGGGGGCATCGGAGGGGTCCCGGAACAGCTCCTGCTGGACCGGGGTTTGCGCATCGATCAATTCCGTGGCACCCAGTCCAACCAGGCGCACCGGCCGGTCCAAGCTGTAGGCGTCAAGCAGGTCGGCAGCCGCCCGGTACAAAAATTCCGCGGAATGGCTCGGATGCGGAAGCGGCGCCTGCCGGGTGGCCTGGGTAAAATCGGAATGCTTGATCTTGATAAAAACCGTTTTAGCGCGTAATTTTTTGCCCCGCAACTGTCGGCCCACATCTTCAGCCTGCTCCAGAAGATATTTTTTCAAATACACCTTGTCCCGGGTATTTTCCGTCAGGGTTTTCTCCGAGCTTACGGATTTGACCGGCCGTACCGGCTTGACCCCGGAGCGATCAATTCCCCGGGCCAGTTCGACCAACCGGGTGCCGAATTTCCCCAAATGCCTTATCAGTCCGGCTTCCCCGTATTTTTTCACGTCCCCCAGGGTCTGAATGCCCAGCCGGGAAAGCACCTCGCCTGAAACCCGGCCCACGCCCGGCACCCTGCTTACGGGCAGATCCTCCAGAAAATCCGACACCTGCTCCGGGGAAATCACCACCAACCCGTCAGGCTTGTCCATGTCCGATGCGATCTTGGCCAGAAACTTTACCGGCGCGATACCAACAGAGCAGCTCAAGCCGGTACGGACCCGGATTTTCTCCTTGACCTGCCGCCCGATGTTCTCCGGGCCGCCAAAAAGGTTTTCGCAACCGGAAATATCCACATACGCCTCGTCAATGGAAACCGGCTCCACCAGCGGGGAAAACGCACGCAGAATGTCCATGACCACCCTGGAGATTTCCGTATAGCGCCATCCCCGGGGCGAAACAAACACCCCGTGGGGACACATCCGGCGTGCCCGGTACATGGGCATGGCCGATCGCACGCCGAATTTGCGGGCCTCGTAGCTTGCCGCAGAAACCACCCCGCGATCCGAGACCCCGCCCACGATCACGCACTTGTCAGCCAGCTCCGGGTTGTCCAGTTTTTCCACGGAAGCAAAAAACGCATCCATGTCCACGTGCAGAATCATATGATCCGGTCCACGCATCCCAAGGATTCAAGGATTGCTTACATTTTTACCACCGCCGAAACCACGATCCTATTGTTTTCATGGTCTTTTTCGCGGCCACGGGTTGTAAGCCCGGGTTGTTTTAATTTTTTTGTCATTCTAATTTCGAATTTGTTTCGGACTTCGGATTTCGAAATCCGAATTTTGCCTGAAAGGGAGCTTCACCAGGGCCTGCCTATTCGACAAACAAGGACACATGTTCAAACCGGTGCACGTCAAAAAGGCCCCGGTCCGTGAGCTTAAGCGCCGGGATCACGGGAAGGGCCAGAAAGGAAAGAGTCATGAACGGATCTGAAAGCACGGATCCCAGCCCGGCTGCGGCCCGGTTGAGCTCGGCGGTTTTTTCGGCCACATCCCGCAGTGGCAAATCTGACATCAGCCCGGCAATGGGAAGCGGCAGCGAAGCGCTCACCTGCCGGTTTCGCACCACGACCAGGCCGCCGCCCATTTCAATAACCGCCTCAACCGCGACTTTCAAGTCCCTGTCCTCCGGCCCGGCGGCAATGATATGATGGGAGTCGTGAGCCACGCTGCCGGCAATGGCCCCGGATTTCAGGCCGAGCCCGGCGGCAAACCCGATGCCGATATTGCCCGTGGCCTTGTGGCGTTCAACAACCGCCAGCTTGACAATATCCCGTTGAATATCAGAGACGGCCGCACCCTGCTCGATGCGGGCAGCCATGACCTCATGCCCGGTCACGATCCGGCCGTCAGCAACCGATATCACGCGAATCGTGCTGCCTTCCGCCGACACCCGAAAATCCAGGGAGTCGCGCAACACATGCATGGACACCGGACCGGGACCGGGTTCGGTTTCAATCATCGCGTCATCTGCCTGGCCGTTTTGCGCCGCGATCCGGCCGGCACAATATACGGTTTCGACTTTAAACCGCTCCAGATCGGACATAACCACCAAATCCGCCCGGCACCCCGGGGCAATGGCCCCCAGCCGGGACAGGCCGAAATACCCGGCCGGATTCAGCGTGGCCATCCGGATGGCGGTAACCGGATTGACCCCGCCGGCTGCGGCCTTGCGCAGAATGTCATCCATGTGCCCGTACCAGAGAATATCGTGGGGATGGCGGTCATCTGTACACCACATAATCCGGCCGGCGGTCTGTTCATTAATGATACCGAGCAGGTCCGCCAGATTCCGGGCGCCGGTGCCCTCCCGGATCATGATGTGCATGCCGGATCGCAGTTTTTCCATGGCCTCGCTGGCAGATACGCACTCATGGTCGCTTGCGACGCCTGCGGCCAGATAGGCGGCCAGGTCCTTTCCCGAAAGCCCGGGCGCATGCCCGTCCACCGGCTTGTGATGGGCGGCTGCGCCCTGAATTTTCTCCAGAACCGCGGCTTCTCCCTGAATCACGCCCGGAAAATCCATCATTTCACCGAGTGCCACGATCCGTTCCTGTGACAAAAGCGGTATCAGGGTCCGGGCATCGAGCACCGCGCCTGCGGTTTCCATGCTTGTGGCAGGCACGCACGAAGGCAGGGTAAAATATATATTCATGGGCTGCTTTTCCGCGGCTGCAAGCATGGAGGCAATGCCGTCGGTACCGAGCACATTGGCGATTTCGTGGGGATCTGCCACCACCGCAGTAGTACCGTGGGGCAGCACGGCCCGCACGAATTCAGAAACGCCGGTCATGGCGCTTTCGATATGCACGTGGGCGTCAATAAAGCCCGGGGTTATATACCTGCCGTTGACCGAAACGGTCTTTTCGGCCGGATAGTCCCCGATACCGGCAATAAAGCCGTTTTTCACCGCAATATGGCCTTCCCGGATCTCGCCGGAAAACACGTTGACGATCCGGGCATCCGTGATCAGAAGGTCAGCCGGCCGCGTACCCCGGGCGGCTGCAATCAGCTCGGCGGCTTCCATACGACTCCTTTATACCTTCAACTCCTGTAAATGCAGAGCCTTCTGAACCACGAAGAACACGAAGACGTTAGTTTTTGAATAAATTTTTCATCGTGAGCTTCGTGATGTCACTTCGTGATCTTCGTGGTTTCACGGTCCCCGGCTGTCCGTTTGCGCAATCGCTGCCCCGGTTTCCGCGGCCCGGGCGATTATCTCGCCGACATCCATATCTACCAGCCGGCCGTCGCGCACCAGCATCTGCCCGTCAATCATTACGTGTATCGTATCCGCGCCCTGAACCGCGTACACCAGGTGGGATTCCGGGTGATACATGGGAGATAAGTGGGGCCTGCGGGTATCCAGAACAATCAGGTCCGCGACCTTGCCCGGCTCAATGGAACCTGTCAAGGAGTCAAGTCCCAGGGTGCGGGCACCTTCTATTGTGGCCATGCGGACCACGGTCTCGGCATCCAGCACCGTGGGATCCCCTGTTGCCGCCTTGTGCAGCTTTGCGGCAAACCCCATGGCCTCGAACATATCCAGGTTGTTGTTGGAGGCACACCCGTCCGTGCCCAGCCCCACGGGCACCCCGGCATGGATGAGCGCAGGCACCGGTGCAATGCCAGAAGCCAGCTTCATGTTGCTTTCCGGGTTATGGGCAACCGCCGCCCCGGAATCCCCCAGGATCGAAATATCCACTGCGTTTAACCACACGCAGTGCGAAGCCAGGGTGTCTTCATCCAGCAAGCCCAGATCGGCCAGGTACTTCACCGGGGAAACCCCATCCGGGATACCGGCCAGTGCGGACTCGTTTTGCGTTTCCGCTACGTGGATCTGGAAAACCACCCCGGCCGCTGTTGCCGCCTGCTTGGCCCGCTGCAGCGTGTCGGCCGAACAGGTATAGGACGAATGGCAGAAAATCGAGGGCATGATCCGGGAATGCCGATTTTTCCAGGTACGCACGAATTCCACGGCCCGGTCCACGTTTTTTTCCGGATCCGGTGCATCCGGGGTGGGAAAATCCACGACCCCCTGGGCGAGTACCGCCCGGATCCCGGCCTGCGCCACGGCTTCGGCCACGGCATGCTCGTAAAAATACCCGTCACAGCAGGTTGTTGTGCCGGAAAGCAGCATTTCCGCACAGGACAGCATGGTGCCGTTCTGTACGGTCGCCGGGGTGATGTGGGCAGCTTCTGCCGGAAAAATGTGCTCGGTCAACCATTTTTCCAGCGGCAGATCATCTGCCAGGCCCCGAAACAGCGACATGGGCAGATGGGTGTGGGTATTGATCAGGCCCGGCATCAAAATGCCGCCCCCGGCATCGATCACCTCGGCTGCGGCATCAGCCGGAAAGCTTCCGGGACCGCCCACGTGTTTGATCCGGCCGTTGTCAACCGCGACCACACCGTCTTTGACAATGTCAAAACCGGGATTCACCGTTACCACGGTTGCATTGCAAATCAGTGTATCGGCTGTATTTTCCAAGGCGCTGACCACCTCCCATGGCAAAGGCAAAAAAATCCGTTCCTGATGTCACTTCACCGCTTAACACGGATCGTTTCGCAAAAAGTCAATTTCCAAGGAAATCCCTTTTTTGCGCTCTAACGAAATTGCACTTCGTTGCCCTGACGGCGGTGCGGAAAAGCGGGTTTCCGAGCGGAAATTGAGGCTCGAAGAGGCTCCTGGAGCGAGGAAACGCCTTTTTCGCGCCGCCGATCAGCCAAGGTGCTTACGGATTTCCTTTCTTTCTTCAAAAATACCGCCCAGGCGGGATAAACAGCTTTTTACGATTCTGTCAACAATGAGGGTACATTATACCAGAGTCGGATCCTGCTGAAAAGGCGGGGGAAAAACAATTATTCCGAAATTGAGCGATATTCAAAAGCAGCCGGGATCAAACCCCCAGAAACGCTTCCCGGATTTCCCTGGAGGCCTTGATTTCATCAGGCGTGCCCGAAGCCTTGATCTTTCCCTCGTGCATGATATAGGCATAGTCTGCCGCACCCAGGGAGGCATCGGCATTCTGCTCGACAAGCAGAATGGTCAATCCAATATCGGATTTGAGCTTTTCAATGGTTTCAAATACTTCTGCAGCCAGCTTGGGCGCCAGTCCCTGGCTCGGCTCATCGAGCATCATAAGCCGGGGCTTGGTCATCAGCGCACGCCCGATGGTGGTCATCTGCTGCTCCCCGCCGCTGAGCAACCCGGCCATCTGGCGGCTTCGCTCCTTTAACCGCGGGAAAAGGGTGTACACGATATCCAGGGATTCTTCCCGGTGTTCATAGGCTTTTTTCAGGTACGCACCCATGAGCAGGTTTTCATAAACCGTCATGTTGGGAAAAAGGTGTTTTCCTTCCGGCACCAGGGCAAGCCCCATCTCAACTTTCCGGTGACTGGACAGAAACGTGATGTCCCGGTTTTCATATAAAACCTGCCCGCCCCAGGGCCGCACGGATCCCAGAATCGTTTCCAGCAGGGTGCTTTTGCCCGCGCCGTTGGGCCCGAGCAGGGATGTGATCGATCCCTTTTCAATTTCAAGTTCGGGATGCCACAGAACCTGCATGGCGCCATAGCCGGATTCAAGCGCTTGAACTGTCAGCATTTTCTTCCTCTGCGCCTTTGCCCAGATACACGTCCACCACCCGGGGATCGGACAGGGCCTGCCGGGTGGGGGCATCAACGATCTTTTCCCCGTGATCCAGCACGATGACCTTTTCGGCCATGTTCACCACCGCACGCATGATATGCTCCACCATTGCCACAATGGCGATTTTCTCCTGCTTTGCCACTTCCACCAGGAATTTCACCATGTTGTCGATCTCGCCGGGATGCATTCCGGCCATGGCCTCATCCATTAACAGCAGCCTGGGCTGCATGGCAAGGGCCCGGGCGATCTCCATGAATTTTTTTTCCACCGGGGTGAGCATGCCGGCATTTTTTCTTCCGTGTCCGGTAAGGCCGATGCGCTCAATGACCCGGTCGGCGATCTCAAGGGACTGCTCCACGTTCACTGATTTGCCCCGGGAGCCGAACATGGCGCCCACCGCGACATTTTCCCGGACCGTAGCCGAGGCAAAGGGCCTTGGAATCTGGAAGGTCCGGGCAATGCCCAAGGGCGCCCGCTTATAGGGTGGCATCCGGGTAATATCGGTTTCATCGAAAAAGACCCGGCCTTCTTCCGGGTAAAACACCCCGTTGATCACATTGAAAAGGGTGGTCTTGCCGCTGCCGTTGGGCCCGACAATACCGACGAATTCGCCTTTTGCAATCTCCAGGCTGACCTTGTCCACGGCCACCAGCCCGCCGAACTGTTTTGTCACGTTTTCAAGCCGCAGCAAAGACATGGCAATTCCTACATGATATATGGCGCAATGGCCGTATTTCTGGTTTTTCCTTTGATCACGCCCACCACGCCTTCCGGAAACATCACGATAATGAAAATAATCACCAGGGCGAAAATAAAGAGCTGGAACCCTGGCAGAAAAATGGACAGGTAATACTTGGATATTCCGTAAATCAGCGCCCCCACCACCGGTCCGAGCATGGTACCCGCCCCGCCGAGCATCACGATGATAATGGCTTCAATGGTGTAATGGATTTCAAACACCTCGGGCGGAAAGACGTATGGGGTTTTCAATGCCCATGAAGCCGCGCCCACGGTACCGGCAAAACTGGCGCTGGTGATAAAGGCGATGATTTTGTACTTTGTCACGTTAATACCCATGACCTTGGCCGCGTCCTCGTCTTCGCGCAGCGCGGTCAGCGCGTATCCGATCTTGCTTTTCATGTACAAAAGCGTGACAACCGCCGCGGCCGCGGCGATAAATAAAACCATGACATCGGCCCAGAAAGTCATGATGCGGCTGGACAGATCCCGGCCCAGGATTTCATTGAGCTGTGCGGTAAATATCATTCCGGAAGAGCCGTTCCACAGGTTGGCCCCTTCGATGAGATACCTGAACCCCTCGTTTACCCCGATGGTGGCAATAGCAAAATACGCTCCCCGCAGCCGCAGGGCCACCGCGCCCACGGCCATGGACAGCAGGGTTGCCATGACAATGGCCAGTATAAACCCGATGGCCACGATACCCAGGCCCAGCTGCGGGTACCCGGCCAGACCGGTAATGGCCGTGGCCATGCCGTAGGTGCCGATTCCGAGAAAAGCCACGTACCCGAAATCCACGTACCCGGTCATGCCCAGGAAAATGTTAAATGCCTGTCCCAGGGCGCAATAAAAAACCAGGGTAGCAGCCAGCTGCCACATCCCGGTGACATTGCGCCCGACCAGAAACAGCACGAGATAGGCGGCAAATACCGGCAGCAGCGGATAATATGGGCGGAGTCGATTCTTCATTTGGCTTTAATGATCCCCGTGGGTCGGATTAGCAGAATGATCAAAAGAATGAGAAACGACAGGAAACGGGTCAGGGCAAAGGGTTCGACACCGGGTATCAGGGCGAACACGGTATAGGAGGTGTTTTCGATAAGCCCGAATACAAGGCCGCCGAAAAACGCGCCGTAAGGAGACGAAAGCCCCCCCAGCACGGCAATGACGAAGGCTTTTAATGTATATCCGCCGCCCATGTAGGGATTGATGCCCACCGGGATGAACATGGTCAGCAGCACTCCGCTGGCAACAGTAAGACCGATGCCTAGGGCAAAACTCATGGCATAGACGCCGTCCACATTGATCCCGCACACCCGGGCGCCCTGGCTGTCCTCGACCACGCTGCGCATGGCCGATCCGGCCCTTGTGCGCTTGAACCAGACATAGAGCAGTACGGCAATGAGAACACTTCCGAGCGCGGCAAGTATCTTGCTCATGGGCAGGGCGGTAAAAACCAGATCAATGTTGCCCACATCCCAATTATACCCCCGGAACTCGGAGCCGAAGATCATTTTAATGGTTTCTTCCAGCAGCACCCCCGCTGAGAACGTGGCCAGAAGCGTGGCCAGTTCCGGGGCGTGCAGGAGCTTTCGGATGGCGGCATAATAAAACGTCAGCCCGAGGGCAATACCCACGGCAAAAGCCGCGGGTATTGCAAAAATCGGATTTAAACCCAAGGTGTTGAAAAAAAACAGGGCCACAAAAGCCCCCACCATGACAAAGGCTCCGTGGCCCACGTTGACGACCTTCAACACGCCGAATATGAGGCTCAAACCCATGGTGGCCATGCCGTAGACAGAACCCAGAACCACTCCCTGCACCAGATTGCCTGAAAGCTGTTCAAGAAACATATGCGCCGGTCCTTTTCAGGCAGGTTTACGGCAGTGCTTTTTCGCCTTCGGCCTTTTCATCAAAAGTGGGCATGGGATAGCACGGCTTGCCGGTCTGGGCCGACTCCGGCCAGACAATCTCCCGCTTGCCATCCTGCCACTGGACATCCACCATGCTGTGGCCGACCTGGAGCCCGGAATCGCTGATATCCCAGGTGCCGTAAAAGG
The DNA here is from genome assembly GCA_018335195.1 of Desulfobacterales bacterium. Lineage (GTDB taxonomy): Bacteria > Desulfobacterota > Desulfobacteria > Desulfobacterales > Desulfosalsimonadaceae > Desulfosalsimonas. Next base: position 178,048 of record JAGXKN010000001.1, read on the forward strand.
ACATGAATTCCAGATCCCCCAGGGCGGCGCGGACTTTGCCCGAATCGACGGAATCAGCTTTTTCCGCTGCCAGCACATAGGCCAATACCTGGGCGCCGGCCTCGGCAGCGTGATAGTCCGGAACCATGTCTTGATCCCCCACGGCCTCTTTGAACAGGCTGACAAATTCGTCCTGGCTCGGGCCGATCCAGCGGGTGCCGATTTCCTTGGCCGCTTCCTGCGAATAGGTAACCCCGTATTCCCAGTGAGAAGGGCCCATGACGCCTTCGGCCATGTTTCCCAGGGCCTCGTAAAACGCCGGCAGGGTGGCCGCGGCGATCAGGGACAGGCAGTCCACGTCGATGTTTAAGTCCGACATCTGGCGGTTGAAAAGCTGGCCGTCCTCAAAATGTCCCCCGCCCAGCACAAAATCCGGGTCCGTGGCTTTCATGGCCGACAGCATGGGGGTCATATCGGTGACGCCCTTGGGGTAGGTCCGCTCAAAGACCACTTCAAATCCGAGCTCCTCGGCATGGGTCTTGGCGCCTTCCATGACCATGGTGGCAAATTCCGAATCCTCGTAGGCCAGGGCGACTTTTTTGGCATCCGGAGCGATTTTTTTGACCATGTCCAGGGTACCCTTGTGGTAGCTGGTGGCCGGACCGATGGTCTGGACGGTATATTGGAAGCCCTGCTCGAAGATCTTGTTGTTGGCACCCCCGTGATCCATGTAGAGCATGGAATGGCCCTCGGCAATGGGTGCCCCCCGCAGGGTGAGCCCGGAACTGTACGGGGCGAACACCACGTCCACCCGGTCCACTGTAATCAGCCGGCCGATCAGGCTGGTCACGTTTTCCTTCTTGGACTCGCAATCGTATTTCTTGTATGTCAGGGGGACTTTTTTCCCATCCAGGGTGATGCCGCCGTATTCGCTGTTGACCCAGTGGATACAGGCTTCAATGCCGCCGACTGCCTGTTCACCGGCTTTTGCGTACTTGCCGGAAAGGCATGCCGGGTGACCGATTACGATTTCATCGGGCGGGGCGGCAAAGGCGCTCGTAGCCGAAAAAAAGAAAAGACAAACGATAAGAAAAACAAAGGGCTTGAAGGAAAAGGATTTCATCTTGAACCTCCTTTTTATTGACGGGTGGGAAAGGATTCATTATTTCTTCTTATTGCATGGATTTTGCGCCGAATCAAACAAAAAAACAAGGGACAGAAAAATTGCCAGCCCGAAATGCCCATAGGCCGGTGTAAATAACAGAGAGCCCGGGTTTGCCGATACTGCGCGCAAAGATTTACAAGCAGGCACCATCAATGCGAAAGTGGGGGTATGAACGAGCAGTTTGAATACATTGTAAAACAGATCAGCCGGGTCGTGCTCGGAAAGGAATCCCAGGCGCGCTTGGCTTTGACCTGTCTTTTTGCCGGGGGGCACCTGCTGATCGAAGATTTGCCAGGAATCGGCAAAACAACACTGGCCAAGGTACTGGCCAAATGCCTGGGTCTGCAGTTTCAGCGGCTGCAGTTTACCAGCGACATGCTCCCCGGAGACATCCTGGGCGTTTCCATATTTGATCAGCAAACCGGCGCGTTTCATTTCCACCGCGGCCCGATTTTCACCCAGGTGCTGCTGGCAGACGAAATCAACCGCGCCACGCCCAAGACCCAGAGCGCATTGCTCGAGGCCATGGAGGAAGGCCAGGTCACGTTTGAAGGCAAAACCCGGACACTGGAGCAGCCGTTTTTCGTGATCGCAACCCAGAACCCCCTGGAATACGCCGGGACCTTTCCCCTGCCTGAATCCCAGATGGACCGATTTCTCATGCGCATCGAGCTCGGTTATCCCGGCCGGTCGGCGGAAAAAAGCATCCTCCAGGGACGGGATCCCCAGATGATCCTCGAGGAAATGACGGCCTGCATGCAGGACGGCGAGGTTTGCGAAATTCAGAAAAAAATCGATTCCGTGCACACCTCGGATGCGTTTGTGGATTACCTGCAGGCAGTTCTTCATTTCACCCGAACCGCCAACCATTTTCACGTGGGACTTTCCCCGCGCGCCGGCCTTGCTCTGTCCCGGGCGGCCCGGTCCTGGGCCTGTCTGCACGGACGGGACTACACCATTCCCGAAGATCTCCAGCAGGTGCTGCCCTGGGTCGTTGGCCACCGCCTCCGCTCTGCGGAAGACCGCATGGAAATTCCCAGAAAACAACTGATGGACATTTTTTCAGAAATCCCGGTACCGCTTTGAAAAACACGGCCGCGCCGAAAAAAAAGCCCGGGCGCAGAAGCCCGGTGAGTTTGCCGGTCACCATAACCCGACACCGCACCTATATGCTGCCCACCCGCCACGGCATGTTGTTTTTTTTGGCCCTGCTTGCCATGCTCGTGGGTTCCATCAACTACAACAACAACCTGGGTTTTTTGCTGGTTTTTCTGCTGGGGGCCATGTCCCTGGTTTCCATGCTGCACACCCACCGCAACCTGGTCGGGCTCCGGGTGCTTTCGGTTTCTGCCAAACCCGTATTTGCCGGGGAAGCCGCGATGTTTGATTTTCAGATATACTCGGAAAACGTCCTGCGCCCGGCCCTGGTTTTTTCCATTGAAAAGACGCACCGGACCACCGAGGACGTAGCCGCCGGGGCTGTAACCCGGATTCCGGTCCGGGCCACGACCCGGCAGCGTGGCGTTTTCAGCCCGGGCCCGGTCACCGTGCACACCCGCTTTCCCCTGGGCCTGTTTTATACCTGGTCCACCCTTAGAATGGAACTTTCCTGCGTGGTCTACCCCGAGCCCCTGGCCGGCCCGTTCCAGGTGCATGAATCCACCGCGGACGGAGCTGAGGCCGAAGGACCCGGCATCCTTCACGGGGCGGACGATTTCATGGGTATGAAAACCTATCAGCCCGGAGATCCGATCCGCAGGATTTCATGGAAAACCTTTTCCCGGGGACAGGGGCTGTTTACCAAGGAATTCGGCGGCCGCGGACAAACCATCCTGATTTTCGACTATGACGCGGTCAAATCCGATGATGCGGAAAAAAAGCTTTCGCGCCTGTGCGACCTGATCATCAAGGCCGCACGCACCAACATCGAATACGGGCTCCGGCTTCCGGAAACCTTTATTCCGCCGGGACGCGGAGAGCAGCACAAGCACCGGTGCCTGAAAGCCCTGGCCTTATCCGGCAAAGGCGACAAAGGGATATGAGCGAAGAACGCAAATACACACCCGCTCTGACTATGGCGCTCATTGTTGCCGTATTTCCCCACACTCTGCAACTGCCGCTGTGGATCATCGCCTGGTGTATCGGCCTGTGGGGTTACCTGCTGGCCTCTCTGCGCTTTGGCTGGCCCCGGCCCAACCGGCCGGTGCGCATCGTGCTGGCGCTTATCGGAATTGCCGGGCTTCTGGCCACTTTCAGCACCCGCCTCGGGCCGGAAGCATACATCGGGCTGCTGGCAGTCATGGCCGCACTGAAGCCTTTTGAAAGCAGCACGCACCGGGACCGGATGATCACGGTGTTTATCGCCTACTTCATTATCATCAGCAGCCTGCTGCAGACCGAAACCTTTACCATCACCCTGTACATGTTCTTTTCCGTGTTTGTGACAACGGCGGCCCTTGTGCGCATCAACAACCCCTATGGCGGGTACCGGTCCGACCTGAAGCGGGCAGGGATCCTCCTGGGGAAGGCCATCCCCCTGATGATCATCCTGTTTCTGCTGTTTCCGCGCATGCAGGGCAGCCTGTTCGGTATGCGCCAGGCCGGGCAGGCCCGGAGCGGTTTTTCCGGACAGCTTTCGCCGGGCAGCATTTCCAGTCTGGTGAAAAACGACGAGGCGGCATTCCGGGCTGAATTCAAAGGCCGGATCCCGCCGCCGGAACAGCTTTACTGGCGCGGCGTGGTTTTTTCCCGGCTGGACAACGGCAGCTGGCACAGGCCCGAACGGGTGCCGGAACGCAGCGAACCGCTCCAGGGCCAAAACCCGGTGGACTATACCATCTCCATTGAACCCCACAACGATCAATGGATCTTTGCCCTGGATGTGCCGGCACGGGCGCCCACCAGATGGAGCACTTTTTACCGGGATTTTACCATTCAATCCCGGCGCACCATCTCCCGCAAGCGCAGGTATGAAATGCGCTCCTATCCCGGGCAGAAACCCGGCAAGTCTGACTGGGGCGTGGATGCGGCACGAAGACTGCCAAAAGAAGGCAATCCGCGCACCCGGGAACTGGCCGCGCAACTGAGCAAGGGTGCAGATAATGCCTCACAGATCGTGGACCGGGGGCTGAAATACCTCGGAGACGGCGAATTTGCCTATACACTGAACCCCCCGCTGCTGGGAGATGACCCCATGGACGAGTTTCTGTTTGAATCCAGGCGGGGCTATTGCGAGCATTATGCTTCCGCGTTTGCCTACCTGATGCGCGCAGCCGGGGTCCCGGCACGGATTGTTGGCGGATACCTTGGCGGCGAACGCAACCCGTTTGCCGGTTACCTGGTTATCCGGCAATCTGACGCCCATGCCTGGGTGGAGGTCTGGTATCCGGAAGCCGGATGGAACCGGGTGGACCCGACCCTTATGGTTGCCCCGGCCCGCCTGAACCAGGGCGCACAAGGAGCGCTTCCGCCGGGAGAGCTGTCCGGCGGATTTGCCGGCAAATACCTGGGACCGGTTCAGTCGCTTATTGAACAGGTGCAATGGGGCTGGGACGCGCTGTCCCTGCAATGGGAAGCCTGGTTTCACGGTTATTCCCGGGAAGAACAGCAGGCTCTGCTCGAAAAGCTCGGCATCTACTGGCGATCCTGGAAGGGCATGTCTGCCGCGCTTCTTTTCGGCCTGGGCCTGGTCGCCGGCATTACCGGCTTGTACGCGGTGCTGCAATTCCGCCGTCCCCGCGCGCGAAAGGACCCGGTGTCAAAATATTATGAAAAGTTCTGCAGGAAACTGGCCCGCGCCGGCCCGGCCCGGCCAGCGGGCATGGGGCCGAAGGATTATGCCGCATTTGCCGCAGACCGACGCCCGGATCTCCGGGAAGAAGTCAAGACCATCACGGATCTCTACATCCGGATGCGCTACGGCGGGGATACCAATACCGAAACGCTAACACACTTCAAAAACCGGGTGCATAAATTTAAACCGGGTCAAAAATAACTGTAATCGCTGAAGTAGATACGCACGCCGTATCATAACCCCGAAAATTGTTGCCCGGAAATACGCCCCTACCAATACACGCTTGTCCATCTCTGGATCCTTTTGCAAAAATGAATAATATAAAAAGGAGTAACTTCGTGAGCTTCGTGGTTTAAAATCAACCTTTCCGAGGAGGCAGAAGTATGGATACAACACCACGGGTATGCATCGTCGGCCCGGGCGCCATGGGCGCCTTTTACTACAGCAAGTTCTACAACTCGCAAAACGCCTCGGTTTCGTTTCTGGCCGGCGGAGAGCGGAAAAAACGGCTGGAAGAAAACGGACTGATCATCAACGATCAGCACCTGCCGGCCAAAGTAACGGATATTTCCGAGAAGGAGCCACCGGCGGACCTGATCATCCTGGCGGTCAAATATCATCACCTGGACCAGGCCATAACCGATATGGAAAACCGGGTATCTGATAACACTCGGATTCTGTCCGTGATGAACGGCATTGACTCCGAAGAAAGGCTGATGCGAACATTCGGCGAAGACAAGGTGGTTTATGCCGTGGCCCTGGGCATTGACGCCCTGCGGCAGGACAACACCGTGCGATACACCCAGGAAGGAACGCTCTACTTCGGCGAACTTACGAACCCGGAATTAAGCGACCGGGCCAAACAGGTCAGCCGGTATCTGGATCTTGCCGGCATCGGCTATCAGATCCCCGAAGATATGGGCCGGGTGCTGTGGTGGAAGTACATGATCAATGTCGGCGTCAACCAGGTCTCTGCTGCGCTGCGCGCTCCTTTCGGCGTGTTTCAAAAAACTTCCGAAACCCGGGATCTCATGGATATGGCCATGCAGGAAGTCCGGGAAGTCGCCCGGGCAGAAGGCATCAACCTGACCCCGGAAGACATCGATAATTGGCATGAAATCCTTTACACGCTTTCCCCCCGGGGACGGACCTCCATGTGCCAGGATGTGGAGGCGGGCCGGAAAACCGAGGTGGAGATGTTTGCCGGCAAGTTGATCGAAGTGGGCGCCCGGCATGGCCTGGCGCTTCCCGTCAACACCGTGCTGCTGAAACTCATCCGAACAATTGAGCAAAACTACGGCTGAGATCGGGCCCGAATTGCAGTGCCCGGCCCGGGTTTGACTTTTTTTCCGCGGATCCTATGTTTTGGAATAAGAAACGGTTAAAAAACAAGCAAACTCTTCAAACGAAAGGAGCCGACCATGGCAAAAGACATCTTCCCGCTGCCCTTTGAAATTCCGGACATGCATTACGGCCATGAATCGCACCTGTGCGTGGCCAGTGCCATCGGATACGTGAAAAACAATTTCGAGGACTACAAGCAGTACGTGCGCGATGCGCAGTTTGTCTGCAGAAACTGCGGCCGCGCGGCCAAAAGCGCCGAGTACCTCTGTGAACCCGAGAAACTTTAACCTATTAATTCATGCGGCCCGCCTTCCGGGCGGGCCGCAAGGAGTTGCCATTGGATGTGCAAACCCCGGATACCCAAAACTTCCCGCACCTTCCGGAACAATTAAAAGGCCTGGAGGACCTGGCGGAAAACCTCTGGTGGAGCTGGAACCCGCAGGCACGAATGCTTTTTAAAATGCTGGACCGCCAGGCATGGAAAGAAAGCGGCCACAACCCGGACCTGATGCTCAGGCATCTGCCGGCAGATACTCTGAAAAAGGCCACCCGAGACCGCAACTACATGCGCCATTATGACCTGGTGATGTATCACTTCAACAAGTATTTAAAAGAACCGCCGCTCGGCGCACACTCCGGACCGGAAGAAAACGCGGGCTGCGTGGCATATTTTTCCGCTGAATACGGGCTGCATCATTCACTTCCCTTTTACGCCGGCGGCCTGGGATTTCTTGCCGGAGACCATCTCAAGGAATGCAGCGACATGGGCGTTCCGCTGGTTGCCTTGGGATTCATGTATCCCGCGGGATATCTCTACCAGGTCATCAAGCAGGACGGCTGGCAGGAAAATTATACCCAGGAGGTCGACAAGTCGGCTGCTTCCATTAACCCGGTCTACACCGCAGACGGCGGGCAACTTCGGGTGTCGATATCGCATATCACTCACGTGCCGCTGCAGCTCGGCATATGGAAGGTGCCTGTAGGCCGGGTGAGCCTTTTGCTCATGGATACCGATCTTGAAGAAAACGACCCCGAACTCCGCTCCATTTCCCAGCGGCTCTACACCAGTGACCCGGAAAAACGCCTGCTGCAGGAAATCGTGCTGGGCATCGGCGGATACCGGGTGCTTAAAGCCATAGACATCGACTGCCGGATGCTGCATTTAAATGAGGGCCATGCGGCCTTCGCCCTGCTGGAAAAGGTGCGCGAACTCTTGGAAAACGGGGCCGACTTTGAGCAGGCCCGGCAGCAGCTGCGGGAAATGAGCCTGTTTACCACGCATACACCGGTACCGGCCGGGCACGACGTGTTTTCTTTTGAAATGATCGAAAAATACTTTGGAACCTACTGGCCCCGGCTGGGCCTGGACAGGGAAGGGTTTCTGGATCTGGGCCGTCATCCGGATAAGCCGGAGGCGGGCTTTAACATGACAGCCCTGGCACTGAAACTTTCCGGAAAGGCCAACGGGGTGAGCCGGCGCCACGGCAGGGTGAGCCGGCACATGTGGCAGGGCATGTGGCCGGAGCACACCGAGGACCAAGTGCCCATTGATCATGTCACAAACGGGGTGCACCTGCCGAGCTGGCTGGAGCCCAAGATGCGGCTCCTGTTTAACAAGTATTTCGGCGAAGGCTGGCTCAATGCCCATGACAACCCGGCGATCTGGGAATTTATCGAGGAAATTCCGGATCATGAACTCTGGCAGACACACTACTGGTTAAAGCTCAAACTCATCGATTATATCCGCCACAAGGCGCGGAACCGATGGGAATCCGGCCAAGCCCACCCATCCCAGATTACGGCCATGGGGATAATGCTGGATCCTTCCGTCCTGACACTGGGATTTGCCCGCCGATTTACCCCCTATAAGCGGCCGGATCTGATTTTTACGGATCTGGAACGGCTCAAAAAAATGTTAAACGATCCCTGGCGGCCGATCCAGCTCATTTTCGCGGGCAAGTCCCATCCCGACGACGCCCAGGGACATGAACTGATTCACAAAATCTTCGAACTGGCCCGAAATCCGGCAACTGCCGGAAGAGTCGCCTTTGTGGAAAACTACAATGAGATGCTGGCCCAGTACCTGACCCACGGCGTGGATGCCTGGCTCAATAACCCTGCCCCGCCCATGGAAGCCAGCGGCACAAGCGGCATGAAAGCCGCGCTAAACGGCGTACCCCACTTGAGCACTCCGGACGGATGGTGGCTGGAGGGCTACAGCGAAGAAACCGACGACCATGGACAAACGATCAAAAACGGGTGGCGATTTGGATCCGGGGACGAAATCCCGGAGCGCGACAGCGAGGATGCCGGGGCGCTTTACGAACTGCTGGAAAAAGAGATCATCCCGCTGTATTACCGGGCCGGCGAAGAAGGTACCCCGCATGGCTGGGTCCGGGTCATGAAGGAAACCATCAAGTCCAACGCCCCGAAATTTTCCGCCAGACGAATGATCAAAGATTACATGCGGAAATGCTACGATGTCCAATAAATAGCAGGGGCGTCTCTTACACCGAAATTGAGCGATTTTTAAGTTTGCCGCAGATACAAGGAAGATGATGCCCCGCTATAGTGAACGATGCGGGGCATCATCTGACGCAGTAAATGCGGTAAAATTGAAAATTTCGGTTACAGTTCCTTGATTTTCTCGGTGATCTCCGGGATGAACTCCAGGATGTCGGCTTCCACGCCCACGTCGGCCACCTGGAAAATCGGGGCCTTGGGATTCTTGTTGACGGCCACGATAAAGGGGTTGCCCTTGACGCCGCCCATGTGCTGGAATGAACCGCTGATGCCCATGGCCATGTAGACCTTGGGCTTGACGGTCTTGCCGGAAGTACCCACCTGGCGGGCCTTTTCCAGCCACTTGGCGTCCACGATGGGCCGCGAACAGGATACGTCTGCGCCCATGGCCTCGGCCAGCTCGAATGCCATTTCCAGGTTGTCCTCGTCTTCGATGCCGCGGCCGATGGAAACCAGCACGTCTGACTTGGTGATATCGACTTCGCCGGCCTCGGCTTCCTGGACCTCGATGAATTTGCGCTTGGCCGAAAGATCGCCGAGTTCGCCGGACTTGTCCACCACCTCGCCGGCCTGGCCTTCTGCGGCCTGGAAAACGCCGGGCCGGATATTGATGACCGCGCCGGCGGAAATGTCACAGTGCACGTGCGTGTTGACCTGGCCGGTAAACTCCTGGCGGATGGTCTTCAGGGTGTTTCCCTCCACGCCTTCGATATCCACCACGTCAGCCGCGAATGCGGAATCGAGCTTGACGGAAAGTCCCGGGCCCAGGTCCATGCCGAACGTATCATGCGGCAGCAGCAGGATGCCGTCTGCCGGCAGCAGGGACAGCAGCGCTTTTCTCACCACTTCCGCGTTGGGATAGGAAAGCGCGTCATTGTCGATTTTCCATACGCTCTTATAGGATTCGGCCGCCTTGCTGCAGGCATCATCAATGCCCTTGCCGGTAACGATCGCGGTTACCTCTGCGCCGGCATCGATCTTCTTGGCTGCAGCCAGCAGTTCCCGGGCCGAATCATCGAGTACACCATCGGAATGCAGGATATATGCAAAAATTTGGGCCATTACTTTATCCCTCCTTTGGACTTTAAGAGTTCAATGAGTTTGTCGATGATCTCATCGGTGCTGCCCTCAAGCATCTCGGCGCCTTCACCCATTTCCGGGACAAAGTAGTCAATCCGCTTGACCCTGGCTGCGTCCTCGCCCACGGAGCCGGCATCCAGGCCCAGGTCAGAGGCGCCAAGTGTCGGGATCTCCACGGAAGCAACCTTGCGAATGCCCCGGATGCCCACGTAACGGGGCTCATTAATGCCCGTCTGAATGGAAAGCACGCAGGGCAGATCAATCTCGTTGACCTCCATGTTGCCGCCTTCGATTTCCCGGCCGACCTTGAGCTTGCCGTCGCCGACCTCGATCATGTTGACCAGGGAGGCGTAAGGATAGTCCAGCATCGCGGCCAGCATGCCGCCGACCTGGGCATAGCCCTCGTCTGCCTGGGCGCCGGTCATGATCAGGTCATAATTGCCTTTTTCCACGGCGGCTTTCAGGAGCGCGGCAATACCCCTGCCGTCAGAACCCTCAAAGGCATCGTCTGTGAGCAGGAGTCCGTTTTCTGCACCCATGGCCATTTCCCGGCGCAGGACCTCCTCGGATTCCTCGTCACCCACGGTAACCACCGTCACGGAACCGCCGTGCTTGTCCACCATTTGAATGGCTTCTTCCACCGCGTAATTGTCCCATTCATTTACCGAGTAAACCAGATCGTCTCTTTCAATGTCATTGCCCTCGCTGTTGATCTCGATCTCGTTTTCTGCGGTATCGGGAACGCGCTTGACACATACTAAAATTTCCATATGTTCCTCCCACTTACCTGTTTGTTAATGTCTCATCTGCTGTGCAACAAGTTCACACAGATCAATTACTTCCATCTGGCCCTCCAGACCGGCCACCTTAATGCCGTCTTCAATATTGGTCAGGCAGAAGGGGCAGGCCGTGACGATCACGGTTGCACCCGCTTCCCGGGCCATTTTCACCCGTCGCACGCCCATGCGTTCATCTTCCTCGGGCTCATAGAACAGCATCAGGCCGCCGCCGCCGCAGCAAAAGGAACGATCCCGGCTTCTGGTCATTTCAATCCGGTTAGCGCCGGCAATGGCGTCAATAACCGCCCTGGGGGCATCATATATATCATTATGCCGGCCGAGATAACAGGGATCGTGATAGGTAAAGACTTTCTGACGTCCCTCCTCGTCCAGACTATTTAACTGGATTTTGCCGTTGCTGATATTGTTCTGCAGAAACTGGGAAATGTGCTCCACCGGCGGCAGATCCGGGCTGTTGTAATCGTTTTTGATTACGTTATATGCGTGCGGATCGGCGGTGACAATCCGCTTTGCCCCGGAATTGACGATGGCCTCGATGTTATTGTTCTTGAGTTCCTGGTACAGCATCTCTTCGCCGAATCGCCGGACCTCGTTGCCGCTGTCCTTCTCGTTTTTGCCCAGCATGCCGAAATCGATTCCGGCGCTTTGCAGAATCCGGGCCGTGGCCTGGGCCACGGACTGCATCCGCTCGTCATAGGAGGTCACGCTGTCGACAAAATACAAGGTATCGGCAGTGGTCCCCTTCTTCTCGAGCACCTTGATCTCGAATTCCTCGGAAAGCTCCTTGGACCATTCCGCGCGTTTCTTTTCCATCTTGCCGTAGGGATTGCCCCGTTTTTCCAGCGATTGCAGGGGCTTTTGCAGGGACTGGGGCACGTTGCCCTCCTCAATCATCCCCCGACGCATATCCACGATCTTGTTGATATATTCAATGCCGATGGGGCATTCCTGTTCACAGGCGCCGCAGGTGGTACAGGACCAAATCTCATCCTCGGAATAGATCTTGCCCATGATGTTGTCATCGGTCTTAATGAAATCCCCGAAAATCGGATAATGTTCAAATGCGTAGTCCCTGCCCTTGAGCGAAATAAACCGGGGCGAAAGCGGCCGGCCCACGGTGTTGGCCGGGCAGTTGTCCGAGCAGCGCCCGCAGTCCGCACACGTGTAAAAATCCAGGATGTCCTTCCAGGTAAAATCCTCGAACCGCTTTACGCCGAACGATTCAAGATCGTCCAGGGCTTGCTCGTCCACGCCGTAGCGAACCGGCCGGATGTTGCCCTTGTCCAGGCGCATGAAATAGACGTTGAAAATCGAGGTGATCACGTGGAAGTGCTTGCCCAGCGGCAGGAAGCACAGAAACGTAAAAAAGATGATATCATGGATATAATAAGACCAGATATGGAGGCTTTGCATCGTTGCCCGGGCGGAATCCGCAAGCATCAGCTTGAAAAGCCAACCCAGCGTGAGCGGTGCCAGAAAATCCGGTGTCAGTCCGGCCTGGAGCTGAGCGGCTACGGCCGCACCCTCGTAAAGGCTTTCGGTAACCATCAGGATGGCAATAAATCCGAGCACCAGCAGGGCTTCCCATGTATGATCCTCGCCATAGGATTCCGGGTAGGCGTAGCGCGCCGGCTTAAACCAGACGCGGCGAACAAAGGCGACCACAACGGCAATAAAGACCGCGGTTGCCGCGTAATCCTTCAGGGCGTAATAAACGTCGCCAAGCCAGGTGTTTAAACCCGGAAAAACGAAACCCTCGGAGATCCCCTTGATCACCATTTCAGTGGACCGGATGCTGAGAATCAGAAAACCGAAAAATATGACAATGTGAATCACCCCGGCCGTCATGTAACGCGGATGCCGCCACTGAGCCAGCCAAATTTTGAGGACATCGAAAACCCGTTTACCGGGACGGTCAAAACGTTCATCCGGTCTTGCCTTGACCAGCGGGGCGAGTCTCTTGGCGATGATATAGGCAAAAAGGGCAACCGCAACAATCGGGATCAGCACGGAAAAAATGACCGTGGGGATTCCGAATATTGTATATGCCGCAGGTGAAATCAGCGCGTGTTCCATGATATCGTGCCTCGCTCCTTTCGTCTTGTAATTTCGAGCATTTGCTTAATATTTCCGATCACAACCCCCCTGCTCGATAAACCACTTGATATATTGTGAATGGACGAACAAACATCATTAGTTAAGAAATCATCCTGAGTCAAGAAAAATTTCCCGTCCTAAAAAAACGGGGGCTTGCATATTAAAGCCCCCCTGCCGTTTCCGGCGCGTATCCGCCCGCATCTTCCAGGCCGCGTCTTACCCGATAAAGGAGGCTTCGTCGATTTCCACGGCTGCTCCGTCAGTGGCCAGAATGGCATTGAGCTTGCCCAGGGTCGCGGGCAGCACGGTATTGCAGAAGAACTGGGCGCTCTTGATCTGGCCCTCGTAGAAGGGCACATCCTTCTTTTTGGCCTTTTCCAGCGCCTGTTCCGCAATGGATGCTCGCCACACCAGCATCCAGGCCATAACCACATCGCCGCACACCTCCATGAAAGGATAGGCGTAGCCGAATGCTTCCATGAGTTTGTCTGACATGGCGGATTTGCCCAGGTGCATGGCCGCCTCGCCCAGCTTGTTCAATGCCTCTTCCAGGCGCTCTGCATGGGGCTTGACCTTTTCCTGGGCCTTGGCATTGCTGATGGTGGCATTGACCTCGCCCATGAGGTCCATGACCAGCTTGCCCTTTTTCATGCCCAGCTTCCGGCCCATCAGATCCATGGCCTGGATGCCGTTGGTGCCCTCATAAATCTGGGTAATCCGGCAGTCGCGCATCAGCTGTTCCTGGGGATATTCATTGGTATAACCGTATCCGCCGAAAACCTGCATGCCGTAATTGCAGACGTCAAAGGCCCGGTCCGTGACATACCCCTTGGCAATCGGGATAAGCAGGTCGATGAGACCGTGGTTTTTCTCTTTTTCTTCTTCGTCGTCGATGGTGTCTGCCCTGTCCTCGAGCCATGCGGTATAGTAGAGCAGGCTGCGAATGCCTTCGACGTATGCCTTCATGTTCATAAGCATACGGCGCACGTCCGGGTGCTGGACAATGGGAACCGCAGGGGCGTCCTTTTCAAGCATTTTTGTCAGATGCCGGCCCTGGATGCGCTCCTTGGCGTAATTGACCGCCTCGATATAGGATGCCGTGGCAGTGGCAAATCCCTGCATTCCCACCAGCAGGCGGGCTTCGTTCATCATCAGGAACATGGCGCGCATGCCCTTGTTTTCCTCGCCGAGCAGCTCGCCGACGCAGTTGTCCTTGTCACCGAGGCTCAACGTCGCGGTGGCATTGCCGTGAATCCCCATCTTTTCTTCAATGCCCACGCAGTTGACATCATTGAACTCCCCGAGGTTCCCGTCTTCTTTGACCCGGTACTTGGGCACCAGGAAAAGCGAAATCCCCTTGGTACCTTCAGGGGCGCCCTCGATGCGGGCCAGCACCGGGTGGACGATGTTTTCGGCAAGATCATGCTCGCCGCTGGAGATGAAGATCTTCTGGCCGGTAATCTTGTATGTACCGTCGCCCTGGGGCACGGCCTTGGTTTCCAGCCGGCCCACGTCGGATCCGGCCACCGGCTCGGTCAGCAGCATGGTGCCGGTCCATTCACCGGTATACATGTTTTTCAGAAAAAGACTTTTCTGACGATCCGTGCCGAATGTCTCCACCAGCCGGCCTGCGCCGTGGGTCAGGCCCGCATACATCATAAATGAATAATTGGCGCCATTGAAGTATTCGGCCGCTGCCATGGAAACGCTTCTGGGCATACCCTGGCCGCCCCAGTCGGGGTCTTCGGGCATGGCCACCCATTCGCCCTCCTTGAGCAGCTTAAAGGGACGCTTGAACATCTCCGGTGTCGTGACCGTTCCCTTGTCGAACTTGCATCCCTCCCGGTCGCCTTCCTTGCGGGTGGGCAGAATTTCCTTGACAGCCAGGTTCCGCGCTTCGTTGACAATCAGGTCAACGGTTTTCTTGTTAAACTCCGCATACTTTTCATGCTTGCTGAACTCCCCGACTTTCAACTGTTCATGCAGGACAAAGTCGATGTCCCGGCGATCCGAAATTTGCTGTGCCATAAGTCTTTCTCCCTTTGTTTGCCAAAAACTGCGATGGTATGGTTTTTATATATGGTTATGATGAAGACATTTACGAATCCGAAATCCGCCCGATCCGGAAAACGGTCGGGTTGGATTGCCGTCCCTACCCGGCATTTTTCGCACCGATGCCCTTGAAATAAAGATCCACCAGCGGGGCGGCCATTGCGGCCAGATCCTTGTCCTCCCCCGTGACAATCCACGTGTTGATCACCTCGTTGACCGCGCCCAGAATGAAACGCTTGGCCAGGCCGATGGGAAGCTGTTGGCGGATGCTGCCCTCTGCCTGGCCCTGCCGGAGGATCTCCTCGAGCAGATCCATATAGGTCCTGGTGATCTCTCGAATGCTTTCTTCATCCATATAACGGGCCAGCAGGGTTTCCCGCTGGAAGACCACGGCCATGTTCCGGTCACGCTGGAACTCTCCCAGATGAAGCGCGATTAAGCTCTTGAGCTTGGCCTCGGCGTTTTCGGCCTGGTCCACCGCATGCCGGAACCGGTCAAACACCAGACGGGTCTTGTAGCTGAAAAAATTGGACAGAATATCGGCCTTGTTTTTGAAATACAGATAAATCGTCCCATCAGCCACCCCGGCCTCCCGGGCAACTTGGGATATGGTCGCCTGGTGGAAACCCTGCTCTGCAAATACCTTGATCGCGGCATTGAGGATCTGGTTGTATTTAACGCTGGTTTGATCCATATTTATTTTGTGTTGCCGGCTGATAACCCGCCTCATTGTTTTAACTCAAATGCAATAATTGAATGAATGTTCATTCAATGAATGAAGCCTCACTCATTACCAGAATAAAAATTACACTGTCAAGGAAAAATCCAACCGGGGGTTACTCTTTGATGCGCTCCACGTACTGCCCGGTGCGGGTGTCAATCCGGATTTTCTGGCCTTCCTCGATAAACGGGGGCACCTGGATTTCCAGGCCGGTTTCCAGCTCGACGGGCTTGTAGCTGCCCGAGGCGGTATCGCCCTTGACCCAGGGATCGGCGCGCACCACTTTCATCTCAATAAAGTTGGGCAGGGAAATGCCGATGGGTCTTCCCTGAAAAAGCAGCACGTCGCAGACCGTGTTTTCCTTGAGGTACTTCACGGATTCGCCGAGCTGCCCGGCGGACATGGATTCCTGCTCGTAGGTGGAGGTGTTCATAAAGTAATAATGCTCCCCGTCGGTATACAGGTATTCCATTTCCTGCTCTTCGAGATCCGCCTTGTTGACCTTTTCCCCGGAGCGGTAGGTCTTGTCAAACTGCGCCCCGGTAATCATATTCTTGAGCTTGCACTTGTACAGGGCCTGCCCCTTGCCGGGCTTGACAAATTCAAAGCCCACGATTTCATAGGGCTCGCCGTCGATTTCGATCTTCAGCCCCTTTTTCAGATCACCGCTTTCGTACATGGTTGGTTGTTCTCCTATGGTTACAAAAATAATAATATTAAAAGGCTTGCATTCTATTAAAATGCTTTCCGCCATAAATCCGAAGCACGAAGCACGAAATCCGAAACAAATCCGAAATCCGAATGTTCAAATGACAGAAACCTTATCTTGGAGTTTCGAACATTTATAAATTCATTCATTCGATATTGTTTCGAATTTCGATATTCGAATTTCGAATTTAACCCTTATTCAACACCAAGACCCTATAAAACAAAAGGAAGCTTACACTTCCTGCTCAGCCCGCCGGGCTTGCCGGACAAACCTTGCCACTTTCTCCGGATCCTTTTGAAACCGGACAAACGCCCCGGCTTCATCCACTGCATTGGTCAGGGTGCAGGAATCCACGCCGGCGGGCCGAACCGCAAGCACCGCGTCATAGACATTGTCCGGCGAAAGCCCGCCAGCCAGAATCACCGGGATATTGCTCTGCTGCACCAGTTGGGCGGCCACCCGCCAGTCGCAGGTTTTTCCGGTGATTCCCACATAACCGCTCTCCGGCTGCCCGGCAACCGCCTCGCCTTCCATTAACAGCGTGTCTATGAGAAAATAATCGGTCAGCAGCTCAAAATGTCCCGCCAATTCAGTAATCGGCAGATGATCGGCCGGACCGGGCGGCGGTACGGGAATGGATCGCATCACGGCGATTTCCGGAAACCGCTCCTTTACAGTGGCCTGCATGGATATCAGCCGGCCGCAGCGCGTGGCCCAGTCTTCTGTCTCATCGAAAACGCCCTGGCAGAAATGAACGATATCCGGCCGGTATTCATCCAGGACCGCGCTGATTTGATCCATATCCGAAAATAATGGGATTAAGCTGCTTTTGGCCCCGGATTCTGCCACCAGCCGAATGGTATCCCTTACCTGCCGGCTGCCGCCGGCTTCCGTGATCACGCTGCCGACGTGGTCCACGCCCAGAGAGATCATTTCTTCGGCTTCGCGGGGCGCCTGGATTTCATATACCTGGATGATCACGCAAAAATCTCCGTTTTCTGCAGGTTTTGTAAAATTCCCGTTGACATTTTCGGCCTGCTTTAACATATTCATTTTGTTTAATCAAATGATTTGCACGGGCCTGCATCCATTGCCTGACGGGCTCCCAAACCACCGCCAGATCCGAGGAAAACATGATCGTCGTCATCGATTTCGGCTCCCAGTACAACCAGCTGATTGCCCGGCGCGTGCGGGAACAAAAAGTTTACTGCCAGATCGAACCCCCGGACATAGACATCGAACGCCTCAAGTCCCTTCACCCCGAAGGTATCATCCTGTCGGGCGGTCCGGCCAGCATATACGAAGAAGACAGCCCCAGGGCGACGCCGGAAATTTTTGACCTGGGCGTGCCGGTGCTGGGCATCTGCTACGGCATGCAGTTCATGGTCGACGCCCTGGGCGGCACGGTTTCCGGGGCGGAAAAACGGGAATACGGGTTTGCCCGTTTGCAGATCCGGAAGGAGGACGCACTTCTTGCCGGTGTCGGACAGGGCACCCAGTGCTGGATGAGCCACGGCGATTCCATCACAGGCCTGCCCCAAGGCTTCGAGGTCACGGCCACAACGGAAAACACGCCCATGGCTGCAGCCGGGGACCCGGCCCGGGGATTTTACGGCCTGCAGTTTCATCCGGAAGTCGAGCACACGCCAAAAGGCAAGCAGATGCTCAAAAACTTCCTGTTTTCCGTTTGCGGCTGCCGTGGCGAATGGACAATGAAAGCATTTGCAGAAGAAGCGATTTCCGAAATCCGCAATTCCGTAGGCGACAAACAGGTCATCCTGGGGCTTTCCGGCGGCGTGGATTCGTCTGTAACCGCCATGCTGATTCACCAGGCCATCGGCAATCAACTTACCTGTATATTTGTAGATAACGGGCTGCTGCGCCAAAACGAGGGAGTTCGCCTGAAAAAAATTTTCACGCAGCACCTGAGGATGAACATCGACTACGTGGATGCGGCAGACCGGTTCATTGACGCACTCCAAGGGGTCACGGACCCGGAGGAAAAGCGCAAGATCATCGGCAAAATCTTCATGGACGTCTTTGAAGCCGAGGCGCAAAAAATTAAAAACGCCGACTTTCTCGCCCAGGGCACGCTGTATCCCGACATCATTGAATCCCAGTCCGCATTCGGTGGTCCCACCTCAATTATCAAGTCCCATCACAACGTGGGCGGACTGCCGGAGAAAATGAAGCTCAAGCTCATCGAGCCGCTCAAGTTTCTGTTCAAGGACGAGGTGCGAGAGCTTGGCGAAACCCTGGAACTCCCCGACGAACTGGTCTGGCGCCAGCCGTTTCCCGGTCCCGGGCTGTCCATCCGTGTTATCGGCGAAATTACGGCAAAAAGACTGGAGGTGCTTCGCCGCGCAGATGCCATCCTGCTTGAAGAAATCCGGGAATCCGGATATTACAGGAAACTGTGGCAGTCCTTTGCCGTGCTTCTGCCCATTAAAAGCGTGGGCGTGATGGGCGACAAGCGCACATATGAAAATATCCTTGCGATCCGCGCGGTCACCAGCGTGGATGCCATGACCGCGGACTGGGCAAAGCTGCCCCACGATCTGCTCGGCAAGATTTCAAACCGGATCATCAACGAGGTCGACGGGGTCAACCGGGTGGTCTACGATATCAGCTCCAAGCCGCCGAGCACCATTGAATGGGAGTAAAGACAGGCAGGGCACTGAAACCGGAAAGGTCGCTGCAACCGCGAAGATCACAAAACGCACGAAGCCAAAATATATAACATCAAAAAAATTCTTCGTTTTCTTTGTGTATTTCGTGGTAATCTCCCAGCCGGCAACATGACAAAACATGACAAAAATGATTTTGCTTGAGGAAAATGGAAGAAGAACAGGGCCCCAGGGGTTTTAAAATCGATTTTTCCGAGGAAGAGCCGGAAACGCCGCCGGAGGAACCATCGGCTCAACCCGAACGAAAGGCGCCCGCCCGGCGCCGCGGCCCGGCGGTGCGACCCGTCTTTTTGTGGCTCCTGACGCTGTTTGCAGCGGGCGGACTGCTGTATTTCGGGTATTATCAAATAGACCGCCGCATCGATTCGCTTGAAGCCACTGGAGACAGCGAAATCCAGGATCTTTCCGGAAAGATTGACGAACGCATGGACGCGATTTCCCGGATGCTGACCAACCAGACCGAACAGCTCAAGGCGCGGATCCGGGACCTTGAAAAGCAGGTAAAAAAAAACACCGAATCTGCAGACAATATTCAGAAATTGGTTAGCCAGGTGCAGCTGGATATCTCAGAGGTGCAAACCCGGTTAAAAAAACGAGTGGACGAGATCAGCACAGAGCTGGGAAAAACCACATCCAGGATAAAGGAAAACAGCAACCGGCTAAATGATATGGAAAAGACCATCCGGCAGGTCAAAACCGTAGCATCGGATATAGAACAGATCCGGCAGGCGCGGGAAAAAATCACCGATCGGCTCGACCAGCTTTCCGGGCGTATCAACACCCTGGAGGAAAACCGACTTGATTTCGAAGCCGTTGAAAGCCGGCTCAAGGAAATGCGCCAATCCGGCAACCGGGAATTTGAAACCCGGATGCAAGAGATGCAAAACCGGATCAAGGCCCTCAATGACCAAGTCCAGTCTCTGGAGGCGATTCTCAGGTCCCTGGAAAGCACGCAGAAAAGCGGCGGCTCGCAAAACTCGGGCGGCAAAACCGACGGGGCCTCCGGTGAAATCATCGAACAGGAACTTCAATAGGCCAGCGGCTGATGAACCCCGAGGATCTGCAAAAACTCCTGGAAGCCGTGGCAAACGGCCGGACGCAGGTATCTTCGGCCATGGAACAACTCCAGCACCTTTCCATGGAAGATATTGAATATGCTCACGTCGATCATCACCGCTCCCTGCGAAAGGGTTTTCCGGAAGTCATCTTTGGAGAGGGCAAAACCGCTGATCAGATCGCGGGCATCATGGAAAAGATGGTCCCCCGGGAAAACATCGTGCTGGTGACCCGGGTGAGTGGAGAAAAAGCCGGGCATCTGAACGAACATTTTCCGGGAGCGGTTTACCATGAAGATGCCAGGATGCTCATACTGGAAAAAAGCCCGCCCCGGGTGCAGGGCAAAGGCAGTATCCTGGTGATGTCTGCCGGCACTTCGGATATTCCCGTAGCAAAGGAGGCTTACCTGACTGCCCAGGCCATGGGCAATCGCGTGGAGGTCGTCTATGATGTTGGCGTGGCCGGAATTCACCGGCTTTTTGCGCACAAGGAAGCCATTGACCGTGCCACTGTTCTCATCGTTGCCGCGGGCATGGAAGGCGCGCTTCCCAGTGTGGTGGGCGGACTCGTCAATCGGCCGGTCATCGGCGTGCCCACGAGCATCGGCTACGGGACCAGCCTTGGCGGCCTCACCCCGCTTTTTGCTATGCTCAACAGCTGCAGTTCGAATGTAGCGGTGGTCAATATCGACAACGGCTTTGGCGCCGGCTACTTGGCCGCCATGATCAACCGGGAGTGAAAACGCAGCAAAACGCTACGATGGGCTCTTACATTCATAATCCGGATGCTGGGGGCGGCTGACCGTGGCCGGCGGGTCGGGATCGCCCTGCCTTGCCGTGACAAGTGCGATCAGGGTCTGGCCCGGAGAAAAATCAAAAGACGCATCCGTGGCCACCGGACTGACCGTGCCCCGCGCGTCAATGACAAACAGGGGAATATCAGAGCCCTCGTAATACTCTGAAAAATCATCGTATGTAAAATTTTTCGTGAGCTTCACCGTCTTGACCACCCCCCGGTCCAGAATCCGGCCGTAAAGATAGGAAAAGCTGGCCCGCTTATCAAAAAGATACCGCCCGCGCAGATGCCTGGGCAGTACGTCATCGGAACGGACCGCCTCTGCGTCCGGCGGGAGCTGGTAAACTTCCATCCGGTCAAAAATCTTCAGATAATGCAAAACCGCCAACGCATTTAATTCGTCATTGGCAGACAGGGCCAGCAGCCTGCCGATGCCGCAAAGCCGGATATTATCTGTGAACACGTTGCTGTAAGAACAGGGCAGCCCGGCCATTCGCGCAGCCTTGATATTGGCTGACTGGTTGTCCACCAACAGGATCCGGCAGCCCGCATCATAGAGCGCAATGCCGATTTTCCGGGCCAGCTGATGAGCACCGACAATCAAGAACCCGCGGGGATGCGGCTCGGCAATATCCAGCACCCGGGACAGCGGGGAGGCAATGGCGCTGTAGAAAAACACGGTGACAATGATGACAAAAAAAGTCAGCGGCACCAGTTGATCGGCCTTGGGATAGCCGCTTTCGGCCAGCCGCAAGGCGAAAATCGAGGCCACGGCCGCGGCCACGATCCCGCGCGGGGCCATGAATGACATAAAAATCTTTTCCCGCAGATGCAGTTTGGAACCCATCGCCGAGAGCATTACGGCTGCCGGGCGGCACAGCACGATGAGCAGGATGATAAAGGCCAGCGCCCGAAAATCGATAAAAGCAAGGTCCGCAAGCTCCAGCCGCGCGGTCAAAACGATAAACAGCAGGGAAATAATCAGGACCCGCAGGTCCTCCTTGAATTCGATGATATCGCGCAGGGCGATGGACTTCTGGTTGCCTACCACAATGCCCATGACCGTGACCGCCAGAAGGCCGGATTCTTCTGCCAGAAAATGGGAAAGGGAAAAAACAACCAGCACCAGGGCCAGGGAAAACGGGTTATAAAGATAATCCGGAATCCAGAATCGCTTGATCATGCGGATCAGTACGTAAGCCCCGCCCAGCCCAAGGGCCGAACCGACTGCCAGCATTTTCACCATCCCGATGAAAAAAACCATGGTGCCGCCGGCAAGCGAGGAACTGGTGACTATGACATCAAAGACCAGCACGGCCAGCAGGGCGCCGATGGGATCAATCAGGATGCTTTCCCATTCCAGGGCGGCGTCGGTATTGTGCGGTAGCCGCACGTGGCGAAGCAGTGGGCCGATCACCGTGGGCCCGCTGACCACGAGAATGGCGGCAAACAGCGCGCAAAGCAAAAGCGGCAGATCCAGGAAAAAGTAGGCCAGCACGCCGCCGGTCACCCAGGTGACGATCACGCCCACGGTTATCAGGTTGCGGACCACGTCCCCGGTATACTTGAGCTCCTCCAGTCGAAGGCTCAGGCCGCCTTCAAACAGGATCACGGCAACGCCGAGGGAAACCAGGACCGGCAGCAGGTCCCCGAACAGCGCATCCGGGTTCAGCAGACCGCTCACCGGGCCGATCAGCAGGCCGAATACGAGCAGCAGCATGATCGAAGGCACCTGCAGCCGCCAGGCCAGCCACTGGGCTGCCACGCCCAGAAACACCAATACCGTGATGCCTGTCATTAATTCCACGGACTCCCCCCGAATGATTTCACAAGTTCTTAGACCAAATCATAACCACGAAGAAAACGAAGATCACGAAGTTTATTGAATTCTTATGAAATTTGCCAAAGCATGCAGACATTGACAATCGTATATCCGTAGGGGCGAACCTGTGTGTTCGCCCTGTGCCCGGGCAAACACATATAGTGCCTGCTCAGGCGGATTCCGAAGACAGGGAATGTTCATCAAGATACCGGCGGATCAGCAGGTCTGAATGCCGCACGCTCTGCTTGAGCCACTCCAGGCGCAGGTCGGTTTTTTCCGCTTCGGACAGATGCCAGTCAATACCGGATTGCCGGAGTTTCCGGGACAGTTCATAGAGGATGATGGCCGCGGACACGGAAATGTTGAAACTCTCGGTAAAGCCGTACATGGGTACCCGTAAGAATTCATCCGCGTTTTGTAGCATTGTATCAGACAATCCCTCGAGCTCGGTTCCGAAAAACAGGGCCGCCTTGCCGGCATGCAGATCAAAATCTCCCAGCGAGGTGTCGCCGACATGCGGCGTGGTTGCCACGATACGGTATCCATCTGCGCGCAGGCGTCGAATGGCAGCTTCGATATTGTTCGGGGCGGAATTGGAGCGGGTCAGGGTCAGCCACTTGGAGGCGCCCATTGCCACGTCCGGGTTGACCCGGTATTCGTATTCGTTTTCAATGATATGCGCGTCCTGGATGCCGAAACAGTCCATGCTTCGAAGCACGGCACTGGCGTTGTGCGGCTGGAAAATGTTTTCCAGGGCCACTGCGATATACCGGGTTCGACTGGCCAGCACCCGTTCAAAGCCGTCGAGTCGGCTTTGGGTGGCAAAACCGGAAAGGTAGTGAATGAGCTGTTTTTTGCGTTTTTTATCCACAGGCTCCGATATCCGCCGGAATTTGCAAATATGCAAAAATAAATCCGAAGCACGAAATCTGAAATTCGCGCGAAGCATCCCGCAGGGATAAACAATATCGAGTCACCGAAATTCGAAAATGATCAAAACCGGCTTTGCTTGAGATTTTTTGTTTTGGTCATTTGGTATTCGGATTTCGGATTTGTTTCGTGCTTCGAATTTCGATATTCGGATTTTTCTGCCATGATTGCACAAAAAAGCCCCGATGTCCAGCAGCTGGACATCGGGGCCTTATGAAAAAAATTCCGGCGGCGTCCTACTCTCCCACACAGCTACCCGTGCAGTACCATCGGC